>NZ_CP071868.1:627875-1255750 GCF_017569225.1 Pengzhenrongella sicca
AAGATCGCGATCGACGGCAGCTGGGACGTCAACTACGGCGCCGGTGGCGTCGCGGGCGGCGACAACGTGACCTTCACCCACGCCGGCGGCCCGATCACGTTCTTCTACGACCCCGTGACGCACTACTTCACGTCGACCTCGCAGGGCCCGATCCTCACGCTGCCCGGCAGCGCGCAGAGCGAGCTCGGCTGCCCGGGCGACTGGCAGCCGGACTGCCTCGCGGCGTGGCTGCAGGACCCGGACGGCGACGGCGTGGCCACCTTCACGACCGACACGATCCCGACCGGCAGCTACGAGGTGAAGGTCGCGCACAACCTCGGCTGGGACGAGAACTACGGCGCCGACGGCGTCCTCAACGGCGCCAACATCGCCTACAGCGCGACGACGGGCGAGCCGATCACGTTCAGCTACGACCTGGCGACGCACCTGCTGACGATCGATTCGGCGCAGCCGCAGCTGCCCGGGCTCGGCGAGGCGCGCGCGCAGTGGATCGACGCGGGCACGATCGCCTGGCCCGCGGCGTGGATCCCCGCCGCGACCGATCCCACGACCCTGTCGTGGACGCTGCACTCGGCGCCCGACGGGTCGCTCGAGGTGACGGACGGCGCCGTCGTCGGCGGCACCTCGCTCGACCTCGCGCTCGACCCCGCGGGGCTCACCGCCGCGCAGCTGGCCCGGTTCCCCGCGCTCGAGGGCTCCGTCGCGCTGACGGTCCCGAGCGCGGACCGCGCCGCGGTCGAGGCGCTGCTGACGGGCGAGCTGCTCGTCGCCCAGTACGGCCCGGACGGCACCGCGTCGACGGGAGCCGCGCAGGCGATCACCGGGGTGCAGATCCCCGGCGTCGTCGACGACCTGTTCGCCGCCGACGCCGCCGACGCCCGCCTGGGCGCGACGTGGCGCGGCGGCCGACCCAGGCTCGCGCTGTGGGCGCCGACGGCCCAGCAGGTGACCCTGCTGCGCTGGCCCGGCGACGTCGCGGCCGAGCCGCAGCGGGTGCCGATGACGCGGCGCGCCGACGGCTCGTGGACCGTGCGCGGGGCGAGGTCGTGGGCGGGCGACGCCTACCGGTACGAGGTCACGGTGTACGCGCCCACGACCGACGCGGTCGAGGTCAACCAGGTCACCGACCCGTACTCGGTCGCCCTGACCACGAACTCGACGCACTCGGTGCTCGTCGACCTCGCCGACCGGGCCTTCCGGCCGCGGTCCTGGGAGCGCGCGAAGCAGCCAGTGGTCCGGCCGGTCGACCAGACCATCTACGAGCTGCACGTGCGGGACTTCTCGATCAACGACCAGACCGTCCCGGCCCAGCTGCGGGGCACCTACGGGGCGTTCGCCGCGAACGGGTCGGGCCGGGCGCACCTGCGCGAGCTCGCCGACGCGGGCCTGACGACGGTGCACCTGCTGCCGACGTTCGACATCGCGACGATCGAGGAGGACCGCGCCGCGCAGGCGGTGCCCGCGGGCGACCTCGCGTCGTACGCGCCGGACTCGACCGAGCAGCAGGCCGCCGTCGCGGCGGTCGCCGACACCGACGGCTTCAACTGGGGCTACGACCCGCTGCACTTCTCCACGCCGGAGGGCTCGTACGCGGTCAACCCCGAGGGCGGGGCGCGCATCGCCGAGTTCCGCACCATGGTCGGCGCGCTGCACGCGGACGGGCTCCAGGTCGTGCTCGACCAGGTGTTCAACCACACCGCGGCGAGCGGGCAGGACCCGAAGTCGATCCTCGACCGCGTCGTGCCGGGGTACTACCACCGGCTCAACGCCGCCGGGGCCGTCGAGACCTCGACGTGCTGCCAGAACGTGGCGACCGAGCACGCGATGGCCGAGAAGCTCATGGTCGACTCCGTCGTGCTCTGGGCCCGCGACTACAAGGTGGACGGCTTCCGGTTCGACCTCATGGGGCACCACTCGGTCGCCACGATGCTCGCGGTGCGGTCGGCGCTCGACGAGCTCACGGTCCGGCGCGACGGCGTGAACGGCAAGGCCGTGTACCTGTACGGCGAGGGCTGGAACTTCGGCGAGGTCGCGGACAACGCGCTGTTCACGCAGGCCACGCAGGGCCAGCTCGGAGGGACGGGCATCGGCACCTTCAGCGACCGCCTGCGCGACGGCGTGCGCGGCGGTGGCCCGTTCGACGAGGACCCGCGCATCCAGGGCTTCGGCAGCGGCGGGTACACCGACGCGAACGGCGTCGCGGCGAACGGCACCGAGGCCGAGCAGCTCGCGCGCGTCCAGCACGACGGCGACCTCGTGCGCCTCGGGCTGGCCGGCAACCTGCGCGGGTTCTCGTTCCAGACGGCCGACGGCGCGATCAGCACGGGCGCGGAGATCGACTACAACGGCCAGCCGGCCGGGTACGCCGACTCGCCCGAGGAGGTCATCACCTACGTCGACGCGCACGACAACGAGACCCTGTTCGACTCGCTGACGTACAAGCTCCCGGTCGCCACGTCGATGGCGGACCGGGTTCGGATGAACACGGTCTCGCTCGCGACGACTGCGCTCGCGCAGACGCCGTCGTTCTGGCACGCGGGCGCCGACCTGCTGCGGAGCAAGTCGCTGGACCGCAACAGCTATAACTCCGGCGACTGGTTCAACGCGCTGGACTTCACCGGCCAGGACAACGGCTTCGGCCGCGGCCTGCCGCCGGCGCCGGACAACGAGGCGAAGTGGCCGATCCAGGGGCCGCTGCTCGCGAACCCGGCGCTCAAGCCGGCCGCCACGGACATCGGCGCCGCGTCCGCGGCCGCCGAGGACCTGCTGCGGCTGCGGTTCTCCACGCCGCTGTTCCGCCTCGGCAGCGCCGGGCTCATCGAGCAGAAGGTCTCGTTCCCGGGCAGCGGGCCGGACGCGGACCCGGGCGTCGTCGTCATGCGGATCGACGACACGGCGGGCCGGGACGTCGACCGCCGGCTTGACGGGGTCCTCACCGTCATCAACGCGAGCGACGGGCCGACGACGCAGCGCGTCCCGGCGCTCGCGGGCCACGACCTCGACCTGTCCCGCGTACAGGCGCGCGGGAGTGACGGCGTCGTCCGCACGACGACGTGGGACGAGGCGACGGGTGAGGTCACCGTCCCGGCGCGCACAGTCGCCGTGCTCGTCGAGAAGGAGTCGCACCGCCACTCGTGGTGGCCCTGGTAGGGCTTCCTAGCGGAAGACGATCGTGCGGTGGCCGTTGAGCAGCACGCGGTGCTCGGCGTGCCAGCGCACGGCGCGGGCCAGGGCGCGGCGCTCGACGTCCTGACCTAGGCGCATCAGGTCGTCGACATGCCGGGTGTGGTCGACGCGCTCGACGTCCTGCTCGATGATCGGGCCCTCGTCGAGCTCGGCGGTGACGTAGTGGGCGGTCGCGCCGATGAGCTTGACGCCGCGCTCGTGCGCCTGGGCGTACGGTCGCGCGCCCTTGAAGCTCGGCAGGAACGAGTGGTGGATGTTGATCGCGCGGCCGGCCAGCGCGCGGCACAGGTCGTCCGAGAGGATCTGCATGTACCGGCCGAGCACGACGAGCTCGACGTCGAGCTCGGTGACGAGCGCGAGCAGCCGCGCCTCGGCGTCGGCGCGGGTCGGGCGCGTGACGGGCACGTGGTGGAACCCGATGCCGTAGAACGCCGCGAGCTCGGCGAGCACGGTGTGGTTGGACACCACCGCGACGATGTCGATCGGCAGGCCCTCCGAGCGCTGGCGGAACGCCAGGTCGTTGAGGCAGTGCTCGGCGGTCGAGCCCATGACGAGCGTGCGCACGGGCCGGCCGACGACGTCGAGGCTCCACGTCATGGCGAACCGGGTGCCGAGCTCCGCGAGGGCGGGCTCGAGCTCGGCGCGCACCACCGTCGTCTCGACCTGCACGCGCATGAAGAACAGGCCCGAGAGCGGGTCCCCGAACTGCTGCGACTCCGTGATGTTCCCGCCGTGCTCGGCGAGCAGGCCCGCGACGGCGAGCACGATGCCGGGCCGGTCGGGGCAGGACAGGATCAGGACCCAGTGGGTCAAACCGGGAGCGATCGGCCCGGGCGGCGTCGCGGCGGCGGCGGCAACAGGAGGGACGGCGGGTACCGAAACGTGGGACACGAGACCCGAGGGTAGTCGGGCCCCCGTGGGGCTGAGACGATGGACACATGAGCACACCCGACGTCACCATCCAGGTCGTCACCGATGAGGAGGCCGGGGAGCTGCTGACGCTCCGCCGAGCCGCGTTCGTGACCGAGGCTCAGCTGTACGGCGACCCCAACATCCCGCCGCTGACCCAGACCCTGTCCGAGCTGCGCGCCGACCTCAAGGTCGAGGGCGTCCTGACCCTCGGCGCGCGCTCGGGGCACCGGCTCGTCGGCTCGATCCGGGTCGTGTTCGAGGACAAGAAGGCCACGCTGGGCCGGCTCGCGGTCGCGCCCGACCTGCAGGGCAAGGGCATCGGCACCCAGCTCCTGTTCGCGATCCTGCCGCACATGCCCGAGGGCATCGAGGAGGTCTGGGTCTTCACCGGCAAGGACTCGGTGCAGAACCTCGCGCTGTACGCGAAGAACGGCTACGAGCACCAGTACGACCGCACCGCCGGCGACCTGACCTACGCCTACCTGCGCCGCATCCTCGGCGACGGCGACGGCGACGAGGTGGCCGACGGCGACGACGGGCCGGACGACGGCGGGCTGGACGACGGCGCGACGCCCGTTGCTAGGCTGTCCCCGTCGTAACTGGCGCGGGTGGGTCACCACCGGGGAGCGACGCAGCAGCAGCAGACTTCGGGTCGTACGCCTGGGCCCCCGGTCACCCCGTGATGGCGGGTGGTGCCCGGACCGAACCCGGGATCGCCGCCGCTCGCCCCCAGCGCTGAGGAGAACCATGAGCTCCGAGAACGAGAACGTCCTCGACCAGACCCTGGCCGAGCTGGACCCCGAGATCGCCGCGGTGCTCGAGAACGAGCTCACGCGCCAGCGCGACACCCTCGAGATGATCGCGAGCGAGAACTTCGTGCCGCGCGCCGTCCTGCAGGCGCAGGGCTCGGTGCTGACGAACAAGTACGCCGAGGGCTACCCCGGCAAGCGCTACTACGGCGGCTGCGAGTACGTCGACGTCGCCGAGACCCTCGCGATCGACCGGGCCAAGGCGCTGTTCGGCGCCGAGCACGCGAACGTCCAGCCGCACTCGGGCGCGACGGCGAACGCGGCCGTGCTGCACGCCCTGATCAAGCCCGGCGACAAGATCCTCGGCCTCGAGCTCGCGCACGGCGGCCACCTCACGCACGGCATGAAGATCAACTTCTCGGGCAAGCTGTACGAGGTCGCGGCCTACGGCGTCGACCCCGACACCTTCCTCATCGACATGGACAAGGTGCGCGAGCAGGCGCTCGCGACCCGCCCCGACGTCATCATCGGCGGCTGGTCCGCGTACCCGCGGCACCTCGACTTCGCGGCGTTCCGCTCGATCGCCGACGAGGTCGGCGCGAAGCTTTGGGTCGACATGGCGCACTTCGCCGGCCTCGTCGCCGCCGGGCTGCACCCGAGCCCCGTGCCGTACTCCGACGTGGTCTCCTCGACCGTGCACAAGACGATCGGCGGCCCGCGCTCGGGCTTCATCCTGTCGAAGGCCGAGCTCGCGCGGAAGATCGACTCGGCCGTCTTCCCCGGCCAGCAGGGCGGCCCGCTCATGCATGTGATCGCGGCCAAGGCGGTCTCGTTCAAGGTCGCCGCGACCGGCGCGTTCCGCGAGCGCCAGCAGCGCACGATCGACGGCGCGCGGATCATCGCCGAGCGCCTGTCGGCCCCCGACCTCGCCGCTGCGGGCGTCTCGGTGCTCACGGGCGGCACCGACGTGCACCTCGTGCTCGTCGACCTGCGCCGGTCCCAGCTCGACGGCCAGCAGGCCGAGGACCTCCTGCACTCGGCCGGCATCACGGTCAACCGCAACGCGGTCCCGTTCGACCCGCGCCCCCCGCGCGTCACGTCCGGCCTGCGGATCGGCACGCCCGCGCTCGCCACGCGCGGGTTCGGCGACGTCGAGTTCGCCGAGGTGGCCGAGATCATCGCCGCGGCGCTCACCGCCGGCCAGGGCGCCGACATCGAGGCGCTGCGCGCGCGCGTCGCGAAGCTCACCGGCGCGTTCCCGCTCTATCCCGGCCTGCAGCAGTGAGCGATCCGGGGTCGCACCGGGCGAGCGTGCTCGACGGCGCCGCGACCGCGCGCGCGATCAAGGGCGAGCTGACCGAGCGGGTCGCGGCGCTCGCGGCCCGCGGCGTCGTGCCCGGCCTCGGGACCGTGCTCGTCGGCGCCGACCCGGGCAGCCAGGCGTACGTGCGCGGCAAGCACCGCGACTGCGCCGAGGTCGGGATCGCGTCGCTGCGCGAGGACCTGCCCGCGACCGCGTCGCAGGCCGACATCGAGGCCGCCGTCGCGCGCCTGAACGCCGACCCGGCCTGCACGGGGTTCATCGTGCAGCTGCCGCTGCCTGCCGGGATCGACACGAACCGCGTGCTCGAGCTCGTCGACCCCGCCAAGGACGCCGACGGCCTGCACCCGACCAACCTCGGCCGCCTCGTGCTGCGGGTCAACGGGCCGATCGACTCTCCGCTGCCGTGCACGCCGCGCGGCATCCTGGAGCTGCTGGTGCGGCACGGCATCTCGCTTGCCGGCCAGGACGTCGTCGTCGTCGGGCGCGGCACGACGGTGGGCCGCACGATCGGGCTGCTGCTCACGCGGCGCGAGTTCAACGCCACGGTCACGCTCACCCACACGGGCACGCACGACCTGGCCGAGCACACCCGGCACGCCGACATCATCGTCGCCGCCGCCGGCGTGCCCGGGATCATCACCGCCGACCTGGTCAAGCCGGGCGCGATCGTGCTCGACGTCGGCGTGACGCGCGTCGTGAGCCCCGGGACCGGCTCGACCACCCTCGTCGGCGACGTCGACCCGCGCGTCGCCGAGGTCGCGGGCTGGCTCTCGCCGAACCCGGGCGGCGTGGGGCCGATGACGCGCGCGATGCTGCTCGCCAACGTGGTCGAGGCAGCGGAGCGGGCGGTCATCGCCGCCGGTTGACGCGTTCCCGGGCCTCGGCGGGCGATCCGTCGGTGGTGGGCGACGGGTTTTGCTCAACTGCCCCTGTGATCGTCCGATCTGAGTCCAGGGGGGTGCGTATGCCGGAGGGACGTCGACGGGCCGCGGCTGGGCTGGGCCGTTCCGCGCGCGCGCTCCGACGCCGGGACGTGGCGGCCCTCGACGACGCCCTCGGCAAGCTCGCCGAGGCGCACGTCGAGCTCGCGGAGGCGCACATCGAGCTCGACCGCCGGCAGGGGTTCACCGAGGCGCTGCTCGAGACGATCGACGTCGGCATCGTGTCCTGCGACGCCGACGGGCTCTTCGTGCTGAGCAACCGGGCCGAGCGGGCGATGTTCGGCCTCACCACGGGGCTCGCCGGGCTGCGACCGGAGCACCTGCCGGGGCTCTTTGAGGTGCGCGACGCCGCGGGCGACCTGCTCGCCGTCGAGGAGTACCCGCTGCTGCGCGCCCTGCGCGGCGAGGACGTCGCCCAGGTGGAGGTGCTCGTCGGGCCGCCCGCCGGCCCTCTGCGCGAGGTCGTCGTACGCGGCAGCCGGATCCTCGGCCCCGACGGCGAGCTGCTCGGGGCGGTCGCCGCCCTGGCCGACGTGAGCGCCGAGCGGGTCGCGCTGCGCGCGCTCGCGCAGGAGCGCCACAACCTCGACGAGGCGCAGCGGCTCGGCCAGCTCGGCGGGTTCGAGCACGACCTCACGGAAGGGACCTGGACGTTCTCCGACCAGCTCTGCGCGCTCTGGGGATTGGCCCCCGGCCCGCTCGGGGCCGAGGCGTTCGGGGCGTTCATCGTCGCGGAGGACCTCGACAGCACGGCGCGGGCGTGGCGCGCCTCGACCGGCGTCGGCGGGAAGCACGACTTCGAGTTCCGCATCCGCCGGGCCGACGACGGCGCGGAGCGGGTCCTGCGCGCGCGGATCGAGGTGCAGCTGGACGCCGACGGCCGCCCCACCCAGATCCGCGGGACGCACCTGGACATCACCGAACTGGTCGTCGCGCAGCGCGCGACCGAGCAGGCCCACGCGTTCTCCGCCGCCATCCTCGCCGCGAGCCCGGACGACACGATCGTCACGGACCTGGCGACCGGCGCGGTCGTCTACGTCTCGCCTGGGCGGCACCTTTTGGGCCGAACCTCGGCGGAGCTCGTGGAGCTCGGCGCACGCATCGGGACGGAGATCGTGCACCCGGATGACCTGCCGCGCCTGCAGGCGCTGCGCCTCGAGGCGGCGGACTGCCCCGACGGGGGCTCGCTGCGGCTGCGCATGCGCGGCCTGCATCGCGACGGCGAGTGGCGCTGGCTGGACTACCGTGCGACGCCGTTCCGCCGGGACGGCGCCGGCCGCGTCCTCGAGGTGCTCGCCGTGATCCGGGACGTCACCGACCTCGTGCACGCCGAGGAGCAGCTCACGCACGCGGCGCTGCACGACAGCCTCACTGGCCTGCCGAACCGGGCGCTGCTGGTGGACCGGCTCGAGGCCGCGCTCGACCGCTCGCGCCGCGACGAGCGCGAGATCGCGGTCCTGTTCTGCGACCTCGACGGGTTCAAGGACGTGAACGACACCGGCGGGCACTCGGCGGGGGACGCCGTCCTGCGGGAGACCGCGCGGCGGCTGCGCGACGCCGTGCGCTCGGTCGACCTCGTCGCGCGGGTCGGAGGCGACGAGTTCGTCGTCGTCGTCGAGCCCTGGAACCGCGACGACACGAGCGAGCCGGCCGTGCCGGCGCGCACGTTCGCGGTGGCGCTCGCCGACCGGATCGTGCGGGCGCTGCGGGAACCGCTCACTGTCCGCGGCCTCGACCACGTCGTGACGGCGAGCATCGGCATCACGTACGTGAGCGTCGCCGCCGGCTCGGTCGCCGTCACGGTCGACGAGGTGCTGCACCACGCGGACGCCGCGATGTACCGGGCCAAGGTCGGGGGCAAGGACCGGTACGAGATCGTCGAGCTCGGCTCGCGGTAGGGCCGGCTACGCGGTAGGGCCGGCTACCTGCCAGCTGGGAGCGCGTTCCAGGTGCTCTCCACGAGCTCCCGGGCGGCGGCGTCGACCGCTGACTCGCGTTCGGCCCCCAGGGACGACTCGATGGACACCTGGTCGGCCGCCTCGAACGACACCCGGGTCGACGTGCGCGTGTCCTCGGTCATGGTCAGCGTGACCGTCGTGCCCGCCGCGACCATGGACTTGACCGTGCGGAGCAGGGCGTCGAGGCCGTCCGTGTCGCCGGCCTCGACCGTGAACTCCGCGGTGGGCGCGGACTCGGCCGTCCTGATCTCGAGCGGCCCGAACGCCGATGTCGCGCGGGCGAACGCGAGCGCGTCGTCGAGGTCGGCCGGCGCCGCGGCGAGCGCGAACGCGCGCTGGCCGCGCTGCGGCGTCGGCGTCTGGATCTCCACGGCGAACGCCGTCCCCGCTGGCGCCTTCGCTGGCGACTTCGCCTGCGCCTGCCCGATGGCGGCGGCGATCGACTGCGCCGTCTCCAGGTCCGCCGCGGTGTACGTGATCGAGGCGGGACGCGCCACGATCTGCTCGACGCCGTCGAGCGTGGCGGTCGCGGCGAGCAGCGCATCCGTGATCGCGGCGTTGGCGGAGGCGTCGCCGGACGAGTCGCCGGACCCGTCGTCGAACCCGCTGCGGGTCACGACGCCCCCGTTCACAGCGAGCGCGACGCCGGCGGCTCCGGGGGCACTGCGGGCGAGGGCGGTCGCGGCGGCCGCGTCGGCGTAGCGCTCGACGCGGATCGCGGCGGTGCCGGGCGCCAGCTCGGCGGCCGTCACAGTGAGCTGCGCCGCCACCGCAGAGTAGGCCGCGATCGCGCCGTCGAGGCTTCCCGCGGCCCCGTCGGCGGTGCGCGTGGAGACGGTGCGGAGGCCGTCGGCGCTCGACGCGACGACCGCGGCGTCGCGGTAGAACGGGTCGCTAGAGACGAGGTCCTGGCCCGTGCGGAGCGTCTCGAGGAACGACGTCCCCGCGGCGGCGGTGAGACCGATCGAGCCGCCGGCGTCCCGCGCGGCGTTGAGCTCGAGGCGCGCGCCGCCCAGGAGCGGGTCGTCGCGCAGCCCGGTGAACACGCGCATCTCCTCGCCGTTGGTCGCGCGGGTGTCCACGACCTCGAGCGCGAAGCCGCCGACGGCCACCGTGACGGAGGTCCAGGTCAGGGCGGTGGTCGTGTGCTCGTTCTGGTACGCGCCGATGAGGTCGACGATCTCGCCGACCCGCTCGTCGCTCGTGCCCGGCTCGAGCTCGACGGTGGCGTCCGCGGTGCCCGTGAACGGCAGCGTGTTGTTGCCTCCCGGGTCGACCGAGAGCACGCCCGGGACCTCGGCCAGCTCGGCGGAGAAGTCCGTGCCCGCCTCCGTCGCCGCATTCGCGCGGCAGGACGAGAGGGTGCCGGCCAGCAGGAGCGTCGCCACCGTCACGACGACCGCCCGCGCCACGACCTGAGATCGGATCTCGACCACCCCCTTGGGTCAGCGTGCCATGTCGTCCGCAGGTCCCCGTCGTGCCCGTTCACCCTGCAATCCAGAGGGATCTGCACAAGGATCGTTGTTGGGCCGAACTTCACCCGCTGTTTCACCCGGCGGGGCATGCTGACGCCGAACGGATTTGTGCCGCTGGCCAACCTGCGACGGTGTGCCGCCGTCGAGAAAATCGAGGGATCGACAGATGCAGGCAGTGACTGAACGTCGAGTCCGGGGGGCGGGTGCCGTGACGGCAGCCGCCCTCACCGCGCTAGCCGTGAGCCTCGCGGGGGTGGCGCCGGCTGGGGCCGCCGTCTCGCCCACGAGCCAGGTCGTGATCAACGAGGTCTACGGCGGCGGCGGCAACTCGGGAGCGACGTTCCGCAGCGACTTCATCGAGCTCGCCAACACCGGGACGACGGCGGTCGACGTGTCCGGCTGGTCCGTCCAGTACGGCTCCGCCGCGGGCACGTCCTGGGCCACGACCCCGCTCACAGGCTCGATCCCGGCCGGCGCGACCTACCTCGTCCAGCAGGCCACCGGGGCCGGCGGCACCGTCGACCTCCCCGCGCCGGACGCGACGGGCACCCTCGCGATGAGCGGCACCGCCGGCAAGGTCGCGCTCTCGTCCAGCGCGTCCGCCCTCACGTGCGCCACGACGGCGTGCGCCACGGCCGCCGACGTCGTCGACCTCGTCGGCTACGGCGCCACCGCCACGGCCTTCGCGGGGACCGGGCCCGCCCCGGCGCCCAGCAACACGAACTCGATCTCCCGCACGGCGTTCGCGAACACCGCGAACAACGCCGCCGACTTCCTCGCCGGCGCCCCGACCCCGCAGCCGTCCGGCGCGACCGGCGAGGAGCCCGGCGACCCCGTCGCGGCGACCATCCTCGAGATCCAGGGCCCGGGCGCCACCAGCCCGCTCGCCGGCCAGGCCGTGATCACCACTGGCGTCGTCACTGCGGCCTACCCGACCGGCGGGTACTTCGGGTTCGCGATCCAGACCCCCGGCTCGGGCGGCGACACGGACCTCGCGGCCCGGACGTCGTCGGACGGCCTGTTCGTCTACCAGGCCAGCGGCGGCGCACCCACCGTCGCGATCGGCGACCACGTGCAGGTCACCGGCACCGTCAGCGAGTTCGCCGGCCTCACCGAGCTCACGGTCGCCGACGCCACCGGGTACGAGGTGCTGCCCGACGCGGCGGCGCCGGTCGCACCCGTGACCGTCGCGTGGCCCGCGACCGACGCCGACCGCGAGAAGCTCGAGTCCATGCTGTTCGCCCCCACCGGCGCGTACACGGTGACCGACACCTACTCCACCAACCAGTACGGCGAGGTCGGCCTCGCGTTCGGCGACACGCCGCTCGTGCAGCCGACCGAGGTCGGCGCGCCCGGCTCGGCCGAGGCCGCGGCGACGGCCGAGAGCAACGCCGCGCGCGGCGTCGTCCTCGACGACGGCGCCTCGACGAACTTCCTCAGCGCCGCGAACACCGGCCAGACGCCGCCGTACGTGTCCCTGACGAACCCCGTCCGGGTCGGCGCGGCGGCGCAGTTCTCCCGCCCCGTCGTCGTCGACTACCGCAACGACACCTGGAAGCTGAACCCGACCGCGCAGGTCACGTCCGCCACGGCCGACGCGGACCGCGTGACGTTCAAGAACACCCGGACCGACGCCCCCGACGCCACGGCGCTCGCGGGCGCGGACCTCACCGTCGCGTCGTTCAACGTGCTCAACTACTTCACCACCCTCGGGGCCGACGTCGCGGGCTGCACCCCGTACGCCGACCGCGCGGGCACCGGCATCACCGTGCGCGAGTGCCCGGGCAACGGCCCGCGCGGCGCGTGGGACGGCGCGAGCCTGCAGCGCCAGCAGGACAAGATCGTCACGGCGATCAACGCGACCGAGGCCGACGTCGTCGGCCTGATGGAGATCGAGAACTCCGCGGCCGTCGACGGCGTCGCGAGCACCGACGAGGCGCTCGCGGCCCTGACCGACGCCCTCAACGCCGCGGCCGGCGCGGGCACCTGGGCCTTCGTGCCGTCGTCGGCCGACCTGCCGGACCCGGCCGAGCAGGACGTCATCACCAACGCGCTGATCTACCGCCCCGCGGCGGTCGAGCGCGTCGGTGCCTCCCGCGCGCTGGGCGACCAGAGCGGCGACGGCCAGGCGTTCGTGAACGCGCGCGAGCCGATCGGCCAGGCGTTCGCGCCGGTCGGCGGCGGCGAGGCGTTCTTCGTCGCGGTCAACCACTTCAAGTCCAAGGGCTCGGCCGGCCCGCTCCCGGGCGACGCCGACGCGGGCGACGGGCAGGGCGCGTCCAACGCGTCCCGCGTCGCGCAGGCCACGGCGGTGCGCGACTGGGTCCCGACGGTGCTCGACGACTACGCCGACCCGATCGAGGACGTCGCGCTGCTCGGCGACTTCAACTCCTACACGCAGGAGGACCCGCTGCAGGTGCTCTACGCCGCCGGGTACACCGACGCGGGGAGCGCGTTCGCCGCGGGCCAGTACTCGTACAGCTTCTCGGGCCAGTCCGGGTCGCTCGACCACGTGCTGCTCAACGAGGGCTTCCGGGCGCGCGCCACGGGCGCGGACATCTGGGAGATCAACTCGCCCGAGTCGGTCGCGCTCGAGTACAGCCGGTACAACGCGCACGGCACGCTGTTCTACGACACGTCCGCCTACCGCTCCTCCGACCACGACCCGGTCGTCGTCGGCTTCGCGGCCACCGAGACCGTCGCGGTGAACCTGCTCAACATCAACGACTTCCACGGCCGGATCGACGCGAACACCGTGAAGTTCGCGGGCACGGTCGAGCAGCTGCGGGCCGCCGGCGGCGAGGACAGCACGCTGTTCCTGTCGGCGGGGGACAACATCGGCGCGTCGCTGTTCGCGTCGTCGTCCCAGCAGGACCAGCCGACCATCGACGTGCTGAACGAGCTCGAGCTGGCGGCCTCCGCCGTCGGCAACCACGAGTTCGACCAGGGCTACGCCGACCTCACCGACCGGGTGATCGCCGGCGGCACCAACGCGACCTGGGACTACCTGGGCGCGAACGTGTACACGGCGGGCACCACGACGCCGGCGCTCGACGAGTACGCGCTGTTCGAGGTGAGTGGCCTCACGGTCGGCGTGATCGGGACGGTCACCGAGGAGACGCCCTCGCTGGTCTCGCCCGGCGGCATCTCCACCCTGGACTTCGGTGACCCCGTCGAGGCCGTCAACCGCGTCGCCGCCCAGCTCAGCGACGGCGACCCGGCCAACGGCGAGGCGGACGTGCTCGTCGCCGAGTATCACGAGGGCGCCTCCGCCGGCACGCCGGACGGGGCGACGCTCGAGCAGGAGATCGCCGCGGGCGGCGCGTTCGCCGAGATCGTCACCGAGACCGCGCCGGAGGTCGACGCGATCTTCACCGGCCACACGCACAAGCAGTACGCGTGGTCGGCGCCCGTCCCGGGGGTCGAGGGTGCCACCCGGCCGATCCTGCAGACCGGCAACTACGGCGAGTTCATCGGCCAGATCGTGCTCTCGGTGGACGCCGAGACCGGCGAGGTGACCGCCCACACGGAGCAGAACGTGGCCCGCACGACGGTCGCCGACGCCGACCTGGTCGCCGCCTACCCGCGCGTCGCCGCGGTCAAGTCCACGGTCGACGCCGCGCTCGCGGCCGCCGCTGTGATCGGCAACCAGCCGGTCGGGGCGGTCACCGCCGACATCACGACGGCGTTCGCCGGCACCCCGCCGGTGCGTGACGACCGGTCGTCCGAGTCGACCCTCGGGAACCTCGTGGCGAACTCGCTGCGGGAGTCCCTGGCCGACGACGCCCGCGGCGGCGCCGAGATCGGCGTCGTCAACCCGGGCGGGCTGCGGAGCGACCTGCTCTACGCCCCCGACGGCGTCGTGACGTACGCCGAGGCCAACGCCGTGCTGCCGTTCGTGAACAACCTCTGGACCACGAGCCTGACCGGCGCGCAGTTCAAGGTGCTGCTCGAGCAGCAGTGGCAGCGCGACGCGTCGGGCAACGTCCCGACCCGGCCCTACCTGCAGCTCGGCCTGTCGGACAACGTCTCGTACACCTACGACGCCACGCTTGCCGAGGGCAGCCGGATCACCAGCATCTCGGTGGACGGCGCGCCGATCGACCCGGCGGCCGCCTACCGGGTCGGGACGTTCAGCTTCCTGGCCCAGGGCGGGGACAACTTCCGGGTCTTCACCGAGGGCACCGACACCCGGGACTCCGGCCTGATCGACCGGGACGCGTGGATCGACTACCTCGGCGCGAACAACCCGGTCAGCCCGAGCTTCGCGCGGCACGCGGTCGCGGTCGCGGGTCTGCCGGCCGAGGCCGAGCAGGGTGCGCAGGTCGCGGTCGAGGTCTCGAAGCTCGACCTGACCTCGCTGGGCAGCCCGGCGAACACGACGCTCACCGCGACGTGGGAGGGCAGCGCCGCCGCCCCGGTGGAGTTCGGTGTCACGGCCGGCGCGGCGTCGGTCGCGGTCGCGGTCCCGGCCGACATCTCGGGTGCGGCGACGCTCGTGCTGGTCGCGGCGCCGTCGGGCACGACCGTGCGGCTGCCGATCACGGTCACCGACTCGGTCGCGACGACGACGACGGCGCTCGCGCTCTCGACGACGTCGGCCACCTACGGATCGGCGGTCACCGCGACGGCGACCGTCACGGGGGCCACGACCGGGCAGGTGACGTTCAGCTGGGACGGGACGAGCCGGACTGTGGAGCTCGTCGGGGGCGTGGCGACCACCACGCTGCCGGCCACGCTCGCCGTCGGCAGCTACCAGGTGGTGGCGGCGTTCCTCGGGACGGCCGACGCCGCGCCGAGCACGTCCGCCCCGGCGACCCTGACCGTCGCGGGCCGGGCCTCGACGACTGACGTGACCGTCGTGCCCGGCACGACGTTCCAGGGCCTGCCGACGCTCGTGCTCGCGTCGGTGCGGTCCGCCGGCCGGGCCGCGCAGGGCCAGGTGCAGGTGCAGGTCGACGGGAACGTCGTCGCGACCCGCTCGTTGGCGCTGGGGCTGACCGCCGTGGTGCTGCCGGGCAACCTGGCGGTGGGCACCCACCGGGTCACGGTGAGCTACCTCGGCAACGCGACCACCGCGCCGTCGTCGGACACGGCGACGCTGACGGTCAAGAAGTGGTGGTGGCAGCGCTGACGTCGCGGCGGCTGAGCCGCCGCGCGTGAGGTGATCCGCAGCGCCCCGTAGACCGCAGCGCCCGCAGTCCGTGGTGGCCCCCCGAGGGCCCCCGGCTGCGGGCGCTGTGGCGTGTGGCGGGCCTGTGGCGTGTGGCGGGCCTGTGGGTGGGGTGGGGGAGGATGTGCCGGTGCTGACCATCGCGACCGCCAACGTCAACGGGATTCGGGCTGCCTTCAAGCGGGGGATGGGCGGGTGGCTCGACGACCGCAAGCCCGACGTGCTGCTGCTGCAGGAGGTCCGGGCGCCCGACGCGCTGCTCGCCGACTTCTTCCCGGCGGGCTGGCACCTCGCGCACTCCGAAGCCGAGGCCAAGGGCCGCGCCGGCGTCGGGATCGCGTCGCGGCTGCCCATGAGCGCGATCCGGATCGGGCTCGGCCAGGGCGTGCCCACCAACACGGGCCGCTGGGTCGAGGCCGACCTCGAGCTGCCCGAGGGCGGCGCGCTCACCGTCGTGTCGGCCTACCTGCACTCGGGCACCGTCGGCACGCCCTCGATGGACGAGAAGTACGCGTTCCTCGACCTGGTCTCGGCGCGCCTGGCGGAGCTGACCGCGGGCGGCGGGCGCGTCGTCGTCGGCGGCGACCTCAACATCGCGCACGCCGCGGTGGACATCAAGAACTGGAAGGGCAACCTCAAGGCCGCGGGCTTCCTGCCGGCCGAGCGCGCCTACCTCGACCGCTGGTTCGGCGCGGGCTGGCGCGACCTGGGCCGCGAGCTCGGCGGCGACGGCCCCGGCCCGTACACGTGGTGGTCGTGGCGCGGCAAGGCGTTCGACAACGACTCCGGCTGGCGCATCGACTACCAGCTCGCGACGGCCGCGCTCGCGGACGCCGCGCGCACCGCGACCGTCGACCGCGCGCCGGCCTACGACCAGCGCTGGAGCGACCACGCACCGCTGGTGGTCGAGTACGACCTGTAGCTCGGGCACCTAGTAGGTCGGACACCTCGCTCCCCGAGGATCCGCCGCGAGGTAGTCCATCCGCCGCGAGGTAGTCCTTCCTGAAGGACTACCTCACCGCAGCTGGACTACCTCACGCCCCGGCGCGTCGGTCGGGCCGGGCTAGTAGCGGATCGCGTCGATGACCTTGACGCGGACCGCGACCGTCGCCGGGATCAGGCCGGCCAGCGCACCGACGGCGGTCGCGCACGCCATCCCGATCAGCGCCGCCGACGTCGGGAACGGCGGGATGTCGTCGAGCGCGACGCCGAACACCTGCTCGATCGGGATGTTCTTGATGATGACGATCGCCGCCATGACCCCGACCACGCCGGCGACGGCGGTCGCGACCACCGACTCCATGAGCACGCCGAAGAAGATCCGGCCCGACGTCGCGCCGAAGCTGCGGCGGATCCCGATCTCGCGGATGCGGTACCGCACGGTCACGAGCGCGATGTTGACCAGCCCTAGGCCGCCGAGCAGGAGCGCGACGCCGCCGATGCCGGTGATGACCCAGCGGACGCCGCCCTCGAGGGCAGCGAAGCCGCCGCCCTGCGGGTACACGTCCGTCTGCGTGCCGGGCAGCGCCGCGCCGAGGTCGCGCACGATCGACGCCGAGAGCTCGTCGGCGAGCGCGGGCGGCACCCACAGGCTCAGGCTCGGCACCACGGGGCCGTACATCGGGTCCGGCGTGGCCCAGCGCGCGAAGTGGTCGTACAGCAGGAAGGTGGTCGGCGGCTCGTCGTCGTACCGGTCGGCCACGACGCCGATGATCGTGCTGCGCACGGGCGTCTGCCCGCCGAGCATGATCGTCGGGTGCGAGCTCAGGTCGCTGACGCCGAGCTGCGCGAGGAACGCCTCGTTCACCACGAGCGCGGGGGCGAGGCGGTCGGCGTCGGCCGCGACGAAGAAGGCGCCGTGCACCGGCTGGATCCGGCGCATCAGCCCGTAGTCGGGGTCGACGACCTGCGCCTGGACGCTGACCGCGCCCGTCGGGAAGCGGAACGTCAGCTGCGTGTACAGCTCGCGGGTGGCGTACTCGATGCCGTACCGCTCGACCACCCGCGCGAACTCCGTCTCGTACTGCGCCGACGTCGGCGCCGTCGACCCCATCGGGTACGCCGAGACGCTGAGCGTGGTGTCGCGGCCGCCGTCGCGCTCGGCCTGCTCGGTGAGCACCTGGCTCATCATCTGCGCCGCGGCGGTGATGCCGGTGATCGCGCAGACCGCCACGGCGACCCCGATGAGCGCGAGCAGCACGCGCAGCTTGTGGATCCGCAGCTCGTCCCAGGCCTCGACGACGGCGCCGACGAGGCCGGTCACGCTCGCGCCTCGCCGGCCGAAGGGGGCACCGCGGACGAGACCGGCAGGTCGCCGATCCACTCGGTGACCTGCCCCGGCGCGTTCAGCACGATGGGCACGAGCACGCCGCCCGCCAGGCGGTAGTGCCGCTGCGCACGCGCGGCGACGGCGAGGTCGTGGGTGATCGCGATGAGGGCGGCGCCGGTGTCCGACGCGATCTCGTCGAGCAGCGTCATGACCTCGCCGCCGGTCTCGACGTCGAGCGCCCCCGTCGGCTCGTCGGCGAGGATCACGCGCGGGCGGCGCACGAGCGCGCGCGCGATCGCGACCCGCTGCTGCTCGCCGCCGGAGAGCTTCTCGGGCATCGTCTCCAGGCGGTCGCCGAGGCCGACGCGCTCGAGCATCTGCGCCGCCAGGGTGAACCGCCGCCAGAACGCGCGCCCGCGCGCGTACATCAGCGGGGCGGCGACGTTCTCGAGCGCGGTGCGCCCGGCGAGGAGGTTGAACTGCTGGAACACGAACCCGAAGTCGTCGCCCCGGCGGCGGGCGCGGTTGCGGTTCGACAGCCGCCCGATCGGGGTGCCGTCAAGCACGTACTCGCCCGACGTCGGCGCGTCGAGCAGGCCGAGGATGTTCAGCAGCGTCGACTTGCCCGTCCCCGAGCGGCCGACGACGGCGACGTGCTCGCCCGCGTCGACCGACAGGGTCACCCCCTGCAGGATCGCGAGGATGCGGTCGTCCGGCAGTCGGACCGAGCGCGTCACGTCGGTCAGCTCGAGCAGCGCCATCAGCCGCCGGCCCCGGACAGCATCGCGGTCCCACCGGCCGCGCCGGACCCGTCGACGCCCGCGACGTCGCCGATCGGGATGAACTCGAGGATCTGGTCGCCCGCGACGAGCCCGGACGTGATCTGGACGACCTGGCCGTCGGTCAGGCCCAGGCCGACCGCGCGCTGCTCCTGCGTGCCGTCCGGCAGCACGACCCACACGTTGCCGGTCTGGACCGAGCCCTGGACGGCGGACACCGGCACGACGACCGCGCCCTCGGCGGAGCCGTTCGTGATGGACAGGTCGGCGCCGAGGCCCGCGAACGCCGTGATGCCCGTCGGGACGGCGCACGAGACCGAGCCCGAGGCCGCCTGCAGCGGCTGGCCCGTCGCGGGGTCGATCCCCGTCTCGCCCGCCCCGTCGCCGTCGCCCGCGGGGGCGGCGCCGATCCGCAGCCCGGTGCAGGTGAACGGCGCCGGGCCGCCCTTGAGCGTCACCTGCGCCTCGGTCGGGGCGGTGAGCAGGCGGTACTGCTGGTCGGGGGTCAGCGTGCCGGAGACCGACAGGGTCCCGGGCGAGATCGCGCCGATCGAGTCGCCGACGGCGACTACCTGGTCCTTGAGCGCGGTGAGGGTGGCGGCGCCGGCCGTCGGCGCCGTGACCTTCTCCCGCTTGATCGTGGGCTTGTTCTCGCGGACCGTCTGCTCCCCGGTCTCGGGGTTCGTCGTCACGGTGGGCTCGACCGGGGTCTCGAGCGTGATCTCCAGGAGCGCGGCGCCGGCGTCGACGTGCGCGCCGGCCGCGACGATGACCTTCGTGACCGTGCCGGCCATGGTCGCGCGCACCGTCACGGCCGGGTCGGCGACGACGGAGCCCGTGACGGTGACCGTGTTGGTGATCGAGCCGGTGGACGCGGCGACCTGCGGTTCCACGATCTCCGCCGACGGCGACAGCGGGCTCTCCCCGCCCGTGATGGTCTGGCCGGCGAACGCGATCTTCACCAGCGCGGCCGCGATCACGGCCCACAGGATCAGCCGGAGCACGGGGAAGATGATCCTGCGGGTGACGCCCACGTCGTGGCTCCTCGGGTCGCGGCGGCGCGCGGGCCCGGCTGAGCGCGCACTGTGTGAACTCAAGGTACGGGCGCCGGGATGCTCCGCGTAGCGCTTTCGACCCCGCAACGCCATCATCGGGGGGCAGGCGCTCGCCGGCAGCCGAGGTAGTTCCGGGAGGCACAGATGGACGACGCCGCGGTGCTGCGCTACGCCGCCTTCACCGACCACGGCCACGGCGGCAACCCCGCCGGCGTCGTGCTCGACGCCGCGGGCCTCGACGACGCCGCGCGGCTGGCCGTCGCCGCGCGGGTCGGGTACTCCGAGACGGCGTTCGTCGAGCCCGACGGCGCCGTCGGCACCTACCGGCTGCGGTACTTCAGCTCGCTCGCGGAGGTCGCGTTCTGCGGGCACGCGACGATCGCCACAGCCGTCGCGATCGCGCAGCGCGACGGCGTCGGCCCGCTCACGTTCGAGACGCTGGCGGGTCCCGTGCCGGTGCGGACCGAGGTCGGCGCCCGGGGCGAGGTGTCCGCGACCCTGACGAGCGTGCCCACCCGGACCCGCGCCGTCGGCCCCGACGAGCTCAGCGCGGCGCTCGCGGCGCTGCGCTGGCGCCCCGAGCAGCTCGACCCGCGGTACCCGGCCCACGTCGCGAACGCGGGCAACGACCACCTCGTGCTCGCGGTCCGGGACCGGTCCGTGCTGGCCGGCCTCGACTACGACTACCTGGCGCTCGACATGCTGATGGCCGCGCGCGGGTGGACGACGGCGCACCTGGTCTGGGCCGAGAGCCCGACGGCGTTCCACGCGCGCGACCCGTTCCCGCCCGGCGGCGTCGTCGAGGACCCGGCGACCGGCGCGGCGGCCGCGGCGTTCGGGGGCTACCTGCGCGACCTGGGGCTGGTCGAGCTGCCCGCCCGGATCACGATCTGGCAGGGCGCCGACATGGGCCGCCCGAGCCGCCTGGACGTCGACGTCGCGGCGGGCGACCCCCGCGTCCGGGTTACGGGCACGGCGTCGGCGCTGGCCGCGCCGGACGGATCGCTGCTGCGGCCGCCGAGGTAGTCCATTCGCGCCGAGGTAGTGCCTCAGCAGGCACTACCTCACCGCAGATGGACTACCTCACCGCGATTGGACTACTTCGCCGCGAGAACCCGCCGGTCAGGCCGTGCGGGCGGCCGGGGCCGAGGCGGCCGCGACCAGGAACGCCGGCGGGGTCAGGCCCTGGGCCGCGAACGCCGCGGCGACGGCGGCGGCGACCGCGTCGACGCGCGCGCGCTCGACCAGCGCGATCGCCGACCCGCCGAACCCGCCGCCCGTCATCCGGGCGCCGAGCGCGCCGGCGGCCCGGGCGGCCTCGACGGCGAGGTCGAGCTCGAGGCAGCTGACCTCGTAGTCGTCGCGCAGCGAGGCGTGCGAGGCGTCCAGGATCGGCCCGATCTCGCGCGCGCGGCCAGCGTCGAGCAGCCCGACGAGCTCGCGCACGCGCGCGATCTCCGTGACCACGTGCCGCACCCGTCGCCGCATCGTCTCGACGTCCTGAGTCTCGATGTCCTGCGTGCCGGCGTCGTCGGGCGCCAGGCGGGCGAGCGTCGCCTCGAGCGTGCCGGGGTCGATCTCGCGCAGCGTGCCCAGCTCGAGCTGCGCCGCCGCGGCGTCGCACGTCGTGCGCCGCGCCGCGTACTGCCCGTCCGCGAGCTGGTGCTCGGCGCGAGTGTCCACGACCAGCAGTGCGAGGCCGTCGGTCGCCAGGTCGAACGGGATGTGCCGGACGGAGCCGTCGAGGCAGTCGAGCAGCAGGGCGTGCCCGGCCTGCGCGCGCAGCGACGACGACTGGTCCATGCCGCCGGTCGCGGCGCCCGCGATCTCGTTCTCGGCGCGGATGCAGGCGTCCGCGAGCTGGGTGCGCCCGGCGTCGTCGGCCCCGAGCCCGAGGTCGAACAGGCCGTCGAGCGCGACGGCGACGGCGCATTCGAGCGCGGCCGACGACGACAGGCCCGAGCCGTAGGGCACGCACGAGTCGACGACCGCGTCGACGCCGCCGACGGCGTGCCCCGCGCGCGCGAGCGCCCACGCCACGCCGGCGGCGTACGCGGGCCAGCCGGAGACCGTGCCGGGGGAGACCTCCGTGAGTCGGGCGCTCCACAGCCCCGCGGCCGCCTCCTGCGCCGAGGCGAGGTTCACGACGGCGTCGCTGAGCGTCTCGCTGGTCGCGCGCGCGGCGACGTACGTGCGATGCAGCAGGTTGATCGGCAGGCACAGCCCGCCGTTGTAGTCGGTGTGCTCGCCGATGAGGTTCACGCGGCCGGGGGCGGACCAGACGCCGTCGGGCTCCGCGTCGAACCGGGCCCGGAACGCGGCGGTGGCGCGCTCGGCGCCCTCGCTCGCATCCCAGGCGCGGACCCAGGCCGGGCCGACGGCGTCGTCGGCGGGCGTCGTCGGCGCGCTCACTGCGCCACCGCCCGTCGGCGCGCTCACTGCGCCACCGCTCGTCGGCGTGCCCACCGCGCCACCGCTCGTCGGCGCGCTCACTGCGCCACCGCCTGCAGGCGCGCCGCGATGCGCTCGGGCGTGGTGTCGCTGATCCAGGCGGCCATCCCGGACTCGACGCCGGCGAGGTACTTGAGCTTGCCGGGCGCGCGGAGCACCGAGAACACCTGCAGGTGCAGGCGGGACAGCTCGCGGCCGTCGCCCACGGGCGCCTGGTGCCAGCCGGCGATGTACGGCAGCGTGATCGGCTCGCCCGCGGGGCCCTCGAAGAACCGGTCGAGCATCGCGAGCAGGCGCAGGTACACGGTCGCGAGGTCGGCGCGCTCGGCGTCGGTCAGCGCGGGCAGGTCGGGCACGTCGCGCCGCGGCGCGAGGTGCACCTCGACGGGCCAGCGCGCGGCGAACGGCACGTACGCGACCCAGTGCTCGGACTCGAGCACGATGCGGGTGCCCGCGCGCAGCTCGGCGTCCAGGATGTCGCGCCCGAGCAGGCCGCCGGTGCGCTCGTGGTGCGCGCGCGCCTGCGCGAGCAGCGCCTGCGTGCGCGGCGTGAGGTACGGGAACGCGTAGATCTGCCCGTGCGGGTGGTGCAGCGTGACCCCGATCTCCTTGCCGCGGTTCTCGAAGCAGAACACCTGCTCGATGCCCGGCAGGGCGCCGAGCGCCGCGGTGCGGTCGGCCCACGCCTCGATGATCGTGCGCATGCGCTTGGGCCCGACGGACGCGAGCGACGCCGTCGAGTCCGAGCTGAAGCAGATGACCTCGCAGCGGCCGTTCGCGGGCCGCACCGGGAAGAGCTCCTCGCCGTCGCCGTGGGCGAGGGCGTCGCCCGCGTCGGGCACGGTCAGCAGCGACGGGAACCGGTTCTCGAAGACGACGACGTCGTAGTCCTCGGCCGGGATCTCGCCGTCGGAGTACGCGGCGCCCGGCTTGGCGGGGGCCAGCGGGTTCGAGTCCGCCGGCGGCAGGAACGTGCGGTTCATCCGGTGCGACGCCATCGGGATCCAGTCGCCCGTGAGCGGGTCGCGGCGCAGCTCGGGGCTCGCGGCCGGGCGCGCGACGCCGTCGTCGCCGACGACGGGCGTGAACCGGTTGGGCAGCGGCCGCGGGTCGTCGAGCCGGCGGGTCGCGGCCCCCGACACGTAGGGCTCGGAGTCGTCGAAGTAGATCAGCTCGCGCCCGTCGGCCAGGGTGGTCGGCGTGCGTCGGACGGCAGCGGTGCTCACGATGCTCCTCGTTCGGTGGTGGGGGACTGCGGCGGTGGGGTCTGGGGGGAGGCGGTGGCCGGCGCGAGCAGGAGCTGGCCGACGGCGGAGGCGGCCGCGGCGCACGCCTCGGTGGCCAGCCCCTCGTCGCTGATCAGCAGGTCGACGGCGTCGAGCGCGGCGATCCGGGCGAGCCCGACGACGCCCCACTTGCTGTGGTCGGCGAGCACGACGACGTCGCTCGCGCAGCGCAGCAGGGCGCGGTCCGTCTGCGCCTCGAGCAGGTTGGGCGTGGTCAGGCCGTCCGGCCCGAGCCCGTGCACGCCGAGGAAGGTGCGGTCGACGCGAAGCTGGCCGAGGGCGGCGTCGGCGATGGGCCCGACGAGCGCGTCCGACGGCGTGCGCACCCCGCCGGTGAGCACGACGTCCAGCGCCGAGCCCGGCCGGCGCGACGCGAGGTGCAGCGTGTCGGCGACCGGCAGCGAGTTGGTCACGACGGTGAGCGGCCGCAGCGCCGGGTCGGCGGCGATGAGCTCCGCGAGCAGGTGCGCGGTGCTCCCGGCGGACAGCGCGATCGAGGAGCCGGGCGAGATCCAGGCCAGCGCGGCGCGCGCGATCGCGAGCTTCTGGGTCGCGGCGAGGGTGCGCTTGACCGCGAAGTCGAGCTCGTGGGCGGTGTGGTGGGCGTCGACGGCGCCGCCGTGCACCCGCCGCACGACGCCGAGCCGCGCGAGCTCGGCGATGTCGCGCCGGATCGTCATGTCCGAGACGTCGAGCTCGACGACGAGGTCGGCGACCCGGACCGCCCCCCGCGCGCGCACGTCCGCCAGGATCCGGTCCTGTCGTTGACTCGCGAGCATGTCAACAGTATTCCCCACAACTGAACATTTTCAAACACCGCCGAAGCTCCTCCGGGGAGGCTGCTCGCGCGCGGGGGAGGTTGCTCGCGCGCGCGAGCTCGAGGTAGTCCATCCGCGGCGAGATCGTCCGCCTCAAGGGACTACCTCGCCACGGATGGACTACCTCGGCGCACGGGGACTACCTGGGCGCACCGCGTACCGCCTGCGGGCCGCACGCAAATGGCGCTGTGGGCTACCTGCCGACGGGGGACAGCCCCAGCGAGCGGCCCGCCAGGCCGCGCGAGCGCGCCGCGAGGCTGCGGGCGACGGTGCGCAACGCGACCGCGGCCGGCGACTCGGGGTCGGACAGCACGATCGGCCTGCCGGCGTCGCCGGCCTCGCGCAGCCGGACGTCGAGCGGCACCTGCGCGAGCAGGGGCACGCGCGCGCCGAGGATCTCAGTCAGGCTCGCGGCCACCGCCTCGCCGCCGCCCGCGCCGAAGATCTCCAGGCGCGAGCCGTCGGGCTGCTCGAGCCAGGCCATGTTCTCGATGACGCCGACGACGTGCTGCCGGGTCTGCACGGCCACGGAACCGGCGCGCTCGGCGACCTCGGACGCGGCGAGCTGCGGCGTCGTGACCACGATGAGCTCGGAGGCCGGCAGCAGCTGCGCGACCGAGATCGCGATGTCGCCCGTGCCGGGCGGCAGGTCGAGCAGCAGCACGTCGAGGTCGCCCCAGAACACGTCGGCCAGGAACTGCTGGAGCGCGCGGTGCAGCATCGGCCCGCGCCACACGACGGGCTGGCCCGCCGGCACGAACATGCCGATCGAGATCACCTTGATGTCGTGCGCGATGGGCGGCAGGATCATGTCGTCCACGCGGGTCGGGGTCATCGACACCCCGAGCATCCGCGGGATCGAGAAGCCGTAGACGTCGGCGTCGAGCACGCCGACCCGCAGGCCGTCGGCGGCCATGGCCGCGGCGAGGTTCGCGGTCACCGACGACTTGCCGACGCCGCCCTTGCCCGAGGCGATCGCGTAGATCTTGGTCAGCGACTCGGGCTTGCTGAACGGGATGACTGGCTCGGCGACGCCGCCGCGCAGGGTCTCGCGCAGCGCCGCGCGCTGCTCGGCGCTCATCACGCCCATCTGCACCAGCACGCTCGTCACGCCGTCGAGCGGGGAGACGGCGGCGGTGATGTCCCGCGTCAGGGTGTCCTTGAGCGGGCAGCCCTGCGTCGTGAGGTCGAGCCCGACGGTCACGAGCGTCCCGCCGGCGCCGTCAGGGCCGACGTCGACCGACCGCACCATCCCGAGCTCGGTGATCGGGCGCCGGATCTCCGGGTCCTGGACGGTTCCCAGCGCCGTGCGGACGGCGGCGGTCAGGGCGGTGGGATCGGCAACGAGAGGCATGACCCAATCGTAGTTCGCGCCCGCCCGGGCTCCGCTGGCGTCAGCTGTCGGGGCCGTCCGCGACCGCCGCGGCGGCGGGCGTCGTGGGGGTCGGGGGAACCGGCGGGGCCGCGGGATCCGTCGCAGGCGGATCGGCCACGGGCCTCTCGGTCGCGGGCGGATCAATCGCGGGCGGATCGGCCGCGGGCGGAGCGGTCACGGCGTCGGTCGCCAGCGCGGTCTCGATCGCGGCCGTCGCCTCGACGGCGGCGGCTCCAGCCTTCTTGCGCTCGTCCTTGCGGGCCCGGTCCCCGCGGCGGGCCCGGTCGTCCTTGCGCCCCCGGCCGTCGCGCCGGCCGCGGTCCTCGCGGCGGTGCGGCCCGGCGTCGTCGCCGTCCCCGTCGGGCGTGAGCTCCTCGAGCAGGTTGCGCAGCTCGGAGCGTAGGAAGTCGCGCGTGGCGACCTCGCCGAGCGCGATGCGCAGCCCGGCCATCTCGCGCGCGAGGTACTCGGTGTCGGCGAGGTTGCGCTCGGCTTGCTGGCGGTCCTGCTCGATCGCGACGCGGTCGCGGTCGGCCTGCCGGTTCTGGGCGAGCAGGATCAGCGGCGCCGCGTACGAGGCCTGCACCGAGAAGAAGAGGTTGAGCAGGATGAACGGGTACGGGTCCCAGCCCAGGCCCCACAGCGCGAGCGAGTTGATCGTCACCCAGACGACCACGAACCCGCTCATGTACATCAGGAACCGGCCGGTGCCCATGAACCGGGCGAAGGCCTCGGCGATGCGGCCGACGGCGTCGGGGTCGCGCCGCAGTCGCGGCACCCACGAGCGACGCGACTCCTTGGGCGTGTCGAGGCGCTCAGCCACGGCCGTCACCCGATCCGGCGGAGCCGAGGTGCACGACCTCGTCGTCGTCGTCGTCCGTCTCGCGCCAGTCCTCGGGCAGCAGGTGGTCGAGGACGTCGTCGATGCTCACCGCGCCGAGCAGCCGCCGCTCGGAGTCCACGACCGGCAGCGCGAGCAGGTTGTACGTCGCGAGCAGCCGGGTGACCTGCAGCAGCGGTGCGTCGGCGGTGACCGCGTCGATGTCGGAGTCGACGAGCGTGCCGATCGACTCGTGCGGCGCCTCGCGCAGCATCGCCTGCAGGTGCACGACGCCGAGGAAGCGCCCGGTGGGCGTCTCGGCCGGGGGCCGGGTCACGAACACCATCGAGGCGAGCGCGGGCGTGAGGTCCTGGCGGCGCACGTGCGCGAGCGCCGCGGCGATCGAGGTCTCCGGCGGCAGCACGACAGGCTCGGTGGTCATCAGGCCACCCGCGGTGTTCTCCTCGTACGCGAGCAGGCGGCGCACGTCGCGCGCATCCTCGGGCTCCATGAGGCTCAGCAGCTCGGCCGCGTCCGCCTGGGTGAGCTCGCCGAGCAGGTCGGCGGCGTCGTCGGGCTGCATGGCCTCGAGCACGTCGGCGGCGCGGCCGCGCTCGAGCCCGGACAGGATCGCGACCTGGTCGTCCTCGGGCAGCTCCTCGAGCACGTCCGCGAGGCGCTCGTCGTCGAGCGCGGCGGCGACCTCGAGCCGCCGGCTCGACGTGAGGTCGTGCAGCATGTCGGCGAGGTCGGCCGGCTTGAGGTCCTCGTAGGCCGCGAGCAGGAGCGCCGCGCCCTGGGCGGCGGGGCCGTGCGCGAGGCCCTTGACCTCGTCGACGGCGACGACGAGCGTCACGCCGCGCCGGCGCAGCAGCGTGCCGCGGTTCGCGGCCTGCCGGCGCACGAACAGCTGGGTCACGATCCAGTCGCCGGAGCGCTGCTGCTCCATCGCGAGGTCCTCGATGACGGCGGCGCCGGAGCCGTCCACGAACTCGACGGCCCGGTCGAGCAGCTCGCTCACGGCGAGGGTCTCGGCGGCCCGCTGCTGGAAGCGGCGCATGTTGAGCAGCCCGGTGGCGATCACCTGGCCGACGTCGATGCTCGTGACGCGGGTCAGCGGCAGGAACACACGGCGCCGCCCGGGCACCTCGACGACGAGGCCGACGGCGCGGGGTCTGCCCGTCGCGCGCACCAGCAGGACGACGTCGCGGACCCGACCAACCTGATCGCCGAGGGGGTCGAAGACCATCGTCCCGGCCAGGCGCGCGATGAAGACGCGGTTCCCAGGGCTGCTCACGCGGTCAGCCTAATGCCCGGCCACCCGCCACCGCCGCGCAACCATCCACAGGTGGCAAGCCTGGCGGCGCCTCGCGGCGTGCGCGAGGATTGCGCCATGTCGTTCACCGGTCGCCCCCGCGTTCCCCCCACCCCCACGTTGCCGAAGGGCGAGCAGATCGCCGTCTACGGCAGCTACCTCGAGGCGCAGCGCGCCGTCGACCACCTGGCGGACAAGCAGTTCCCCGTGCAGCTCGTGACGATCGTGGGCATCGACCTGCGCATGGTCGAGCGCGTCACGGGCCGGCTGTCCTACCCGCGGGTCGCGATCGCGGGCCTCGCGTCCGGCGCGTGGTTCGGGCTGTTCGTCGGGGTGCTGCTGCTGATGTTCTCGGCGGACTCGGCCAGCTTCCCGCTCGTCGCGGCCATCTTCATCGGCGCCGGGTTCGGCATGCTGTTCTCGGTGATCACCTACTCGTTCACGGGCGGCAAGCGGGACTTCACCTCCGCCAGCCAGATCGTCGCCGGCTCGTACTCGGTGCTGTGCGCCGCCGAGCAGGCGCACAAGGCGCGCAACCTGCTCCGTGAGATCGGCGGCACGGTGTCCGGCTGGCCCGGCGCGCAGCCCGCGCCCGCCCGGGCCGCCGCGGTGCAGCCCGCGCCGGCCCAGCCCGCGCCGACGGCCCAGCAGGCGCCGCCGCCCACGGCCTACCCGGTGCACCCGCCGCTGGCCGCGAACCCGCAGGACACCGGCCCGGTCGCCCCGACCGAGCCGCCGACGCAGCCGCCAGCGCCGCCGCAGTCCTGACGGCGCGGGCCGGTGCTGAGCCGGCCCGCCCGTCAGTCCCCGCCGCGGCAGTCCTCGCCGCGTCAGTCCGTCAGCAGCGTGGCCATCCAGGCCTCGACGTCCTCGGGGCGGCGCGGCAGCGCGGCCGAGAGGTTCTCGTTGCCGGTCGCGGTCACGAGCACGTCGTCCTCGATGCGCACCCCGATGCCGCGGTACTCCGCGGGCACGCCGACGTCGTCGGCCTTGAAGTACAGGCCCGGCTCGATCGTGAAGACCATGCCCGGCTCGAGCGTCGCGTCGAGGTACATCTCGCGGCGCGCGAGCGCGCAGTCGTGCACGTCGAGGCCGAGGTGGTGGCTCGTGCCGTGCACCATCCAGCGGCGGTGGAACTGGCCCTCGGCCGAGAGCGACTCTTCGGCCGTGCCCGGCAGCAGCCCCCACTGGCCGAGCCGGTCGGCGATGACCTCCATCGCGGCGGCGTGCACGTCCCGGAACTTCGCGCCGGGCACCGCGACGGCGAAGGCGGCGTCGGCGGCGTCGAGCACGGCCGTGTAGACCTTGCGCTGGACGTCGGTGTACGTGCCGTCGACGGGCAGGGTGCGCGTCACGTCGGCGGTGTAGAGCGAGTCGACCTCGATGCCGGCGTCGACGAGCACGAGCTCGCCGGAGCGGACCTGGCCGTCGTTGCGCGTCCAGTGCAGCGTCGTGGCGTGCTCGCCCGCGGCCGCGATCGTGTCGTAGCCGACGGCGTTGCCCTCGAGCCGCGCGTGCGCCCCGAACGTGCCCTCGATGACGCGCTCGCCGCGCGTGTGCTCGACGGCGACGGGCAGCTCGCGGACGACCTTGGCGAAGCCGACGATCGTCTCGTCGACCGCGTGCCGCAGCTGGTCGATCTCGTAGGCGTCCTTGACGAGCCGCAGCTCGGACAGGGCCTCGGCGAGCAACTCGTCGCGCTGGCCCGAGTCCTCGGCCGCGCGGATCTCCTCGACCACGGACTCGATCGCCTCGTCCGCACCGGGCACGACCACGAGGTGCACCCCGCCCGCGCCGACGTCCTTGCCGAGCGCGTCGCGCAGGTCGTCGATGTGCGCGGTCCGGATCCCGGTGACGGTCGCGACGTCGGCGAGCGTCGGGCGCGCGCCGACCCAGAACTCCCCGTAGCGCGAGTCCGAGTAGAACTCCTCGGTGTCGCGCCCGGCCAGCGGCCGGAAGTACAGCACCGCGGTGTGCGCGCCGCCGTCGTCGCCCGCGCCGTCGGCGGCCGGGTGCAGCACCAGCACGGCGTCGGGTTCCTGCTCGGTGCCCAGGCCGGTCAGGTGTGCGAAGGCCGAGTGCGGGCGGAACGCGTAGTCGCAGTCGTTGCTGCGGACCTTGAACGAGCCGGCCGGCACGACGAGGCGCTCGCCCGGGAACTGCGCGGACAGGCGCGCGCGGCGCGCGGCGGTGAACGGCGCCGCCGGGCCGGCGGGCAGGTCGAGCTCGACGCGCGGTCCCCAGCCGGTGGTGATGAACTTCTTGAAGGCGTCCGACGCCGGCCGCTGGGACCGGTTGTCACCGCGGCTCGCGTTCGGCTGCGCGGCGGTGGCCGCGGCGGGGGTCTGTATGGGTTCGGTCATGCCCCCAGTCTCCCACCGGCCACCCGCGCGGCCGATGGCCGGCCAGCGCCTACCCTTAGCCAGTGCTGATAGACCTCCATACCCACTCGCGCGCCTCCGACGGGACGGACGCACCCGCGGCCGTCGTCGCCGCCGCGGCCGCGGCCGGGCTCGGGGTCGTCGCCCTCACCGACCACGACACGACGGCCGGCTGGGCCGAGGCCGCCCTCGCGGCGGCCGAGACCGGCGTCACGGTGGTCCGCGGGACCGAGGTGTCCGCGCGCGCCCGCGGCATCAGCGTCCACCTGCTCAGCTACCTGCAGGACCCGGCACACCCCGCGCTGCTGGTCGAGCTGACGCGCACGCGCTCCGCGCGCCTGGACCGCGCCCGGACGATGGTCGAGCTGCTCGGGCCGGACTTCGGGCTGACCTGGGCCGACGTCGTCGCGCAGACCCTGCCCGACACGACGATCGGGCGCCCGCACATCGCGGACGCGCTCGTCGCGCGCGGCGTCGTCGCCGACCGGACCGCCGCGTTCGCGACGATGCTCGTGCCCCGCTCGAAGTACTACGTGCCGCACTACGCGCCCGACGTGCTCGCCGCCATCGGCGCCGTCCGGGCCGCTGGCGGGGTGCCGGTGTTCGCGCACCCGGGCGCGCTCGAGCGCGGCCGCGTCGTCTCCGACGCGACGATCGAGGCGATGGCCGACGCCGGTCTCGCGGGCCTCGAGGTGCACCATCGCGACCATTCGCCGGAGCAGGTCGCCCGGCTGACCGCGCTCGCGGATCGCCTCGGGCTCCTGGCGACCGGCTCGAGCGACTACCACGGGGCCGGCAAACCGAATCGACTGGGTGAGAACGTGACAGACCGTGCGGTGTTCGACGCGATCGAGGAGCAGGGCCGGACGGCGGTGGTCCGGCCATGAGCGGGGTGTTCGACGCTCGACTGTTCTCCGAGGTCTTCATCACGCTCTTCGTGATCATGGACCCGCCCGGGATCGTCCCGATCTTCCTCGGCCTGACGAGCGCGATGACGGCCAAGCAGCGCAACCGGGCCGCGCGGCAGGCGATCCTCGTGGCGTTCGGGGTCATCCTGTCGTTCGCGATCTTCGGCCAGCAGCTGCTCACCTACATGCACATCTCGATGGCGGCGCTGCAGGCCTCGGGCGGCCTACTCCTGCTCCTGATCGCGATGGAGCTGCTCACCGGCAAGTCCGAGGAGCCGGTGCCGTCGGGCAACACGGGCGTCAACGTCGCGATGGTGCCGCTCGGCACACCCCTGCTGGCCGGGCCGGGCGCGATCGTCGCGATCATGGTCGCGGTGCAGAGCTCGGACAAGTCGACCGCCGACTGGGTCTCGATCTCGCTCGCGGTCGTCGGCGTGCACATCGCACTCTGGCTCGCGATGCGCTTCTCGAACGTGATCCGCCGCGTGCTGCGCGACTCCGGCACGATCCTGTTCACGCGGATCGCCGGCCTGCTGCTCGCCGCGATCGCCGTGCAGCTGGTGGCCGACGCGATCCGCGCCTTCATCGAGACGCCGTAGCCGTTCCGGCTGCCGGCGCCGCGAGGGGCCGCTCACCCTCCGTTCTTCTCACGCCGTGCCCACGGTCGACGATAGGGAGGTCGTGGACGCAACCGGCGACCCCGACCTGAGCGCGCGGCTCGAGCCCGCCGCCGACGAGAACCCGGACGGCTCCGCGATGTGCCTGGTCACCCTCGCCGAGGTCTACCGGGCGCTGGGCCGGGCCGACCGCGCGCAGCGGGCCATCGACCAGTGCCGCGTGCTGTGCGAGCGGTACGGGTTGCCGCGGTGGGCGGCGGAGGTCTCGCGCGAGCAGGCCGAGATCTGTGCGGCGACCGGCGACTACCGCGGCGCCTTCGAGGCGTACCGGGAGTACCACCGCCAGTTCGAGGTGCTCGGCACCAGCGCGAACGACGCGCGGGGCCGGATGCTCGAGGTCATGTTCCAGGCGACCGACGCTCGCCGGGAGAGCGGTACCGCGTGCTCGCCGAGCAGGACCCGCTCACGGGGCTCTACAACCGCCGGTATGTCGACGCGCAGCTCAGCCTCGCGCTGATGCGCCTGCGGGACGGCGGGCCGGAGCTCGCCATCGCGATGATCGACCTCGACCACTTCAAGCGGGTCAACGACCGGTTCTCGCACGAGGTCGGCGACGACGTGCTCCGCGAGCTCGGCGAGCTGCTCAGCCGGTGTGCCGACGCGGTCCGCGGCGGCGTCGCGGCGCGGATCGGCGGCGAGGAGTTTCTCGTCATCCTGCCGGGCACCGATCGCGCCGCCGCGCGCACGTGCTTCGAGGCGCCGCGGCGCGAGATCGCCGACCGCGACTGGGCGCCGATCGCTGCCGGCCTCGCCGTGACGGCGAGCATCGGCGTGGTTTCGGCGCCCGGCGACGGGCAGCGCAGCTCGGCGTTGCTGCGCCTCGCGGACGAGCGCCTGTACGCCGCCAAGGCCGCCGGCCGCAACATCGTGATCGCCGACGGCGCGGACGAGACCAGCCGCTAGACGACTCATTCCAAGGGTTCGCCGGTCGTAGGCGTCTAGATCGTTCGGTGGGAGGCCCCGGCTCAGAAGGGTGGGTCGTCGGGCTGGGGTGTGTGCAACCAGGGCCGGTCGGGTGGCGGCGGGTCGGGGTTGACGTCGGTGGCTGGTCGCTTGTAGCGGTGCTTGGTCGGTGAGGTCCACCACGTGTCGCCGGTGGCGGTGTCGAGGTCGGGGTGCCAGCCGCCGTAGGTCTTGGCCCGGTGATGGTGACGACACAGCGAGTGGACGTTCTCCGCGCAGGTCTGCCCGCCAAGGTCGGGGTGGTCGTGGTCGTAGGGGTCGCGGTGGTCCAGGTCGCACCGCCACGCCGGCATCCGGCACCCCACGAACGTGCACGTTGTGTCCCGGGCCAGGACGGTGCCGGTCAGGTCGGCGCCGGGCCGGTACCCGCGCGGCCCGATCCCGGTCACGCACCCGGTGGCGGGGTCGGTGAAGATCCGCCGCCACGTCGCGTCCGCCGCGATCGCCCGCACCAGATCCGCCGGGATCGGCCCGTACCCGGCCAGCTCCCCGGGCACCTCATCCAACCCCAACAACGTCGTGGCCGCGGCGACGACCTGCAGGTGCGGTCGACGCCCCTGCTCCGTCTTCAAGCTTCCGCCCGGCAGCGCGGTGGTGGGGGCGATGCCGTTGTCGAGGATGTCGGTGCAGAGGTCGGTCAGGGCGTCCGCGCGCCGCGCCGCCACACCGCGTGGGTCGGCGGGGTCCGCGGACGCGGCGATCGCGTCGATCGCGGTGAACACGGTCATCGCGTCCTTGGCGGGTAGGTATGCGGTCAACCACGCCATCACCCCCGGCGCCGGCGCGACCCGCACATACCTGTCCGCGGCGTCGCGGGCGTGGCGTTCGGCCACGGCGGCCGGGTTCACGGTCAGCTCGACCTTGCGCAGGCGCGCCTTCAACGCCGGCACCGTCAACCCCGCCGCGACCGGCAGCACCTTGTCCAGGACGGCGGCGGCCGCGTCGTCGTCGAGGTGCTCGACGCCGTCGACCAGGGCGGTGGCCTTGCGGTGATCGATCACCCCGGCCGCCAACGCCTCATTCACCGCGGGCCACGCCTGCAGCGAGGTGCCGAGGCTGACCTTTGCCTCCGCCACCGACCGGGACATCACCAGCACCGACGCGACCTCATCACCCACGAACTCACCCAACCGCTGCGCGTCCCGGCGGCGGGCCAGCTCGGCGATCATCTCGCCCTGCCGCGCCGCGGCGAGTGAGGTGACGCGTTCCCAGGCGGCGATCGCCTCGATCAACACCGCATCATGCACATCCCCCGGGCACAGACCCTCGAGCAGGTCCACCAGCGGCGAGCCGGGCGCCTGTTCCATCAACGCGGCGGACAACGCGATTTGATCGATCGGCCCCGCTATGCAGGACCCCGCCGCCGCGGCCTGCGCCAACGCCGCTCCCGCCTCCGCGAACACCCGCCCAAGCAACACCCCGAACGCCACATCCACCGAGACCGATGAGGCGCCCGCGACCGCCAGCCCGGCCCCCGCCGGGACCCCGGTCACCTCGTCATCGCTCGCTTCGAACATGTGTACAGACTAGGACGGACCACCCACACGCACCCCACCCCGCAACCCGCCCTGTGCACAGACCCACCACACGTGCACGCAGACAAAGGTCCGGCCGCCGCGCGCACCGTGAGGGTGTGCGCAGCGGCCGGACCCGGTGCGTGCTGCGAGCGCCGACTCGCGGCGGCGCCTCCTGCTACTCCTGCGGGGCGGCTACTGCTGCGGGGCCGCCGCCGGCGTGGTGTCGGCGGCGCTGCGCGTGCGGCGGTTGCGACGGCGGCGGGGGCGCTCGCCCGCGTCGTCGCCGGTCGGCGCGGAGCTCGCCGGAGCGGTCACCGTCGGCGCTGCGTTCGAGGCGCCGGCGGTCGCGGACTGGTTGCGCGTGGCGTCGGACGTCGCGTCGCCGCGCCGCGTGCGCGTGCGGGCGCCCTCGGCGCGGGCCTCGCCGGTCCGCTCGCCGCGGCCGCTGGCCTTCGGCTCGGCGGTGCGCTCGGGCCGGGCCGTGTGGGCCTCGCCCGTCCGCTCGCCGCGGTCGGACCGGTCGGACCGGTCGGACCGCTCGCCGCGCTCGGGCCGACCGCCGGAGCGACCGTGCCCGCCGCGGCCGGAGTCGCGCCCGCCCGAGCCGCCGTGCCCGGCGTCGTGCCCGCCGCTGCTGCCGTGCTTCTTGCCGGTCTCGCCGAGGTCCTCGAGCACCTCCGCGCCGAGCCCGGCGCGCACGCGCTCGGCCTTGGGCAGCGTGCCCTTGGTGCCGACCGGGATGTCGAGGTCGGTGTACAGGTGCTCGGAGCTCGAGTACGTCTCCACCGGGACCGGGATCCCGAGGCCGAGGGCCTTGTTGATCATTCCCCAGCGCGGCATGTCGTCCCAGTCGACGAACGTGACGGCGGTGCCCTTCTTGCCCGCGCGCCCCGTGCGACCGGTGCGGTGCAGGTAGATCTTGTCGTCCTCGGTGCACTGGTAGTTGATGACGTGCGTGACGTCCTCGACGTCGATGCCGCGCGCGGCGACGTCGGTCGCGACGAGCACGTCGACCTTGCCGTTGCGGAACGCGCGCAGCGCCTGCTCGCGGGCGCCCTGGCCGAGGTCGCCGTGGATCGCGCCGGCCGCGAAGCCGCGGGCGACGAGCTCGTCGGCGACCTTCGCGCAGGTCCGCTTGGTGCGGGCGAAGACGATCGTGAGGCCGCGGCCGCGCGCCTGCAGGATCCGGGCGAGCACCTCGACCTTGTCCATCGCGTGGGCGCGGTACACGACCTGCTTGGTGTTCTTGACGGTCGCGCCGGCGTCGTCGGGGTCGTTCGCGCGGATGTGCGTCGGCTGCGTCATGTACCGGCGGGCCATGGCGACGACGGCGCCCGGCATGGTCGCGGAGAACAGCATCGTGTGGCGCGAGGCCGGGGTGCTCGCGAGCAGGCGCTCGACGTCGGGCAGGAAGCCGAGGTCGAGCATCTCGTCGGCCTCGTCGAGCACGACGCACTGGACGCGCGACAGGTCGAGCAGGCCCTGGTTGAGCAGGTCGATCATGCGCCCGGGGGTGCCGACGACGACCTCGACGCCGGCGTTGAGGGCGTTGACCTGCGGCTCGTACGCGCGGCCGCCGTAGACGGCGAGCACGCGGACGCTGCGCTTGGTGGAGGCGGTGGCGAGGTCGCGCGCGACCTGGACCGCGAGCTCGCGGGTCGGCAGGACGACGAGCGCCTGCGGCTTGCCGGGGGCCGGCAGCTCGTCGTAGCCGGCCTCGCCGGGCGAGACGACGCGGTGCAGCAGCGGGACGCCGAAGCCGAGGGTCTTGCCGGTTCCGGTCTTGGCCTGGCCGATGATGTCGTGGCCGGCGAGCGCGACGGGAAGGGTCATCGCCTGGATCGCGAACGGGTGCGTGATGCCCACGTCGGCGAGGGCCGCGACGATCTCGGGGCGGATGTCGAAGTCCGCGAAGGACGGGTTGGTGGCCTGGACGCTGCTGGACGCTGCGCTCTCGGGCTGGATCTCGGTCGTGGTCATCGTCGATGCCTCACGTGCTCGCCAGAGAAGAGGCCGCGCGCTGCCCCGGGGCGGCTGTCCGGAGCGGACGCCGCCGGTTCGGGGAGCGGGCCTCATCACTGAGGGTTGGCCGGCAGCCGGACGTGAATATTCACTGCCTCGGCAGGCTCAAGCGAGCCGCTGGGCGATGCGGTCGAGACGACCGGGCAACCGATGTACGCCCCTATGGTATCGGACCCGCCACCGACCCGGGGTTAGGCTTACTGGATGACTGCTGTGACGACGTCGTCCATGCTCGCCGTCGATCGATCGGACGAGCTCACGCTCCTCGGATTGGTCGGACAGCTCGAGCTCGTCGCGTTCACGCGGCTCGCCGAGGACTCGGCGCTCGCGCCGAACCTCGACCAGACCCTGCGCCTGGCGCGGTTCTCCGCCGGCGCGGTCGCGCGGCTCGAGCGCATCTTCGCCCGGATCACCGAGCTCGGCGGCTCGCCGCAGACGGAGGTCGCGCGCTTCGCGCACGTGATGGACGACTTCGACGCCCGGACGCCGTCGAGCAACTGGTGGGAGCGCCTGCTCAAGGCGTACGTCGGGTATGGCGTCGCGGACGACTTCTGCAAGGCGGCCGCCGCGGGTCTCGACGACGCGACCTCCTCGCTCGTCAACGAGGTGCTCGACGGAACGAGCCACGCCGACCTCGTCGTGGCCGAGCTCGCGGCCGCCGGCGCAGACGACCCGGTGCTCCGCGCGCGCCTGGCGCTGTGGGGCCGGCGCCTGGTCGGCGAGGCGCTCGGCGTCGTGCAGTGCCTCGTGCAGGGCCAGCCCGGCCTGGCCCGCCTCGTCTCCGGCGGCGCGGGCGAGCCCGACGGCCCCCTCGCGCAGGCGGCCTCCGCCGCCGAGGACGACGCCGCGGCGCCCGCGGCCGCGCATCTGTTCGGCCAGCTCACGGCCGAGCACACGCACCGGATGGCGCGGCTCAGCCTCAGCTCGTAGCCAGGCACAGCGCAGCCGCCCGGTCGCGGGGCGGCCGGGCGGCTGGAGTGCTGGGTCGAGCTGGTGCGTCAGATCGTGCCGAAGCCGACCTTGCGCTGCTCCTCGGAGCCGATCTCCACGTACCCGATGGACGCGGTGGGGACGAAGATCCGCCGACCGCGGCTGTCCTTGAGCTCCAGGGTGGTGGTGCCCGCGAGCGCGGCCGCGACGAGCGCAGCGATCTCGTCTGCGGTCTGGTCGGACTCGAGCACCAGCTCGCGGGGCAGGTTCTGCACGCCGATCGTGATCTCCACGGTCACTTCTCTCCCTCGGTTCGTCCCAGCGTCCCGGCCGACTTCACCGGAGAGCGGCCCGGTTCGCGCCGCCTTGCTCACGCGATCCGGCCCGCAGTCCGCAGGCTCGCCGTCATCCTAATCTGGCCGAACGGGCCGCACCGCGCCGGATCGGCCCACTCTGCCAGGGGCGTAACGCGCGCCGACGCGCGGCCCCCGGGGCCTCAGAGCGTCGCGTCGTAGTCGTAGTCGGCCCGCACCAGGCCCGCGACGCCGCCCCAGGCGAGCCGGGCGATGAGGTCGGCCGCCTCCTCCACCGTGAGCCCGGTCTCCGAGCGCAGCCGGCTCGTCGCCCCGCTCTCGGCCATCCCGATGAGGGTGGCCGCCAGCAGTGCCGTCTGCGGGGCCGGCAGGCCGGTGAACTCGGCGAGGACGCGGGCGATGCCCCGGGCGGCCTCGGACCCGGCGAGCTCGACGCGGGCCCGGACCGCGGCGTCGTGCGTCACGTCCGACTCGAACAGGAGGCTGGACGACTGGCCGGCGCCCTCGACGAACTCGAAGTACGTCCGCACGATCGCGTGCACCACCGCGCGGCCGTCGCCGGGCCGGACCGGTCCGTGCACGACCGGGCCGAGCGCGAGCTCGACGGCGCCGAGCAGCTCCGCCCCGCGCGCGTCGATCACCGCGAGGTACAGGTCGAGCTTGGACGGGAAGTGCCGGTACAGGACGGGCTTGGAGACCTCGGCCCGGTCGGCGATGTCGTCCATCGAGACGTGGTGGAAGCCCTCGAGCGAGAACAGCTCCTGGGCGACGGCGAGCACCTGCGCGCGCCGGGCGTCCCTGGGCATGCGCCGGCCGCGGATGCGCTCGACTTCCGGGGTCGCCATGGGCCGATGGTAGCCACGCGATGTCACGACCACGTGACGGGGGTGCGACCGGCCGCGGCGGGGTTTGTCGGTGGCGCGTGGTGGGATTCATGCCGTGACCCGCCCGAGCCCTACCGCCGCTGCCCAGCTGCGGCTCGCGCCGCCGGCGCGCGGCGACCGGACGGGGCGGGCGGGCTCGGGCGGTGGCTCGCGCGGCGGCGTCGTCCTCGACGCGAGCCAGCAAGCCGTCGTCGACGAGGTCGCGACGCCGGGCGGGACCGGCGCGCTGCTCGTGCTCGGCGCCCCGGGCACGGGCAAGACCACCACGCTGCTCGAGGCCGTCGCGACCGCGAGCGAGACCCTCGGGCTCGCCCCCGACGACGTCCTGGTGCTCGCCGCGACGCGACGGGCGGCGGCCGACCTGCGCGACGGGCTCGCGGCGCGGCTGCCCCGCACCTCGGGGCAGCCGATGGTCCGCACCGCCGCCGCGGCCGCATTCGCCGTCCTCACGCGGCGCGCCGCCCAGCTCGGCGAGCCGGCCCCGACGCTCATCTCGGGCCCGGAGCAGGACCTGCTGCTCGCCGAGCTGCTCGCGGGGCACGCAGCGGGCGACGGGGTGCGGCTCGACTGGCCGCCGTCGGTCCCCGCCGCGGTGCTGGCGGTCCGGGCGTTCCGCGACGAGCTCCGCGACCTGCTGATGCGGGCGGCCGAGCGCGGCCTCACTCCGGCCGACCTCGCCGCGCTCGGCGAGCGCGCAGGGCGGCCTGAGTGGGTGGCCGCGGGGCGGCTGTACCGCGAGTACCTCGACGTGACCGTGCTGCGCCAGGTGACCCCGGACTCCGGCGCCCGCTTCGACCCGGCCGTCGTCGTCGACGAGGCGGCCGAGGTGCTGGCCGACTGGGAGCGCGAGGTGCCCGGCAGCCCCCGGCCGCGCTGGCGCCTCGTCGTGGTCGACGACCACCAGGAGAGCACGGCGGCGACGGCGCGCCTGCTGCGGGTCCTGGCCGACGACGGCGCACGCCTCGTCCTGTTCGCCGACCCGGACGTCGCGGTCCAGGCGTTCCGCGGCGCGGCGCCGACCCTCGTCGGCCGTGCGACCGTCGCCGGCGGCGGGCTCGGCGAGTTGGGCGCGGAGCAGCTCGTGCTGGGCACGGCCTGGCGCCAGGGCGCCGAGCTGCGCGCGGTGACGGCCGCGGTGACGCAGGAGATCGGCTCGGTCGGCGCGGTCCGGCACCGGCGCGCGGTGGCGCGTCCGGGCGAGGCTCCGGCGTCGGACGTGGGCGCGCTGGCGGCCGGTACGGACGCGCCGGCGGCCGGTGCGCGCGAGTCGGCGCCGGTGCGGGTCGCGCTGCTGCCGACGGCCGCGCAGGAGGCCGCGTACGTCGCGCACGCCCTGCGCTCGGCCCATCTGGAGCGTGGCATCGGCTGGGACGAGATGGCGGTGATCGCCCGGTCCGGCGGCCAGGTGTCCGCGATGCGGCGCTCGCTCGCCGCCGCCTCGGTCCCGGTCGCCGCGGGCGCGAGCGACCTGCCGCTGCGGGACGAGCCGGCCGTGCGCCCGCTGCTGCTGGCCCTGCGCTGCGCGCTCCAGGGCGACGGGCTGCAGAGTGACTTACGCCAGGGTGACGCGCCGCAGCGCGACGCGAGCCAGCGCGACGCTCTCGACCCCGAGGCCGCCGTCGGGCTGCTCGCGTCGGCCCTCGGCGGGATGGACGCGGTCGCGCTGCGGCGGCTGCGGCGCGCGCTGCGCGCGGAGGAGCTCGCGGGCGGCGGCGGCCGATCGAGCGACGCGCTGCTGGTCGAGCTGCTCGGCGACCCCGCCCGCACCGCCTCGCTCCCGCCCGCGGTCCGCCGCGGCCCGCACCGGCTCGCGCGGGTGCTCGCGGCCGGCCGCGCGGCGGCGGCCGGGCCGGGCGCGAACGCCCAGACGGTGCTGTGGGCGCTGTGGTCCACGGCCGAGCTCGCGCCCGGGTGGAGCCGGTCCGCGCTCGCGGGCGGCGCGGCCGGGGCGCGCGCCGACCGTGACCTCGACGCCGTGCTCGCGCTGTTCCGGGCGGCCGAGACGTTCGTGGACCGCCAGCCCCAGGCGTCTGCTCGCGCGTTCGTGGACTACCTGCAGTCGCAGGACCTGCCCTCGGACAGCCTCGCCGCGCGGGCCGCCGGCCGCGACCGCGTCGCCGTCCTGACGCCCGCGGGCGCGGCCGGTCGGGAGTGGGAGCTCGTGGTCGTCGTCGGGGTCCAGGAGGGCACCTGGCCCGACCTGCGGCTGCGGGACTCGCTGCTGGGCGCGGCCGCGCTGGTCGAGCTGGTCGCCGGCCGGACGCCCGAGGCCGCGGGGACGGGCACGGGCGAGCCGGCGCGGGCCGCGGCGGGCGCGGGGCCGCAGGCGCGCGCCGCGGTGCTCGCGGACGAGCTGCGTTCGTTTGCGCTCGCGACCTCTCGGGCGACCTCAGCGCTGCTCGTCACCGCGGTCGCGGACGCCGACGAGCAGCCGTCTGCGTTCGTCGACCTCGTGCAGCGGCCCGAGGCCGCCGCCGGGGATGGCATCGCGGGCGACAACGCTGCGGGCGATGACGACGCCGCCGCCGAGGACGAGGACGTCGACCCGCGCCTGGTGACCGCCCCCGCGCCGATGGACCTGCGCGGGCTGGTCGGCGCGCTGCGGTCGCAGCTCGAGGAGAGCGTGACGCCGACCGACGGCGCCCCTGACCGTGGCGCCGCCCGGTTGTTGGCCGACCTCGCACGCGCCGACGTGCCCGGCGCCGACCCGCGTGAGTGGTACGGCCTGGCCGACGTCTCGAGCGACACCCCGCTGTGGTCGGCGGACGAGAAGGTCCCGGTCTCCCCGTCGAAGGCCGAGACCGTCTCGACCTGCGCGCTGCGCTGGGCGCTGGAGTCGGCCGGCGGCACGGCCGCGGACGGCACGAGCCAGACCCTCGGCACCCTCGTGCACTCGATCGCCGAGCACCTGCCGGACGGGACCGAGGGCGAGCTCCTGAGCGAGCTCGACCGGCGCTGGCCCGAGCTCGGCCTGCGCGACGGCTGGCCCGCCGTCGCCGAGCGCCGCCGCGCCGACCGGATGGTCCGCCGGCTCGCCGAGTACCTCAAGGGCGCGGGCGAGGTGCTCCTGCGCGAGGCGCCGTTCAGCCTCGAGCTCGACCGGGCGCTGCTGCGCGGCGTGGTCGACCGGGTCGAGCGCGTCGGCGCGGACGCGGTGCAGATCGTCGACCTCAAGACCGGCAAGCGCGCGCCCAGCGCGGCCGACACGGTCGAGAACCCGCAGCTCGGTGCCTACCAGCTCGCCGTCGACGGCGGCGCGTTCGACGGCCTCGCGCCCGGCACCCGCAGCGCGGGCGCGCAGCTCGTGTTCGTCTCCGACATCGGCAAGGGCCCCACGGTGCGGGCCCAGGGCGCGCTCGGCCCCGACAGCGCCGACGAGCCGTCGTGGGCGCGCACGATGATCGACGGTGTCGCGACCACGATGGCCGCGTCGGCGTTCACCGCGTGCGTGAACGACCTGTGCTCGATGTGCCCGGTGCGCACGAGCTGCCCCGCGCACGTCGAGGGCCGGCAGGTGGTCGAATGACCCTGTCCGCGCGCCGGATCGCCGACCTCCTCGGCCGGGACGCCCCCACCCCCGACCAGGTCGAGATCATCGAGGCGCCGCTCGAGCCGATGCTCGTAGTCGCCGGGGCCGGGTCCGGCAAGACCGAGACGATGGCCGCGCGCGTCGTCTGGCTGATCGCAAACGGCCTGGTCGCGCCCGAGCAGGTGCTCGGCCTGACGTTCACGCGCAAGGCCGCGGGCGAGCTCGGCGACCGGGTCCGCCGCCGGCTGCGGCGGCTCGCCCCGCACCTCGCGAGCTCCGGCGTGCTCGCCGGGTACGCCGCCGGTGGCCGCGCCGGGCTGGACCTCGCGCGCCCGACGGTCGCGACCTACAACTCCTACGCCGCGTCGCTGGTGACCGACCACGCGCTGCGGCTCGGGCTCGAGCCCGCCGCGCGCCTCATCGGCGACGCCGGGCAGTGGCAGCTCGCGACCGACGTGGTCGAGACCTGGGCGCAGGACCTCGACACGGACGCCGCGACGTCGACCGTCGTGCAGGCCGTGCTCGCGCTGTCCGGCGCGCTCGCCGAGCACCTGCTCGACCCCGCCGAGGCCGGCGACCAGATCGAGGACCTGCTCGAGGAGCTGGCGAACGTCCCCGCGACGCCGGGCAAGGTCGGGCCGTACGCGGCGACGGCCAAGCTGCTGGGGTCGCTCGCCGAGCGGCGCCGCGTGCTCGACCTCGTGGTGGAGTACCGCCGGCGCAAGCGCGCCGACGACGTGATGGACTTCGGCGACCAGGTCGAGATCGCCGCGCGGCTGGCCCGCGAGGTCGAGGCGGTCCGGGTGAGCGAGCGGGCACGGTTCACCGTCGTGCTGCTCGACGAGTACCAGGACACCTCGCATGCGCAGCTCGAGCTGCTGTCCGCGCTGTTCGGCGCGGGCCACCCCGTCACCGCCGTCGGGGACCCGCACCAGTCGATCTACGGCTGGCGGGGCGCGAGCGCGGGCGGGCTCGCGCGGTTCCCGGAGCGGTTCCCGGTGCTCGACGCCGCCGGCGCGGCCCAGCCCGCGCCCGTGCGGTACCTGTCCACCTCGTGGCGCAACGACCGCGCGATCCTCGCCGCCGCCAACCTCGTCGCCGGGCCGCTGCGCACGCGCACCGACGGGTCGGCGGGCCTCGTGCGGGTCCCGCGGCTTGAGGCGCACCCCGGGGCCGGCCCGGGCGAGGTCCAGGCGCGGTATGCGTCGACCGTCGAGGAGGAGGCCGACGCCGTCGCGCGCTTCATCGCCGACCGGTGGCGGCCCGCGGGCCGCGGGCCGGCGCGAGTGGCCGCGTCGACGCGGGTGACCGCGGCGGTGCTGTGCCGCAAGCGGTCCCAGTTCGACGCCCTCGAGTCGGCGCTACGCGCCGCGGGGCTGCCGGTCGAGGTCGTCGGGCTCGGCGGGCTGCTGCAGACGCCCGAGGTGCTGGACCTCGTCGCGACGCTCCTGGTCGCGCACGACCCGTCCCGCGGCGACGCGCTCGTCCGGCTGCTGACCGGCGCGCGGACCCGGCTCGGGATCGCCGACCTGCACGCCCTCGCGGCCTGGGCGACCGAGCTCGCGGACACGCGCGGCGGCCCGCCGCGGCCGCGCCAGGCGACGGCGCTCGCGGACAGCGAGGTGCAGGAGCGCGACGACGTCGTGCTCGAGGGCGACGTCGTCGACGAGCGCAGCATCGTCGACGCGCTCGACGACCTGCCCCGCCGCGGCTGGCGGAGCCGGACCGGGCGCGAGCTCACCGACGCCGCCCACGAGCGGCTGCGGGACCTCGCGGACCTGCTGCGCACCCTCCGCTCGCACACCTACCTGTCCCTGCCCGAGCTCGTCGGGGAGGCGGAGCGGCTGCTCGGCCTCGACATCGAGGTCGCCTCCCGGCCCGGGGTGAGCCCCGGCCGGGCCCGCGCGCAGCTCGACGCGTTCCGGGACGTCGCGGTCCAGTTCTCGGCGGGCGCGGACCTGCCGACGCTCGGCGCGTTCCTGGCCTGGATCGACGCCGCGGCCAACGAGGAGCGCGGCCTCGACCGGCCCGTCACGGAGCCCGACCCGGACGCCGTCCAGCTCATCACGGTGCACGCGGCCAAGGGCCTCGAGTGGGACGTCGTCGCGGTGCCCGGGCTCACCGACGGCGTGCTGCCCATGACCTCGACCGCCGCGCCCGGCGGGCCGAAGGCGAGCGGCTGGCTCACCGGACTCGGGGTGCTGCCCTACGCGCTGCGCGGCGACGCGGCCGACCTGCCGGCGCTGGATGTCGCGGCCGCCGTCGACCAGAAGGACCTCGAGCGGTGCCGCGAGCAGCTGCGCCGCGACATCGGCGCGCACGAGGTCGCCGAGGAGCGGCGGCTCGCGTACGTCGCGCTCACCCGCGCCCGGCACGCGCTGCTGCTGACCGGCTCGTGGTGGCGCGACCGCAAGACCCCGCAGCCGGCGTCGCTGTTCCTCGCGGAGCTGGTCGACGCCGGGCTGGTCGCGACCGACGGCTGGGCGGACGCCCCGGAGTCCGGCGCGCCGAACCCGCGCACGGCGTCGGCCCGGACCGCGGCCTGGCCCACCGACCCGTTCGGGGCCGGGCCGCGGCGCGCGCACGTCCAGGCGGCGGCCGCCGCCGTCGAGGCCGAACGCGCCGCCGAGCTCGCGGGGCAGCCGGCGCCCGTGCCGTCGGACCTGACCCGCACGGCCCGGCTGCTGCTCGCCGAGCGCGCCCGCGTGGCCACCCCGGACCTCGAGGTCGCGCTCCCGGCGCACCTGTCGGCGTCGTCGGTGGTGCGGCTCGCGGCCGACCCGCAGGCGTTCGCACACGGCCTGCGCCGACCCGTCCCGCTCGAGCCGACCTCGGCCGCCCGGCGAGGCACCGCCTTCCACGCGTGGGTCGAGCGGTACTTCGACTCCGCGTCGCTGCTCGACGTCGAGACGCTCCCGGGCGCCGACGACGACGCGGACGCCGCGAGCGGCCCGCTCGCCGACCTGCGCGCCGGTTTCCTCGCGTCGTCGTGGGCGGCGCGCACGCCGGTCGCGGTCGAGGTCGACATCGAGACGCCCGTCGCGGGGTACGTGCTGCGCTGCCGGATCGACGCGGTGTTCCCGACCCCGGGCGGCGGCGTCGTCGTCGTGGACTGGAAGACGGGGCGCCCGCCTGCCGACGCCGCCGCGGCGCGCACCCGCGAGATCCAGCTCGCGGTCTACCGGCTCGCCTGGTCGCGCTGGTCGGGGCTCCCGCTCGAGCGTGTGGACGCGGCCTTCTGCTACGTCGCGTCGGGGGAGACCGTCACGCCCGCGCGGCTGCTCGGGGCGGGGGAGATCGAGGAGCTGCTGGTCGGGCTGACGGCTTGAGGGCCGGACGCCTGGAGAGCAGACGGACGGTGCTGGGCATTGCGGCGTCGCGCGAGTAGCGTGATTCCCCAACGAGTTGAGGGGAACCGATGCCCACCTACATCATCGAGCGGAACTACGTCGATCAACTCGAGATCAGCCCGGAGGTCGCCGCGCGGCTCCGGCCGCTCAACGATGCCGCGGGCGTGCGGTGGCTCTACTCGTTTCTGTCGCTCGACAAGCGCCGGACGTACTGCCTCTACGAGGCCGTCTCGGCGGACGCGATCCGGCGCGCCGCTGTCTTGGCGGGCCTGCCCGCCGACGTGATCGTCGAGGTCACCGGCCGCATCTCGCCCGAGGGCGTGCTGTCGCCGATCTGACGGACCGCCGGCAGCCGCTCGCCGTCAGCCAACCAGACCCGCCGTCGCGGCGTACCGCGCTGCCTGGGTCCGGTTCGCCGCCCCGGTCTTCTGCAGGATGCTGCGGACATGGTTGGCGGCCGTGTTCTCCGCGATGAAGAGGCTGCGGGCGATCTGCCGATTGCTGAAACCCTGCGCAACGAGCCCGAGCACCTCCAGTTCGCGCGCGCTGAGGCCGGCCGGGCGCGGCGCCTCCGCCCGACCCGGTGCGGCCGCGGTTCCGGCGGTGGTCCCGGCACGGCCAACCTCAGCCGGCAGGATCGCGCGGGTCCGGGTCAGGCCAAGGCGCTCGCACAGCGCCGCGGCGTCGCGGGTCAGCCGGCGCTCGAGCGCGGGGTCGCTGCCGGTCCGATGCAGGTGCGCCGCCCACTCCGCGAGCGTCTGCGCCTGGTGCACCGGGGCCTGCATCCGGGTGTCCATCTCAAGGGCGGACGCGAACCAGTCGTCGGGCCGGTCCCGGCCGAGCAGGGAGTCCACCGCGCCGAGGTAGCGGTCCGCGCTTCCGAACACCGCCACGAACGGGCCGTTCAGGAGGTTGAATCCCGCGTACTCGACCAGGTGCGGGCGCAGCTGGTCGGCGGCAGCCGCGTCCTTGAGCGCCAGAGCCGCTTCAACGAGAAACGCGAGCACGCCGGTCCAGTCGGCGGAGGCGCGGTACACGCTCAGGTCCTCGCTCAGGAGCTTGCCCAGCAGGGTGGCGGCGGCCGCGGTCAGCCCGAGCTCGGTGTAGAGGGAGAGCAGCCCCGGTCCCCACCGCTGCGCGGCGATCTCGTCGCCGGTGACTAGGGGACGGATCTGCTCGAGCCCGCCGGTCTCACGGCGGAGCATGTACATCTGCACGCCGTACGGCCCGTCGGTGTTGCTCAGGTCGAGCAGCGCGCCGCGCTCCAGCAGCAGCGTGCTGGTGGCCTCCGCCGCCGCAAACTCGCCGGCCATGAACTGCCGGGCGTGGGTCGCGCAGTCGCTCAGCAGCGTCCAGTACTCGTCACCGGTGGTGTGGGCGGTGCGCAGCAGGTCCGCGCGGGCCGCGGCCAGGCCTGCAGCATCACCGAGGACGTACGACATCGTGGCCCGGTGGTACGCCGAGGGGCCTAGGTGGTGAAGGTCACCGGTCCGCTCGGCGACGAGGCGGAGCTCGTGCGCGAGGTCCAGGTCCGGGTGCACGCCCAAGGCCGAGGCGGTGGGGTGCAGCGGGTGCTGCAGGCACGCCTGGAGCGCGTCCGCGAGCACGCCGTCGTCGCCGAGCGCGCGAGCGAGCCCGACCGCGCGGGTGCCGACGGCGCTCGCCTCCTCGTGCGCCCCGGTGTAGCCGAGGGCTCGCCCTAGGCTGGCCAGGGCCTGGACATAGAGCGGGTCGGCCGGGTCGTGCTCGACCTCCCGCAGCCCCCGGCTTAACAGCTCCGCCGCGACGAAGGCCCATTCGCCGGTGCGAAAGCTCGCGGCCTCGTATCCGACCGCGGCCCGGAGGCGCTGGCGATCGCTGCCGGATGCGGCGACGTGTTCGTTGAGCTCCCGGGCGCGGGTGTAGTCGCCGTTGAGCAGGAAGCTGCGGGCGGCCGTCAGGCGGAGGTCGTCGGCCTCGACCTGGCCGGTGGCCACCGCGGCCGCCCGCTCGAACAGCTGCGCGGCCTCGCTGTGCGCGAGGGCCCGGTCGGCTTGCCGGGCGGCCTCGCTGAGGTAGCGGACCGCCTGGTCCACGTACCCCAGCGCCGTGCAGCTCGCGTAGTGGTGGGCCAGCCGCTGCACGCGCAACGGTGTGCCGACCTGCGCCTCGAGCACCCGGGCGACGCGCTCGTGCGTGCGGACCACGAGCGAGGGCGCCATCAGGTCGAGCACCGCCTGCCGCGCGAGTGCGTGCGGGAACCGTAGGAGGCCGGCGGACCGCGGAACCGACTCGAGCAGCCCGAGGGCTACCGCCGTGTCGAGGCCCGCCAGGATCCGGTCCGGGGCGGCGTCGACGACGGCGAGCAGCAGCGCGATCTCGACGTTCTCGCCGACCACGGCGGCCACGTCCAGGACGTGGCGCTGCTCCGCCGCGACGCCGGCCAGGCGGGACTCGACCATCTCGCGGATCGAGTCGGGTGCGCGCAGCCCCGCCGCGCCGAGGGCGCGCACCCCGCCGCGCGTCGCGAGGTCCCGCCAGAGCTCGCGGAGGAAGAACGGGTTCCCGCCGGACTGCGCGTGCAGTACCCGCGCGGCCGCCGTGGACCCGTGGCCCGCGGCGCCCGACTCGAGCCGGAGGTACTCCGCGACGTCGTCCACGTTGAGGGCGCCGAGGCTGACGCGCTCGACGCCGTCTAGGCGACTGAGCCGCGAGATCGCGCCCACGAGCAGGTCGGAGCGGTCCGGCGGGGTGCTCCGGTGGGTCGCGAGCACGAGGAGCGGTACGTCCGGGGTGCGCTGCACTAGGTGGCTGAACAGCCGGAGCGAGGCGGCGCCCGCCCAGTGCAGGTCGTCGAGGGCGAGCACGACGGGGCCGTCGGCGCACGCGGCCACGACGGTCTGGGCCGCAGTGTCGTAGACCTCCCGCTCGTAGTCGCGTCCGGGCAGGCTGCCGGCAGCGCTGATCAGCAGGCCCAGGCGCCGGGCGGTGTCGGTTCGGTCTGCGCCGGCGACGACGAGCCCGCCGGAGTCCACCTCGGCGGCCAAGATCGAGAGCGGATCGACGAGCGGCTCGTACGGGGCACCGAACTCGGCGGCGCAGCTGCCCACGAGGACTGCCGCGCCGAACTCGTGGAACCGTGCCGCGGCGTCGGCGACCAGGCGCGACTTGCCGGCGCCCGGCTCCCCGCCGACGAGGACGACCTGCCGGGCGCCGTCGGCGGCGCGTGCCCACGCCCGGTCGAGCGCGCCCCGCTCGTCCCGCCGCCCCACGAACGCGGGATGCTGCCCGCCCTGCCAGTGCGCGGGCAGTGGTCGATGCCTCCAGGTCGGCATGGAACCGACCGTAGCCGCCGGCCGCGGCCGCGACGAGACCAGCGCGGTAGTCAGATCTGACTAGGCGCTGCCACCCCCAGGCGGCAGGCATTTCCGGTCAGGTGCGCCCCGAAGCCGGGCGGGACGCTCGGAGCAACGAAATCCCCGGGGACCTCCTATCTCCCGGACGACTCACTGGAGGCTGACGTGACCAGGAAACGAGCGGGCGGACGAGTGCTGTGTCTGGTGGCGAGCGTCGCGCTCGTCGCCGGAGCGACGGCGTCGTCGGCGAGCGCCAAGCCCGACGACGGCGGGTTCCCGGACCGGCACATCGTGCAGCGCCACGCGTGCCAGCTCGAGCGGGTCGGCACGCAGTTGGTGCGGTGCGATGACCTCACCGGCGCGGGCAGCCGAGCACCGTCGCACATACCGGTGCAGCATTAGTGCCGTTCACTCAGGTCAGGCGGTCGAGGCCTCGTCCGCGGCGAGCGCCGCGGTGTGCTCGTCGAGCTCGGTGAGCATGAGGACGGCGTCGGCGATGATCTCGGTGTCGCCCGAGCGCACGCCATACAGCAGCCAGCGGGCTAGCGCGAGCTCGCCCGCGAGCAGCGCGCGGTCGGTCAGGTGCGTGTCGGTCAGCTCGGTCCGGCCCAGCTGGTAGGCCTCCATGATCGACTCGACGGCGTCCTGCGGCGCGGCCACGAGCAGCCACGCGAGGTCGTCCGCGGGGTCGGCGACCTTGGCGTCGCCCCAGCCCAGCAGGCCCGTGATCGTCGTCCCGTCGGTCAGCACGTGCTCGGCCGTGAGGTCGCCGTGCACGACCGTCGGCTGGAACCGCCACATCGCGACGTCCTCGAGCTGGGCCTCCCAGCGGCGCAGCAGCGTCGGGGGAACCTTGCCGGTTCGCGCGGCCTCGTCGACCTCGGCGAGCCGGCGCTCGCGGTACGTGGCGGCGTCGTAGGTGGGCAGCCCGACGCCCTCGATGAGCTCGACGGGCAGCTGGTGCACGGCCGCGAGGGCGCGCCCGAGCGATGCGGCCAGGCCCGGGCCCGGCTCGAGCGCCTCGAGGCGCAGCGGACGCCCGACGAGCTGGGCATGCACGACGGCGCGGCCCCCCTCGGGCAGGTGCGCGAAGCCGGCGGGCCGCGGCACGGCGAACGGCAGGTGGTTGGTGTCGACGTGCACGCCGATGGCCTCGAGCAGCGCGATCTCCGCCTCGAGCGCCGCGCCGGCGGCGGGCCGCACGGGCGCGCGGACGACCCAGCGCTTGCGCGCGGCGTCGATCACGACGGCGACGTCGAAGTCCGCGTTGGGGTGCGCCGGCTGCCTGACATCACAGGCGTCGAAGCCCGGGATCGCGACGGTTGCGAGGGCGGCGAGCGCGAGAGGTGAACGAGACACCACGCCAGAGTAAACGCCACCGGCGGCGGATGGTCGGCCCGGGCCGGGCGTGTCTGACGTCCGCGTACCGTGGGCGCGTGGACTGGACCGACCTGCCCCTTGCCCGAGCGACCGTCGACCGCGCTGCCGAGCGGCGCTCCCAGCCGGACCTCGTCGCGACCCTGCTGGCCGACGCCGCGACCCGGATCGTCCTCGTGCACGGCGGGCTCGTCGCCACGACCAGCCAGGGCCCTGCGCTCACGGACGACCTGCCCGCGCACGACCTGCCCGCGCACGACCTGCCCGCGCACGACCGGCTCGCGCTCGACCTGCTCACGCCGGGCGACGTCGGCCCGCTCGCGCCCGCCGACCGGTGGCTGTTCCTCGGGGCCGACGCCGCGACGTCGTACCTCGCGCTCGTGCTCGCCGCCGGCGCCGCGCCGACCCTGGACGTCGAGGGCTTCCCGGTCGACCCCCGCGCCGACGTGCTCGCGCACCGGGAGTTCTCCCACCTGCGCCAGGTTGGGGCGCTCCTCGGCGGGCGCGACGCCGGGCTCGCCACAACCGCGATCGCGCTCGCGGCCTGGCACGAGACCCACCTGCGCTGCCCGCGCTGCGGCACCGCGACCGACGTGATCCAGGCCGGCTGGGTGCGGCGCTGCCCCGCCGACCTCAGCGAGCACTACCCGCGCACGGACCCGGCGGTGATCATGGCCGTCGTCGACGCCGACGACCGGCTCCTGCTCGGGCACTCCGCCCAGTGGCCCGAGCACCGGATGTCGACGCTGGCCGGCTTCGTCGAGCCCGGCGAGGCGATCGAGCAGTCCGTGCGGCGCGAGGTGGCGGAGGAGGTCGGCGTCACGATCGGCGAGGTCGCCTACCGCGGCAGCCAGCCCTGGCCGTTCCCGGCCTCGCTCATGCTCGCGTTCCGGGCGCAGGCGCTGACCAGCACGATCACGGTCGACGGCGTCGAGATCACCGACGCGCGCTGGTTCACCCGCGCCGAGCTCGCGGCCGCGGCCGCCGCCGGCGAGGTGCTGCTGCCGATGCGGGCGTCGATCGCGCGCGTGCTCATCGAGGAGTGGTTCGGCGGCGCGCTGCCGGACGCCTGAGGGGTGGGGACGCAGCCCGGCTGCGGCGCTGAGATCGTCCATCGCGGTCGAGATCGTCCCTCACGAAGCACGATCTCACCGCGGAAGGACTACCTCGAAGCCGCCCCGTACCCGGGGAGTGGACCTCCGGCGCGTCAGCTCAGGCGGGCGCGGACCTCGGCGAGGGACGGGTTGGTCGCCGACGAGCCGTCCGGGAACACGAGGGTCGGGACGGTCTGGTTGCCGCCGTTGACGCGCTCGACCATCTCGGCGGCGTCCGGGAAGTCCTCGATGTTGACCTCGGTGTACCCGATGCCCGCGGAGTCGAGCTGGCCCTTGAGCCGGCGGCAGTAGCCGCACCACGTCGTCGAGTACATCGTCACGGTGCCGGCCTCGGGGCTCTGCAAGCTCATACCTGAGAATCTCACACCCCCGCGCATCCCACCCGCCGCGCACCGGCAACCTCACCCGTAGCGCACCGGCAACTCCACCCGTCGCGCACCGGCAACCCCGCCCGCGAGCCAGGCAGTGGGTGGCGGCTGGGAGGATTGCCGGGATGTCTGCCGACGAGATTCTCGATGCCCTTGACCCCGACCAGCGCGCCGTGGCCCTCGCCCTCAACGGGCCGGTGTGCGTGCTCGCGGGCGCGGGGACCGGCAAGACCCGCGCGATCACGCACCGGATCGCCTACGGCGTGCGCAGCGGCGTGTACCGGCCCACGACCGTGCTGGCCGTGACCTACACCGCGCGCGCGGCGGGCGAGATGCGCACCCGGCTGCGGGAGCTCGGCGTCGTCGGCGTGCAGGCCCGGACCTTCCACGCGGCCGCGCTGCGCCAGCTCGGGTTCTTCTGGCCGAAGGTCGTCGGCGGGGCGCCGCCGCGCATCCTCGAGCACAAGGCCCCCGTGATCGCCGACGCCGCCAACAGGCTCGGGCTCTCGGTCGACCGCGTCGCGATCCGGGACCTGTCCACCGAGGTCGAGTGGTCGAAGGTCTCGCTCGTCACGGCCGACGACTACGTGCGCGCGACCGCCGCGATCGACCGGCCCGCGCCCGCCGGCTACGACCGGCAGACCGTCGCCCGCCTGATCGCCGGCTACGAGGACGCGAAGACCGAGCGCAACGTCATCGACTTCGAGGACGTCCTGCTCATGCTCGCCGACATGCTCAACACCCGCCGCGACGTCGCGGAGGCCGTCCGCACCCAGTACCGGCACTTCGTGGTGGACGAGTACCAGGACGTCTCGCCGCTGCAGCAGTTCCTGCTCGACCAGTGGCTCGGCGGCCGCGAGGAGCTGTGCGTGGTGGGGGACCCGAGCCAGACCATCTACTCGTTCACCGGCGCGTCGCCGCACCACCTGCTGACCTTCGCCAAGGCCCACCCGAGCGCACAGGTCGTCCGCCTCGTGCGCGACTACCGGTCCACCCCGCAGGTCGTGCAGATCGCGAACCGGCTGCTCGCCCAGCCGGGCCGCCGCGGCGCCCAGGCGCTCCAGCTCGTCGCGCAGCGCCCCGCGGGCCCGCCCGTCGGCTTCACGGCGTACGACGACGACGACGCGGAGGCCGCCGGGATCGCGGCCCGCATCGCCCGGCTGATCGCCGCCGGCACGAAGGCCAGCGAGATCGCCATCCTGTACCGGACCAACGCGCAGTCGGAGGGGTTCGAGCAGGCGCTCACGGAGGCGGGCGTCGGCTTCCTCATCCGCGGCGGCGAGCGGTTCTTCGCGCGCCGCGAGGTGCGCGAGGCGCTCGTGCTGCTGCGCGGCGCCGGTCGCTCCGCGGACGCGGACACCCCGATGCCCGAGGTGGTCCGCGACGTGCTGCTGTCGAACGGCTGGTCGGACCGGCCGCCGGCGGCGCGCGGCGCGGCGCGCGAGCGGTGGGAGTCGATGCAGGCGCTCGTCGGGCTCGCGGACGACCTGTTCACCCGCACGCAGGCGAGCCTGAAGGACCTCGTGGTCGAGCTCGACGAGCGGGCCTCGGCCCAGCACGCCCCCACGGTCGAGGGCGTGACCCTCGCGTCGCTGCACGCGGCCAAGGGGCTCGAGTGGGACGCGGTGTTCCTCGCGGGGATGAGCGAGGGCCTGATGCCGATCTCGCTCGCCGAGACCGACGACGCCGTCGCGGAGGAGCGCCGCCTGCTCTACGTCGGGATCACCCGGGCCCGCGAGCACCTCGAGCTGTCCTACGCGCGCTCGCGCAACCCGGGCGGGCGCGCGTCCCGGCGCCGCACGCACTTCCTGGACGGGCTGTGGCCCGACGACGCCGCGCGCCGCCGCACCGGGATGCCCGCGCATCCGCGCGGCGCGGCGCTGTCGGGCGAGTACGACGTCGAGCTGCTCGAGCGGCTCAAGGGCTGGCGGGCCGAGGTCGCGACCGAGACGGACAAGCCCGCCTACACCGTGCTGGTGGACCGGACCCTCGAGGCGATCGCGGAGGTCCGGCCGGCCTCGATGGCCGAGCTCGCGCAGGTCAAGGGGATCGGCCCGGCGAAGCTCGACAAGTACGGCCCGACACTGCTCGCGCTGTGCACGCGCGGGCGCTGACGACGCTGTGCACGCGAGGGCGCTGACGACGCTGTGCACGCGAGGGCGCTGACGAGGCCCGCGCGGCCCAGAGAAACTGCTCGAGAATCTCGTCGGTTTAATACGTTGTGCCGGCGCGGACGCGTCGCCTACGGTGGACCTGTCCTTGTTGGGGGCACCGCCGCGAGGCGTGGGCCCAAGTCGAAAGGGGGTGGAGCATCGTGAAGAACCGGAATCTGAGTGGCTACGCGACCGACGTCGCGGCCATCTCTCTGCGTTCCCCCGCGCCCATCGCGCGTTCGCAGGGCGGAGCTGTGTCCACGGGCACTCTCGCCTTCGCAACCGACTCCGCCCCACCCGGGATCCTGATGGTCTGACCCAGACCATCCCCCAGGCCGCGGAGTCCACTCGGACCGCGGCCTTTTGTTTGCCCTGAGAGCGGCTGGAACCCCAGCTGGCCGAGCCGGACCCTCACCGGTCCGGCAGGGCGATGAGAACGGCCGCGCACCGCACCGACGCGCTCGTCAGTTCGTCTTCATCGCCAGGCAGTGCATATCTCAGGAGGACATCGTGCGGCCCACCATGCTGCTCGACGCGGTGCATCAGGGCGGATCCGGTCCCTGGCCCCCCACGCTCGCGACCCAGGCCACCGCCGACCGCGAGCAGTTCGACCGGCTCGTCGCCGGGATGGTCCCGTGCCGCTCGGGCGACCCCGAGCTGTGGTTCGCGGAGCAGAGCGCCCAGGTCGAGCAGGCCAAGGCGCTGTGCCAGGAGTGCCCGCTGCGGGCGGCGTGCCTGGCCGGCGCGGTCGAGCGCGCCGAGCCGTGGGGCGTGTGGGGCGGGGAGGTCTTCGTGGCCGGCCGCGTCGTCGCCGCCAAGCGCGGGCGGGGGCGGCCGCGCAAGGACGCGGTCGCACCGGCCGCGTGAGTCACCGTCAGCGATCCCGCGGCAGCGGCAGCCCCGTGCAGCCGCACTCCGGGTGCACGGCCCAGCGCCGCAGCCGCGGGATCGCGTCCGGCAGGGCGATCTCGAGGCACGCCCCGAGCGTGCCCGGCGTCGTCCCGTCGAGCTGCGCGAGCACCTGCCCGGCCGCGAGCGCCCCGGCGGCCGCCGCCAGCACCGTCTCCTCGTGCGGGGCGAGCCCCGACCGACCCCCGGCGAGTTGCGCCGCGAGCGCCGGCCACCGCGGGTCGAGGTCCGTGCGCCCCAGGTCCAGGCAGCGCAGGCACGCGGACGTGCCCGGCCGCACGAGCGGGCCGACGACGACGTCCGCCTCGCGCACGACCACCGACAGGTGCGCGACGGCCGCGGACATCAGCACGCGGGCGCGCAGCGCGTCCGCCGCGCCGTGCTCGACGAGCACCATCACGTCCGGCCGGGTCCGCTCCGGGCCGTTCGTGCGCACGTCCGGCGCGAGGTCGCGCAGCACCCTCGCCGCCGCCGCCTTGCGCGGCGAGCCGAGGTCGCGCGTCGCGTAGCCGCCGACGCCGAGGTCGCCGGGGGCGACGGGCCGGTCGTCCTCGACCAGCACGGCGCCCACCCCGGCCGCGGCGAGCGTGCCGGCGATCACCAGCCCGGTGCGGCCCGCGCCGACCAGCCCGACCACCCGGGCCCGTCGGCCGGCGACGAGCGCGTCGCCGTCGCCGTCGTGCAGCACCCGGCCCCAGGTCAGTGCGTCGGGGCCGAGCCGGGCCGGGACCTGCGCCGCCGACGCCGGGGCCTGGCTCCCCGGCGGCGTGGTGAGCTGCGCGTGCGTCAGCTCGGCGAGCAGCGCGTCCCAACGCTGCGCCGGCACGCCGAGCAGCCGGGCGCGCCCGGCCAGCTGCCGCGCGTCCGTGTCGCCGCCGAGCGCCAGCAGGAGCTCGACCTCGCCCGGCGTCAGGCCGGTCAGCCGGACCGCCCAGCGGGCGTCCGTGCCCACCTGGACCTCGTCCGGCGCGCGCCACAGCACGCGCAGACCCGTGCGCAGACGCACCCGCCGCCCTCCTGCCCGCCGTCCCGTGGCCGGGTCTCGAGCCCGGCCCGATCCACCCTCGCATCCGGGCGGGAGGCGGCGACGGCGGTCCACAGGGCTGGGCTCATGAAGGAGGAGGCTCGCGAAGGCGGGGGCTCACCGGAGGCGGTGAATTCACCCCCCCCGGACGCGCGAAAGGCGGCCCGCGCGTCACATTTCTGACGCGCCGGCCGCCTTGGCGGTGCGGGTGTGCTCAGGCCTTGCCGAGGATCCGGTTCAGCTTGGTGCCGCAGACGGGGCAGATGCCCTTGGCCATGCGGCGCCCGGACTCCGAGATGACGACGTCGCCCTCGGTCTCACGCTTCTCCTTGCACTTCACGCAGTAGAACTCGCCCTTGTAAGTCTCAGCCATGAGCTATCTCCGTTCGGATGTCTGTGCGTCGGTCCAGGATCTGCCGACCAACGGCAGGGGCCGAGCGGCCGAACGGCCGCACGCTCCCGTGCCCCGCACACGATAGTGGTCCTACGGCCCCGCTGCCTGCACAATCGCGGTGCCGGGCCCCGTGTCCGGCCCACGGCGCGCCCGTGGGGAGCCCGCCGCGGGTGCTCCCGCCGACGTCACAGGAGTGTCAGCCGGTTATCAGGACGTGACAAGCGTTGTGACAAACGGGTGACTTTTCGGGCGAAGGTGCTGCTCCCGCGCTAGCGTGTTGAGGGTGAATCCGAAAGATCCGCCGGGACCCGTCGAGGTACGCCGCAGCCGCAACCGGCTGCGGACCGTGACCGCGTATCGGGACGGCGACCGCGTGGTCGTCGCGATCCCCGCGCGCTTCACGGGGGCGCAGGAGCGCGAGTGGGTGCGCCGCATGGTGGCGCGGCTGGCGGACCAGGAGCGCCGGCGTCGGCCGTCGGACGAGGAGCTCGCCACGCGCGCGCTCGAGCTGTCGACTCGCTACCTCGCCGGGCAGGCGATCCCGGCGAGCGTCAACTGGTCCACGAACCAGGGCCGCCGCTGGGGCTCGTGCACCCCGGCCGACGGCACGATCAGGATCTCCACCCGCGTGCGCGGCATGCCGCGCTGGGTCATCGACTACGTGCTGCTGCACGAGCTCGCGCACCTGCTGCACATCGGGCACGGGCCCGAGTTCTGGGCCACGCTCGAGGACTACCCGCGCACGGAGCGGGCCCGCGGCTTCCTCGAAGGGGTGACGTTTGGCGAGGAGCGGGTCGCGCGCGGCGACCCGGAGCTCGGCGCGGGCCAGCTCGGCTCGCCCGAGCTCGAGCCGGCGACCGCGGGGTCGGTCGACGGCAACGCCGTCGAGCTGTCGGAGGCGGTCGACCTGGCCTCCGACGAGGTGGACGACGCCCTCCCCGTGCAGCTGTAACCGGCCCGGCGCCCGACAGCGGCGCCCGCGCGGCGCCCTACGGCTTCGCGGCCCCGGGTCCCGCATCCGGTGCATCCGGCGCGTCCGGGTTCGCGTCGAGGATCTCGGCGAGCGCGCGGTCCATCGCGGCGTCGTCGGTCGCGGCCTCGGCGCGCCGGGTGGCGTACCCGGCCGGGGCGTCGAGGTCCTGCGTGGTCGGCAGCAGGTCGGGGTGGCCCCACACCGCGTCGCGCGCCTCCGGGCCACCCGAGCGGGTGATCTCGGCCCACAGTGCGGCGGCGTCGCGCGAGCGGCGCGGGCGCATCTCGAGCCCGACGAGCGTCGCGAACGTCTGCTCGGCCGGGCCCCCCGCGGCGCGGCGGCGGCGGATCATCTCGCGCAGCGCGACGGCGTGCGGCAGGTGCGCGATCGTCGCCGCGGCGGTGACCTCGTCCACCCACCCCTCGACGAGCGCGAGCGCCGTCTCCAGCCGCAGCAGGTTGGCCTGCTGCTCCGGCGTCGTGTGCGGGGCGAACACGCCGCCCGACAGCGCGCCCTGCAGCGCGGCGGGGTCGGTCGGGTCGATCGAGCGGACGGCCTCCTCGAGGCTGTCGACGTCGATCGTGATGCCGCGCGCGTACGCCTGGACGATGCCCAGCAGGTGCCCGCGCAGCCACGCGACGTGCGTGAACAGCCGCGCGTGCGCCGCCTCGCGCACCGCGAGGAACAGGCGGACCTCCTCCAGCGGCGCGTCGAGTCCGTCCGCGAAGGCGGCGACGTTGGACGGCACGAGCACGGTCGCGGGCTCGTCGATCAGCGGCAGCCCGATGTCGGTCGCGCCGAAGACCTCGCGCGAGAGCGTGCCGGCGGCCTGGCCGACCTGCATGCCGAACACCGCCGAGCCGAGCTGGCGCATGAGCTGCGCGGGGTCGATGCCCGCCGTGACGCCGTCGGCCACCGAGTCGCCGTCGATTCCCTTCGGGAGCTGGTCCGCGAGCGCCCCGACCAGGGCGGCCGAGAGCGAGGAGGCGACGGGCTCGGCGAGGGTGCGCCAGGTCGGCAGCGTGTGCTCGACCCACTCGGCGCGGCTCCAGACGCGGGCCCCGCCGCCCGCGGGCGGCAGGTCGGTTGCGGCGTCGAGCCAGAGCTCGGCCACGGTCAGGGCCTGCGTCGCGGCGCGGACCTCGGCCGGGGTCACGGTGGGGTCGCCCTCGCCGGCGGCGGTCTGGCGCGCGACGTCGTGCGCGACGTCCCAGTTGACCGGACCGGTGCCGGACGTGGCCAGCATGCGCTGGACCTGCCCGAGCACCTGGCCGAGCATCTGCGGGTCGTCCGGCAGGCCGGCCGCGGCGGCCATCGCGGCGGGATCCATGCCCCGCTCGCGCAGCTCGCGCATCGCGTCGTCGGCGTCTGCGCCGAACATCGAGCGCAGGAGCTCCTCCCACTGCGGGGGCGGCTCGCCGCCGGATCCGGTAGGCGGTTCGCTGGTCATGGTTGCTCCTGGGACACTGGCCGGGCGGGTTCGACCACGGTAACCACATCGCGTGTCGCGAAAGGGTGTGCAGGGGTATGTCAGACGGTCGGGTTCGCTCACGGCGCAGCACGGAGACCGAGCGCGTCGTCGTGGTCGGCCGCGGCGCCGTGGCCGCCGCGATGGCGGACTGGTTCGCGCGCCCCGAGCCCGTCCGCGACGTCCCGTGGATGGTCGAGCGGCTCGACGAGGTCCCGCTCCTCGACCCCCAGGAGCTGCTCGCCGGCGCCGCGGTGATCGTGCTCGTGCTGCACGACGGCGACTACGCCACCTACGCGGGCACCGCGCCCGCGACCCGGCGCACGGACGTCGTCGCGCACGCCCAGCGGCTGCTCGCGGCGGCCCGCGCGGTCGGCGCGCGGCACGTGCTCGTGGTCTCCTCCGCGATGGTGCACGGCGCGGCGGCGGGCCAGGCCCCGCTCACCGACGACGCCCCGCTGCTCACGGCCGACGACGGCGGCCTCGTCGGCGACCTCCTCGCCGTCGAGGCGGTCATCGCCCGGATCCGCCGACGCCGCACCCCGCTCGTGACCGTCCTGCGCCCCGCCGCGCTGGTCGGGGAGGGCGTCGACACGATGATCACGCGGCACTTCGAGGCTCCGCGCCTGCTGACCGTCCGCGGCGCCGTCCGCGAGTGGCAGTTCGCGCACGTCGCCGACGTCGCCTCGGCGGCCGAGCACGCCGTCGACCACGCGCTCGCCGGCCCGCTCACCGTGGGCGCGCCCGACGTGCTCAGCCCGACCCAGGTCGAGACGGCGTCCGGCCTGCGCCGCATCGAGCTCGCCGCGGTCACGGCGTTCGGCACCGCTGAGCGGTTGCACCGCGTCGGGGTGCTGCCCGCGCCCGCGAGCGAGCTCGCGTACACGGTGTACCCGTGGACGGTCGCGAGCGACCGGCTGCGCGCCTCCGGCTGGGAGGCCGCCTTCACGAGCGCGGAGTGCCTGGAGGTGCTGCTCGACGCCGGTACGGGCCGCATCGCGCTCGCGGGCCGGCGCGTCGGGCCCAAGGACGCCGCCGCGCTCGGCGCCGCGGGGGCCGCCGTGGCCTTCCTCGGCACTGCGGCGGTCTGGCGGCAGGCCCGGGTACGCCGTAGGGGATGATCGTCGGGTGCCTGCTCCCGACCGCAATCCCGACCTCAATCCCGGCTCCGAGCCCACGCCCGCCGAGCCCCCGTTTCACGACGCGGGGACGCCCGACAACGAGCCCCCGGTCGACGACGTCGTCGTCGCGCGGCCGGCGCCGTCGCCGCGGTCGACGACTCTGAGCATCGCGGTGCTCGTGACCCTCGTGCTGTGCACGGTCGGGGTGTTCGTGCCGCTGCCCTACGCGATCGGCTCGCCCGGGCCGACCCGGGACACCCTCGGCGAGCAGGACGGCACGCCGCTGATCGACATCCAGGACGCCGAGACGTTCGACTCGACGGGCGAGCTGCGCATGACCACCGTGTCGTTCTCCGGCGGGCCCGGCTACCCGGTCACGCTGCCGATGGTGCTGCAGGCCTGGGTCTCGGGCACGCGCGTCGTCAGCCCGGTCGAGAGCGTGTTCCCGCCCGCGCGCAGCCAGGAGGACATCGACGAGGAGAACACCGCCGAGATGGTCTCCTCGCAGGAGAACGCGACCGTCGCGGCCCTCGAGGAGCTCGGGTACGAGGTGCCGGCGCAGCTCGTGGTCGCCGGCGCGGTCGAGGGGACGGGCGCCGTCGGCGTGGTGCAGGAGGGCGACGTCGTCGTCACGCTGCAGGGCGAGGCCCTGACGTCGTACACGGCCCTGGTGACCGCGCTCGCGGCGATCGAGCCGGGGGAGACGGTCGCGCTCGGGATTGAGCGCGACGGCGCGCCGCTCGATGTGCAGATCGTCACCGGCGAGCGCGAGACGGGCGGCAGCCAGCTCGGGGTGTACATCGACCCGACGTTCGACCTGCCCATCGACGTGACCATCGAGATCGAGGACATCGGCGGGCCCAGCGCGGGCACGATGTTCGCGCTCGGGATCATCGACAAGCTCACGCCCGAGGACGAGGCGAACGGTGTCGTCATCGCGGGCACCGGGACGATGGACGTCGACGGCACGGTCGGGCCGATCGGCGGCATCCGGCAGAAGCTCGCCGGCGCGCGCCGCGACGGCGCGACCTGGTTCCTCGCGCCCGCGGACAACTGCGACGAGGTCGTCGGCAACGTGCCCGACGGGCTCAGCGTAGCGAAGGTCGCGACGCTCGCCGAGGCGCGCGCGGCGATGACCGCGATCGGCGCCGGCGACGGCGACTCGCTCGAGACCTGCACGGCCGACTGAGGGCTACCCGGCGAGCGTGCCGCGCAGCGCCTCGAGCAGGCCCGGCACGAGGTTCTGGCCCATCGCGACGGCGTCGGCGTCGTCGTGCTTGCGGGTGCGGATGGCCGACCACGACTCGCCGGTGCGCAGCGCGCCGACGGCGATCCGCACGTCCTGACGGTCCGGGTGCGCCATCAGGTACGCGAGCGCCTCGTCCTGGCCGGCCGGCATGGCCTCCTCGGCGGCGGGCGGCAGGATCACGCGCTCGACGGTGATCGCGGCGCCGTCGACGCTCTCGGGCCACGCGAGCTCGCCGAGCAGGTGCTCCAGGTCGTCCGCGCTCGGCAGCCCCTCCTGCTCGATCGACGTCAGGTGCGTCGGGTCCTCCTGCGCCGCCGCGAGCACCTGCTCGGTCAGCTGCCCCGCGAGCTCGGGCGAGGACTCCAGCGCGCGGGCCGTGCCGACCAGCGCGAACACGCGGACGGGGGCGTCCCAGCCGCCCGAGGCGACGTGCCGCTCGATCTCGCGGACGGCGTCGGCCAACGACAGCTGCGCACCGGGAAGGACCGCCTCGTCCGCGGGCGCGTCGGCGAGGGTCTCGGTCGGCGGGACGGGCGGCGTGGACGGTGCGGTGGGCTCGGGAGGCATGGGGTCCATGGTCGCATCGCGATGTGGGAACCTGTGAACTAGCCACGGCGTTCACAGGGGAGACCCGGTCAGCCGGGCTTCGAGCCGCCGAAGATGAGGAACCCATCGCTGTGAGCTTCACCGCACCACCTCGCCGCCCGTCTGGTCCGCCGAACGCACGCAAGCGACGCGGGGCCCTCGGCCCCACCGTCGTGGTGCTGGGCGTGCTGGTCGTCATCGTGCTGGCCCTCGCCCGAGTCTGGACGGAGGTCCTGTGGTTCCGCGAGCTCGGGTACCTCGAGGTCCTGCGCACCGAGTGGGTCACGCGCGGCCTGCTGTTCGTCCTCGGCTTCGCGCTGATGGCCGGCACCGTCGCGCTCTGCCTCAACATCGCCTACCGGTCCCGGCCCGTCTACGCGCCGTCGAACCAGGAGCAGGCGAACCTCGACCAGTACCGCGAGGCCGTCGAGCCGCTGCGCAAGCTCGTCATCATCGCCGGCCCCGCGCTGCTCGGGCTCTTCGCCGGCGCGGCCGCGTCGCAGCAGTGGACGACCATCCAGCTGTGGATGAACAGCGTCGATTTCGGCGAGGTCGACCCGCAGTGGGGCATGGACCTGTCCTTCTTCATCTTCGTGCTGCCCGGGCTGCGGTTCGTCGTCTCGTTCCTCATGGCGGTCGTGTTCCTCGCCGGCATCGGGGCGCTCGCGACCCACTACCTGTACGGCGGGATCCGGATCGGCGGCCAGGGGCCGCGCACGACCCGCACGGCCCGCATCCAGCTCGCCGTCCTCGCGGCGATCTTCCTGCTGCTCATCGCCGCGAACTACTGGCTCGACCGGTACTCGCTGCTGACGAAGGCGGGGGAGAAGTTCGAGGGCGCGTCGTACGCCGACGTCAACGCGGTCATGCCGTCCAAGGGCATCCTCGCGGTCGTCGCGATCGTCGTCGCCGTGCTCTTCCTGGTCACCGCGATCCGCGGGAACTGGCGGATCCCGGCCATCGGCGTCGGCCTCATGGTCGTCTCCGCGATCGCGATCGGCGGCATCTACCCGGCCGTCGTGCAGCGCTTCCAGGTCGCCCCGAACGCGCAGGAGCTCGAGGCCGACTTCATCCAGCGCAACATCGACGCCACCAAGACGGCGTTCGGGCTCGACGACATCGAGGTCACGCCCTACTCGGCCGCGACCACGGCCACCGCAGGCGCGCTGCGCCAGGACGCCGAGACGGCGGCCAGCATCCGGCTGCTCGACCCGGCGATCGTGAGCCCGTCGTTCCGCCAGCTGCAGCAGAACAAGCAGTACTACAACTTCGCGGACACCCTCTCGGTGGACCGCTACACGATCGACGGCGAGAGCCGCGACACCGTGATCGCGGTGCGCGAGCTCAACCTCGCCGGCCTCGGCGACAGCGCGCGGAACTGGGTCAATGACCACACGGTGTACACGCACGGCTTCGGCGTCGTCGCCGCCTACGGCAACACCACGAGCGTCGACGGCCAGCCGGCGTACTTCGAGGGCGGCATCCCGTCGGTCGGCGAGCTCGGCGAGTACGAGCCGCGCATCTACTTCGGCCAGAGCTCGCCCACCTACTCGATCGTCGGCGCGCCGGACGAATCGACCGACTGGGAGCTCGACTACCCGGACGACGCCTCGGGCGGGCAGAAGAACACCACGTTCCCGACGCAGGACATCAACGCCGGGCCCAGTCTCGGCAACCCATTCGTCAAGGCGCTGTACGCGCTGAAGTTCGGCGACGAGGAGCTGCTGTTCTCCGACCGCGTCACGAGCGAGTCGCAGATCCTGTACGACCGCGACCCGCGCCAGCGGGTAGAGAAGGTCGCGCCGTACCTGACGATCGACGGGCGCGTGTACCCGGCCGTCGTGGACGGCAAGGTCGTGTGGATCGTCGACGGCTACACCACGAGCGACGGGTACCCGTACTCGTCGTCGGCGCAGCTCGAGGACGCGACGGTCGACTCCCTGACCGAGCGGTCCGCCACGGTTGCCGAGCTCGCCCCGCAGACGGCGAACTACATCCGCAACTCGGTCAAGGCCACGGTCGACGCCTACACGGGCGAGGTCACTCTGTACGCGTGGGACGCCGAGGACCCGGTGCTCGAGGCCTGGCAGAAGGTGTTCCCGAACACCCTCAAGCCCGTCTCCGAGATCAGCGGCGACCTGATGAGCCACATCCGGTACCCGGAGGACCTGTTCAAGGTCCAGCGGACGCTGCTCGCGAGCTACCACGTCGACGACGCTGGCGACTTCTACACGAACCAGGACTTCTGGTCCTCGCCGGCCGACCCGACCCAGACGGGCGCCGTCGCGCAGCCGCCGTACTACCTGACCCTGCAGATGCCGGGCCAGGACGAGCCGGCGTTCTCGCTCACGTCGACCTACATCCCGGCGGGTGGCTCGCGCAACGTGCTCACCGGGTTCCTGGCGGCCGACGCCGAGGCCGGGAACGTCGAGGGCGAGCCCGCGGAGAGCTACGGGCAGCTCAGGCTGCTCGAGCTGCCGCGTAACTCCACCGTGCCCGGGCCCGGTCAGGTGCAGAACAACTTCGACGCCGACCCGGACGTGTCCACGACGCTCAACCTGCTCGCGCAGGGCAACTCGAGCGTCATCAACGGCAACCTGCTCACGCTGCCGGTCGGTGGCGGGCTGATGTACGTGCAGCCGGTGTACGTGCAGTCGTCGTCCGGCACGCAGGTCCCGCTGCTGCAGAAGGTGCTCGTGGCATTCGGCGACACGATCGGGTTCGCCGACACGCTGGGGGAGGCGCTCGACCAGGTCTTCGGCGGCGACTCCGGCGTCGACGTCGAGGACGGCGCCGCCACGGGGCCGGTCGCACCCAGCGACGGGACCGACCCCGGGACGGACACCGGCACCAGCACGGACGCGCCGACGACGGAGCCCACCACGGCACCGACCGACGGCGCCTCCGCGCCCGCGGTTGACGCCGGGACGGCGCGCGCACAGCTCGACACCGCGCTGCGGGACGCGAACTCGGCCATCCAGGAGGGCCAGGCGGCCCTGACGGCGGGCGACTTCGCGGCGTACGGCGAGGCGCAGACGCGGCTCCAGACGGCGCTCGAGGCGGCCATCGCGGCTGAGGCGGCGCTGGAGGAGTAGGTCGACAGCGGTATGCGGGACCCAGGCCGGCCCTCGATTTGGCGGGTCGGCCTGGGTAACGTAGGGTTAAGACATCGACGCGGGGTGGAGCAGCTCGGTAGCTCGCTGGGCTCATAACCCAGAGGTCGTAGGTTCAAATCCTACCCCCGCTACTTATGAAGTAGCACGTCAGAGGCCCTTTCTCCCTTCGGGGAGAGAGGGCCTCTTTTTGCCGTGACCGCACGGTGACCGCAGACCTTGCCTCCGGACTCGGGTGGATCTCCAGGCACCTGCGTGGATTTTGGGCGTTCGCGTGCCTCACCGCCCGCGACTGCCGGGAACGCGTCCCGTGAAGGATCCCGAGGTGCCGCCCGCTGTGAGGGAGGTGTTTGGGGAGTTTGACCGTTGATATCGCAGGCGTCCCAGGGACTCCGGTCTCATCGAAGCTGTGCTTGGCTTGCATCAACAAGTCGGTGCGTCGACACCTCCTGCCGGTGCCGAACCGCGGCTACCAGAGGTCGTAGAGGCGCCCATGTCGGCGCAACAACGGCTCGCTTGGTTGCAGTGCCGGGTTCTCGGGGATCGTGATGCGTCGGCCGTGCAGCGGTCCGTAGGCGGTTTCCCGCAGGTGTCGAGCAATCACGACGCGGTCGCCATCGTCTGGGTTGATCCCCAGGCCACCTAGGTCGAATAGGGTGTGGACGTCCGCTCGAAGAAGCAACCCGTTCCGGACGACGTTGGTGTGTGGGCCTCGGTACGGCGTGATGTGCGCTGCCTCGAGCACAGGCAGCGCATCACAATTGGTGACGGCGCAGCGAGCCCCGTAGGCTCCGACGATCAACTTCCTGAATCGAGCCTGGCCGCCGCGGACAGCAATTTCCGCCTGGACTCGTATGCGAGCGTCCAGCATGGTGTCTGGCTCATCGTCATTGGCAAGATCGTCCTCAGTGGGTACGCCCGACATGACTGGGGTTACCCCGTCTGACGCCAGATCACGGTCAAGGCGCATGCCTAAGTAGAGCTTATCTAGGCCTCGATTGGTAATTGTGCCACCACCCTTCGGCGCGCCTTCCGACGTATCGCTGTGCGGGTCGTATACCTGACCGAAGAGTTCGAGCAACGCCTGGAACCGCCGGTACTTGTTCGCGTGATCATATGGATCGATGCCGACGGCGAGGCACACAGGCTTGACCCAAGAGTTGTGAACCGAACTACCGACCCCCTTTGGGTCGTGCGGGATACCCAGAAGGTTAGTGATGGAGTCCATCAGGAACGTACGTTCGTCGAATGTTGCCACGACTGCGACCCTAGCGGCGCAGACGTCTCGGCCAGGGGGTCGACGCACCGCTACATAGGGTTTAAGAGGGGTTCAGCCTCGATAGTCAGACTTGGTGCTACCAGCAGTCGCGCAGAGTGAGCACCTGAGCCGCCCGACCGCCATCTAGGGCGCTCGTTTTCGGTCGACGCACCGGCAGACGTAGCTCGCGCGGCGGCGACTCCCGCGTCGCGCTCGCCGGCGGCCTCGTGTTCTCAAAATGCGTCAGCATAACCAGCCAACTTCCTGCGCGAGTTTCGTCAATATGTTCCGCAGCGAGGAGCGCGAGCTCGTCGCTCGCCTTCTCGGCTCGCTTGATCTGCGAACGGCCGACCAGGCGCTATAGTCACGCGGGCGGAAACTCGAGTACCTTCGCGTCTTCATTGAGCAGGCCGACTGCCGACGCAGGTGTTCCGTCGGCACGGCGCAGGCCGATGTAGTCGATGAATCCCAAGATCTCGTCGCGCTCATAGACGACGCCAGTTTTACCGGTCATATCAAGCGAGGTTCGGACGATGACGAGCCCATCCTTCCGGATTTCGCAGGGCCAATTATTTGCAGATGCATCCTCCTCTGCCATGACAGCCTCAAATTCGACGGAGAATCCCACTTCGTACTCCACAAGCCCTTCGTCGCCTGGGCTTGGCGCTCCGCCCAACTTGTCGAGAACTCCGGAGCACGTCAAGCCGACAATTACGACACTTCGGGTAGATTTGGGCAATCCGAGATCATCGGGTTCGATGCTAATGAGGTCCGTCTCGTCGCCACTGCAGATATGGGCGTCGAAAACTTCGAGTCGCCGGAGCCTAAGTTCGTCGGTCGCGTCAGACACGCGGACCTCCAGAGTCTTGTCCTTGTGGGTTTCATTCCTAGACTGTCACTTGTTCCGGCTTCTTGCGGCGGAACCCGGGACGTGCGGTCGATCTCTCTTGGTCAAGAGTTCGCGCGATCATCGCCGCGGGCATCCTCGGGCACCCTCCATGTGACAGCGTCGGCGCCGCCCGACACGGAGACCTGAGGCGGGATGCGCCGCGCATGTGCGGGCAAGGATTGCGGGGCTCAGCCGGAGACGTGCCTGCATCTACTTGTCTAGGACAAGTGCCTAGGTCCAGCGGGGCGAGCGGATCGTTCCCGGCTGTACGGTGGCGACGTGTTTGATCCCCGAGTACGCGACGAGATCCTAGAGTTCGTTTCTGCGCGCACCGGGCACAGTTCGATACCCCGGAGAACCTTGCGAAGAGCATCTCTATCGAAGCGGGGGAACTGCTGGAGTGCTTCCAGTGGGTGAAGAGCCAGGCTTGGAGCGGGTGCGCGACGAACTCGCTGACGTGCTGACCTACTGCATCCTCTTGGCGGACCGGATCGGCGCCGACCCAGCTGAGATCGTCCTCGCGAAGCTCGCCAGGTCGCGCGACAAGGACCTCGTTGAAAAGGCCCGCGGCCGGAACGCTCGCTATGACGCGCTTTAGGGTCGAGCGGGTCGGTTTTTCGCGGGACGCCGTCGATGCGTGGGCGGCCGCCGACCCGTGGCGCACGAACTGGCCGGTCGTCTACGTCATCGACGACGGACGACACGGGAACGACCGTGAGTGCCTCACCAAGGTCTACGTCGGAGAGTCGCTGAATGCACGGGGCCGGATGCGTCAACACCTCGACTCGGGTGCCAAGGCGGGTCTCAGCACTGTCCGTGTCGTGCTTGACGAGACCTTCAACAAGTCGGTCTGTCTCGACCTCGAGTCGTACCTGATCAAGCTCTTTGCCGGCGACGGCACCTACTCGGTCCTCAACGTAAACGGTGGGATCACGGACGCGGACTACTACCACCGCGACCTGTACCGCGAATCGTTCGACGCGTTGTTCGAGGAGCTGCGCCGCGACGGGTTGTTCAGCCGGAGCATCACGGAGATCGAGAACAGTGATCTATTCAAGCTGTCCCCATTCAAGGCTCTCACCCCGGACCAGGCGATCGCGATCGAGGACATCCTCGAGGGGCTGTTCGTAGACGTCGAATTCGGTACCGGCAGCGCGACTGTGATCCAGGGAAGCCCAGGGACCGGCAAGACTGTGGTCGGGATCTACCTCATGAAGCTGCTCGTGGACATCAGGACCGCCTCCGCCGACGACGTCCACGACAGCGACTGGTTGTTCTCGGACTTCTACACCGACGGCAACCGGGTACTCCTGAGCCACTTCCGCATCGGGCTCGTGGTGCCGCAGCAGTCCCTTCGAGCATCGATCAAGAAGGTCTTCCATCAGACGCCGGGTTTGAGCGAGAGCATGGTCCTCTCACCGTTCGAGGTCGGCTCCGACCCTCTGCCTTTCGATCTGCTCATCGTCGACGAGACGCACCGCCTCAACCAACGTGCCAACCAGTCCTCCGGCCCGCAGAACACTCGCTTTCGGGAGATCAACGAGCAACTGTTCGGCGATGACGACTCGAGTTGGACTCAACTTGACTGGATCACTAGCCGTAGCACGCATCAGATCTGCCTCGTCGACTCCGGCCAGAGCGTTCGGCCGGCCGACCTGCCGATTGAGCAGCTCGAGAACCTCACGGCGACTGCTCGGGCCCGCAGGCGCTACTACCCACTCACCACGCAGATGCGAGTTCGCGCAGGGGAGGACTACGTGGACTACGTCCAACAGATCCTTCATCCCGACGCGCTCGTCCCTGAACCGGCAGCACGACTGTTCGCGGACTACGAGTTGCTCCTGTTCGACGATCTCGAAGGAATGCGCCAGAGAATCGTTGGCCTTGACGACAGTCACGGGCTGGCGCGCCTCGTCGCCGGGTACGCATGGGTCTGGAAGAGCAAGAAGGACCCCGGCGTATTTGATATCGAGCTCGACGGCTGCCGCCTGCGCTGGAACAGCACCGACACGGATTGGATCAACAGCCCGGGATCGATCAGCGAGGTCGGGTCCATTCACACCGTCCAGGGGTACGACCTCAACTTTGCCGGCGTGATCATCGGTCCCGAGCTGCGCTATGACCCCGTCGGCCGACGACTATTCATCGATCGAACGTTGTACCGCGACAGGAAGGGCAAGGAGAACAACCGGGTGCTGGGCAAGAAGTACACGGACGACGACCTCCTGCGGTACGTGGTGAACATCTACAGCGTGCTGCTCACCCGAGGCATGCTCGGGACGTTCGTCTACGCCTGCGACCCGGATCTCAATGCGTACCTACGTCGCTACATAAAGACAGTCGACATGAAACCGGCGAACCGGTCGAGTCCTGCCTAGCCGGTTCGGCTCGTCCGTTGAACGGCGTTCCGCCGGTGCTGGATCTCGTCCTCGTCAGAGCCGGATCCGGTACCCGGTGACGGCGCGGTCGGCGGCTGCCACTCGATCTCGCGTCACCACGTGCAAACTGAAGCTCCTCGGAGTGAGGACGTCCGTGACGGCGATGAGCACCCACCTGGGGTCGGTCTGTGCGCGCCAGAGCTCCTTAGGAGTGATATTGAACGCGAGCCGTCGTCCGACGATGCCCTTGATCTCGACGTTGAGCTGGGCGTCGGCACGCTTGAACTCCAGGTCGTAGCCGACTCCGTCCTTCTGGCGATCTGAGTGCAGCACCCACCCATCCTTCACGAGCGCCTTCGTGGCTAACTCGACGGCCCGCTGCTCGGCGATCTTGTCGCGCTTGCGGTCTCTGGGTCGGGCAGGCAGCGCGTTGGGGTCATCGGAGACGAGTCCCGTGGCGGTCTCGATGTACCGCGGGACGAGGACGAGTCCACCGCCGTGCACCCCCGTGGGCAGCGGGTCGGGGATCTCGAGCGACGGCACGTCGTCGTCCCTGATTGGGAAGTCGTGCAGGACGCGTTCGGCGACCCGTCCACCCCCCAGACCCAGGTCCGCTACCTCGGTCTCTTCTAGCCCGGGCACGGCACTGCTGCTTCCTGCAGTCTCGAACGGCAAACCGCCAGCGCGCACCAAGGCCCGGTAGGTGTCGTATGTGATTTCCGTGATGGCATGCTGCCGGTTCCAGCCGACCAGTTCGAGCTCATCGACCGGGACCGGCGCTGGGAACGGTGTGTATTCCTCAAGCTGGGCGACCCAGGGGCCCGTCCAGCCGGGGTCAATGTAGGAAACCGTCGCGCGCGCGATGAAATGCTTTGCGTCGCGGCGCGATTTGCTGGTCGCGTAATAAACAATCCGGCTACCAGGCCCGCCGTCGTTGAGCGACCTGCGACCGGTGACAGTCGTGTCGTAGCGGTAGAGCTCTTGGTGATTCTGCTCCCAACGAGCGCCGACGGGAGCATCCGTGACGTTGAGCATGAAGCAACGAGGCGTCGCACTCAGTGCGGCTCGGATCCTTGAGTAGGCGCGGTTAGTGACCGTGCTGCCACCGGTGAGGGCCGCCTCGCTGGTGTCCCAGTAGGGGTCATAAGGTAGGGCCAGCCGCTCGAGGAGCGCTTCGGTCTTCCGATAGGCGTCCGCCCCGCCCGATGGCGTCCCGACGATAGACGCGTACACGGCGTCGAGGAACCGGCTTTCGACGGAGCTGCCACCAGAGACCTTCGGATCGGGCAACCCGCGAAGGTCGGCGATCTCTGCTGCCATCTTCTTCTTCAGAGGGCGGTAGACCTTTGTGCCGCTGATCAAGGCTTCTCCTGGCTTTTTTGGTAGCGCAGTGCGTTCGCAGCGGCCGGTCGTGTCACGATGCGCGCAAGGTCCATGAGGTCTGGGCGACGGTCCACGGCGCGCTCTTGTGCACCTTGAGGTGGAATTTGTCGTGGCGGTCCGCGCCGCGTTCGTGACCAACCCGGACCTGTTGAGCGCCCTGCTTCTCTCGGCTGATCCAGCCGCCTGCTATCCCGGCATTGAGCGCGGGAAGATCCGCGATCCACAGGGCACGAAGGGTCATGGGTTCGAATGCGCTCTTGCGGCGTCGGTGGCGGCCGGAGTTGGAGACGTAGTCGACACGCGTGCGTCCCTCGCGGGTGTAATCGCGGTGCCAGTCGTCGAACTGGCCCGTCTCGTCGAAGCTCGCCGCACCGTCCAGGATGAGGAAACCCAAGCCCTGCTCGGCCAGGCACGCGGTGATCGCGGCGGAGTCATTGAGAATCGCCGCGCCGCTGGCCGTGCTGGTGCGCTTGCCGGAAGGAACCAGGACTTCCTGGACGGTGTGGGCCTTGGCGTCCCAGACGCGGGAGCTTGAGGCGTAGTCGAACGGGGTCGCCCCGTAGGTGCGTCGGGGACCACCCACGGCCGGGGTGGGGTAGGCGACGTTAAGAAGAGTCGCTACCTGCTCCTCGAAGTAGAAGCCCGGCCACTCCATCTGCCGCCAGTTCCGCGACCCGTTCTCATGCATCCTCTCCACCGTGTGGCGCCCGTCCCAGTGTCCGGCCAGACCGGCGCGCAGCACCCCCAGTAGGGCCGACCCCTCGTCCTCCGGCGTGCCCCACCCCAACGAGGCGACGCTGAGGTGCCGCTCCGCGCCTGCGAGCAGAAGATTCAGTCCTTCGAGAGTGACGCTCTGCCCGGTGGAACCCGCCGTGGTCAGCCATGGGACCGAGAACCGCTGGCAGAGCGCCGCGACCATCGTGTGCTTAGACCGCCGCGCGTCCGGATCCAGCAGCAAGTCTGGGGCCAACTGCTGGGCCAGGGTGTCGAAGGTGACCCGGTGCTCCTTGCCACCAGGCCCGAGTCGGTCTCGCGCTACTCCGGCCAGGTTACTGAGCCGGTCGACAGCCTCCTGCTTGTCCATCGCAGGACGAAACGTCGGGAATGCGCGCAGCACGTCGACGTAGGCGTCGACATTCACAGACCGTCGCCGCGAGGTCAGCCACAGTTCCCGGGTCGCGGCCCGCAACAGCTTGTTCAGCCCGTCGAGGGTGACCTGAAGCCCGATGAAATCACGGCCGGCCCGCCACCCAATGCTCAAGGCCTGTGCGATCTGGCCCCCCAGGACCGCGTTCGTCGCTGCAAGGTCGACCCCGACCCCGAGGTCGGTCGCCAACGCTTCCAGCGATCGCTTCGGGCCGCGCGTGCCCGGGTCTCGGGCGCCGGTGAGGGAGAACAGCCGCGCCGCGGCCTCGTCCATCGTTGCCGCGGGGACGAACAGCACGTCGTCGTCGAAGAGGTCCCCCTGTTGCACGTGCCCACCTTGGCAGACCGTCGGCGCTCCCGTGACAGACTTAGGCACCTGAGCGGACTCGCATCTGCGCGCCGCTCTTGCTTCCGACCGAATCTCGTGCGAAGCTACAACACATGTTCGAAACGGCCCCGGACGGAGCACCCATGAGCCAGTCAGCCCCGTTCCGCTACGCGGACCTGTTCGCGGGCATAGGCGGCTTTGCGGCGGCTCTGAACGGGTTCGGCGGCGAGCACGCCTACTCGGTGGAGATCGACAGTCCGGCAGCCAGGGTGTATGCCCTTAACTGGGGCCACGACCCGCTGGGCGACATCACCCAGGACGCGACCGACACAGTGATGAACGTCGGGCAGCACGACATCCTCGCCGGCGGATTCCCGTGCCAACCGTTCTCCAAGAGCGGCGCCCAAAAGGGCATGGACGAGATCCGCGGCACCCTCTTCTTCAACATCATGGAAGCCATCCAGGCGCGCCGGCCGACCGTGGTCGTCCTTGAGAACGTTCGCAACCTCGTCGGGCCGCGGCACACCCACGAGTGGGCCGTCATCATCGAGCGGCTGCGGGCCGAGGGCTACCAGGTCTCCGAGACCCCTGCCATCTTCTCTCCGCACCAGATCGACCCCAGCTTCGGGGGGTCTCCTCAGGTCCGGGACCGGGTCCTCATTACCGCCACCCGCGTCCCCGACGGCCACGTCGCCGACCCGATCGTTGATCCGGTCACGCTGCTTCCGGAGGTCCGGATGCACCGTGAGTGGGACCTCGCCGAAGATCTCCCGCTCGAGGACGCACAAGACGTCCCCGGCACCGCGCTGAGCAACGATGAGATCACCTGGGTCGAGCACTGGGACAAGTGGGTCCAGGTCATGCTCGCCCTGCGCGCGGCCGACGCGGACGCCGCCGGGGAACCCGCGCGAAGGCTCCCCGGGTTCCCGATCTGGGCCAACGTCTGGGTGATCTCGCCCAAAGAACGCAACGACCTGATGCACCCGGGCGGAGTGCGGGTACCGGCCTGGAAAGCCGTCTTCCTGGAGAAGAATTGGTATCTCTACGATCGCCTTCGCCAAGCCGACCCTCGATGGCTGGCGACCTGGCTGGCCAAGACGCGTACCTTCCCCGAGAGCCGCCAGAAGTTGGAGTGGCAGGCCCAGGATGAGACGTCGATGTGGAACTGCGTGATATCGCTTCGACCCTCGGGGCTGCGAGTCAAACGGATGACGCACCTGCCAGCGCTAGTCGCAATCACCCAAACCCCCATACTCGGGCCTCGACGCAGGCGCCTGTCCCCGCGAGAGGCAGCGCGTCTGCAGGGCATGCCCGACGAGTACGACTTCGGGGCCCAGCGCGACGCGCTGACGTACAAGCAGCTTGGCAACGGGGTAAACGTTGGCGTCGTGTGGAACGTGCTGAAAGCTCACGTTGAACGAGACCGTGAGCTGCTTCTCGCCACCGCGAAGGGCCGGTCGATCTACACGGCGATCTCGAGCGCACCGGCCCACCCGACCGAGCGGGTACGGCGAGCCCTACGCCAGAGCCTCGACTTCGTACCAACGCACTGAGCGATCTTCTGCGGCTCGGTTGGCGGCTAGCAGTCGGAGAGGGTGAAGCGATGTCGCCCCAGTTTCACGTCCCGAGTCACCCCGGCGCGGTCGACATGCGAGTGTCCCAGCGGATGTCGACGCTGAGGCGTCGCGACAACGATCGTGAGCTCGCGCTACGGAGCGCGCTGCACAAAGTTGGCCTGCGCTTTCGCGTCGCCTACCCCGTACCGGGTCTTCCGCGACGGTCCATCGACGTAGCGTTCACGCGCTTCAAGGTCGCAGTGTTCCTCGACGGCTGTTTTTGGCACGGCTGTCCCGAGCACGGCACGAATCCGAGGTCCAATGGCGCCTGGTGGGCGACCAAGTTCGCGGCCAACGGCGCGCGCGACCTCGACACCAACGCGCACCTAGAAGGGGCGGGATGGCAGGTCGTGCGGATCTGGGAGCACGTGCCGCTAGATGAAGCTGTCTCGGCGATCCGGGTCGCCCTTGCCGGTCATGTCGTTGCGCCGCGCGGTGGGCGCGAGGAGTGATTTCGTCGAAGCCGAGTTCCCACTGCTCGCCTGTGACCCCTCCCGGCCAGCCTCAGTCGAGGACCCAAGATGAACATCGCTCCCCACTCGGAGCCCTGTGCGGTCGATTATGTGCTGGCTCACGGAGTGAGTAGACCGGCGATCTTTCGGGCGGCGGAGTCGGGTTCGCTCAGTGCGCTCCAAGCGGGTACGCGGATGACGCGGATGTTGATGGCGTTCAGGACGGCGTCGCGGGCGAGGTCTTGGCGACGTTGGCGTCCGCGTTCGTCTGAGTGGTGGTCGCCGTCGACCTCGATGTCGACGAGTCCGGTGGGAGTCTGGATCGCGAAGTCAAGCTCGTAGCCTTCGATGATCGGCTTGAGCTGGACGGGCAGGTTGCGCCGCACCATGGCCGAGTAGAGGCGTCGCTCAGCCTCGGAGTGTAGGTCGCCGACTTCCGCGATGTCGGCACCGCGCCCGACCGTCTCGGACGGCCCCGGCTTCGCTGCAGCGGCTACGAGGGCGTGCAACGTCGGCACGGGCAGGAGTGCGAGTGCATCCTGGTTGCCAAAGGCGATGAGCGCGCGTTTGGCGCGTGAGACGGCGACGTTGATGAGGTTGCGTTGGTTCTCGACCCACTTCGCGGTGCCGGCGTTGACGCCGTCGGCGAGGACGAGGGAGAACAGGACGACATCGCATTCGCCGCCCTGGAACGCGTGCGCGGTGCCGATTGTGATCCTGGCGGCGGCGAGCTTCTCGGGTCCTAGGGCGGAACGCAACTGTCGGCCGAGGAGGTCGACCTGAGCGCTGAACGGGGTGACGATGCCGAGAGTGCCGCTGGCCGCGGTGTGGTATTCAAGCACCCAGTCGGTGATCGCGTCGACCTCGGCTTGGTTGTAGGCGCCGCTAGGCTTCGCCTGCTCGCACCGGCCGGGGACGTTCACGAAAGCGAGCCCGCGCGGGCTCTGATTGAACGTGGACACGTCAGTGAGGACGCGCAGCGCGCCGCCGTAGAACTGGTTGTTGATGAACTGGGCAATCTGCGGGTGGCAACGGTAATGCTCGTCGAGTAGGTGGGGGCTGCCGCCGACCCGCGCGGCGAACGCGGTGTACGCGGAATCGGTGCCCGCGGATAGCCCAGCGAGGTGCATCGCGGTCTCGGTGGTGCCGCACGCGGCGGCGATCGTCTCGAGGTGGGCGCGTTTGAGGTTCACGATCGGGTTGAGCTGGTTTGGGTCGCCGACGACGACGATTCGGCGCGCTCGGTAGGCCAGCGGCAGGATGTGGGCGATCGCGCACTGGCTTGCCTCGTCGATCACGAGCAGGTCGAACAGCCCGGCTGTCAGCGGGAAGCTCTCTCGCACGGGCAGCGTCGTGCACGCCCACGCGGGTAGGTACTGGAGGCTCGCGCGGATCGCTGCGGTGCGTGCTGCCCGGTACTGGCGTCGCGTGGTGGACAACTGGTGAAGCACCGGCCGGCCTGCCGTCAGGGAGCCTTGGATCGTATCGGTGAGCGCCTGGTGGCCTGCCTCGGACCACCGATGCTCGGCGCCCGCCAGCGCGGCACGATCGACGTCGGGGTCTGCCGCTCCGAGCGCGGTCAGGTAGGTCGTCAGCTCGGCGCCGCGGGCATCGAGGGCAGCCCATGCGAGGACGTCTTGAAGGGTGACTGCGTCGGACGACGGGTGCGCAAGCTCGACGATCTTGCGTCCGCGACGTTCAGCGAGCCACCGCGAGGCGGCGTGCTTGCGAATGAGGGCATGGAGCTGGCGGCGTTCGGATCGGGTCGGTTCGGCTGTCGGCGAGCCCCAAACCACAGCTCGAAGACCTTCGAGGTCGCGGAGCGTCTGCGCGAGTTCTTGCTCAGCTGCGGCTCGGGCCGTGAACGACGCGAAGATTTGGCTGCGGTCGTTAGCTGCGGCGTCGAGCTGCCGGCGAATGATCTGGCGGGACATCCCGGGCGCTCGGCCGCGGTCCATCAGCGTGGTGATGATCGCAGGCAGCAGCTCGCGATGCTCGGCGTTTCCGGTGCGAATGAGCAGCGCCGGATCGATGGATCTGCACCGTTCGACGGCGACCTGGACGGCGTTGTTGTTCGTCGATGCGACGAGCACGGTGCGTCCCGCGAGCCACTGGTTCGCGACGATTCCCGCGACAAGTTGACTCTTGCCGGTGCCGGGTGGGCCCGTTACCACGGTCACGGCAGCGATGGAGGCGGCCGCGAGCGCTTGCTCTTGGGAGTCGTTCAACCGCAGTGCGCGGACGCTCAGGGGTGGTAGCCCGCTCACCAGATCGGCCCCCGCGGCCGGATTCGTGGCGCCGTCGACGGCGATTTGCTGGGCACCGAGGCCCGCGACCAGAGCTGCCGCTGCGGTGTGCTGCCAGTCGTTGCGGTTGAGCAGTTCGCGTAGTTCCTCTGACAGGGCACGGGTCGCCCCGTTTGATGGGCCTCGGAACACCATGGCCAGGTTGTGCACCCCGGGTCGGAGTTCGCCGCGCCGCGCCAGCATGCGCGGGTCGACTGATCCGGCATCCAGGCCAGCAGCTATCAGGACCGCGTGGACACGTTCGGTCAACGCGGCGGCGTCACCGAAGGGCAGGGGAGCGGTTAGGGCGTCGTCGACGGCACTGAGAGTGTCGGCGGGGAAGTACAACTCGCAGAACAGCCCGGGGTTGGCGTATGGCTCGTCGTCGCGAGCCACGACCATCTCATCTCCGATGCCGGGCGCCTGCAGTTCAGTCATTACGACCGGCGCCAGATGGGGGCTGCCCGTCCGGTCCGCGAGTGCGATGACAGGCCACCCGTAGTAGACGGACTCACCGTCCGGGAGCTCGGCAAACATGTCCGTGATCGCGCCAGTCACTGTGAGGTGGTCCTTGAGACCAGTCACGAGCGCCTCGGACTCAAGATCGAGGATCCGCCACGCGCTGCGCCTGCTGATTGCGATCGGCTCGCTGACGCTCGCCCGAGCAACCGCTCGCCGGTGATATTCCACGAGCTGCTGCCACGGTGAGGTGATCTTGGGAACCGCTATCTCATCGGCGCGAGTTCGTTCGGCCCACACTCGCTCGGACGAGACTGGTCCTCGCGGTTCCGGTGTCCCCTTGAGTGTGGTCGAGGCCGGCGCGTTGCAGTGCACGCACGTCGTTGCTTTCGTCTCCTTTGACCACGAGGCGCGTGTTCCGGGAGCGAGGCCGGTCCCGCAGCGCCGGCAGGTTGCTTGGTACTTCAACGTGATCTCGATAACCGCCATCTACAACACCGGCCAAATGGAGACGGAGATCTCCGTCGCTGGGAGCCCACGGACTCCATAGGGCCGGCGGCCGGCGTCCATCGTCGTGCGCTCGGCGTGCATCACAGGATTGATACTGCCTTGCGGCTCCGACGCTGAGAGCCCGGCGAGGGCAAACGGGTGACGACGTCGGAGAGGTGGCGGGATACCCTATCGAACAGGCGTTCTACAAACCGGAGGTGTGGTCGTGTCCGGTGGCGACGGTCGAGTCGTAGCGAACCGCGAAATTCCGTCGACTGCGCCCCTACGGCCGATGGGCGAGATCCCCGTCATCGTCCGCGTCGAATGGGAAGGCGGGGCCCAAGAGTGGCGCGCCGCCAAGGCGGTCCGCTGGACCAAGACGCACGTCATGGTCACCTGGCGCGACGACCCGAATCAACCGGCGACCGAGCGGTACGAATGGTTGCGGGCGCCTGACGTCGTCTGCTCTGTCAGCTGGTTTGTCGCGCCGAGCACGCACTGAGCCAGCTGCCTGGCGCCTGACTAGGTCGTGGCGGTCCATTGGTTCTCCATCAAATCGTGACGGTGAGCGCATCGGAGCCCGCAGCGAGGATCGGCTACCTGTCCATCGCGATCTGACTCGGCACCGACTCCGCCGCGATCCGGCTCTGAATGAACGCGTCGATCGACCGTACGTCGATCTTGCACAGCCGCCGGATGTGGACGGTCTGAATCTCGCCGGCAGCGATCAGCTCGTACATCAGGCTTCGGCTGATGCCCAGCCGGTGTGCGGCTTCGACGACCGTCAGCAGCAGCTGCTCCGCAGGAACTGTCAGGTTGATCACCTGGGGTTCGGGAGCGGCGGCTCGGCGTGTGGGACTTGCTGCCTCGGACTGGACCAGCCGGAACGTGTGGGTGTTCAGGGTCATGAGTTCCCTCCTCCATCGATGGGCCCTCCCACCTTCGCTTGTCACCCTTGTCAAAACCCTGACGATGTCCTCCGACAGGACTACGGCGGCCTCGACGAGAGTCTCGTCACCCTTGTCAAAACCCTGACAGCGCGGTGTCGCGCCCGGATAGACGAGCCCCTGAACTGCAGCGATGCTGGCTGTCAGGGTTTTGACAATGTCTCGTGAGGAACGTTCCGGGGTGTTCACGTCGACACCCGGAGGTTTCCCATGGGAACTGCCCTGATCCAATGCAGTCGTTGGTCCGCGACCACCCTGCGTGACCACCAGCGCCTGCGCGATGCGCTCGCGGTCATCGACGAGGAGGGGTGGAACGGGCCGACGGGCGAGGCCTTGCTCCGCTTCGTCCGGCGCGACCTCGTCCGTCCGCTCGTACGGATGCACGGCCTCCAGGGCCCGCGGGGTGCGCAGGCCGAGGCGACTGGCTGGGAGCAGGCCTGGATTGAACTCGCCGACCCCAAGCTCCGCACCGCGCACTCTCCTTGGGCCGTCGTGTGGACGCGCGTGCGACGGGCCGTCATCGGAGAGTGGCTCGGCGGCGAGTACTGCGTCTCGCCGAGGCGAGCATGGGAGGTGCGTGAGCACTTGGATCGGTCGCTTCGTGAGAGTTCGTGGAAGGGCCTCGAATCGCTCGCTGACGACCACCACGCCGCGCGAACCGCTGGCGCGAGTGCGACCGACCCTCGCCTGACGACCGCGGTGGTTCGAGTGCTCGTGCGCGTTGGCTGGGACGCCGCGCTGGCGGCCGACGTGGTGGACGCGGTTGTCGATCGGCTCTCCGGTCCACCGTCCCGCTCGGGCGCACGGAACGGTGCACGAGCCATCGGACGCGAGCTCGGCATTCCGCAGTGGCAGGTACACCGCGTGATGGTGCTGATCCTCGGTGCTCCGGGGTGGACCGGTGTGGCCGAGCGGATAGCCGTCGAGGGCCATCGTGTGCTCGATGATCGGGCCATCGTCTCCGCAGCCCGTTCGACCATGCACGCCTGGCACAAGTCGCCCGTGTACGAGGCGCGCGCCGTGGAGCGGCAGCCGACGTACTCCGCACACAGGTGTACGTCGTGATGAGTTATCCACAACTTGTCGTGCCGTGCGCGCCATCGTCGGCGGACCCGGGTACTCCTGCTGGGTATGGAGACAACTTCGATCGCGCCGATCGTCCACGGACCGCGCCAGGGACCAGCGCGACTCGGCCACGCCGGGGGTCGCATTTGCCCGGTTTGGTATGCCATTGTCACCTATGCGCTAACTCCAGTCACAGCGGAGAACGATCCGATGACCCGGGGCAGGTGGTCGCGATGAGGAGACAGCTGGTTCGTGTAACCGCACTCGTAGCGCTCGCGATGACTGCGACCCTGTCCGGATGCACGGGCGATCCGAGCGACCCGTCCCCTCCGACTTCGACGATGGCCACGTCGAGCGCAGCGTCGTCACCGACGCCGACGCCCACCGTTGCCCCTGAAGTCGCCGCGGCAGAGGCGGCCGTTCTCGAGGCCTATCGCCAATACTGGGCGGCCAAGGTCGCCTGGTATGCCGACCCGAGCGTCGACGCAGATTCGAATCTGTCCCACTACGCGATCGACACCGCCCTCGCCGACGCGCAGTCGACAGTGCTGAGCTTCCGGACCTCAAGGATTGTCGTTCCCGGCGAGCCCGTCCTCAGCCCATCCGTATCCGACATCACCCTCGGCGATAAGCCGGCAGCGACCATCCACGACTGCGTGGACGTCAGCAACTGGCAGGCCATCTTTCGAGACTCGGGCGAGAACGCGGTCGCGCCAGGGCAGGCAGTTCGCGTGGTGGCGATCGCCGAGGCGTCGATCTTTGACGGTCGCTGGGTCATCCGCTCCTACGCTGCTCAGCGGGATCGCTCATGCTGACCCGTCGGCGCTCCGTCTTCACGCTCTTCGTGGCCATCGCTCTCGCACTCGGCGTCGGGTCGGCGAACGGAGCGGCCGTTGGACCCGACTGCCCACCGCACAGCGAATACTGCGTCATCACGGTCGAGACCCCGGGCAACCCAGGCCAACCCGGCTCGTCGTCAGGCCCGACGTCGGGTCCGGGTGGCGTCCGGGTGTGCTACTCCACACTGCTCGGTACCGCGGTTCCGTGCCACAGCGACAGCCTTGGCTGGTGGAGCCAAATCGACGAGTGCTACTACCGACTCGTCGACCCCCAGCCGGCGGGCAGCGAGCCCGCGTGGGAGAACCACTTCCCGGATGGAGCCATCTATGGCTCGATGTGCCCCGGGGTCCGGGGCACCGGCGGCGGCTGGGTGTGGTTCCCGACACCGCCGGACGGCTTCGGCGCCGTGACGACAACGCCGGCCGAGCTCGCCCAGCGGGCCGTCGGGACGATGCAGCTCGCCGGGCCAGCGATCGGCATCGCGCCGAAGCCCGGCTCGACCGGCTTGGTCGGCATCCCTGTCTGGCTCTGGACCGACGTGTCGCCAACGACGTGGGGGCCGACGTCGGCGTCGGCGTCGATACCCGGCTTGACGGTCACCGCTACGGCGCAGGCGAAGAGAATCGTCTGGGACATGGGCGACGGCACGAAGGTCACCTGCACGACGCCGGGCACCGTGTACTCGAAGAGCCTGGGTGGCGGACCGTCCCCGACGTGCGGGCACATCTACCGCGAGTCCTCCGCGGGCAAGCCCGGAGACGCGTTCGCGCTGACAGCGACGACCACGTGGGAGGTCACGTGGACCGGCGGTGGCACCTCCGGGACGTTGACGGTGACGCGCGCGTCGTCGACCACGATCCGCATCGGCGAGCTCCAGGTGCTCGTGACCTAGCGACTACCCCGGAACTGGAGGCAGCACCCATGACGACAAGCAGCGGCGGACCACCGCCCGTGAGAGGCCCGTCTCGCAACGGCGCGAGCGAGAACGGCGCCGCGACCTCAAGCGTCCGCGGCATGCCGGTCGCACCAGTTCCTCCGGTTCCTCGTCCCAAGCGGCGACCGGTCGTGGTCGCGCTTGCTTCGGCCCTCGCGATCGTCGGGGCACTGGGTGCGTCGTGGTTGGTCGGATCCGCGGGGGACCGGGTCGCAGTCGTCGCGCTCGCACGTGATGTCGCCTACGGATCCGCGATCGAGAGCACCGACCTGACGGTGACCGACGTCGCAGTCGACGGGAGCGTCGCGACGGTCCCCGCGTCCGACGTCGACGCGGTCGTGGGTAAGTTCGCCGCAGGCGACCTCGTCGCAGGGGCTCTACTCGCGCGGAAACAGGTCACCAGCGAGATCCCACCAGCGGCCGGCCAGGTGCTCGTCCCTCTGCCAGTATCCGCGAATAGGCTCCCCGCCGGCGGCCTGCGACCCCGAGACCGGGTGCTCATCGTCGACACCCCGACCGCCGACGCCGACCCACCGACCACCGCGCCGAGCTCCGTCGAAGCTGAAGTGATGCGCATCGGTTCGGCGGACCTGAACGGTGTGAGCGTCGTCGACGTCGTCGCCCCAACCCGGGATGGACCGACCCTGGCCGCGCGCGCGGCAACGGGAAGGTTTGCGCTCGTCGTCTTGCCTCGGCAGGTGCCGTGATGGCGCTCATCGTGCTGTGCTCTGCGAAGGGCTCCCCAGGGGTCACGACGACGTCGCTGGCGCTCGGCTGGGCGTGGCCGCAGGCACAACCTGGACGCCGGTCACTGGTGGTCGACGCCGATCCAGCGGGCAGCGGAATGCTGCCGGGCCTGTTCCAGGCGAACGTGCCATCCACCGGAGGGATTCTCGCCCTCGCAGGAACTGCCGGGGGCGTCGGGGCGGACGAGCTGCTCGCGAACGCCTTCCGGCTCGATGACCGCGGCGAGCGGCTCGTTATGCCGGGCATTGCCGATCCGGCGCAGGGTCGAGCTTTGACCGGGATGTGGCCGCAACTCGCGCACGCGGCACGCGAGGCAGACGTCGACGGTATCGATGTGCTGGTGGATCTCGGGCGCCTGGGGCACCGGAACCAGCCGTCCGTTCTGCTCGACGAGGCGGACCTTGTGGTCGTGGTGCTGCGCTCGACGTTGGAGTCGATCGCGGCCGCTCGCCCGAGCGTCCGGCACCTGCAGGACCTCCGCGGCGCGGCCGGGGTCATCGTTGGCGCGCTTGTGGGGGACCGGCGGCCATACGGTGCGGCTGAGATCGCGACGGAGGTCGGGTTCGAGATTCCGCTCGAAATCGAGCACGATGCCGCGTCGGCGCGGGTGTTCTCCGACGGGATCGGCAGCTGGTCGCGGCTGAGCCGATCGCCGTTGATCCGCTCGGCGTCGGCTGGCGCTCGCGGTCTGGCGGCTGGGATCGCGGCGATGTCACTGGATGGGGTGAGGGGCTCATGACGCTCGCCACGCCGCGCCCGGTCACGGCCTCCCCATCGGGCGATCACGGGCTGATCCGGGGGCTACGCGAGGCGGTTGCGGAGTCGCTGGCGACTCGCCTTCAAGGAGCGCCGGTTCCTGACCCCGCCGCGCGTCGAGCCTTGTGCCGTGCGCTCGCGTCGCAGGAGCTCGCTGCTCGAAACCGGACCATGATCCGCGCCGGGGACGTGCCGTGGTCGGCGCAGGAGGTCTCCGACATCGAGGACGCCGTGATGGCGGCCCTGTTCGGGTTGGGCCGGCTCCAGCCACTGATCGACGACCCGGACATCGAGAACATCGAGATCAACGGATGCGACCAGGTGTGGCTGTCGTACGCCGACGGGCACGACGAGCAGGGCCCGCCCATCGCGGACTCCGACACCGAGCTGATCGAGCTGCTCCAGCTGCTCGCCGGGCGCACTGGTTCTGCGGAGCGAACCTTCACTACGGCGCACCCCTCCCTACATCTGCGCCTGGACGACGGGTCCCGGTTGGCGGCGATGGCATGGACCTCGCCGCGCCCGCAGGTCGTGATCCGCCGGCACCGCGTACGCGACGTCGACCTCGACGGCCTTATCGCACTCGGCACCCTCGACACCGCGCTGGTCGGGTTCCTGCGGGCCGCGCTGCGCGCGGGCAAGAACATCGTGGTCACCGGCCTGCAGAACGCCGGCAAGACGACGCTGATCCGGGCGTTGGCGAACGAGTTCGCCCCGATGGAACGGTTCGCGACCATCGAGAAGGAGTTCGAGCTGTACCTGCACGACCTACCCGACCGGCACCCGAGAGTGATGGCCCTCGAGGCACGCGAAGGCTCCAGCGAGAAGGACGTCGTCGGGCACCGGGCAGGGGAGGTCACGCTGACGGATCTGCTGACGGATGCCCTGCGGATGAACCTGCGGCGGATCATCGTCGGCGAGGTCCGCGGCGCGGAGGTCATCCCGATGCTCGAGGCGATGAGCACGGGGGACGGGTCGCTGTGCACGATCCACGCCCGGTCCGCTCACCACGCGGTGGACCGGATCGTGACGCTATGCCTGTCGACCGGCGGCGGGATGACCGACACCTTCGCGTACCGGCTGCTCGCCGGCTCGGTCGACCTGCTCGTGCACCTGGACCTCGTCGACGAGTCCGCGATCGGCGGTCGCAAGCATCGGTTCTTGTCCCAGATCCTCGAGGTCAACGGCCTCGGCGAGACGAGTAGGCCGACGACGACCGAGGTCTTCGGGCCCGGCGCGGACGGCCGCGCGGTGCCCAAGCATCGGCCCGCGTGCCTGGCCGAGCTGGTCCGGCGCGGGCTCGACCCAGCGTTCTTCGACCACCCTCACGGCACCTGGGACCGGCCCCTCAACCTCGTGTGGGGTGCGTCATGAGAACCGTTCTGGCGGCACTGTTCGGGGGCATGATCGGCGTCGGCGTCTGGCTGGGCGTGATGGGGATGACGCGCGTTTCCGCCGCTCCATCACCCCGGCCGCTGATCCGCCGGCGACGGCGCGATGCGGTTGGTCGTGGCCGCAGCCAGCGGCCGCGCTCGACGCGCTGGGCGATCGCCCTCGGCGCTGGATTGCTCGGGTGGGCGGTGACGGGATGGCCAGTGGTCGCGCTGATCGCCGCGGCCATGGTGCGCGGGCTGCCCGTGCTGCTGGGCACCGCGAAGGCCGCCGGCCGGGTCATCGATCGAGTCGAGGGGATCGAGGAGTGGACCCGGCGCCTGGGCGACCTGCTGGTCACCGGAATCGGTCTCGAACAGGCGATCACCGACTCGGTGCGCAGCTGCCCGGCCATCATCGCCGGCGAGGTCGGAGCCCTGGCGAACCGTATCCATGCCCGTTGGCCCGCCGAGACTGCGCTGCGAGCGTTTGCCGCTGACCTCGACGACGGGGCTGGCGACCTCGTCGCCTGCGCCCTGATCCTGGCCGCACGCCGCCGCGGGCCGGGTCTGGCCCGGGTCCTCAGTTCGGTGGCCGACTCGGTCTCCGAGGATGTCGCGGTCCGGCGCAAGATCGAAGCCGAACGTGCGAAGCCTCGCGCGACCGCACGCGCCGTCACGATCATCACCCTCGCGGTGGTCGCGGGCGGGGCACTGACGGGGGACTACCTCACCCCGTACGGCACTCCGCTCGGGCAGCTGATTCTCATCGTGCTCACGTGCGGTTTCGTGGGGTGCTTGGCATGGATGAGGTCCATGACCGTCACTCGACCCGAGCCCAGATTCTTGGCGTCTCCGGTCGGCGTCGAAGTCGGCGCAGGCCGGCTCGGGAAGGTGAGCAGCTCATGAACGGCTGGATGATCCTGCTCGCCGGTGCGACGACGGGTGCTGGCGTTGCACTGCTCATCGGCACACTGCTCCCGACCCGCCCCGATCTCCACTCCGCGCTGGAACGCCTCGACTCGCGCGTCGTCGACCTCGTCATCGTTCCCGAATCGAGCGGCCACCCGTTTCTCGATCAGCTGCGCCAGCGGGTGCTGCCGCAACTCGCCCAAGGGCTCGGGTTGCGGCGGTTTGCCGCTGACCTGCACGCGGTTGGCCAGACCCCCGAAGACCTCGCACTCCGCAAGGTCGGGTATGCACTCGGAGGTCTAGTTGCTCCGGTCCTCTTCGCTGCGGCCCTGTCTCTCGCGGGGCTGGGCCTACCGATCGCGGTGCCGGGACTGGTCGGCGTGATCCTCGGTGCCGTGCTGTTCTTCGTCCCCGACCTCGATCTGCGCCAACGAGCCGCGACCGCCCGGCAGGACATGCGCCGGGCCGCGAGCGTGTACCTCGAGCTCGTCGCCCTCGAACGCGCCGCCGACGCCGGTACCAACGAAGCGCTCGACCGGGCCGCGAACATCGGGACCTCGACTCAGTTCGTTGCCATCCGCGAGGCGCTGTTCCGCGCCCACCTGGCTGGGCAACCTCCCTGGCAAGGTCTCGCCGACCTCGGCGCCGCCACGGGGGTGCCCGAGCTCGGGGATCTCGCCGACATCACCCGCACCGCTGGTGAGTCCGGCGCGGCGATCTACGTCAGCCTGCGTGCCCGAGCTTCGTCTCTCCGCACCCAGATCCTGACCGCGGCCACGGCCAAGGCCAACGCCGCGAGTGAACACATGGTCGTGCCCGTAGCGCTGCTCGGGCTCACGTTCATGCTCCTGGTCGGATACCCGGCCTTCGCTCGGATCCTCTTCGGCTGACCTGCCGAGAGCCCATCAACAGAACTGAGTACCGCACAAGGAGGAACACCCGATGAACACGTTCGCAGCCCTCATCGTCCTGAACGGCTACCTCTACACCGCGCGTCGCGTCATACACGAGCGCGTGTCCGCTGGCGACCGGGAGGCTGGGAACACCCTGGAGAACGTCATTCTCGTCGTCGGGTTCGTCACCCTCGCCATCGCGGCCATCGCTGTGATCACGGTGGCGGTCAACCGTCGTCTCAATCAGATCAAATGACCGGACCACACGTGACGATGCGCCGAGCTCAGCCACTACCGCGACCTGGTTTCCGGTGGCGTGTTCGACTACGCGCGCTGTGTGACGGCGAGTTCGAGCGCGGCGCGACGACGCTGGAGGTGGTCATCATCTTCCCGCTCCTGTTACTCGTTATCACGGCGCTGATCCAGGGCGCGCTGTGGTTCCACGCCCGATCCCTCGCCCTGGCAGCGGCAGAAGAAGGCGTCGTCGCCGCACGCGCCTACCAGGCCCGGCCCGACGCTGGACCGACCCGTGCGAGGGAGTTTCTCAACGCTCACGCCGGTGACGTGCTTGCCTCGATCACCGTCGGCGCCCGCCCCGCCGGCCGCGAACGGGTCCGGGTCGAGGTCGCCGGGCGCACCCTGTCCATCCTGCCCGGGATCCCGGGACCGCTCGTGTCGCAAGCCGCGGAGGGCCCGATCGAACGATTCACCCTGGCCGGTGAACCGTGACACGGCTCGGCTGCGTCGGCCAGAACCGACAGCGAGGGAGCGCGACCCTCGAGGTCGTGATTCTGACCCCGGCCCTGCTGCTCCTGCTCGCCCTGATCGTGGTAGCCGGCCGGATCCAGATCGCCGCCGGCGCGGTCGAACACGCGGCGGAGTCCGCCGCCCGGGAAGCCTCGCTGGCTCGAACGCCGGACGCAGCCCGCGGGGCCGCCAACGCTATCGCCGCCGACGTCCTTGCGGGACCGGATCTGCGATGCACTGCCCAGTCGGTCGACTTGGACGTGTCCGGGTTCAGTCGGGGCGTCGGGCAATCAGCCCAGGTCACCGCCACGGTCGTCTGCGAGGTGGGGTTTGGCGACCTTGCGATCCCCGGCCTGGCAGGCACGAAGACCCTCACCGCTCAGGCGACCTCCGCGCTGGATCGGTACCGGTGATGACGGGCGTGCCCACACGGATGCGCGAAGGCCTTCGCGCCAGAGCCGCAGACGAGACCGGGTCGGTGACCGTGTTCGTCGTCATCGTCGTCGTCGGAATTCTGCTTCTGGCCGGGCTGGTCGCCGACGGCGGCGCGAAGCTGCGCGCCACCCAACGCGCGGACGCTGTGGCCGCAGAAGCGGCCCGCGCCGGTGGGCAGGTCATCGACCAGCCCGATGCGATCGCGGACGGGACCGTCGTAGTCGACCGGCAGGGCGCCGCCACCGCGGCGCAGGCCTACCTCGCCGCCAACAACGTTTCCGGAACGGTCGTGCCCGGACCCGACCGCTCGACCCTCGTCGTGACAGTGGCCGGCTCGTCCCCAACCGCGTTCCTCGGGCTGATCGGCATCGAGTCCCTGCCCGTGACCGGTCAGGCCAGCATCACCCTCGTCCACGGCGTGTCCAGAGGAGGACCATGACCCACCGACTCGCCCCACCGAAGCGCCCACGCGCGGCCGACCTCGCACGTTCGCTCCTGTCGCTGATCGTCCTGGTCGCGCTGACCATCGGCCTCCCGCTCGTCCTTGTGGTCGTAGCGCCGGTTCAACTGCCGCACGATTGGCCTTCGGTCTCCGAACTCTGGTCGGCTCTGCTGCGCCCCGACGACGGGCGCCTGTTCCTCGGCGTCCTTAAGCTAGCCGGATGGGCGGCGTGGGCGTGGTTCGCGATCTCCGTGCTCGTCCAGCTGGTCAGTGATCTGCGAGGGCTGCCCGCACCCCATCTGCCGACCATGGGCGCCGCCCAACGCAGCGCCGCGGCCCTGCTCACCAGCGCGACGTTGTTGTTCACTCTCGCCGGGCCCGGCATCGAATCCCCGGCACCGGTTCTCGTCTCCGCGCCCCTGCGCGTCGTAGCGACGCCCACGGTAGCTCTGGACCAAGCGGGCACCGCTCGCGATATGGGTGGGGCCGCATGGAGGAAAGGCGGCAGTTCGCCGACTACGTTCATCGTGCCCGCGTCGGCGTCGCTTGCCTCGTCGCACCTCTCGACCGCAACCCGGTATCTAGGCGACGCTACCGACGCCGCGGATCCGCGGCCGCGGTTGATCGTCCATGGAGGGGACACGCTGTGGGGACTTGCCGAGCGACACCTCGGTCGCGGCGAACGGTTCGTCGAGATCGATGCCCTCAACCACGGCAAGCCCCAACCCGACGGCCGAGCGTTGACGGATGCGGGCGCGATCTACCCGGGTTGGGTCTTGCTGATGCCGACCGACGCGCACTCCTTGCCGGCGCTGCCCCCGTCGCCCTCGCCCTCGGGCGACGACGGGTGGCGCGACGTCCACCAGGTCGCCGCCGGGGAGACGCTCTGGTCGATCGCGCAGGACAACCTCGGTGACGGCGAGCGGTACCCGGAGATCTTCGACCTCAACGCGGGCGCACCACAGCTCGACGGCGGCGCGCTGACCGACCCGGACCTGATCCGCCCCGGTTGGTTACTCACACTGCCGCCCGCACCTACCTCCGCACCGACTGCGGCTCCCGAGGGTCCGGCAACCGAGCCGCATGTGGCGGTGCCGTTCGTGCCTACTATCCCGGCCGTTCCGGCTCCTGTCCCGACGTTCGATGCGGCGCCGCCGCTTCCGGACCCGAGTCCCGAACTGGAGCGCGCAGTACCTGGGGTCGACGAACGAGATCATAAGGATGCGCCAGCAACGGCGGGCGATTCGGACGCTCCGGTGACAGTCTCGATGTTCGGGTCCGAGCTCTTCGTCGGACTGACGGCGCTCGCCGCTGCCGGTTTCATCGGCGAGATCGCGCGCCGCCGTCGTCGGCAGCAACGCCTGCGTCGCACGGGTCAGGGCATCGCGATGCCAGATCCCAGTTCGGCCGAAGCCTACGTTGAGCTGCGGTTGCGCCACGCACCGCAGCCGTTCACGATCGCGGTCCTGAAGCAAAGCTTGCATCGGCTCGGACCACTGTGCTCGGCCGCAGGCCGCGACCTCCCTCGAGTCGGCGTCATTCTCGTGGCCGAAGACTCGGTCACTCTCATGCTCACCGCCGACGACCCCGACGCCGTCGGCCCGTTCGTTGCGACGACCGAGCGCCGCTGGACCGCTTCGGCCGATGCGCTCGCCGGTGAGGACCCGGTCGAGGACCTGGGGCTGTACCCCGAGCCGTACCCCGCACTCGTGTGCGTCGGCATCAGCGACTCAGCGGTTGTTCTCGTGAACCTGGAAGCGGCCGGGCTCCTGGCCCTGAACGGCCCCGATGAAATCGCTCAAGGCGCGCTTCGCGGGATCGCTGCCGAGCTGACAACATCGGCCATGACCGGCGGCGCGAGCGTGCTGCTCGACCCCCAGTTCGCCGACCTCGCCTACGCCGCCGACTCGATGCGCGTCCACGCCGCACCCACCCGCGCCACGCTCATGGCCTCGGTCGAACGAACAGCTTCGGACTGCCGCGAGGTCATCGACGGCGCCGGAGCGACCGACGCACTCCATGCACGATCCATGCTCACAGGAGACGACGTGTGGAACCCGGTCATCCTGGTCAGCATTCACGAGGCCGCTGCGGCGCAGCCATGGGCGGGGTACGCCGTCGTCACCACCAACCAATCCGAATCTCCATGGCGCTTCGACCTCACCTCGGACACGACTGCCACGCTCGAACCCTTCGGCATCACCGTGCGCCCACAGCTCGTCACCCAAGACGACCTGCTCACCTTCATCGGCCTGCTGCGTATCGGCAGTACCGAGCCTGGCCCGATCAACGAGCCGGAGACCTTCGACGCCGCAACTGAGATCGCTGACGCACTCGCCGGCCTTCAGACCGGCTCTGGCCGCCCCGACGATGTGGAAGTCGACGTTCCCGGCACCGAACTGCTCCTAGACGATGACGACGGTGACTCGGATTCGCCGTCCGAACTGCAAAGCACGGCACCTGGAGTGCTCGTGCTCGGTCCGGTGGAGATCCTCAGAACCACTGGGAACGTCGCCCGAAACCGAGTGCGCCGACAGACCGAGCTCGTCGCGTTCCTCGCGCTGCATCCGCGGGCCACATACCAAGGGATCGACGAGGTCATCGGCGGGGGGCGCAGGGTCGATCCCGCTTACCGGAACAGTTTCGTTTCCCGCACACGCGGATGGCTCGGCGGCGACCTGGACGGCACTCCCTATCTGCCCATCGTGCGGGGCAACAGCTATCAGCTCTCCTCGCTCGTCACCTGCGATTGGTTTGACTTCCTGCGCCTGGCCGAGAGGGGCCTCTCGCAGGGGAAGCACGGAGCGAAGGACCTACGACGCGCGTTGCGGATGGTGCGCGGCAGACCCTTCGCAGACGCTCGACCAGGCACCTACGGCTGGGCAGACCCACTCCTGCAAGAGATGACGACGCGCATCACCGACGTCGCGCGAGCACTCGCGGCGATCGAGCTCGAGAACGGGGACTACCGCGCGGTCGCGGCCGCGACGGCCATCGGACTGTTGGTCGATTCCTGCGACGAGAAGCTGTTCCGGCTAGCCATCACGGCCGCACACCGCCGCGGTGACGACCGCGAGGTAGCACGCCTGGTCGACAGCCTGCGCGAACGAAGCCGTCAGATCGACCCCGACGGCGATCTCGAGCAGGAGACTCACTTCCTCCTTGGCGCCCTCGTCGAACGGTCCCCTGGGTGACCCGCGTTCGCGAACCCACGACCCGAGAATGGCGCGCACGCCCAAGCGCGAGGTCAGACACACGCCGAATCTAACCATCATGACAGAAGTTCAATAACAGATTCACCACTCCGGGTGGTCGTGCTGCCGCTGAGCCCGGTATCTCCTCGGCCCGTGGAGCGTCAGATCGCCGCGACTGCCGCCAGGCCGCGCCCGGGCGCAACGTGCCGATAGCAACCACTCCGCCCACGTCACGCACGCCATTCTGGTCTGGACGACGTCGCAGGCTTTCGTGCTCGGTCTGCACCGGATCCACTGCGAAGCACCCTCCGCACGAAAGAAGAACTACGCCGGGTCCTGGGATGAACGTTCAAGAGAAACCGAATCCGGATCGAGTTGCGCCTCGTAACAATGGCGCTGAGGAGGATCACCATTTTCGGGCAGAACTTGAACGCGGGGCCGCCGACGTCCTGCCCATTTCGACTGCCTCGGCACCAGCAATAGACCAACCAAAGCGATTCAACGGGGCTCAGTCGAACACCTATGCTGGTCCTCTTCTAGGTTCGTTCATCCTACGAACCGCACCGCCTGATCACTATCGGAATCCGACGGATTCCGACCTAACGGAATGTCAGACTGGAGCGCGCGATCCGATGGGCACGTCGTGCTGGATCTGACTTTAGTCGACACTAAACGCGTCGGACTCGGTCGACCAGGATCAATATCAAATCATCTCTCCGATTCCCTGAGCCTGAGAGTTGAAATATGTGATTGCCGAAGCGAGCCAAGAAAACAATGCTTGAGTCTCGATCCGAGAGGCTATCGAAGATGGAATCATTGCTCTCCAATACTTCCATCACGGCGTCGATGCCGCGTAGGCGACCGATAATTCGCCACGTAAACCAATGCCCGCGTGGCAGCCGCTTCAAGTTGATCAGAAGCCAGTGTCGACTCTGATCAAAATCGGATAAGCGCCGCGCGACAACCGAGTTAGATACCCGATATGTCGCAGCAGTTTGCCGAATATCGGCGAGCGTGGCGATCGAACTGCCATCATCATTGCGGTGATCGCGGAGGCGGGCTACGGCGTACTCGGGCACCAGAAGACAGCCAGCGACTGAATCTGCCTGCCACTCTTCTCGTCGAAAATGCGGTCTTGTGGCCGGCGCTGCCGACAAGCCCGAGTCATCTGTGCGGCCGTGGCGGAGGAACGTGTGTGCCAGTTCGTGAGCGAGTGTGAACCTCTGACGCGAGGGGGCCTGGCCACCTTGCAATACGATCGCCGGTGATCCCCCATACCACGAAGTGTGGCCCAGTCTGTCTAGGTACGAGTCTGTCGTAATGGATCGCACGCCGAGAGCCTGCGCAATCTCGTACAGATTTGGGCGATCTGGGTCGGCCGTTAGTCCTCGGAGGCTATCGGCGATTGCAGGTGCGTTGAAGGCTCCGAGATTGGTGCCCGGGGTCATCGGGATTCGGTTCAGGTGCCGTTCCGGTCCCGTAAGCCGTGGCCCGCTGTTGCCCATGACATTTGCTCCCTCCATAGTCAAAGCCGAACTAGTGCTGGAGCGGCGGGCGGCCGTCACGCGCGGTCCAAGTTTTGTCGCCAGAAGACCACCCAAGCCGGCGCGCTCCCAAAATCCAACCTACTGGCGCCGCTCGACACGGATTCAAGCAATCGCTCGCCTCGAGCTTTCTGCAGCATGTATGCATAGTCGGCGTCGCTCAGTTGCATGTCGTACCTCGCCACCTCGGCAAAGTAGAGCTCGTGAGGAGTTAGGTTCTCGCTGACGCCTTCAGGAAGGTTGGGCTCGAACTGAGGTACATTTGTAAATCCTTCAAAAAGTACAGGTTGTTGAAATTGGACGCCGTCGAACAGTCGGCGCTCTCTCTCGGCAAGGTCGGGCGTACGGGAATGCGCGGGCGCGGGAACTCCTAGGTCCACCACCTTGACTGCGAGCAGCTCGGTGGTCTCGATGTCTTGGGTCCCGGGATGCACCAGATTGGCAGTTGGCGGTGAAGGGTCATTATCGCTGGCTGCAGAAAATTCTAAGTGGTCGGAATTGGCGATGTCGTCGAGTTCGATCTCAGGCCCGTAGAGAGCGTTGTTGATTGCCTCGGAAATATCAGTCAACTCATCGGGCGTCGCGGTAGCGAACACTTCTATTCGGGTACAGATTAGACGCACGCGGTAGGTTAGAACGTCTGGGACGGCTATTTCAATTCCGGAGGATATGGCAAAGCTATACGAGTCTCGATATTCTTCGAACATCTCGTACTTCTGTTCGAGATTCCTAATTTTTTTGGTGTGACGGCGCTCAATATCGGCGCTGCGGGCGACGACGCGAGCGCGAACTTCGGAAATTAACTCCTCTTCACTTAGAAAAGGTACGAAATCTCCGTTCAGAAGAGGGCTCTGGTCGTCATCGCTACCGGGCATCGTGGAGACGATTGAAGTGATTGGGGTCAGGTCGGTTGTGGACTCGCTGGCGATGAGCGTCCGCGGGTGCCCGCGTGCTGCTTCCCCAAGCAAAATTCCGACGCCCAACGCCGGTGGGTCCGACAACGCGACGACGAGATCAGCGATCGTCACTTGGACTATGTCTTCGTCGGCAGCTTCGCCAGCGGGCCGCTTCGAACCCGGCATCGCGCAGGGCGCATGGACCCTGTAGCCGAGATCTTCGAGCATGACCTTGAGGCAGGCAGCTCGATGGCGCACTTGGAGTAGGCCGTCGGTGGCTATGTCGTGTGGCGTCATCGCGCCGAGGATGACCGCAACCTTCTTTCCGCGATGCCGATGGCTTCGGTCTGCGTCGATCCAGGCGGCGAGAAGCTCGGTGTCACCGCTGGCCCTAGAGGACGCGAGGGCCGGCGGATAGGAGTCGGGGTTGGTCCAGCGCAGCTTGCTGTCATTGACGGCCAACAATTTGTCCAGTACGACAGCGGTGAACAGCACTACGAAATCACGCTGTGAAGCCAGGTTGGCATCTAGTAGGTCCGCAGTGAGTTGGGCGGCCTCCGAACTGAGCCGGCCGGGCACGGAGCACCTTCGGATATGCTCCGCCGCGACGCGAGCAAGTTGGTGCCTCTCAGAAGCGGAGAGTTCGCAGGTTCTCTCGAATTGGGCGCACACAAAAACGAATCGCTCGATAAAATCTGCGTTGTCCAGCGGTTTGATATTCGGTACCACTCCTTCTCGGTCCATGCCTGCCCCTCCGTTCTCGATATACCACAACGGCTGCGCAAACCGCCAGAGTATGCGCGGCGGATTCGCCTTTCGCTATAGAATTCGGACGATTGCGCAATCCGATCCACTGGAACCGACAATACGAACTACGCCACCGTGCTTGATTAAGTCATCGAACACCTCGCGGTCCGCGGCTGGCACGCCGATGCCAACTCGCGCTACAGGGGTTATTTGAACGGTAATGGTGTCGCTCTTGGCGTCGACGACACTGATGATCGAATTGCCGATTTCGGCGCGGAGCTGATTCCAAGGTGTGCTTATCCGTTCTGCGGGTGTGGACACTCGTATGCCTCTCGTTGATTCAAGCGCCCTTGCTTGTCCGAATTGGCCGAGGACGCCGCCGTCGGGATTTGAGGGAATCGGCGAACGTGACGTCCAAATGTTGGGACTCAGATTGTGTCGATCACCTTTTTGCTCTCTATGGACGTGTCGATTTGGGCTCGGTCGATTTTTGTGCCGGTCTTGGAGAGTTTACCTGACAATGTTAAACCGGCGCTCGAGGTTTCGCTAGGGTGGGAGTGCACGTAGTCGATGAGTTTGCGAGCGAAATCGCCGCGTAGATAGGCGGCGTCGTCGCTGCTCGTTGGAAATACGACGTATGGCAGTGGTTCGTGCCCGAATAGTTCGTTTCCGCTGAGCCGTGAGTACGTCGCCCGCACATACCACCCGTCGCCCCCTACTGGACGGTCGATCTCAATCGCGTCTACTTCGCGGTGGACGGCATCTTCGAACTCTTCGGGGCTCGCGGCAGTTTCGAGCAATTCGGGCGCTGGGCTAAAAGCCCTGTCACGCAACTGGGCGGCGACTGCTTCCCCGGTGCTGGAAAGAGTCCAACTGACCCGCCGGCCGTACTTGCGACGTTCAAGCACCTCGGGGCCGAGGCGCTTATAGAGTTGGCTGAGTTGCGTGGGGTGGATTTCCAACTCTTCAACGATCACATCGCTGAAGACCTCGTCCTCTGTATCGGCGAGCATGAAGAGGAGTCGAGAGGCGTGTGTGTCCGGTTCGATCCTGGCGGCAATTTCACGTGGAGCTACGGCGTCGGAGCCGAGTTGACTGAGGCGCCGGAGCAGCGAGAGTTGCGCGAGTGCCGTGTCTCGCTGCCGGATGTCCGTATGCGAGACGCTGGCGAGGTCACTGGCTGCGAGGATCTGGGAGTCGACGAGGCTGAAGGCCTTCTCCATGTCTGCAAGAGTCTCGGTCTGCGCGCTCAAGATGACCTGGATAGTGAGACTCGCGGCGCCGTCGATCCACACGTCATCGACGCAACCATCCTGCTTGAACTGCGCTTGCGCCTCGTCAAAGAGATCCCTGATTGCATCGGTCCAGCGATCCGAGGGATTGGGGAGCGTGGTGGGCAGGCCGCGGTGAGCTCGAGCCCTGCTCGTCTTGCTCGCGGCCTTCGGGACTGTAGGTGTGTGCATCTGTCGTACCTCCTGTTACGAGAACCATGGTGGCGTATCAAGTATATGTCAAGTACTGTCTAGCCATGAACGTTGGTGATGCCTTCGCGAAGGCGTACGACCTGCTCGAGGCGATGCACCCGATCGCGCTCCAACTGAGTGTCTGGTCCGAGGATCCTGTGATGCGGGCCGCGAGTCGGGAGGCGTCAGCGTCGATCCAGTCCACGGGACAAGTGCGCATGGCCGCGCTGGAGGTAGCGTCCCCACCGGCCCTCCTGGGGATCCTGTCGGTACTCGACAGAGTGCTCACGAGGTCGTCTCCGTTGTCGACCTCGACAGAACCGTTGCATCGGCGGCTGCGCGAGACCTTCCAGCGTACAGGGCGATTCAACGACTCGACAGACGGCGCAGTGCTTCCTCGGTATGTGGAGGGGGGTCGCCCGAGAGCAATGGCTGAGGGTTTGGATGAAGTATTCAAAAACGTGCGGGTCCGCAAGGCGACATGGGACCGCTGCACACAAGTGAACTTACATGCGCCTACAATGCGGCGCTTTGACATCGTCGTGCCAGCTTCAAAAGAAATTAGTATTGCCGCGCTTCCCCTAGCAGGCCCAGGCGATATTCTGATGCTTCACGATATTACGCCTGAAGACGTCAATGTCTATTTGGCTAGCCCCGGGCCGAAGATCGCACCTCGGGTGCCGCAAGCGATGCGCAAGCTACGTGATAGCGGCGCAAGCTTAGGCCTTATCCCAGAGGCCACACTCGACGACGGCATCCTCGCAGCCTGGCGCGCAGCTAGTGATGTCAATAATCCCGATTGGGTCCTGGTTGGTTCTGGTCCGGTTCATGGCGACTACCCAGGCGGCTCAGCGCCGAACGGTACGTACGCGACCAAGACCGGAGCGATTCTCGCTCCGAACCGGGCCGTCCTAATGCATGGCCCCACAGGTCGAGTAATCGCAGTTCAAGACAAGAGGTACGGTTTTACGATCCTGCCCGATATTAAAGCGGCATACCTGCTCAAGTCTGCCCCGGATCAGCCACTCGGTGAGGGGATAATCCAGGGTACAAGTCTCACCGTCATCGAGAGTCGTGTCGGTCGGGTCGCAATGTTGGTGTGTGAAGACCTCGACCGCCTTGCCCAAGACGGACCGATGTTGCGAGAACTCGGCGTCTCACTTGTTCTGGTACCAGTGATTGCGCCTCCGCTCCTAGCTTACCGCTGGCAGCACCAAGCTTCGAATGCCCTCGCCAAGGACGTGGGGAGCACCGTCATCACAATCAACAGCCTTGCACTGGGGCGCGACGAAATTGTTAATGACCCTAAGACTGGCGACGACATTAAGCAGCCCGCGACGACCCTGCAAGTCATCGTGCCGGAGGCTAATAGCTACACCACTTTTCGGGATCCCCAGGGCAACCCGCGGCACAACGTTCACACGGATGCGCAGGACGCAATGACGTTACGGAACACAACGATACGCGTCCCGTAATCGGGACCTGGACTCGAATTGAAACTGGGCTGTCGTGCCAACTTCTACCGGTGGTGATGAGCCCGTGCAACCGCGGCTTTTCGCTCGGCGCTGATAACGTCACCGCCCGAAGGCGCCGAGGCTCTGAGCACTGAGTTTTGAATGGAGGCGTTGGCCCCGATGGGTTTCGTCGGCCCGGTCGAAGATCGCCAGGACGTCGCCAGCTCGCTTCTTGAGCGTTCGCCCGAGGTTGGTGTCTTCTTGTAGGGCTCTGGGAACAGCGGAGCCGACAGCGTCTATCAGCTGCTCCTTCACTGCTCGGTTGTGGCTGCGGCCGAGGTGGCGGTCGGCGGCGATCATGGGCTGGTAGCTGCACCAGATTGTCGCGGCCCGGAACTCGAGTGCCGCCGCTTTCAGTATTCGGCATCGACAACGGCCTCGATCCGGGTCCGCGGCCAGTTGGTGATCAGCTCAACGCCCTGTGCTGGGTAAGCCGGGCCCGGTGGCGCGGATCATCGGCGCGGCGGCGACGCCCCTCGAGGTCTTGTTCGGTGGCTCTGGCGCTGCGGTGTTTGTCGGATCGGTCCCGTTCGTTTCTGACAGCCACCCTGTTTTCGATAGTTCTACGGACTCCTGCGTAGTAGAGGGCAACGCTAGCGGAGCGTTCGCCCGCCCAATTGAGCGGGGTGCAGGACATGAGGTCGTTCATCGTTGCCGTGACGCTGCCGGCGGAAGATCCGGGGATCAGCCCGAATCAAGCAGGCCTGCCGGGCTTGGCCGCCATCAAGAGCATCGTCGGTGCGCTGCTGACGTGGGGTCTGGTGGCCTGCGTCGCGGGCCTGGTGATCTCGGTGATCATCTGGGCGGTCGCCCACCAGCAGGGCAACTACTCGCACGCCTCGGGAGGCAAGACCGGAGTTCTGGTCGCAGCCGGTGGCGCGCTCCTGATCGGTGGGGCGAACGCGATAGTCACATTCTTCTCCGGCATGGGTGCCGGGATCTGACATGCCGGTCCCGACCTTCGACCCGTGCGCCGGGCTCCTCAATACAGCCTGCGAGGTGGCAGCTGGAGTGACCGGGTCGGTCAACTCGGCGGCATCAGATTACGTTCTGGGCGGTCTCGGCCAAGCGTTCGTCGACGCTGCTCAGTCGGTCGCGACGATGGGCCTCGCCTCACTCGACACCACGACTGCGATCGACCTCACCGCGTCATGGTTCCGGGCGAACGTCGCCGTCATCGCGGCTATCACCCTGCCGGTCGTCGTGGGTCTTTTCGTCATCCAGGTCGTGACCTCGGTGCTCCACCGGGAGCCCGGCGGGTTGGTGCGCGCCGTCGTCGGCGTTGCCAAGGCACTGCTCGGCGCGGCCCTCGCATTGGCCGTCACGCAGGTTGCGTTGACCGCGGTCGATGGGATCTGCGGTTTCATCGCCAGGTCTGCGGGGATGACGGTCTCGGCCGCGGCGGGGATGTTCTTCGACTTCGCCCGACTGGTCAGCGGGCCATCTCCGGTACTGCAGATGCTCCTCGGGCTCGCGCTCATCGTCGGCTTCCTCATGCTCTGGGGCGTAATGCTGTTCCGCAAGGCTGCTCTGATCCTGATCGCCGTGTTCGCGCCCATCGCATTCGCCGGGTCAGCGTGGGACCAGACCCGGGTCTGGACCCGCCGGTGGCTGGAGATCGTCGCGGCCCTGGTGTTCTGCAAGGTCGTCATCGTCGTCGTGTTCGTCGTCGGCGCCTCCGCGTTCTCCGGGATCGGACCCACCACCGCAGGCGCACCTGCCACGGGCAACCCGGATCCTGGCGGGCTGTCGGACGTGCTGGTTGGGCTGCTGCTGTTGTCGATCGCGGCGTTCGCGCCCTGGCTGACGTGGCGGTTCGTCCACTGGTCCGGGATGGAAGCGGCCGCGGTGATGAACTCCGCAGTCGCCTCGAACCCGATCACCACTGGAGCCCGCAGGGCGGGCGCACAGACCAAGCAGGTCGCGCAGAGCGCATTGACGTCGATGGTCGTCGGCGGGGTCACCGGAGTTGGCGCTAGCGCAGCAGCCAGAGCTAGCGCGGCCAGTGGTTCGAGCCAGCGGCCCAAGACCGCACCGCGACCCACTGCCGCAGCGACTCAACCGGGCGGCGGTGAGCAGTCATGAGCGCGAGCATCGCGCCGACACCTGCAGCGGCGAGCACCAGGTTTGGGCGGCTAGAGCGGCGAGGGTTGCTCCTCGGGCTCGGTTTGGCGCAGCTCGTGGTGCTGGCGGTTGCCCTGACCATCGCAGTCACCGCCGTCTACACCGCGGGGATGAGCGGCCTGCTCGTCGCTGGGACGGTGTGGGCGCCGCTGGCCGTGGCGGCGACGACAAGCGTGCGCGGTCGCTCGGTCGTGGAATGGGTGCCGCTGCTCGCCGAATGGCAGGCCCGCCGACTGGTCGGAGGAACGACCTCGATCACGCGTCCAGGCCGCCGCCTGCCCGCGACCGAGCTCGCGCTGCCCGGCGTCGCAGGTGGGTTGATGCTTATCCCCGCACACGACCTGGGCGCCGTGCTGATCTTCGATCGCCGCGCCGGGACCGTCACCGCCGTGGTGCAGGTGCACGGAAGCGGGTTCCTGCTCGACGACGCCGCGACCCAGGATCAGAAGGTCACCGGGTGGGGCCGCGTGCTCGCATCGCTGTGCCAGCAACCGGCCATCGTTCGCGTGCAGCTGCTGCACCGGACCGTGCCGGGCGGTGGACTCGCGATGCGAGCGTGGTGGAACGACCACGCTATGGCGGGTGCGCCGTGGCCGAGCCGCATCCTGGCCGACCTCGTCGCCAAACGCGAGGTGACCGCCGACCGGCAGGAGACGCTGCTCGCGGTTGCCGTGCGGGTGCCGCGCGGCAACGCCCGAGGTATGACCGCGACGTCGATCGGGACCATCGAACGCCACCTCGCCGGTCTGCACGACGCCCTGACCGGCGCGGACCTACATCCCGGCGGGTGGGCTGACGAGCGCGCGATCCGGTGGGCGATCCGAACCAGCTACGACCCCGACGCCGCAGCACGCGGGCACTCCGCATCCGTACATGCCCCGGTCAGTGCACCGGAGCCGATGGGAGTCGCAGAGGGATGGACCCAGGTGCGGACGGACACCGCGGTGCACGCGGTGTACTGGATCGCCGAGTGGCCCCGCAGCGACGTGCACCCCGCGTTCCTCCAACCACTCGTCCTGGCACCAGGGGCGCGCCGGACGTTCGCGTTGATTGCTGAGCCGCTGGCCCCGGGGCGCGCCCTGCGGGAGATCCGGCGGGCCAGGGCCGAGCACGCCGCCGACTCCGCGCAAAGGGCCCGGGCGGGTCAGATCGAGGACGAAGCCACCCATGCCGAGCTCGCCGAGCTGCTGCGCCGCGAGCAGGACCTCGTCGCCGGTCACGGCGACCTGCGGTTCACCGGCCTGCTCACCGTCACCGCCCCAACTCCTGACGAGCTTGAGCAGGCGTGCGCGGCGGCCGAGTCCGCAGCCGCCCAAGCGATCTGCGAAGTCCGGCGCCTGGTCGGCCAGCAGACCCTCGCGCACCTCGCCGGCGCCGTTCCGCTCGCCCGGGGGATCTCATGAGCACCCGAACTGCGACCCGACGGGCAATGAGAACCGGCCGATTCCACACCTGGCGGGCGCTGCGGGTGCCCGCGCACCGGGCGTCGTCGGCGACCCTCGCCGGCGCCTACCCGTTCCTGACCGCGCCCGCGTGCGACACCGGGGTGCTGATCGGGGTCGATGCGCTAACCGGCGGCCCGTTCTGCTTCGACCCGTGGGCCCTCTACGCCGCGGGGGTCCTGACCAACCCGAACGTCCTACTGGCCGGGGTGATCGGGCAGGGCAAGTCCGCCTTGGCGAAGTCGATCGCGATCCGGTCCATCGCCGTCGGGCGCCGGGTCTACGTGCCCGGCGACCCGAAGGGGGAGTGGGCACCTGTTGCGGAAGCGGTGGGCGGCGTCGTCGTCCGTCTCGGCCCCGGGATGTCAACCCGACTGAACCCGCTCGACGCCGGCGACGAGACGCCCGCGATCACCCACGGCCGGCGCGTGCGGCTCCTCGCCTCCCTGGCAGAGACGACCCTGGGCCGCGACCTGCGCGCCGTCGAGCACGGCGCCCTCGACGCCGCCCTGACCGCCGCCGAAACCTCCGCGTCCCCGACGATCCCCGACGTCATCGCCGCCCTGATCACCCCCGACGACGACGCCGCCCGGGCCGACGGCTCCACCGCAACCGAGCGTGCCTCCGACGGGCGCGACCTCGCTCACGGGCTGCGACGCCTGGTGCGCGGCGACCTCGCCGGCATGTTCGACGGCACCTCCACCCAGACCCTCGACACAAGTGCACCGATGGTCGTGCTGGACCTATCCCGGCTCGGCTCGAACGAGGACGCCCTCGCGCTCGCGATGACGTGCGCGCAGACCTGGCTCGAGGCGGCACTGGCGACACCGGACGGGGTGTTGCGATGGGTGATCTACGACGAAGCGTGGCGGTTACTGCGGTCCTTGCCGCTGGTGCGGCGCCTGCAGTCGCAATGGAAGCTGTCCCGCGCGCACGGCATCGCGAACTTGCTCATCCTGCACCGGCTGTCCGACCTGGACGCCGTCGGCGCCCACGGCTCCGAAGCCCGCGCCATCGCCGCCGGACTCCTCGCCGACTGCTCGACACGTGTGACCTACCGCCAAGAATCCGACCAGCTCACCGCCACCGCGGCCGCACTCGGACTGACCGAACCCGAGCGGGACCTGCTCACCGCGCTGCCGCGGGGGACCGGCCTGTGGAAGATGCCCGGCTGTTCCCACATCGCTCACCACCTGCTCCACCCCGACGAACTCGCGGTCTTCGACACCGATGCGGCCATGCGCGACCCCAGCACGTCAGTTCACTCCAACCCCGACCCTGACCCCGACCGAAAGGAAGTGGCGTCGTGATCCGCACCGACGACGTCGTGCACCTCGCCGAACAGGCGACCCTCGGCGGGCTGCTGCTCGCACCCGACCACTTCGTCGAGGTCAACAGGTGGCTGCGCGGCCAGGACTTCGCTGACCCCTGGCACCGCAAGGTGTGGACCACCCTGCGCGAGGCGCACACCGCCGGCGCCCCCATCGCCGCCGAACCGGTGGCAGCCGCCATGACGGAACGGTTCGGGGCCCGGCTCGCCGACATCGTCCGACTCCACGACCTCGTGCGAGTCGTCCCCAAGGACCCCGACCCCCGCCCCCACGCCGCCGTCGTCGTCGAGTTCGGTGCCCGCCGCGACATCGCCACCCAAGGCATCCTTCTCGAGGCCGGCGCCGCGATCGCCGCCCGCGACCACGCCTCCCGACACCTGGACGCGATGATCCAGATCGCTGGCGCGGCGTTCACCATTGCGGGCGAGCGATGGGAAGACGCCACCGGGCAACACGCCCCGACCCTGACCGAGCGCATGCCCGCCGGGCTGCGAGCGGCGGCCGCCGACGAGGAGCTGCGCCGCGCCGCCGACAAACACCTCACGGCCGCGCCCGAGCTGACCTCCGCTGACGCCAAGGCGAACGAGGCCCGCCTAATCGCAGCACTCGCCAGCCACCCCACAGCAATCACCCCCACCTCCGCATGGCTCGCGCCCGAGAAGGTCACGAACAAGCCGTGGCGCACCGTGTACTACGCGCTGACCGAGATGGCCGACGGCGGCGAGCACATCGACCCCGTCTCCCTCGCCACCCACGTCATGCGCGTCGCCCGGCGAACCGGCACCGCCCCCGCCCTGATCGAGCTGCTCGCCACCGTCAGCGCCGAAGAGTCCTCCCTGCCTCGGCACTTGAGCCGGGCCGTCGCCGGTGACCAGCTGCGCCTGACCGCGCGGGTCGGGGCGATCACTCTGCGCTCGAGCGCAGCTGATCCTCGCGTCGACGTGCGCTGGCTGCTCGCCCAGGGCTTCGCCGTCCTCAACACGATGCACGACCTCGCCGTCGTCCTGCCGGAGACCCCTGGTCAACCTGGTCCGACCCGACCGAGCGGGCGGACCGCTCTCGGCGCGGGGCCACCGGAACCCACACCTGACCGCGGCGACGGACCGGCCCGGCGATGAGGCCCACCCCACGCGGCCCCGCCCGATACGGGTCGCCGACACCGAACTCTGGCGGACCCGATCTGACCGACTTGGCGCTGATCGCTGGCGCGGTGATCATCGCGTTCGGCGGCGTGCTGTGGTGCGGCGCAGCGCTCAGCTGCATCGTGACCGGGCGCCTGGTGCCCGACGGCAGCGTGATCTCAGCCCTCGGCGCCCTACGAACTTTGAGCGACCCGGCCAGCGCGTGGCCGTACCCGTCGCAGCTGCCCGGCCCGATCGCGTACTGGGCGGCGACGGGCCTCGTGATCGCCGCTCTCGTCGCAGTCGTGATCGCCGGATTCCGGATCTGGTCGAGGATGGCGGGCAGTGAGTCGAATCGCGCCGACCGGGTCCGCAACCTGCCCGGCCTCGCCAGCACGCGCGAGGTGGCCGCCGCCGCCGGGAAGAAGGCCCTGCTCCGCCGCGCCGCGATCGTGCGTCCCTCAGCCACTGCCGCCGCCAAGCCCACCGACGTCGGATATCGGATCGGGCGGATGCGCGGCACCGACCTGTGGGCCTGCGTCGAAGACTCCGCCCTGCTCGTCGGCCCACCTCGCATGGGCAAAGGTCTGCACCTCGTCATCCCTTGGGTCCTGGACGCACCCGGTCCGGTCGTGGTCACGTCCACTCGCCCCGACACCCTCGCGGTGACCATGCGAGCGCGGACTGAGCGCGGAGGTCCGGTCGCGATCTTCGACCCCCAACGCCTCGCTGGCCTTCCCGGCGGGCTGCGCTGGTCGCCCGTACGCGGCTGCGAGGTGCCGAAGACGGCACTCGTGCGCGCCCGCGGCCTCGCCGCCGGCGCAGGATTCGGGCGCACGGTGTCCGACTCGGACTTCTGGTCCGGGCAGACCGAGACGGCTCTGCGCTGCCTCCTGCACGCCGCGGCCCTGGATGGGCGAGGCGCCGTCGACCTGTACCGGTGGTCCCTCGACCCCGTCCTTGCCGAAGACGCCGTGGCGATCCTGGCCTGCGAACCGGCCGCCGCGACCGGATGGGGAGAAGCCCTCGACGCCGCGGTGCATGCCGACCCCCGCACCCGCGACTCCGTCTGGCTCGGCGTGCGCCAATCACTTGCCGCACTGGCCGATCCCGACGTCCTTACCGCCGTCGACCCTGGCCCCCGCGAGGGCTTCGACCCGGCTGCGTTTCTGCGCGAGTCTGGCACTCTCTACCTTCTTGCGGCCGCCGTCACCTCCGGGTCCTGCGCGCCGCTCGTCGCGGCCTTCGTGGAAGACATCACGGAGACCGCCCGCGTCGTCGCCGCCCGATCGCCCGGCGCACGACTGGACCCACCGCTGCTGCTCGCCCTGGACGAGATCGCGAACCTCACCCCACTACCGTCGCTACCCCAGCTGATGGCCGAAGGCGGTGGAACCGGGATCACCACGCTCGCAGTTCTCCAATCCCTCGCGCAGGCGCGAAACAGATGGGGCGAGCACGCCGCAGACGCCATCTGGGACGCAGCCACCGTCAAGATCGTCCTCGGCGGCTTGGCGAAGTACCGCGACCTCGACGACGTCGCCCGCCTGCTCGGGGAAATCGACGAGCTCACCGAGACCCGATCCCGCGGCCGCGGTGGCGACCGGTCGAGCTCCACCTCGATGCGGATGGTCCCCGTGATGCCGCCGTCGGTCCTGCGGACCCTGCCGTTCGGGACTGCCGTGTTGCTACTGCGCCAGACCCGGCCCGTCGTCGTCGACCTCTGCGCCTGGCCGAGTCGGCCTGACGCCAAAGAGCTCGTCATTGGGCGTATCGCCGTCGAAGCCGCGACCGCTGCGGCCGCAGGAGGTGAGGGGCGATGAAGGCGCTCCTCCTGGGCGGGGGTCTCGGGTTCCTTGTCGTCCCCGCGCTCGCGATCCTTGGTGCTCTCGGGATCGGGGGCTCCGCGCTCGCCTGCATCGAGACCGCCGGTGGTGCTCAGATCTCCGTTGACGCTCCTGTCTCGGCTGAGGTCCGAGGCTGGGTCGCAATGACCCGGCAGGCGTGCCCGGATCTTCCGGAGGTGTGGATCGCAGCGGTGATGGCGCAGGAGTCGGGCTTCCGGCCGACTGCGCACGCGGACGACTCCAACGGCGGCACGTGGGGGCTGTTCCAGCTGAACAACAGCATCTGGACGACGCAGTACGGGCACCCCTGGTCGGCGGACCTCAACGCCAACGGGACGCCCGACCTGAACGAACCCGAGATCCACGCCCGCATCGGCGGAAAATACCTGTGCGACCGGCTCGCCGGAGTGCGTGAGATCCGCGCTGCCCACCCGGACTGGGCATCGTCGACATTGCCGATCCTGGATGCTCTGATCATCGCCCACAACGCCGGCGAGTCCCGGCTCCGCACCTACCCGGCGATACCCGCCGTGACCGCGACGTTCATCAACAACGTCGACGACCACGTCGCCGCATGGGGTGCACCCATCGAGGCCGGCGCTGTCGCTGAACCCGCCAGCGGCCCCATCGTCGCTGCGGGGAACGCGGCACTGACCTCCACGGCGGCCGGGCTCGAGCCGCCAGCCGCCGGGTGCATGCCGCAACTCGGTGTGGGCGGCGGCATCCCCGTCCCCGCGGGCACTCCGCACGACGTGGCCGTCGCCGTGGCGAACGCCATGAGTTATGTCGGTGTGCGGTCCGGTTGGAGCCAACTCTGCGATCGGCTCGCGTGCCGGGCTTACGGGTACATCGGCTCTGGATACCCGTCAGCGAAGGCCCACTGGACCCAGATGCTCCTGACCGGCCACGCCCACCCTGGCGACACCTGCCCACCGCTCGGATCGTTCGTATTCTGGAACACCGGCCGACCGTTCGGACACGTCTCCGTCGTGGTGCACGCAGACCCAGGCTGCGACCCGCGCAAGATCCAGGTCACCGCGAACGAGGTGTTCGACACCGCCACCGGCAACCACGGCGGCGTCTACTTGATCTCTCTCGCCCAGCTCAACGCCGGATACGTCAGTGGTCGCGGGTACTTGGGCTGGTCCGACGCCGTTTGCGCCGGCAGTCAGCTACCTTCCGGGACTACCCACCCCGCGCCGGTCGGGCGGTGAGCCGGACGTGGTAGCGCGCCGCGGCGACTGGCCGACACCCGAGGAGAAGCTCAACGCGTTGCACGCGAAGCTCGTCGCCGCAGTTGAGGAGCTGGCGTCGTCGGACGCGTGGCACCGAATGCTCGTCGTCGCGGCGCGGTTCCCGACCTACTCGCCGTCAAACATCCTTCTGATCGCAACGCAGCGGCCTGACGCGACCCGAGTGGCGGGCTTTCGCACTTGGTCCAACCTGGGCCGGCACGTCAACAAGGGCGAGCACGGCATCGCGATCCTCGCACCATGCCTGTACCGAGGCGATCCCGACGACGCCCGAGCCGACACGGACGCTGCAGCGAAGCCAGCGGCCCCGCCGGACGCCGCCGCGGCAGCGAAGCCCGGCCCCGTCGAGCGCCGGCACTTGCGCGGCTTCCGCGTCGTCCACGTCTTCGACCTCAGCCAAACGGACGGTGAACCATTGCCCGACGTCGCACCCGAACTCCTGCGCGGGGAGCCACCGGCCGAACTGTGGGACCACCTCGAGCTTCTCATCAAGGAAGACGGATACGCGGTCGAACGCGGAGAGTGCGCCGGCGCCAACGGATACACCGACTACACGACCCGAACCGTCCGAGTGCTCGACGACGTCGACCCGCTCCAGGCCACCAAGACCCTCATCCATGAAGCAGCACACATCCGCGCTGGCCATCAGGAGCGATTCCCGACCTACCGCTCCAGCCTCCGCTGCCGTGGCATTGCCGAGGTCGAAGCGGAATCCATCGCCTACCTCGTGAGCGGACTCGCTGGGCTCGACTCCACCGCGTACTCCGTGCCGTACATCGCCGACTGGTCTGGCGGCGACTCCACCGTCCTGAACGACACCGCCGCACGCGTACTCAGCGTCGCTCGAACAATGGGAGAGCTACTCGTTCCGCGAGCTCTGCAGGTACGAGGTGCAGTTTCCGAACGGCTTGCACCGCGTGTGGGAAGAAACCTCGCTGTTGCGAGCAAGAGGGTCGAGAGTACGGACTCGATCTTCCTCAATTGAGCGCGTCTGACTCGAGTTCGCAGTTGGGGACATCACGGCTGTGGACCGTGCCGATACCCAGTTCTTCTCCGTTGTGCGACCGACGATCGCCTGCGGTCCTCTTGCGCCTCAACTCTTCGCCGCGCTGCGTGCAGCCGACCGGAACGTCGTTCACGGTTCGAGCAACTGGTCCCAAACTCGGCGCTTGCCGAGGTCGAGCGGCATCCCGTAATTGTCCTGGTACACCTCAAGCAACTCGGGTCCAGCTTCGACGTCAAGGAACGTCTTAAGGTCCACTAGGGCATCCCGAGCGGCGCGCGTATCAGCGAAGTCATAGTCGGGGATCAGCGTGTTGTCCATCCTGCCTTCAAGGAGCTCGCCGTCAGCATAGGCGTGCTGAGTCTCGCGCCGCGCGTCTTCCGCGTACGCATCGGGCCACTCCATCTCTGTTCCGAAGAAATCGCAGCGGACGGCTTCGCGTACTATCGGTTCGATCTTTCGTAGTGCCCTGGCTGCTCGCATAACCAGCGCATCGAAATGCGCTTGCTGATCTGGTGGAAGTGTCGCCTTCGCGACTTGAATCGGATCCTTCAAGGCGCTTACCGCTGCGAGCTGCAATTCGAGGTCGGCAATTTGCTTCTCCATGCTGTCGATGACTTGCTCAGAATCGGAGACTTGCTTCTCGAGTTTCCTCAGCTTCGCAATGGACGCCACCTGCGGGACGGCGAGCGCGGCCGCGAGCCCGTCGACGGCGTTCTCCCATTTGCGCACATGGCGACCCCAGGTCGGGGCGCCAGAATGCCGCCCAGTAGCATTGCCGACACGCTCGTGTAGCTGGTCCAGTGCGTCGCGTTCGTCGGCGTACCGGATGAGTAGAGATGGAAGGATCCCATCTAGGTCGCTGCGATTCATGCCGGGTGCCAGAAGTGGGAAGAACTTGTCATCCCCAACCAACCCCCAGGCTGCTCCAAGCTCGGCCATGCAGACCGGCCTGGTGAGGTAGATCGGGGTTATTAGAGCGACGACGAGTTTCGCCGTCCCGACCTCCTTACGGACATAGGACATTAGGTCGGCTCCTGCAGGCACACCCGTGTCGGCGCCAGAAGTGTAGAACAGGTCTTCCTTCTGAACGTCGAGGCTGCATCCCAGCTGGAGCACATGCGTGACGAACTGTTCGACGTACTCGCCGTCGGCGGACGCGTGGCTTACGAATACAGCTGACATACGGCGACGGTACTGGATATTTAGGTTGGCTTTGACCGCACCGGCGCGAGCGCTGAGTTCATCGATGCCCAACGTTCGGGCTTCAGGTCCCGAGGATCGAGATCGTCCAAGGAGCGGCGGGATCCGGGCGGAGACTGCGCCGTCGCGGTCGGGGCTCGGTGGCCTGCTAATCGCAAACGCGGGGACGGCTGGGTTGCCAGACCGCCAACGGTCGATGGTGCACTTGACCGATGTCGACTCAGACGATTCGCCGGCGCCTCGGTTCACCTTGTTCGGTGCGTTCCGGATCAGCAGCCGGTTCGGGCTGTCCGGTTGGCTATTCGTTGGCCGGAGAGCGGGAAGTGGATTCACCCACGCGAGGGGTGCATCGCCCTCGGCGGTTGGGGCATAGGCCGCCTGCCAAGCGGTATAGAGCGCGGAGAGTTCTTCGACGTACAGGTAGGCATCGACATGAAGGCGCTGCACCTTGTCAATACGCCTCGACGACAAGTTCCACGCGACCACGAGGACAAGGGCGAAGAGCATCACGATAAGCACGCTCCAGAGGACGGCTGCTGCCAACGCCCCGGCCGCCGGCAGGTCCAGCACCAGATCGGTAGGAGCCTGCGACGCGAACTTGACCACGCGGAGAGCAGCCAAGGCGGTCCCGCCGAGGTGGAGCACCAAGAGCACCCAAACGATGCGCCCCGCCGACGTCTCCGCGATAGACCAGTAGACGAAGACGAACACCACACCGCCGACGCACGACGTCGTTCGCGGACTCGCGTCGTGTCGCTCGTCGGCTCGTCGGGTGCTCCGTTCGTGTGCAGGCGTGGCAGGTTGGCTCCTTCGGTCGCCGCGGCGCGGCGAACGGAGTTCTTTGTTGGTTTTCGGCTGGCGGGCGGCCGCGCCCTGGCACACTCGGCCCATGGGAGAAGGAGCCTCTGAGCAGCGCGTTCAAGGGTGGGCTGCGCCCGCCGTCTGGGCCCGGCCCGCGACGTATGACCGGAACGAGGTCCGACAACTTCTCGCCCCCTCCACGACATTCGACATCGCCCACACTGGAACCTCGACTGGAACGGTCGAGCTCCGCAGCGCCTACGGCACCTGGCCTGCCTCGCCCATCGACCGCCCGCTCAACGGTGGGATCCTCTGGGCCGCGCTCCCACTGGGCTATCGCGCCGGCGAGCCCCTTGTTCGAGCAAATTGGCGTCGCCCGGCTGACCTGGGTCTTCGCTCACCGGAGGAGGTCGTGGAGACCTACCGGGAGGCGTTGAGTTTCGCCGAGAGCGAGCCTGGCACGCCGGGACTCCGGTCACCCCAGCTCGGTGCCGTGCACGCCGTCCTCGGATACTGGACGACCAAAGCAACCCTGCCCGCCACGGTCGTGATGCCCACCGGCACTGGCAAGACCGAGACCATGCTCGCCCTGCTGGTCGCGGCGAGGATCCCGCGGTTGCTCGTTCTGGTGCCTTCGGACGCACTGCGCGAACAGATCGCCGCGAAGTTCGAGACGCTCGGCATCCTGCAAAAGCTCGGCGTCGTCGCACCGAGCGCCCAACGCCCAACCGTCGGGCGCATCGAACACGGTTTCGTGGACCCTGACGCCGCGCGTGCCTTCGCGTCCGCGTGCAACGTCATGGTCGCGACGCCTGCCGCGCTTCTCAAGAGTACGAACGATTCGCTGAGTGCTCTAGTCGGAGCGTGCACCCACCTGTTCGTCGATGAGGCACACCACGTGGCCGCGAACACCTGGTCCACCATCCGTAACTCGTTTTCTGATCGCCCCGTCGTGCAGTTCACCGCGACACCATTCCGAGAGGACGGCAAGCACCTGCAAGGGCGCGCGATCTACACGTTCCCGCTCCGGGAAGCGCAGACGCAGGGCTACTTCTCCCGGATCAACTACAAGGCCGTAATCGACTTCGACGACATCGACGCGCGCGTCGCAGAGGAAGCCGTTGCGCAACTCCGTGCCGACCTCGCGAACGGCCACGACCATGTCCTGATGGCTCGCGTCAGGAGTGTCGAACGAGCGAAGGCCGTACTCCCGCACTACGAACGGATCGCCGCGGACCTGGCACCCGCGATCATCAACAGCACGCTGTCGAAGCGGACACAGCAAGCGGCTCTCGCTAACCTCGCGTCGCGCGCCTGCCGCATCGTCGTATGCGTGAGCATGCTCGGTGAGGGCTTCGACCTACCGGCCCTAAAGATCGCAGCGGTCCACGACCCGCAGAAAAGCCTGGGCGTCACGTTGCAGTTCATCGGACGGTTCGCACGCACGTCCTCCGACGGCGTGTACGGAGAGGCGTCGGTGTTCGTCGCGCGAACTGAGATCGAGGTGGACCCGCGCCTGCGCGAGCTGTACGCAGAGGACTCTGACTGGAACCTGATCCTGCGTGACGTCACGGCGGCGGCGGTTGGACAGCAGCAGGAGGTCAGTGACTTTGAGGCGGGCTTCACAAGTCTGCCCGCGGAGGTCACCCTGCGGAATCTGGTACCGAAGCTCAGCACCGTCGTGTATCGGACGCCGACGTCGGAGTGGGACCCAATGCACCTGGTCGACTTCTTCGGCGAGGCGAACCTCTACACCGATCCCATCGGCATCAACGCCGACGCCGGCGTTGCCTGGTGTGTTGTCGAGCGTCGCTCCTCGGTGCGTTGGGGTGAACTGCGAACCGTCGAAGAGATCGCCTACGAGCTGTACGTCCTGTACTTCGACCGCGATCGGCACTTGCTGTACATCAACCATTCCGCCAATGACGGAGTGTTCGAGGACCTCGCAACCGCTGTCGTCGGCTCGGGCGCATCGCGATTCACCGGGACGACCGTTTACCGAGTCATGGCGGATATCCAGCGTTTGGTCCCCACGAACGTAGGCGTTCTAGACGCGCGCGACCAGTTCCGAAGGTTCTCGATGCACGTGGGCTCGGACGTCACGGCAAGCTTTTCCCAGGCCGAGGCGGGAACCAAGTCGCAGACCAACATCTCTGGCGGTGGATACCGCAACGGGGAGCACGTGACCATCAGCGCATCGCTCAAGGGTCGAATCTGGTCGCACGCGACCGCCCACAGCCTCAAGCACTGGAGGGATTGGTGCGACACAATCGGTGACAAGCTCCTCGACGACACCATCAGCATCGACCACGTGATCGGGCAGTTCATCTTCCCAGAGCCCCTAACGGCGCGTCCCGACGGTGTCCTACTCGGGGTCGAGTGGCCGTGGACCATCTACCTGAACAACGCCGACAACCTCAGGCTCTCTCTCCATGAGAGCGTGCACCCCGCATCGCGCACAGACCTCGTACCCGACACGACCTCCTCGACCGGACCATTCCGATTCGACGTGCGCTCCGGGTCGTGGTCCGTCGCCTACGAGGCGGACATCCAGGACGGCACCATCAGGTACACCTGCCTGAGCGGCGACGAGGTGACCGTCGCCACGGCAAGGTCCCAGCAGCCGCTCAGTCAGTGGCTGAACGCCAACGGTCTGACGTTCATCCTCGACCACGACCGGATCATCGACGGCGCCATGCTGTACCGCCCCACATGGGACCGCCCGCCGTTCGACACCGATCAACTCACGGCACTGGACTGGACGGGCATCAACATCCGTACCGAGTCGCAAACAGTCGCCCGTCTGCCCCACTCCGTTCAGTTTCGGGCGATCACCGAACTCACGGCCGACCCTGCCGGGTGGGACGTGATCCTCGACGACGACGGCACCGGAGAGATCGCCGATCTGGTGTGCCTGCGCGTAGAGGGCGACACGCTGCTGATCCAACTGGTCCATTGCAAGTTCTCGCACGGGGACAACCCCGGTGCCCGGGTGGCTGACCTGTACGAGCTGTGCGGTCAGGCGCAGAAATCCGTGCGCTGGCGCCGAGACCTGCGACCGTTCTTCAAGGCGTTGCTCTTGAGAGCGCAAGCCAAGCACAACCGCGACGGCAAGAGCCCCTTCGAAGTAGGCGACCCTTCCAAACTCTTCGAACTGCAGGAGATGTCTCTAGTGCTGCGTACCAGCATGCGCATCGTCATCGTTCAGCCCGGCATGTCAATCTCTAGGGCGTCCACGCCGCAGCTCGACTTGCTCGCATCCACTCAGGCGTACCTGCGGACGACAATCAACGCACCGCTATCTGTCTGGTGCAGCCCCTAAAGCCCGATTGCCGATCCGCTGTCCCGTCAAGCGCGGACCTGAATCGCGGCGCAGAGTGCCACGAAGGTGCCGGCTACTCGGCCATCTAGAAGACTGTGAGCATGACCGCCGCGCCCGCTACCGCCCATACGGGGACAATCTCGACGGATGCTCATTTAGTTCGGTGTGCTCCAGCGCGGCAGCCGGTGCGGGCTGTCCAGTCGGTCAGCCGTTGGCGGGCGAAAGCAAAGTGGTTCATCCAAGCCAGAGGTGCGTCGCCTTCAGCGGTTGGGGCGTACGCGGTCTGCCAGGCCGTGTAGAGCGCCGAGAGTTCTTCGATGTGAGGGCCGTGCTGGTGCCAACAATCGGGGATGGCGCGTTGGTCAAGAATGAATCGGTGGGTGAGCCATTGGACCCAGTCAGTGAGCTCGTCGAGCATCTCGGCGCCGTGCTCGCCATCGAGTCGCGGCCAGCAGATCGGTAGGTCCGGGCCAAACGTGGTGCGCGGCGTTGGGTGGGAGACTCGGTCGCCGCTCGTCGTCATCGTTGCGGCCCTCTCTCGGGTCCTGCGCCCGCGGAATGAACAGCTGGTGGGCGATCGCCGAGTCTGCTCGTTGGTTCGTCGGTGATGTGGTTGACCTCGCGGAAGGACACGAGGGCATCGAGGGTGCGTTCCCGGGCGTTGCGGTCTTGGCCGGGATCGGGCTGGTCGCCGAGTGGGCGCATCCAGTCCGGGCGGGTGCTGATCGCTGCGGCGGTGAGGTTGGAGATGCGTCCGGCGATGAGGTCGTCGATTTCAGCGATCGTGGCCGCGGCCGGGTCTGTGACATCGACCCGTTCTGGGCGTGGTGCGTGGACGAGCTCGTGGGAGCGGCCTTCGTCTTGGGCGTCGAGCCAGCGGGTGACGCTGTCGTGCAGGACTGCAGCGATGTCGTGGGCGGCGTTGTCCTGGTCGTCCACCAGTCGGGTTGCGATGAGCCGGGCGAGGACAGCTTCCATCGAGTACCCGGCCCTTTCTCCCTGGCGGAGGGCGGCGATCAGTGCGCCGCGGGCGGGGGAGTTGTCGACTCGGGCGATCTGCTCGGGTGTGAGCGGTCTTGTGGTGAGGATGCGCATCCAGTAGCGGGTGGCGGCGTCGGCGACAAGCGTGTCGCGGATCGGCTCAAGCCGCTCCAGCGAGGTGGCGTTGTTGAGGTTGGCGGCCAGGGTTTGGGTGGCAGAGAGCTCCGCGCCGGTGGTGGCGAGGATGCGTTCGAGGACGTCGCGTCCGGCAGGGGCGCCGTGCGGGTCGGGTAGGTGGTCGCACATCGGATCGACGGCGTCGGTCGCGGTGTAGATGTGGTTGCTGACCCGGCCGCGGGTCATGGCGACGTACAGGTTCTCCCGGGTCATGCCGGGGGCGGCGAGGACGTGCGCGTGGTCGACGGTGATGCCCTGAGCTCTGTGGGTCGTGCACGCGTACCCGAGGTCGACATGCGCGGCCACATAGCCAGCGTCCACGCGCACGACGCGCGGTGCCGACTCGGCGTTGCGGACAGCGTTGCGGGTGGTCTTGACGAGAGTAAGGGATCCGTCGTCGTGGGTGACCGCGATGTCCCATAGGTCGCCGTTGCGGACGTGGCCGCCGCCGCTGACACGGAGGCGCCGGTTGTTGCAACGGGTCACGACTCGGTCCCCGACGGCGATCGTGACCCCGTCCGTGGTGGTGATTCCGGTCGGTGCGACGGCCTGGTCGGCGACCCGGTCCGCATGCGCGCGAGCGTTCAACGCGGTCACGGTGCGGGAGTCGGCGGCGAGCAGGATCGTCGACACCCCCGACTGCTCCGACGTCTGCCACGCGGCGTACGCGGCCTCGAGCATCGCCTCGGCGGGACCGGCGGTGAGGCGGTCGTGCTCGGCGTAGTCATCGATCGCCGTGGTTTTCCCGGCGCGCAGGAGGCGGGTGGTGTGGGCTTCCCACCGGGACGTGAACCGCCAAAGCGACGTCAAGGTCGTCGCGTGGCCCCGTTCGGCGAGCAGGTTGAACGCCCCACCGGCGTCCACCGCGGACAGCTGCGCGTGGTCACCGACAAGCAGCAGCTTCGCATCCGCCGTCACCGCTTGCCGCAGCAGGGTGTCGAGGGTGAACGTCCCGGCGAGGGACGCCTCGTCCACGATCAGCAGCTGCCCCGGTTGCAGCTGCCACGCCTGGGCTTGGGTGTCGAGATTGCGGATTGCGTTCGCGAGGTATGCGAGCCGTGCGGCGTCGCGCCGCGGATGCACCTGCTCCGCGAGTCGGGTGAGCTCGGCGCGCAGGTCGGTGCGGCGGGTGCGACCGGCACCGGTGGATTCGTAGAGCCACTTCGCGGTGTTCTCGCACCCGATCTGCAGGGCGTCAGCGAGCTCGGCCGCCGCCGTCGCGGACGGCGCCAACCCGACCACCGACCCCGACCCATGCGTGGCCTCCCAGGTGCGGCGCAACGCGAGCAGGGTTGTGGTCTTGCCCGTGCCGGCGGGACCGACTAGGACGTCGAGGCGGCGCCCGGAGGTGGCGATGGTGGTGACGGCGTCGGCCTGGTCGGCGGCGAGTGCGGCCGGGCGGTCCGAATGCGCCACAGCCAACGGGGCGGTGGTGACGTCACGTGCGTCGGTGCGCCGTGCTGCAGGCGCATCGGTGGTCTCGGTGGCGGCGAGGAGTCGGGTTTCGGCGTCAAGGATCCGCAGGTCGGTGTACTTGACCTCCCCCGGCCGGGAGAACATCGACGACCCATTCGCCCGCCGATACGCAGCCGGAGGTGTGAACACCTCAGGTGCGGCCAGGCTCACGCACCGCCCCAAGGCCGCCTCCACGACGCGGGCGTGCAGGGCGAGGCGGTCAGTCGTGGTGGCTATGCGGAGGCCGCGGGTGACGCGGGCGGCCTCGGCGGCCATGTTGGACCTCGTCCAGGTGGATCTACGGGTGATGACCTGCTCGATCGCCTCCCCAGCCAGGACCCCGACCACGTCATCAGATACCTGTCCGTCGCTGAGCGGCCGCGACGACGACGTGCGCATCGCTGCCTCGATGAGCTGCTCGGGTGTCTTGCCGGTGGCGTTGGTGGCGCGGCGCCGCCAGGTCGTCAGGTACTCGCGCAGCGAGTGGACGTGCTTGGCGGGGCGGGTGCTGCGGGTGACCTGCTGGCGTAGCCGCGTGACCTCGACCCGGTTCGGAGTCCTCCCGTGGTCGGCCATGAACTTCGCCATTGTCACCGTCATCGCCGCATCAATATCGGTGGACCGGGTGCTGAACGTCTTCAGCAGGTCGTCGTCGACACCGTTCACCTCGAATGCGGGAGTGCGCGCCGGGCCACGGTGGCGCCACCCCCACGACACGGGCAGGCGGGCGGCGAGGTGGTCGGCGAACAGGTTGTCGTACAGCTCACTGATCTCGACGACCACCTGATGCAACGCCCGCGAGTCGATCGAGCGCCATACCCCGTCGCCGCCTTGGACTTTGTTGGCGATCACGACGTGGGTGTGCAGATTCGGGTCACCGGTCCGGGTGTCCCAATGATCGAACGCCGCCGCCAGCATCCCGCGCGTCGGGACCTGCGCGCACGAGTGGGTGCCGGTCCGCGTGAAGAGCGCCGTCGCTTCCAGATGGGCGAGGGCGTCATCGACAGCGGACCGGTGCGCCGCGACTACCGCGGCCTGGGTCTTCGCGTCCGCCAGCGCCCAAATGGTGGAGGCGGACTTGGGGGCGGTGAACGTCACGTCGAAGCCGGCGACGGCGGTGCGGGTCGGCTTGGCTAGCTCCACCTTCGTTAACGTCTCGATCGCGGCTGCGCGCTCGATGATGCCCATCGACGACGGCAACCCGGCAGTCGCCGTCTTGATCCGCTCGGTCGCGGACGGGTAGGTGGGGTAGGCGCGACCCAGGGCGACGGCGCTGATCGGGTCGCGGCCCTGGCCGTACAGGTTCGCCATCGCCTCCTCCAACACTTCGGTCCCGGCGGCGAGGCCTGCGCCGGCGTTGACGCCGACAAGACCAGTGCCGAGCCACCGGCCGGGCGGGTACCCGTCCTCCATGTAGTACGCCGTCAACGTTCGGGCGGCGGGCCGGTCGCAGTCACCAGACGCCGTGTGGCGCAGCAGGTACTTGTACCCGGCGCCAGCCGTCAACCGGCGCATCGACATCACCGGACACCAACCCGGCCAGGTCGGCGGTGCGCGGTGGTCAGGCTTCGCGCGGCCGGTGGTCCGTTCGGTTCGTGAAAGGTCCTCATACCTAGCAGGAGTCCCGCGACCTACGGAAAACAGGGTGGTCGCTCGAAGGTCACGCCATGTGCGGAACCTCGAGAGCCAGATGAGTCCTGCCCCCTCAGCCTTGGATTTTCAGGCATGGAGGGGCAGGACTCCTCCGGCGACGGACCGAACATGAAGTGGGCGCCGACGTGACGCTTGCGTCGGTGGTGCGGCACCACCAATGCCGGCATCGACCAGGGCGACGAACGCCGCGGTCATTGACTCTCACGTGGCGGTGTCAGTTCGGGCCGCCTCGACGACGGCAAGGTCGGGTATCGGGCGCAGATCCCGGGTGAGCTGTCGCGGCAAACCTCGCGATCGCCGCGGTCAGCAGCCTCGGCGATACCGGCGGGAATCTCGCTAGGTGGGACATGTCCACTGATGCTCGGACGGTCTGAGCCTCGCCTCAGATCGCGCGGGTAATCGGCCAGGCCGCAGGAGTCCATGGTGGAGCCCCAGAGAGTAAATGGTCCGTAGGTCGGGCGTGTCGCTGCCGCGGGCCGACCCTACCTAGGTAGAGTCGGACCTATGAAGGTGACTCACTCGCTCGTCCTCGTGGCGCTGGCACTCCTCGACATGGACCGGGAAGATGACAGTCGCGTGTGGGGCTATGCCCTGTCGAAGCGATCGGGCGTGCGCTCCGGTGTCCTCTACCCGCAGCTCGACCGCATGATGGGCGAAGGCTGGCTGGAGGATCACTGGGAGGAGCACGCCGAGGGCAAGAAGCGCCCGCCCAGGCGCTACTACAAGCTCACAGATCAGGGACGCCGAGACCTCGGAGCAGTGGTTGCGCGAGCCGAGAGCCAGCCCAGGTTCCAGTCGATGAAGGAGGCCTTCGCGTGATCGGCGAGCTGATCAGAACGCCCGGCGCGCTCGGAGGCTTCATGCTACTGGTGCTGATCTTCGGCTTCGCCCCCGGCATAGTTCTCGCGGTGATCGTGCGGCTGATCCCCGACCTGGACCGCAGGTACGAGCTCCAAGCCGAGCTATACGAGGTGCCGCGCTGGGAGCGGCCGTTCTGGGTCGCCGAGCAGTTCGAGGTTTCGCTGAGGATCGGCATGGTGCCCCGTGTCGAGTGGGGGTGGGGTCGCTTCGTGTGGCACCGCTGCAAGCTGGAGTCGGGACTGGCCAGCACCCGCGAGTACCCCGACTCGTTCGAGGTCCCAGATGATGAAGTTAAGACAGAGATTCGCCCCGGTGACCACGTGAAGCTGATGTGGTCCGTCAGGCGGTTCCCCGGCGAGCGCATGTGGGTCACGGTCACCGAGCGAACGGGTGACCGGCTGGTCGGCACCCTCAACAGCATGGCGATATACGTCTACATGCATCCGGACGAGGCAATCAAGTTCCACATCGACGACATCATCGACTGCGCCCTGGATAACGACGAGCTCGCAATCGAGGCCGAAGCCGCGTAACACGGCGTCGCAGATCCGAGGTCAGGCGCCGGTGCAGACTCTCAAAGCACGCGCATGAGGCGCGCGAGGGCGTGATATCTCGACCAGTTCCACGTAATCCCGCAGGTCGGCCGGCATCGTGTCCCAGCTCGCGGTCCCCTTGTTGGTCGCCCAATCATGGGTGCGGTTCTCGACGTCCCATCTCACGTGCCAGTCCCCCTGGAGATTGCCGCCTCGGCCAAGCGGCGGCGCCCAGCTGGCGGCTGAAAGTCCGGCGTCACGGCGCACGCGCCAGCCACATTTTCGTGAACCACCCTGTTTTCGGTCGTTCGCTGGACTCCTGCGTAGTAGGAGGACAGGAAATGACTCGAATCGAGTCGCGACTGCGAAACGCGAATCGTCCGGCCCATCGCGACGACCGTTTTGGCTGATTCCCCTCCCTTCGCGTCGCTGGCGGGCGTTGTCCACAGATCTCGTCGGTGAACGACCCGGTGGGCGATGCCGTCGCTCACCGTGGACGTCGCACCAGCCTCGTCGGGGTTCCAACGGGGCCACGAGAGGAGTGGTCATGACGATGACTTGGAATGCCCCGGCAGCGGTGCTCACCGGCTACGCGCGCGACTGGGACGGGGTGTGGATGCTGGTCTACGCCGCGGGGCACGCGGCGATGAGTTTGGCCGCAGTACCGGGCGCCGACGGCGATCTCGGGCTGACCTACGCGTCGTTGGACACCTCGTACGCGTTGACCGAGATCGAGCAGCACCTGGTCGACTTCACCAACACCGGAGTCACGGTCGACCTCGGCCCGGTAGATCTCGCACACCGCGACGCTGCCGTCCAGGTCATCGACGACCTGCTCGCCGCCGCAGCGACGTTGACGGCTCGATTGTCGGCCGAGCCAGACGTCGGCGCCGCTGACGTGCTGTGCGCGACCAGGGTCGCGATCTTGGTGGCGTCGGCGCGGGCGAAGGCAACCGGGGGTGCCTGGTGAGCGGCCCGGCGGCGGCGCCGGCAACGTACGGGGACCTGATTTTGAAGGCGTCGCTCAGCATCCAGGCCGGCGTCAGCTCGATGCAGAATCTGGGCTTCGAGGACCGCGGCCACGCCCAGGCCGTGATCGGCGACTTCCAGCAGCTACTGCGCGCACTGCTGGAGCACACGTGGGCGCTGCTCGACCTGCGCCGGGTCGACGGCATCGCGTCGACGCCGACTCCGGACCCACGCGAACGCTCCGCGGTGCGGTTGACCGACGTCGTGCACGACTACCTCGAGCCGAGGGCGCCGTCGATCCCGAACCCATCGACGTTGAGCTCGTCACAGTGGCTGGTCGCGGCCAGAAGCGTACGCGCGGCAGGGGATCTGATGGCGACCCACGCCGACGTCGACGGCCTGGCCCGGACCCCAGACCTCGACGCCGTGCTGCGACATCCCGCAACCCGGCAGGCCGGACTGGCCCAAGTCGGCGACATGATCGCGACCCTGGTCTCGGGGGAGGACTACCTCGCGTTGCGTGCCGCGCAGGCCGGGCTCCCGTGGGGGGAGGTCCGCACCCACCTGCCAGGGATGAGCGAGATCCGCGCCCACGCCCGCGACGTCGCAGGCACCGGGTCGCTGCCGGCTTGGGCGCTCCTGGACGACCTTACGGTCGCCCGCCCTCCGGTCCGTACCGGTGATCCGGCCGGGCAGATCCGCGACCGGATGCTGCGCCTGCGGTTGCGGGCGTGGCAGGACGCCGCGTCGCCGCACCCGTCGACCGGGACGTTGGAGACTTTCGCCGTCGTCGGCATCGCCGTGCACGCCCACGCACTCGCGTTCCACGGTGTGCTCCCGGGCAAAACGATTTCGGCCGACCGGCTCACGCGAACTTTGGTTGAGGTAACGGCTCGAGGTCGGGCGTGGCAAGAGGTTTACCGCGGTCTGCGCGGACTGAAGTCCGCCGAACCGGCCGACCCAGCCGTGACGGAGGGCCTCGCCGCGGTCGACGGGGTGCTGCGCGCTGTCGCGCCGCTGCGTGGCAGACAGCCCGACCTGGCGGTAGGGGAGCGGCGTGATGTCGGTCAGGCGATCGTTGGGGCGACGGCGATGATGGCGGACATCGCCCGTTGGAATCGCACCGCGTTCACACGTATGGCCCGAGCCGAGCAGGTCTACGTTCGCGCGGACGCGCTTCCGGGCGCGGCAGTGCGGAACTCCGACGTCTTGGCAGGGGCCAAACTCACGGGCCGGTGCGTCATCGCCGCGCCCGAAGCCGTCGACACCGTTGCGAGCCTGTACGGCCGGGCCGCTCCGCCGAGGAACTCCGCGCTTATCGGCGCCTCAGGACTGACGCTGCGGGCCGAACCTCTGCGGGCCGAACCCCTGCGGGCCGAACCCCTGTGGGCTCCGGCGACGTCCGCGCATCCTGCCCGCGACCCGATAGAAAGGACCTGACGCCATGAATGCGTGCGTGTTCAGTCGCGAGATCAACTACCCGGCTGGTCGGCCCAATCCATCTGGGGGTTCGACGCCCTGCTCAAGTGCTACTTGCCAGCTTGTGGGCGTGACGACGACTACGACGACTCGCCGACCATCCAGATCAGCTCGTACCACCTGATCCTGCCCCTGAACGCCCTCGCCCGCGTCGTTGCCGCCCACCTGGGCATCACCGCCGACGACGCCCACCTCGTCCTCATCGGAAACAGCCCGGCGCACCGGATACGAATGCCCCGACGACCGGCGCGGAGGACCTGATGGGCGACTCCGCTTCATCGGTCGTCGAGCGGATCGAGGCAGCACTTCGGGCCTGGGCTCGTGGCTTCTACCCGTCTGGGGCAGCCGTAGAGCTGCTCATCGCCCACGGCGCCTGGCTCAATCGCGCCGACTTCCGCCGAAGGACCATCTGGATCAGCGACGAAGGGCCGGTGTGCATCGCGGTCGACTGGGTCGCAGCCCGCGACCTGACCGGCCGCGCTAAGCGGCACTGAACGCGCGATGCTCTCTCGGTGCCCGTGAGCCTCGCCGGCCAACTCTGCGAGACCAGCCTCGGCGACCTCCTCACCGGCTTGGACCGAGCGAACATCGACTTGGTGCTACAACCACTAGGTTGCAGGAACGCCGCACCGCTGCGCTCGACACCGGGACCTTCCTAGTCGCGAGAGTCAGCTTCGCGGTCTCGACGTCGCGCCGGGAACCCACGGGCCACACCACCGGCGCAGGCACTCCTTCCCTCGACCTGACGACATCATCTCGTCCGTACCAGATCGCGACTCGACGGACGCGGCGAGTGCTGACGAGGACTGACGACGCCGGCACCCGCACTGTGATGTGAGTGTGCGCGGCGACTGACTAGTGCTCAACGTCGCCCGGCAAGACCTCACCCGTGCTAGATACCTGCAAGAACGTCCTCGACGGCCAGAAAAACGCGGTCAATCGCCCTCCGGTCGAGCCGCAACCTGTGTCGATATGTGCTGACTTCGGCCCGATCTCTGGAGTCAGACCGGTGAAGATGTGGGCGGATACTGCGAATAGGTTCGAATCTGGTCGCGGTTCATGGGAGGCAATCCAACCGTCGCCTACAAATTCTTCCGCCATAGAACGCAGGAACTCTACGTGCGCGCGGGGCACGGCCTGGCGCAAACCGGCCGCTACGTCGGCGCCGACGTTTCCGCCGAGATACGATCTGATCGTCGGGGCCCCGCCCATTCTCAGTAGACCCGCAATGTCGCTTGTCTCGAGCGCGTGAAGAAGGGCGACCTCGTGGTTTCCGCGCAGAAAGTCGACCGACGGGCGAGAAGTTAACGTGAGAAGCAATTCAACCACTTCGCGGGAGGCGGGCCCCTTGTTTACAAAATCCCCGAGGAAGATGATCCGCTCCGCACCGACTTTGTCCAGCTCATCGATGAGCCCTTCGAGAGCCTCGACATTGCCATGGATATCGCCAACAAAAACCGTTTCGAGGCTCACAATAGAATCTTCTCCACTTCGAGGTAGCCTAGAGACGCGCCAGACCCGCCAAGAGCCATCATGGCCATCGAAATTAGGTCCCCCTTTCGTTCCCACTCATTGACGATCAGAGCTTCGAGCGAGCCGTGGCCGTTCGCCAGAAGCGGACCAATGATCCCCTGCAATTGTTGCATGCAAATTCTCAGATCCGTGATGCTTGGAGGCGACTCCTGGCGCGAGGCTAGAAGTCGTACGAGTTCGGGCTTCCCATTCCTCCGTGCAATTTCGCGAACTGAGAAACACGGCTCACCATCGGCAATGGCACGGGCGTAGAGGCAGGAACGAAGCAGGTATCGAGCCTCGCGGAGAAGCCCGCTTAGATACTTCGGCAAGTCTCTATCGAGTGCTCCGAGGACAATGCTCATCCGACGACAGCGCTCAAAAAGCCGTTCCGTGTCGACATCGCCCATGTTCGCGAGGGCGGCCCCGACCTCGCCGTGCGGGTCCCAGATGACCTTCGAATCCCTGGCCAGATGTGCTCCAAAGAGAGTCCCAACCCCGGTCCGCAACTGATCTGGGCTGTAGAAACTTAGGCTCAACTCGCCGGAGTGCACGCTCTTCCGAGGCGTGTCGGTCAATGCCAGGAGATCCCAATCGGATCCTGCGACAGAGTCACCCCGAGCTCGGCTGCCGTAGAGTAGAACCCCTCGATCCGTTTCCTTCAGTGAATTCAAGAGTCCTTCGAGAACATCTTTCGGCACATCGAGACGCGCAATTGCGAGCTTGAGCTCTTCGCCCCGCGAAGTATCGCTCGCCGGCGCGGGTATGCCCGCGTATTTTGTCACGGTTTCGGAGCTTCGCGCAAAGCCGCTATTGCGGACTCAAGAAGTCCCTGTGCTTGATCTGAACCGCTAGTATTTCTCATCTCTCCGTTGAGTCGTACGGACTCCTGGGCGCACCTAATTGCCTCAAGATAGTTCTTTTGTGCGAGTAGAGCACGCGCTAGAACGAAGTTTGAGATGGCACGACCCAACCCGTTCGCGAATTGTTCGTTCAGAGCGAGAGCAACCCGCGCAGCACCCTCGGCATCCGGAAAATTCTTCGCGTACAGGTGCTGCTGCGCAATAAGCACGAACGAATTTGCATGAACTGCTGTTGGTGGCAAGCTCTTCAAGCGGGCGGCAGCGGATCGGGCGAAACTCTCAGCCGTCTCCCGCGTTCCGATCGCACGCCAGATGCGTGCGAGATTGATCTCTGACTGAGCGATTAGCGCTGGGTCGTCGATTTCTATTCGGAGCTCATGTGCCGCTTCGAACGATTTGCGAGCGCTATCCAGGTCGTGCTGTGCGTGTTGGGTTAAGCCGAGATCATCGTAAACCCTTGCTCTAACTGTACGAGAGTGTACATCTATTCTGTTCAACAGTCCCAGAGCGTGCTGGAGTTGCGCAGCAGCTTTCACATACTGTTTTTCCCGCCGCCATAGCGTGGCGTCCGCGGCGTACGCTTCGGCAGCCGCCGTGGAGCGCATGTCGCCAGGACCATTTACGAAGTGGGATATTGCCTCGCTGACGGCAACGTGTGCTTCAGTAAAACGTCCACTCCTTCCGAGGAAGCGCGCGTACGCAAGTTTCTCTTCCGGCCCACCAATTTGCGCTGCTTGCTTTAACTTCGATAGTCCCTGTTCGGCGTAGCCGAGTTCAACTAGTTTTTCGCCGTCTGTTCGCATGCGCTCCGCACCGAGAATATCTATTCCCGAGCTCGGAATCAATGAAACACGCCTGGCCTCTTTGAATTCGAGTTTTGACCAATCCTCTAGCCGCTGGCTGAGTTTGATTCCTAGGTCGTCTTCGTTTGCGCATGTCTCGAAGTACAATGCGTTCTTGTTGATAATCTGCTGCCGGAATGTCTCGACGGGCGCGGTGACTATGCTCCCCGTATCCATAAATGCGACCCAGACATCTTTCATCGGCCTGGCGTCCCGCGCCAGATCAAGTAGTGCCGTGAATATTTCCTCTTCTGTGCCTGAGCTGTACCCCCACGGGCTGCCAGGTTCGCTTCCCCACGACTTTGCGAAGACAGCGATCAGAAAGTGGCATTCGTGTATCAAGTCGTTAATCGCGGCCTGCGGCCGTCGCGCAGTTCCGCGGACGCTTTCGTAGCCGACGACTTCATACGTTCCGCTCCGTACGCCACGAGCGTTGAACTGGGCGACACAATCGCGAATGGCTTTGCGTTCGTGCGTAGCATCACTCGGTGACGCGAGGAAGATGCGGAACGGCAGGGAAGTGTTCATTATCGCAGACTAGTCGCACGGCGCTCATGCGTTCGCGCATCCTGATGCTCAGGGGCGGATGAACGCTGAGCATGTTCGCGCGGCAGGCCCCGCCGGTGCGAGAACTGTAGAATTTGTCGCAGTCCTCGCGTGTGAGTAGTGGTCGTTTCGTGGTCGGTTTGTGTGCGGTTGTCCTCTTTGAAGTGACCTCGGCCTTGGGTCGGGATGGTGATCTGTTCTTGCGTCTTCCGGAAGGGCCTGGGGCACGAGGTGGTGACCGATCGAAAGTCCTCCGTAACGCAAACGGTCACGGTTGCGGTTTCGTCGCGGGGTCTCTCGCGATGGACTGTGTCTGTCCTTGGTTGAGGGTCCGGTCGAACGCGGCGAGGTTCTTTTCGTCGGCGTCGGGGAGTGCGTGCAGGTACTTCTGCGTGGTCATGATCTGGGCGTGGCCCATGCGGTCCATGACTCCTTTGAGGTCGGCACCGCCGGCGAGGAGCCAGGATGCGTGTGCGTGGCGGAGGTCGTGGACGCGGACACCGAAGTCGATCTGCGCGGCTTGGACGGCGGGCAGCCAGACCCGCGTCCGGAACGTGTTCCGCGACAGTGGGTTGCCGCCTGCGATTTCGCTGGATGGGAAGAGTAGGTCGTCGGGTCCGAGGCCGAGGCGGGCGATCCGCGCTGACAGGACGTCGAGTAGTCCCTGGCTGATTCCGATGACGCGGGGCTTGTTGCTCTTGGGGTAGGGCTTGACGATCATGCGCTCGCCGGTGGGGGAGTGCTTCTTGGAGATTTCGACGATGGTCTCCTTGACGTTGATCGTTCGGCGCAGGAACTCGAGGTGTCGGGGCCGGAGCGCGATCAGCTCGCCCCACCGCAGCCCGGTCTCGATGTCCGTGACTACGAGGTCCTTGAAGCGGTCGGGTATCGCGGCGAGGATCCGCCGGTACTCATCTGGGGTGATCGTTCGGGTCTGCCGGGGGACCACCTTCGGCAGCTCGGTCTCGTCGCAGGGGTTGAAGGCGATGATCCGGTCGCGCACTGCCCGCTTGAAGATCGAGTGCAGCATCACGTGGTACTTCATCGTGCTGCGCGGGGAGAGTCCGTCCGCGATCGCCTTGGTCACCCACTCTTGAATCATGGACGGTGAGATCTTCGCCATCGGTCGGTCGCCGAACGCGGGGAGGAAGTGCTTGTCGAGGTTCGACCGGTAGGAGACGTGGGTGGTGGCCTCGAGGTGCCGGCTGGGGAACCAGACGTTCTCCACGAAGTCGCGGAAGGTGATCTTGCCGAACTGCGCGTCGAGCCAGGTGCCGTCGCCGACCTTGACCTCCTCGCGGTTCGCGGCGCGCAGCGCGGCCCTGGTGGAGGGGAAGGTGCCGGCGGAGCGGGTGCGTCCGTCCGGGTCGCGGTAATATCCACGGAAGGTTTCCGCGCCGCTTGCTGCGACGTGCTTGCGGACCCAGGCCATGGGCCACCTCCAGAATGTGCATTTAATTCCCGTGACCGCACGGTGACCGCAAACCTTGCCATACGGCCATGGATAAGCCTGGATAACACCGGACCAGCGATAGTGACTCTGACCTGCGACGACGTTGCCAGAGTACACCGATCCACGCTCAGACGGAAGGATCTCAAAAGTGCCTTCGGTCCCGCTCATAACCCAGAGGTCGAGGGTTCAATAGTTCGCGTTCGCCGCTCGGGACAGAGTCTTTTCTGTTTTTGAGAGGACGCCTCCAACGTGGGCCTAAAAAGGCTCATCGCATTCGAGGGTGTAGTTGGGGTCGGAAGCCACCGGTTTCCAGGAGACTGCGCGCGATGTAGTGGGCGAGGTTCCGGAACCCCAGGGCTGAGCCGCGCAGGTGTTCGAGTCGGCCGTTGATCGCCTCCGTCGGCCCGTTGCTCGTGCCGGGTCTATCGAAGTAGGCCAGCACGTCGGCGGCTCGCTTCTTCAAGGTCCGTCCGAGGGTGATGACCTCGCGCAGCGCGGCGGGGACGCCGGAGCTGACCGAGGCGATCAGCTGTTCCATCAGGGTTCGCCCGTGCTGGCGGTCGGGGTGGCGGTAGGCAGCGACCATCTGCTGGTAGACGCCCCAGGTGGCTTCGACCTCGACGTGCTCGTCGGCCGCGAACAGGGCCTCGAGCCGGGCCCGCTGCCGGTCGGTGAGCAGGTCGACGCCGGTGTGCAGGGTGCGCCGCGCCCGGTAGAGCGGATCGTCCTTGTGCCCGCGGTGACCGTGCAGGTCTTGCTGGACCCGGCGCCGGCACCGGTCCATCGCGTCTGCACCCAGACGCGCGACGTGGAAGGGATCCATGACTGCGACGGCCTCGGGTAGCTCTTCGGCGGCGGCGGTCTTGAAGCCGGTGAACCCGTCCATCGCGACGACCTCCACCCGCGCCCGCCAGTCCTCGGGGCGCTCGGCGAGCCAGGTCTTGAAGACCTGTTTGGAGCGGCCCGGCACCATGTCGAGCAACCGCGCGGTCCCGGTGCCGTCCCTGATCGGGGTGAGGTCGATGATGACGGTGACGAACTTGTCGCCGCGGCGGGTGTGGCGCCACACGTGCTCATCGACGCCGATCACGGCCACGCCGTTGAACCGGGTCGGGTCCTCGATGAGCCGGCGTTGTCCTTCGGCCAGGACCGCGTTGTTGGCCGTGTTCCACGACACCGCCAACGCCTCCGCGATCCGCGCGACCGTCAGATGCTGGACCACCAGTGCTTCTAACGCCCACCGGACCGCGCGCCGGGACAGCTTCGCCCGGGGCTCGGCCGCAGCGTCGGCGTCTTGGCGCCACACGTGTGCGCAGCCTGGGCACCGGTACCGGCGCAGCCGGACTTCCAGCACGGTGGGGCGCCACCCGAACGGCTCGTGCGCGAGCCGGCGCACGAGCGAGTCCCGCGCAACGCCTTCGGCCCCGCACCGGCGACACCACTGGTCCTGCGCGGCGACCCGGCAGGACAGCACGGCGCGGTCGGGCTCGAGGCGTTGGCCGACGACGACGAGACCGAGCTCGTCGACGCGAGTGAACGTGGTCAAGTCAGGGTCACCGAAGGTAGTTTCGAACACGTCGAGGTCTTCCGGCTGGGCTGTGTGAGAACTCCCATCATCGGAAGGCCTCGACCTCTACCCAGACACCGACGCGCCGCCCGCGATCAGACCGCCGCTACACCCTCGATTGCGAAGAGCCCCTAAAAAATTGTATGCACGACTTTTTGGTGCACGTTCACGTGCCCGTGTTGGGCCGCCGAGAGTGCCGCATCCAGTCGGGATCCCCCGCGCCGCTTGAGCACGCGGGCGTCGCGCAGTGCGGCGAGCTTCATGCGTACGGCTCGCCGGTGGAGGTCAGGTGCTGAGGGTGTCTGTCGGGAGTCATCCAAACCGCCCGGGCTGAGGCTCCCCGCTCAGTCGTGTGAAATCCCAGGTGACAGATGTGACCCGTATCACATAGGTTCGAATTGTCCCATTCACCCCCCGGGGGAGTCGCCATGTCGCTGTGGGACCAGTTGCCCGGGTCGGCCGGCAGCGGCGGCGCCCTGGACACGATCGAGTCCGCACTCACGTCCGTCCCGGGTGTGCAGCAGGCCGATCTCACCGACGACGACGGCACCTGGCGCATCTACACCGACAGCGCCAGGGTTCCTCAGCTCGGGCTGCCCGGTGCCGGCACCCCGATCGAGTTCCGCGACCCGAACGTCACACTGACCGTCGGGCGGCACGTCGGCGACGACGGCTGGCGGATCGACCTGACCGCGCCGGTGGTCGCGATCGCGCTGCCGTTCCTCACCCCGGCCCGCTATGACGTTGCCAACGCGCTGCTGGTGCCGGACACCGCGCAGCGCGGCGTGTTCCTCGTGGTCGGCGGGCTGACCGTGCGCCTGCAGCAGCTTGAGGGTCAGGACGTGAAGTTCTCGCTGGTGAGCGCGTCGACGTCGGGCAACCCGACGGACAAGATCTACGACCTGATCCGGATGGAGCCGGGCTACGCGATCGTCGGGCCCGGCAACGCGGTCGGTTTCGGCTTCCGAGGAGCCGTGCTCGACCTGTCCGACGCGGCCGGTCCGCCGAACCTGCCGGCGGGTGCGCGCACCATGCCGAACAGCTGGCAGGGGTTCTTCCTGCCGGAGATCCGGCTGTTCGTGCAGCCGAACGGGCTGGACGGGCTGCACGTCACCGCCGCCGCGCGGAATCTGTACCTCGGGGTCGGCGCGTCGGCCGGGGTCACCGGCATCTTCGAGGCCGAGGTCGTCAACGGGGCGTCGCTGTCCGTCGAGGCCTCCTTCCTCACCCCGACCGGTGCCGTGGTCCCCGCCGCCGACGGCTCGGCGACGGTCCCGGCGAGCTCGACGCTGATCGTGAGCACCCACGGCGGGTCGGGCTCGAACACCATCACGATCACCCCGGACAACGCGACCGCGGTGATCGGCGAGCGCGCGGCGATCACCACCGACGCCGACGGCACCTCGATCGCCATCGCCGTGCACGACGCCGCAGCCGGCCTGGACAAGTCCGTCGCCTTACGCACCGCGCTCGCGGCCGGCGCCGTGTCCGGGTCGGGATCCGCGAAGGTCGTCGGCGTCACTCCCAACGACCCGTCGGCGCAGTGGAAGCTGCAGCTCGGCGCGTTGGACCCGGCGGTCGTGAAGCTGAGCGCGGAGCCGCCGGCCGGGACGACGATCGCGTGGACGTCGCCGACGCTCACCTTCGTCGGCCCGACGAACGGCCCGACGGTCACCGTCGACCTGGCCGCCCTGACCGACGCCGCACCCGTCGACGGCGACCTGTCGGTGACGTTCTCCGGTGCCGCCGCCCAGGACAGCGACTGCTTCTTCCTCGTCGACCACCCGACGACCGGTGAGTTCAACCCCGCCGCGGGCGCAGCCCCGTCCGCCCGTGAGCGGGCCTGGGCGCTCGGTCCGGACTCGACGCGCGACGCGAAGTCGCCGTCGCGATCGGGCCTGGCCGCGGCCGGGACCTACCTGGCGGCGGCGCGGGCGCTCGCCGCTCGGATCCCGCACGGCACCCACATCGAGGTCGATGGGTACGCGTCGTACGAGGCGACCACCTCCGACGGGTGGAACAAGGACCTGTCCGCCCGCCGTCAGAGCGCCGCGATCACGATCCTCACCGAGGCGGGCTTCACCGACGTCCAGCCGGGGACCGCGACCGGCGACGACACCGCCCACGCGCACACCTGGCCCGCGACGGCGACGGCCAACCCGGCCGGCGCCGCCCCGGCGGAGGGCGACGGGTTCTGGTGGCTGGCCCGCGCCAGGGTGTCGGCCTTCGCGCCGATCACCGTGGGCGGGCGCCTGCACGCCGAGGTCTCGCACTGGTCGAACGACACGCCCCCGGCCGAGAACACCCCCGCCCGGCAGCCACCGCCGTCCTGCTTCCGGCGCATCGGCGTGCGCGTGGAGCTGCTGCGTTCGTCGTTCATCCGGGCGGAGGTCTGGGGCGAGCTGGACGTCTCGTCCGCGGCAGGGCAGGTCGAGCCCGGGCTCGACCTGCCGCCCGGCGGCAACCCGGGCGACGGGATCGTCGACTTCCTGGCGCGGATGCGGATCACCGAGGATCGCCAGGCCTGGTCGGTCGAGGCCGAGGTGAAGGCGCACGCGGGTGACAAGGACGGCCTCTACCAACGCAAACGCGGCGACGGCATCCCCAACACGGTGATCGACGGCGTCGGCGCGATGGCGGTCATCGCGCCGCTGACGGCCGCGGTTAGCTCGCTGTCGCCGGCCGCCGGCGGAGCGGTCGCGCTCGTCGGCGCCGGGCTCGGCGCATCCGGCACGGTCCTGACGACCCAGGCGATCACCCTGTACGGGGTCGACGTGCTGGTCAGCCACGGGATCGTGGGCGCGTCCGGCGAGGTCGGCGACCCGTCCGCAGGTGACCGGGTCAGCGTGCTGTTCGACGTCGAGACCCAGTTCATGGTCGACGTCAAGATCATCCGCACCACGAAGCCGGTCAAGGCCCGCTACAAGGCGATCGGGATGGCCGCGACCTGGGGCGCGGCCGGCGCGCCCTTCACCCCGACGTTCGTCTTCGACCCCGACAAGGGCTACACGATCGACGCCCCCGACGGGTCGGTCGCGGCTGTGTCCCCGCTGGACGAGATCCTGCGGGTGTTCGGTTTCAAGGTCTCCCGCGACAACCCGATGTTCATCGAGATCCAGTTCGGGATCGGCCTGGAGATCGGCATCATCACGATCGACACCGCGACGGTCCGGGCCACCTTCCAAGGTGGTGGCGGCGCCCCGGACATCTCGATCTCCCGGCTGCGCGCCACGATCGACGTGCCCGGCACGCTGCACGGCACCGGCGAGGTGTCGATCTCGGAGAACCTGATCGGCGGCGCGTTCGACATCACAGTGACCCCGGTCGCCGTCCGGATCGCCGCCTCGCTGTTCATCGCGAAGGGTCCGGACGGCAACGTCGGCGTGCTGTTCGGCGGGCTGGTCGAGCTGCCGGTGCCGATCGTGCTGGGCGGCTCCGGGCTGGGCATCTACGGGTTCCTCGGCGGGATGGGCGTCAACTTCGAGCGCGTCATGCCGGACACCGCGCTGCCGGCGCTGGACTGGGCCAAGCAGCACCTGGCGAACAACACGCTGTTCAGCGCCCCGGACGCCTGGCAGTACTCCGCTGGCCACTACGGCTTCGCCGCCGGGCTGGTGCTCGGCACCGTCGACGGCGGGTTCACCCTGAATATGAAGGGCGTCCTGCTGATCGAGGTCCCCGGGCCGCGGATCGGTCTGATCATGCTGGCCAACGTGCTGTCGCCCAGCCTGCCGGGGGTGACCGGCGACACCAGCGCGACGATCCTCGCCGTCATCGACCTCGACTTCGGCCGTGGCACGATCCTGATCGCGCTCCGGATCGACTACGACATCGCCGGCCTGATTACCTTCCACGTCCCGGTGACCGCGTTCTTCGACACCAAGACCGACCCGTCGCACTGGTACGTCGAGCTGGGCAGCTACCGGGACCCGGTGGCCGTCAAGGTCCTCGGGGTGTTCGATGCGACCGGGTACCTCGGCGTGTACGGCGACGGGCAGACCCTGCCGACCGACCCGGTGCTCGAGTCGAAGGGCCTGACCTTCGCGGTCGGCTTCCACGTCTCCGCGGTGCTGATGGGGTTCAAGCCGTCCGGGCTGTACCTGGAGGCATCGGGCGGGTTCGACGCGCTGCTCGCCCCCGACCCGATGTACCTCGGCGGGATCTTCGAGATCGGTGGCGAGCTGCGGCTGTTCATCATCTCGATCTCGGCGTGGGCCAAACTCGTGGTGATCTACCGCGACCCGGGCGCTCGGCTGTACGTGCACGGCGAGGCGCACGGCAAGGTCGACTTCTTCTTCTTCAGCGTCGAGGGCTCGGTCGAGCTGACCATTGGCAGCCCGCCCGGCAACGACCCCGGGGAGCCGCCGCCGCTGGTCAGCGGGGTGTCGCTGATCGCCCGGTCGACGCAGGTGACGATCGAGGGGTCGGCGTCGTCCGGCCCGGTCGACGGGTCGCTGGGCAAGGCCGCCCCGGGCGGCGTCGGCGTCGTGCCGGTGGTGCCGATCGACGTCGTGCCGCTGGTTGAGTTCGCGGTGGCTCCCAAGGCCGACGCCGCCACGATCGTCGGCGGCGTGCTCGGACCGTGGACCGCCCAGCCGTACAACCCGTGGGTCCAGGTGGGCGGGCACTGGTGGCGCTACGACGTCACCGCGGTGCGCCTGACCGGCGGCGCCCTGCTGCCGCCGACGTCGCCCGCACCGGCCGCCTGGTGGGTGCACGGCGCCGACGGCAACGGTCGCAAGGTCGGGCTCGGCCTGCTCACCTGGGTGCCGGTCGCCCAGCCGGCCGCGGTGCCGTACGGCGAGAACCTGGTCGACCACGTCACGCACGTCTGGGGTCAGATCTGCTCCGCGCCGGCCGGACCGACGCCGCAGCTGTGGACGTTCGACGGCGAGCCGACCGGGCCGAACCCGACCGGATGGTTCCTGACGGGGCTGCCGTGGCCGGACGCGCCGGGTGCGACGCGCTCCACCGCGGTGCGAACCGGGCTGCGCGTCGGCGAGGCGTGGCGGGTCGCCGCCTCGATCGATCCGCTCCAGGGCACCGCCCCCGCCGTCGTCGTGGGCGGGGCCGTGCCCTGCTTCGACGGCGAGCACGCCGACCCCGCCGACCTCGGCCAGAGCTGGGCGGTCGCAGGTCCGCACGAACCGACCGGCGCCAGCGGACTGACCCTGCTCGACACCGCCGTCGGCGCTGCGGGGTTGTACGACGCCGGCGCCCTGCTGCACGCGGCAACCTGGCGGTCGAGCCGGGCCCAGGCGGCGCTGCGCTGCCGGGGGGAGATCCTGCGCAGCCCCGCGCTCGACTCCGAGGAACCGGCGCCCGGCGCTGATGACGAGACCCGCAAGCTCGTCGAGAACGCCTGGGAGGCGACCGGGTTCCGGCCCGACGAGCTGGCCGACGCCGTCTGGTTCGAACCGCAGGACCCCGACGACGCCTTCACGGACGTCGGCATGCTCCTGCTGGTCGACCGCCGGGTCGTCGAGGGCGGGCTGTTCGTCGTCGGCCGGGCGTCCGACGGCAGCGAGGTGCGGCGCCACCCGGTGCGCGGCGACGACCTGCTGTCCGCGCAGAACCGTCCGTCCGACCAATGGTTCGACCCCGATGGGCCGTGGGCCGACCCGGTGTCTCGCGCCGGGCACCTGGCCGCCCGGATCGGCGCCGGCGACGGGCTGGTGCTGGTCTGGGTCTACCTGAAAGGCATGGACCCGTCGGCCCGGCGGATCGTCATCGGGTTCGACCGCGCGCGGGCACGCAAGCTGCCGCCGCAGCCGTTCTACGTGGTCGGGGTGGAGTCGGTGCTCGAGTCCGAGGCGCGCCGCTTCGCCTGGGACGTCACCGTCAAGACGTCGGACCAGACGGCGGTCTCCACCGCGCTGGCCGCCGCCGGGACCGAACCACTGCTCACCCCGGACACCACCTACGCCGTCGAGATCGACTGGACCGCGACCGCGATCGCGGTCAGCGGCGACCAGTACAGCCCGCCGGCCGGCCAACCCCCGGCGGCGACGCTGGACGCGGCGACCGTCGGCGGGTCGCAGGTCCGAGCCCAGACGTTCGCGTTCCACACCGGTGCGGTACCGACCCCGCCGTCGCAGACCAACGACCTCACGCCGTGGGTGCTGGCCACCGAGCCGGACCGCGGCGAGGACGGCCTGTTCACCCGCGCCGGGATCACCGTGACGTTCTCCAGCCAGCGGGTGACCGCGCTCTACGCCGCCTACGGCAAGGAGCTGTTCGTCCAGGTCAGGGCCGCCTCCGGGCACCACCCGCGGCTCGCCGACCAGCCGGACGCGGCCAACCCGCAGGTCACCGTCGACCCCGGCTCGCCGTACCTCGGCACCGACCAGGTCTACGGGATCCAGCAGGCGTGGCGCGAGGCGCTCGGCGAGGTCGTCACCGGGCAGCCATGCATCGACCAGGACAACGTCGACCCGCACGACGAGGCGCCCTACTTCCTGCCGTACGTGTTCGACCCGCTGACCGAGTACCTGCTCGACGTGCATGCCCGCCCGACCGGCACCGCGGGCGACGGCGAGATCGTGTTCCGGGTGCCGTTCACCACCGGACGGTTCACCGACCTGGCCGACCTGGCCCGTTACGTCTCGCCGGCCCCGATCCAGCACCGCGGTGTGCTGACGCCGGGCGCACTGGCGTCGCTGGTCGGCGACGTCACCGGCGCCGCGCTGGACCAGGCGTTCGAGGACGCCGGGCTGGGGGCACCGCAGGTGCCGGCGTTCCCGCTGGTCCAGGTGCTCTGGACGACGGACCCGACGCCGCAGCCCGTCGCGGTGGTCATCGAGTCGAACGAGCGTCTCGTGCGCACCCGGGTGGGACCGCAGAAGGTGCTCTCCGCCGCGACCGACCCCGATCCGGTGCACCACTACTGGGCGCGCGTGCGGTACCGGTGGCTGAGCGTGGTGCGCTCCGCCGGCGGCGGGGCCGCCGTCGCGCGCATCGCGGTCGGCCCGGGCGGGACCAGGGTCGTGGCCTTCCTGGCCGCGAGCCAGCGTGGGGCGACGCTCAACCTCGACCTGCAGGTGACCAAGGTGGACGGGACGGCCGGCACGTCGGCGCCCACGCTGTCGGTGCTGCTCGCGCGGGCACCGTGGGAGGAGGAGGCCTGATGGCTCGCATCGCGAATCCCTCGGTGTTCCGTGCCGAGGCGGTGATGATCGACTGGAACGCGCTCGGCAGGGCCCAGCAGGAGGCCGGCGGCCACGTGGGCGACGCGCCGCCGCGTACCCGGGTCAGCTGGGCGTGCCACGGTTCGCTCGGCGTGCCGCACGGGGTGTTCACGGTCTGGTATCGGAGGCCGAAGGCGGCCAAGCTCGTCCCGTCGCGCAACCCCGTCCAGAGCTACGGCTCGCAGTCGTTGCTGACCTGGACCGGCACCGCCGGCCGGGTGATCGTGCAGGGCACGGTCTCCGACCCCGGCCGGCCCGTCACGGTCAAGCTGTGCTGGGGCGCCCCGACGCCGGAGTCGGTGGTCGCGGCCACCAGCCGGACCGGCAACGGCACCCTCTCGATCGACCTGCGCACGTCCGGTGCGACGTGCGCGCTGGTCGACAACCTCACCTCGCCGGTGGTGTCGGTGCAGCCGCTGGCGGACATCGTCAACGCGGACGACTGGACGCCGTACGAGCTGATCGGTCTACCCGTGGACGGTCCGCTCGGCGACTACGACGGGGCCAAGCAGGGCATGCTCGCCGCGCTGACCGACCCGACCAGCGCCGCGTTGGACCGGCTGTCCCGCGGGGCTCCGCCGCTCGGCTGGTTCCCGGTGCTGCCGTCCGGCGTGATCGCCCCCGACTGGCTGACACCCGACCTGCCGCGGATGGTCGCCGTGCTGCAGGCCGCGCTGCTCCCGCAACTGGGCGACCTGTACCAGCCGGGGCTGCCCGAGCACGACCAGAGCTCGATCACCCGCCCGACGATCGTGCCCGGACCGGGCGAGACGACGATCGGGGTCGGCCCGACGACCCAGATCGACGCCGCACCCTGGCCGATGCTCGCCATTCCCACCCAGACCGACGCCTACCTCAACCTCGCGCTGGGCTTCGGCACCGCGTACCCGCCGATGCCGTCCGACGTCGTCATAGCGGTGCTCCCGCCCCCCGAGTTCCTGGTCACCGCCACCTACACCGCCGGACCGACGATCGACGTGTTCGGCCAGGTCATCGGAGTCGGCCCGGCCGGGGAGTACGCCGCCTACGCGCCGCCGGTGCTGCACGGGGCGACGGCGTCGCCGCTCGGCCTGACCGCGGCCCGCTACTCGCTGAACGCACCGACCGGCATCGACCAGCCGTGGTGGGAGAACGTCCGGCTGACCTGGCCGCGCCCGATCGTCGGCGCGGGCTGGGGACGCGTGACCGCGCAGGCGTACTGCCGCTACCCGACCGGCGCAGGGCAGGCCGAGCCCGGCTGCGAGAAGAATGACGACTGGGGCGGCTGGCGGATCGGGTCGGTGCCGAGCGCCGACTCCGCGGGCCGCACGTCGGTGATCGACCCGTACGCCGAGATCCCGCTCGGGTCCGGCGGCCGGCACCTCGGGTTTGGAGTCGCGCACGACGACATCTACGGCGTCTGGTCGCCGTGGGTCGAAACGCACCTGGACACCACCGAACCGGGCGCGGCCCTGCCGATTCTCGCCAACCCCGCACTGACCGCGCGGTACTCGGGCTCGGCGTCGGCCTGCCCGGCGCACCTGCGAGTGGAGACGATGCTGGAGTGGTCGCAGCGCACCACCACGGGCGTCGAACTGACCGCGGTGCTCTACCCCATGGTCGGCCCGTACTCCCCGACGCCGCCGGGCGTCGGGCCGGGCGTGGCCCCGGCGGGCTGCCGCACCGCGTCCTGGTCCTACACGTTCGCGGGCGACCTCCCGACCGGCGTCGGCTGCACCGTCACCCCGCTCGACCAGAACGGCTACGACGCGACCCAGACGGTCCCGCCGGTGCCGATCACGCCCGGCACCGGTCAGGGCGACCCGCGCCGCTTCCGCACCGACGTCGACCTGGCGCCGCTGGACTTCACCGGCACCGGGCGCTGGGGCGTGGTCATCTGGGCGCGCCGGGCGACCGCGGTCGGACCGTCGCCGACGGGCTGGGTGGCGTCGGACCCGGACCGCTGGGTGATCGCGACCGCCGGTTCGCCGGTGCCCGTCGTGCCGCAGGTCGTCATCCTGCCCGGCGTCCCACTCGGTTCGATGCCCGACGCCGCCGGGTCGAGCCACGTCCGGATCGCCTGGGGCGCGCCGCCGAACGCTCCGGTGAAGAACTGGGTGATCTGGGGGACCAGCGAGCAGAACCTGCGCGACGCCCTAGGGCTGGGCGCCGCGGCGAGCCCGATCCCGGGCGCGCGGCTGCTCGAGCTGCGGGGGGTGCTCGCCGCGCGCGGCGAGCAGGCGCAGCGTGCGTTCCGCCGGGTGCTCGAGGTGCCGGAGCACCCGGGATCGCCGCGCGCGGCCGATGTCCCACTCGCCCGGGGTGCGTCGGATCTGCAGCTGTTCGTCGTCACGTCGACGACGCCGACGGGCACCGACTCGCCGTTCCCCACCGTCGGCCTGGACACCCAGACCCAGGTGTTCATCGCACCGCGCGTGGTGAGCCCGGCGCCGCCGCTGGTCCGCACCGCGATCACCGAGACCGGGGTCGACGTCGACCTGGAGGTCGCCTCGAACGTGCCGGTCGGCGGCTTCCGGCTGTACCGGACCCGGGTGTTCGACGCGGCCCGCCGGGCCGACTCGATGGGCGCGCCGACGCTCGTGCCGGCGGCGGCCGTGGTCGACGGCGGCGGCGAGCCGCTGCGTGACGTCCGGTCCGGGGCTCCGCTGTACTCCGCCTCGATGACGTTGGCGACCGGCGCGGGGTGGCAGCCGTCGTACCTGCGCGCGGTCGCGGTGCCGGACACCTCCGGGGTGCCGGAGCAGGCGATCCGCGGGTTGTTGTCCGGCGAGTCGGACATCGTCACGGTCGCCACGCCGCCGCCCGGCGGGCCGGACCTCGCGCCGCTGGTGGTTTCCGACGGGACGCCCGACCACCTTGTGCTGGTCGCACGGACCTCGACCTCCGCCCCGGACGACACCGCCTGGGGCGCGCACCGGGCGGCCGGATCGGGTGTGACGACGTCGGACGCCGACCTTGCCGCGCTGGCGACCGTCGCGCTCGCCGACGTCGTGACGCTCGGCGACGGCACCCCGGCACCGGCGACCCTGCCGACGCCCGGCCAGGCGGTGCTGGTCCGCGGCCCGAGGTCGGGTGGTCGGACCCCCCTCGCGGTGTGGTTCGCCCGGGCCGACGCCACGGCCGACGCCGACGTCGGGCTGCGGCTGGTGGACCCGTTGGGTCGCGCGACCGTGCAGCGGGCCACCGCCCCCGGCGTGCCGGCGCTCCCGCCCCCGACCCTGACGCTGAGGGGCGTCTCGCACCCGACGCCCACGACGACCCGGGTGACCGTGACGACCTCGGCGTCGGCTACGGACGTGCCGCCGGCGACGCTTTCGGCGTCCGCTCGGGCCCGGACTATCCGAGGCCCGCGAGTGCGGATCTACCGCGGTTCGGCGGCGCTGCCCGACATCCCGGCGACGAGCGCGGCGGTCGCCCAGCCCGGGCTGATCGGGTTCGGCTGGCGCTGGCTGCTCAGGCCGTTCGGCGTCCGGCGGATCCGCGCGTGGGATGTCCTGATCCCCGCCGGCGCGCCCCTGACGATCACAGTCACGATCATCGCTGGCGACGGCCAGTCCGCCTCCATCTCGACGACCGTCTGACCCCCGACCGCTCCGCGCCCGGGGCCGTCACCCCTGATCGCGGCGGTTCAGTTCCCGATTCCACACCTGGTTCTCGGACCCGTAGTCGGCGAAGTGCTGCCCCCGTGCCGGTCCCTGGGGCATCGCCGGCCCGGGCCGGGCGCGCCGGAGGCGGTCGCCCCCGACGCGGCTCACGAATCCCGTCGCCAGCAGGAACAGGGCGATCGGGATGCCGATCGTGGTCAGCACGCCGAGGGTGATCCAGCCGTTCTGGCCCCAGCCGTCGTCGACCGCTCGCCACAACCAGCCGAACCCGCCGAGCCAGCCGGCCGCCGCGATCAGCGCGATGGACAGGAGCGCGCGCCACCAGCGGCCGAACATGGCCCACAGGGCGAGTGCCCAGAGTGCGCCCGACAGTGCCAGGAAGATCAGCCCGCCCGCCAGGAGGATCAGGGCGGTCGCCCACCACGGCAGCGATGACAGGTCGACCGGCATGCTTGAGGGTAGCGGATGTCCGGTTTGTCCCGCAGGTTAGATTGACGCGCGGGCTCACGTTCGGGATGGGGGACGGATCGTCAACAATCGCGTGCAACGACCGAACGGGACGACGGTTCTCGTCGAGCGCGGGCAGCCAGACCCGACCTCGTCGGTGGGTCGAGGCTAAGTCCTCGAGCGCGCCCCGCTAGCGCCCGCCGTGCTCTCCCGCACGATCAACCGCGTGGGCACCAGCTCCCGGCCGGGCTCCGTCGAGTTCTCCCGCATCTGCTTCAGCGCCTTGTCCACGCAGCGCCGACCCACCGCCGCGAAGTCCTGGTGCACCGTGGTCAGCGGCGGGCTGAAGGAGCTGCTGTCGGGGATGTCGTCGAAGCCCACGACGCTCACGTCCTGCGGGACCCGGATGCCCCGCTCGTGGAAGGCCCGGAGCACTCCCAGCGCCATCTGGTCGTTCGACACGAACACCGCCGTGCAGTCCGAGTCCGCAAGAGACAGCCCGGCCTCGTAGCCCGAATCCGCGGACCAGTCCCCCCGGAGCAGCGGCGGCTCGGTGCAGCCATGTGCGGCGAGCGTCGTTCGCCAGGCGGTGATGCGCCGTTCGCTCGCGAACGACTCTTCGGGGCCGGCCATGTGCCACACCGTCTGGTGCCCCAGGCTCAGGAGGTGCTCCACCGCCATCCGGGAGCCGTTGGCCTGATCGGAGTCGATCACGGTGTAGTCGTCACTGGCATCGGAGTCGACCACCACGGCGTGGACGCCTGGCGGCAGGAACATCGTCCCGGCGTCGAGCAGGTGGATCTCCATGATCACGATGACCGCATCCACTGCCAGCTCGTTCAGACGCGAGAAGGCACCCCGCATGCCCGCCTGCGTGGGCGTGGACACGGGGATCAGCGCGACCGCGTAGTCCTCCTCGGCAGCCCGAAGCGCGATGGCTTCGAGCGTGCGCGCGTTCCCGGTGCTGGAGAGACTGAAAAGGATGACGCCGATGGTCCGGAAGCTCCCGCGCTTGAGGGCCCGGGCGGCGCTGTTGGGCCGGTAGCCGAGCTCGTTCATCGCCGCGATGACCTGCTGCCGCGTCGCCTCGGCCACGCCGGGACTGCCGCTGGAGACCCGGGACACGGTCTGCGCCGAGACGCCCGCGAGCCGGGCGACGTCGGGCATCGAGATGCGCCTGCCACCGGCGGGGCTGTGAAGAGGTGTCGCGGACATGGGGCGATCCTACCGAGATGGTTGCGCAACCAACTGCCATGTTTTCGCTGCTATGGTTGCGCAACCATTGGTCCACAGTCACCGAAGGACACCCATGACGACGGCGTCATCACCCCCGGCCACGCTCGGTGTCCAGGCACGGCCAGCGAAGCCAGCGCGGCCAGCGAAGCGAGCAAAGCCAGCGCAGGAGCACGCCCAGCAGCTGTCGTGGTCCGGCTGGCTCTTCATCGGCCCGTTCATGGCGGTCTTCGCTGTCGTCTTCCTGGCGCCGATCGCCTACTCGATCTTCCTCAGCTTCTTCCGCAACCAGCTCGTGGGCGGGAACGCGTTCGTCGGGCTCGCGAACTACTCGCAGGCGCTGCAGGACACTCAGTTCTGGTCGGCCCTGTTCCGCGTGACGCTTTTCCTCGCGGTCCAGGTCCCGGTGATGCTGCTGCTCGCGCTGCTCGTTGCGCTGGCTCTGGATAGCGGCCGGCTGTACGGGACGTCCTTCTTTCGCCTGTCGATCTTCCTGCCGTACGCGGTTCCCGCCGTCGTCGCCAGCCTCATGTGGGGCTTCATGTACGGCACGCGATTCGGTCTGGTGGGCAGCCTCAACCGCGCGCTCGGCACGGACATCCCGAACCCCCTGTCGCCCGAGCTGATCCTCGCCTCCATCGGCAACATCGTCACGTGGGAGTTCATCGGCTACAACATGCTGATCTTCTACGCGGCGCTGCGCGTGATCCCCAAGTCGTTGTACGAGGCGGCGGAGATCGACGGCGCCAGCCAGCTCCGCCTGATCACGGCGATCAAGCTTCCGGCCATTCGCGGGGCCCTCGTGGTGGCCTCGATCTTCTCGGTCATCGGAAGCTTCCAGCTCTTCAACGAGCCCGCGATCCTGCAGAGCCTGGCGCCCAACTCCATCTCCACGTACTTCACCCCGAACCTCTACGCCTACTCGCTGAGCTTCTCCGGCCAGCAGTACAACTACTCCGCCACCGTGGCCATCATCATGGGCGTCATCACCATGGTCATCGCCTACGCCGTGCAGCTGCGCGGCATGCGAAATGGGAGCTGACCATGAGCGCCGTCGTTGATTCCACCCGCGCTGCCGCGCCCCGGACAACGCCCACCTACGTGCGCATGAGAAGCAGCCGACGCCGCGTCGACAAGCCGAAGCGCAGCGTGCCGCTGACCATCGTCACTGGCGTCGTCCTTGTCTACAGCCTCGTTCCGCTCGTGTGGCTGGTCATCAACTCGTCGAAGACCCAGGCCAGTCTCTTCACGTCGTTCGGCCTCTGGTTCAGCGGCGACTTCGCGCTGTTCAGCAACATCGCCGACACGCTCGCGTACGACGACGGAATCTTCGTCCGCTGGTTCCTCAACACCGTCCTGTACGTGGTGCTGGGCGCCGGCGGCGCGACGCTCCTCGCCGTCCTCGGGGGGTATGCCCTCGCGAAGTTCAACTTTCCGGGCAAGCGGGCGCTGTTCGCCGTCGTCATCGGCGCGGTGGCCGTTCCCGGGACGGCCCTGGCGGTGCCCACCTTCCTCATGTTCAGCCAGATGGGCCTGACGAACACCCCGTGGTCGGTGATCATCCCGTCCCTCATCTCGCCCTTCGGGCTCTACCTGATGTGGACGTTCGCCTCCGAGGCGATTCCCAACGAGCTGCTCGAAGCGGCCCGGATCGACGGCGCCGGAGAGTTTCGCGCCTTCTTCCAGATCTGCCTGCCGCTGCTGGGCCCGGGGGTCGTGACGGTGTTGCTGTTCACCATGGTCGCCACGTGGAACAACTACTTCCTGCCGCTGATCATGCTCAAGGACCCGGCCTGGTACCCACTCACGCTCGGCCTCAATGCCTGGAACGCACAGGCGTCGACGGCGGGCGGCGAGGCGATCTTCAACCTCGTGATCACCGGCTCTCTCCTGACGATTCTTCCGCTCATCGCAGCGTTCCTGCTGCTGCAGCGGTACTGGCAGTCCGGGCTCACCGCCGGGGCTGTCAAGGAGTAGTCCCCTCCAAGACCGATCTCTCCCAAGACCAACCCCTCCCGATCAACAATGGCGTGAAAAGGAAACTCATGAAGAGCAACATCTGCACGGCGGTGGCGCGAGGTTCGGTCCTCGCCCTCGCTGCGGCCCTCGCCCTGACCGCCTGCGGTTCCGGCAGCAACGTCGGCGGCGCGGCGGCCGAGGCGGTCAGCGCCGACGACGTCACGGCAGCCCTCGAGGAGGGCGGCGAGCTGACCGTCTGGGCGTGGGAGCCCACCCTCGAGAAGGTCGTCGAGGGCTTCGAAGCCGAGTACCCGAACGTCGACATCGAGCTCGTGAACGCCGGCACGGGTATCGACCACTACGCCGCGCTGCAGAACGCGATCGCGGCCGGTTCGGGCGTCCCCGACGTCGCGCAGGTCGAGTACTACGCGCTTCCTCAGTTCGCCCTCGCCGAGTCCCTCACGGACCTCACCGGCTACGGCGCCGGCGACCTCGAGGAGACCTTCAGCCCCGGCCCGTGGAGCTCGGTCCACTCGGGCGACGGCATCTACGGACTTCCCATGGACTCGGGCCCCATGGCCCTGTACTACAACGCCGAGGTGTTCGAGAAGTACGGCATCGCGGTCCCGACCACCTGGGAGCAGTACGTCGAGGCGGCTCGTGCCCTGCACGCTGCGGACCCCAGCATCTACGTCACCAACGATGCGGGCGACGCCGGCTTCCTCACCGGCCTGCTCTGGCAGGCGGGCGGCCAGCCCTACACGGTCGACGGCGCCAACGTGACGATCGACCTCGCCGACGAGGGCACCACCAAGTTCGCCGACACCTGGCAGCAGCTCCTCGACGACGACCTCCTGGCGCCCATCACCTCCTGGAGCGACGAGTGGTACCAGGGCCTTGGCAACGGCTCCATCGCCACCCTCATCAGCGGGGCCTGGATGCCCGCCAACTTCACCTCCGGCGTCCCCGCCGCCTCCGGCAAGTGGCGCGTCGCGCCGCTGCCGCAGTGGGAAGAGGGCGACACGGCCAGCGCCGAGAACGGGGGCAGCTCGCTCGCAGTCCCGACGGCGAGTGAGAACAGCGCCCTCGCGTACGCCTTCCTCGACTACGCCAACGTGGGCGACGGCGTCCAGACCCGGATCGACGGCGGCGCCTTCCCCGCGACGTCGGCGAACCTGGAGTCCGAGGAGTTCCTGAGCTCGGAGTTCGAGTACTTCGGCGGCCAGAAGGCCAACGAGATCTTCGCCGAGTCTGCGCAGAACGTGCTCGAGGGCTGGTCCTACCTGCCCTTCCAGGTCTACGCCAACAGCATCTTCAACGACACCGCCGGCCAGGCCTACGTCTCGGACACCACGCTGGCTGAGGGGCTGAAGAGCTGGCAGGAGGCCAGCGCGAAGTACGGCACCGAGCAGGGCTTCACCATCACGGAGTAGGACCGCACCACACCGGGCCGGGCGGGAGCTCCGGCACCCGCCCGGCCCGTCTCACACGTCCCAGCTGCACCCGCTGCTCTCGACCAGCGGCGGGGTTGCCGCGCTTTGCCTCGAGGAGCCGTTCCCGTGTCCACACCCACCACCCATCGCTGGCTGCGCTGGCCGTCCGAGCCGAACCGCAAGCGCATGGCCTTCGGTGCCGACTACAACCCGGAGCAGTGGCCCCGCGAGACGTGGGACGAGGACGTGCGGCTCATGCGCGAGGCCGGCGTCACCGTGGTCTCCCTCGCGATCTTCTCCTGGGCGCGCCTGCAGCCCGAGCGCGACTCCTGGAACTTCGACTGGCTCGACGAGGTCATCGACCTGCTGCACGCGAACGGCATCGCCGTCGACCTCGGCACCGCGACGGCCTCCCCGCCGCCGTGGCTCGTGACCGAGCACCCCGAGATCCTCCCGATCACCCACGACGGCAGCACCCTCTGGCCCGGCGGGCGGCAGCACTGGCGCCCCACCAGCCCCGTCTTCCGCGAGCACGCGCTGAGGCTCGTGACCGCGATGGCCGAGCGCTACCGGGACCACCCGGCGATCTGCGCCTGGCACGTCTCCAACGAGCTCGGCTGCCACAACATCTACGACTACTCCGACGACGCCGCCCGCGCCTTCCGCGGCTGGCTCACCGCGCGCTACGGCAGCATCGAGGCGCTCAACGATGCCTGGGGCACGGACTTCTGGTCCCAGCGCTACACCCGGTTCGAGCAGATCCTGCCCCCGCGTCAGGCCGCCGCGAACCCGAACCCCACGCAGCAGCTCGACTTCAAGCGGTTCTCCTCGGACGCCCTCAAGCAGTACCTGCGCGCCGAACGCGACATCCTGCACCGCATCACGCCGGGGGTCCCCGTCACCACCAACTTCATGGTCATGCCCGGGATCACGGCCATGAACTACGCCGACTGGGCCGCCGAGGTGGACTTCGTCGCCAACGATCACTACGTCGTCCCCGGCCCCCAGGCGAGGGACGAGCTGTCCTTCTCGGCGAACCTCACCGGCAACATCGCCGGCGGCAAGCCGTGGTTCCTCATGGAGCACTCCACCAGCGCGGTGAACTGGCAGCCGATCAACACCCCGAAGAAGCCCGGGGCGCTGCGTCGCGACTCCCTCACGCACGTCGCGCACGGCGCGGACGCCGTCTGCTTCTTCCAGTGGCGGCAGTCCAAGGCCGGCGCGGAGAAGTTCCACTCCGCGATGGTTCCCCACGCCGGCGAGGACAGCCCGATCTTCCGCGACGTCGTGAGCCTCGGCAGCGAGCTCGGGGCGCTCTCGAGCGTCGTCGGGGCTCGCCGCCGGAAGGCAGCGGCGGCCATCATCTTCGACTGGGACTCGCTGTGGGCGTCCGAGCAGGACTCCCACCCGACCGAGCGGCTGCGCTACAAGCAGGAGGCCCTCGACTGGTACTCGGCTTTCCTCGCCCTCGGCATCCGCGCCGACGTCGTTCCGTCCGCCGCGGACCTCGATGGCTACAGCCTCGTCGTCGCGCCCATCCTGTACTCGGTCCCCGCGGTTCTGAAGGCGCGCCTCGAGACGTACGTGGGCTCCGGCGGCCACCTCGTGACGGGCTACTTCAGCGGCATCACGGACGAGCACGACCACATCTGGCTCGGGGGCTACCCCGGCGCCCTCGCGGACCTGCTCGGCATCCGCATCGACGAGTTCGGTCCGTTGGCCGACGGCGACGAGGTCGGTCTGGACAACGGCACGACCGCGACGCTCTGGGCGGACCGGGTGCGGCCCGTCGCCGACGGCGTCGAGGTCCTGGCCCGGTACGCGACCGGTGACCAGGCCGGCGATGCCGCGATCACGCGCCGCGCCGTCGGCGCTGGTAGCGCTGCCTATGTGGGTGCGCGGCTCGGTGCGGAGGGCCTCGAGCCGGTGCTCGCGGACCTCGCTGCTCGTGCGGGGGTCGCCAGTGAGCTGCCCGTCGGGCTTCGCGGGGCCGTCGAGCAAGCGATCCGTGCCGACGACGACGGCGACTACGTGTTCCTGATCAACCGTACGGACGCAGCCGTGGACATCAGCGGGGTCGACGGCGAGACGTTGACCGGAGAGGAGACCACGCTGGCTCCCCGCTCCGTCGCCGTGCGCCGGTACGTGCGCACTCCGGGAGCGTGACGGGGCGCAGGCGTGAACTGCGCGATCTGCGGATGGCACAGGTCGTGCTTGTGGCTCGCCAGTGAGAGAGCATTGCCGCGTTGTGTCGTGATGCGATACACGATACAGTCTGGTGATGATCGTCAGTTTCCGGCACAAGGGCCTGGAGCAGCTGTACCGCGATGGGTCCAAGCGGGGCGTCCAGGCCGCTCATGTCCCGAAGTTGGTGCGCATCCTGTCAGCGCTGGACGTGGCCCAGGCGCCCGCGGACCTGGCGATCCCGTCGTTTCGGACGCATCTGCTGAAGGGCGACCTCGCGGGGCACTGGTCGATCTGGGTGAACGGCAACTGGCGAGTGACGTTCAGGTTCACCGAGAACGACGTCGAGCTCGTCGACTATCAGGACTACCACTGAGAAGGAGGAACAGATCGTGGCGATGAAGAACCCGGTGCACCCGGGCGAGATCCTGCGCGAAGACGTACTGGCCGACCTCGGCCTGGGCGTCGGTGAGGCCGCGTCGCGGCTCGGGATCTCGCGGGTAGCGCTGAGCAGGGTCCTGCACGGACACGCACGGATCAGCCCGAACTTGGCGGTGCGGTTGGAGGCGGCCGGTGTAGGTACCGCCCGCGCGTGGTTGGCGATGCAGACGGCCCACGATCTGGCCCTTGAGCGGGCCTCCGGCTCGCCCAAGGTTCGCCCCCTCAGCGACGTCGCCTGACAAACGACGGTCCTGCCGCTGGCCGCTGGCCGCTTTTCCTTCTCCGACGCTTGGCTGTCGCTGATCGCGGCGGCGTCTACGTGGCGCGGTGCACCGGAGCTTCCATGTCGCCGAGCGCGCTGGCGAGTCACGATGTTTGCTCGTCGTGGGGTCTTGCTGGTTTGCGCGCATACCGATCGGCGAGGTAGTCCTCGACCAGGCTTTGCTGCTGCGCCAGCGGGACGAGGCGGGCGGGCACGGCCAGCGCCGGGCACGACGAACCTTAGAGAGAGGCCCCAACGATGTGGGAGGCACTGGCCTGGGGCGCACTCGCGGCCTCCTCGCTCGTCATCGGCGCGCTGCTCGGCGTCGCGCGGCACTGGCGCAAGGCGACGATCGGCGTCGTGCTCGGGTTCGGCGCCGGCGCGCTGATCTCCAGCATCTCGTTCGAGCTGGCCGAGGAGGGTCTCGCCGTCGGCGGCGCCGTGCCTTTGGCGGCAGGCCTCGCCGCCGGGGCGCTGGCCTTCTACTTCGCCGACCGCCTGGTCAGGCGCCTCGGCAGCGGGCTGGGTGGCGGTTCGGCCGGGCTGCCGCTCGCGCTGGGAGCCCTGCTCGACGGCATCCCCGAGCAGGCGGTGCTCGGGCTGGGCCTGGCGCAGGGCAAGGGCGTGAGCGTCGCCTTCCTGGTCGCGATCTTCGTCTCGAACCTGCCCGAGTCGATCGGCTCGGCCACCGACATGAGCGCGGCCGGCGAGCGTCCGCGCCGCATCGTCGGGCTGTGGGTCGTCGTGGCGGTCGCTTGCACCCTGGCCTCGCTCGGCGGCTTTGCGGTCGCGGAGTTCACGGCCGAGCAGTTCGAGGCGGGGGTCGACGGGTTCGCTGCGGGCGCCCTGCTGGTCATGCTGGTCGGGTCGATGATCCCCGAGGCGACCGAGAAGGCGGGCGACAAGGCCGGCCTGGCCGCCGTGCTCGGATTCGCCGTCGCGGCGGGCCTGTCCTCGCTCGCCTGAGGCTCACGCGGTTGCGGCGCCGGTCAGGTTGACGAGATCGGGGCGGTCGACCCGCGCACGATGAGGTTCGGCTCGAGCCGCACGGTGCGCCCCGGTTCGCGGCCACCCATCCGTTCGAGGAGCAGGGCGAAGGCCGTCTCGCCGGTGCGCGCTCGCGGCTGGTCGACACTCGTCAGGTCGAACTGCGGCATCGCGGCCAGTCGCGTGTTGTCGTACCCCACCACCGAGATGTCGCCCGGGATGGCGATGCCGGCCTGGGCGAGCACCCCCATCGCCGCGATCGCGCTGACGTCGTTGTGGGCGAGCAGCGCCGTCGGGCGCCGGGCGAGGTTGAGGACCAGCCGGGCCGCGTCGCCGTCGGCGGCGATGTCGGAGACGACCGACGTTCGTTCACTGAGCCCGGCCGCTGCCATGGCCGCGAGGTATCCCGCGCGCCGGTCCAGCAGGAGCGGCTCCTCGACGCCGGCGGCGACGTCGAGGTAGGCGATGTCTCGATGGCCGAGCGAGAGCAGGTGCTCGGTCGCGCACCGCCCGCCGGCGGCCGCGTCGTTGTGGACGAAGTCGACGGTTGCGGCGGGCACCGGCTGGCCGACCACGACCGTCGGCGCCTGGCGTCCAATCGCCGTGAGCGCCGCGGCATCCTGCAGCGGCGAGACGATGACCAGGCCGTCGACCCGAAGCCGCAGGAACACCTCGACCGCCTGCGCCTCGCGGGCCGCGTCGCGACGGCCGTCGTTCAGGAGGGTCGTGAGCCCCGCCGCCTCGGCCGCGTCCTGGATGTGGGCCGCCACCTCGCTGAAGAACGGGTTGGCGACGTCCTGCAGCACGACGCCGAGGAGCGACGTGCGCCGCCGGGCGAGATTGGCCGCCGGGCCGTTGACGCGATAGCCGATGTCCCGGGACGCCTGCAGGATGAGCGTGCGCGTGGTCTCGGCGACCTCGGGGCGTCCCGACAGCGCCATCGAGACGAGCGCGCGCGACACCCCGGCGCGTGCAGCTACGTCCGCCTGGGTCGGGATTCGCCGCATGGGCAGATCTTAGGGTCGATGCCACGGGAGCTCGGGTCGACCCGGCGACCTGGGCCTATGAGCGAATGTCCGAACATGATTTGACGCGCGTCAAGTTGCTGGGTAGAAAGGGGTCAGGTTCTCCGGCGAACGTCCGGAGCCTCCGCGCGACCTTCAAGGAAGAGGGGCATCGCTCATGCTCAACATCGCCATCATCGGGGCGGGACGGATCGGTGCGGTGCACGCCGCCACCGTCGCGTCGCACCCGCGGGCCCGGCTCGTGCTCGTGGCGGATCCGTTCGGCACCAACGCCGCCGACGTCGCCGCGAAGTTCGGGGCGCGCTCCACGACGGACGTCGCCGACGTCTTCGCGGCGAGCGACGTCGACGCCGTCATCATCGGGTCGCCGACCGCGACCCACGTGGACCACATCATCGCCGCGGTCCGCGCGGGCAAGGCCGTGCTGTGCGAGAAGCCCGTCGACCTCAGTCTCGAGCGGGTCGACGCGTGCCTGGCTGCGATCGCCGGGCACGAGGACTCGGTGATGATCGGCTTCAATCGCCGGTTCGACCCGTCGTTCGCCGAGGTCCACGCGCGCGTCCTGGCCGGGGAGATCGGTGCGCTCGAGCAGCTCACCATCATCAGCCGCGACCCGGCCGCGCCGCCGGCGTCGTACATCGCCGGTTCCGGCGGGATCTTTCGCGACATGACGATCCACGACTTCGACACGGCGCGATACTTCCTCGGCGACATCGTCTCGGTCTCGGCGGTCGGCCAGCACCTCGACGCCGCGATCGAGGCGGCCGGGGACTTCGACGCCGCCGTCGTCACGCTCACCGCCGCGAGCGGCGCGGTCGCGACGATCATCAACTCGCGCCACTGCGCGTCCGGCTACGACCAGCGCCTCGAGGCGTTCGGCCCGCGGGGCGCGCTCGAGGCGATCAACCACCTGGCGACGTCGGTGCGCTACTCCGGAGCGGCGCAGACCTCGGCGGACGGCCCGTACCTGGACTTCTTCCTGCAGCGCTACGCCGACGCGTACCGCCTCGAGCTGAGCGAGTTCATCGACTGCGTGACGGCCGGGGCCGCTCCCTCCCCGTCGATCCTCGACGGGCGCGCGGCCCTGATCCTCGCCGACGCGGCGACGCTCAGCGCGCGCACCGGAGAGACCGTCGCCGTCGCCGCGGCACCCGAGCCCGTCGTCAGCGCTCGCTGAGCCAGTCCCGCACGTTCGAACCGACGCAAGGAGACATTTCCGTGAAGATCGCTGGAGCCCCCATCAGCTGGGGCGTGTGCGAGGTCCCCGGCTGGGGATATCAGATGGACCCGTCGAGGGTGCTCGCCGAGATGAAGGCGGTGGGGCTCGAGGCAACTGAGTTCGGCCCCCAGGGCTGGCTGCCGTCGGCGCCCGTGGCGCGTGCCGAGACGCTGCAGGGCTTCGGGCTCGCCGCCGTCGGCGCGTTCGTCCCGGTGGTGCTGCACGACCCGGATCACGACCCGCTTCCCGCGGTCAGCCTCGAGCTCGACAGCTTCCAGGCTGCGGGCGGGGACGTCCTCGTGCTCGCCGCGAACTCCGGGCTCGCGGGGTACGACGAGCGACCGGTGCTCGACGAGCTCGGGTGGGCGACCATGTTCGCCAACCTGGACCGCCTCGCCGAGCTCGCGGCGTCCCGCGGGATCAAGGCGACCCTGCACCCGCACGTCGGGACGATGGTCGAGAAGCGCGACGAGGTGCTCCGCGTGCTGGCCGGCTCCCAGATCCCGCTGTGCCTGGACACCGGCCACCTGCTGATCGGCGGGACCGATCCGGTCGAGCTCGTGGCGGCGTACGCCGGTCGGATCAACCACGTTCACGCCAAGGACGTGCGGGTCGACCTCGCCAAGCGGGTGCAGGCGGGCGAGCTCACCTACACCGAGGCCGTCCGGGAGGGCATCTACGTGCCGCTCGGCGAGGGAGACGTCAACTTCGGGGCCATCGTCGCGGCGCTCGATGCCGTGGGCTTCGACGGCTGGTACGTCCTCGAGCAGGACACGATCCTTGCCGCCGAGCCGACGGACGAGGGTCCGGTCAAGGACGTCCGCTCGTCGATTCGCTACCTGCGCGGCCTGGCCACGGCCTAGCAGCCGCCACCCGCACCCGCACCGGCGCAGGGCGGGGACGTCACGACGACGTCCCCGCCCTGCGCTTTCCCTTTTCCGCACGTGCGGGGACATGACGACGACGTCCCCACCCTGCGTCTTGGCGCTGGGTGGGGACGTCGCGGCCTGAGCAGCGGCGCGCCGTCGGGCTCAGGTGAGCGGCGCCGGCACGATGATGTCGCGCACGAGCGAGTCGAGGTCGGCGTCGGCGGCGAGGAACTGCCGCAGCGTGGTGCTGCACGACCCGTAGTGCTCGAACTCGTCGGTCGTCATCCCGTCGACCTCGTAGGCGCGGACGAAGTCGGGGATCTGCTCGAGGGCCGCGAGGATCCGCGGGTCGACGGGCGTGTCGATCCGTGCAACCGGGTCGATCCCGCTCGCGTTGAACCGCTGCTGCCAGGCGAACGGGGGAGAGACCACGAGGTCGCCCCCGATGAGCTCGCTCCACTGCATGTGGTTGCGGAACGCTGCCGACAGGATGCGGCTGCGGAACCCGCGCTCGGTGAACACCTGGTAGCCGCGCTTGAGGGCGGCGACGCCGGCCCACTCGAGGTAGCCGGGGTCGATGGTGAGCTTGTCGCGAGCGACGACCTTTTTCAACCAGTCGTCCAGGCGCCCGCCCATGATCGTGACGACCGGGCCCATGGTCGAGACGTCGAGTCCCTCCGCCTCGCGGCGCACGAGGGCGCGCTCGATCGCTTCGCCGACGGCGACCGCCTGCGGAACGGTGAACGAGACGGTCGCGTTGATGCTGACGCCGCGGTAGGTGGCCTCCTCCATCGCCGCGATCCCGACCTTCGTGGCCGGGATCTTCACGATGATGTTCTTGGCGAGCGCGTGGAACTCGAGCGCCTGGTCGACCAGGGCGGCCTTGTCGCGGTGCAGCCGCGGGTCCGTCTGGACCGAGACCCGCCCGTTGCGTCCCTGGTACGTCTCGAACACGTCCTCGAGCATCGCGGCGGCCTCGACCGTCATGTCCTTGACCGCCTGCCAGCCGATCTCGGCCTCGCCCGCCGTCGGCAGCCGCTCGGCGATCTCCCGGATGCGTGGCACCCAGATCGCTGGGTTCTTCTTGATGGTGCTGTAGGCGATCACGGGGTTGCACGTCGCCCCCACGCAGCCCCAGCGCATCGCCTGGGCGAGCTCGATCGGGTCGGCGGAGTCGTTCCACAGCACGGTCGGGGTGTGCTGCGTCATCTCGAGGAGCGGCGAGTCGATGAGCTCGCTGGTGGGGCTCGGCTGGGTGTGGGTCTGGGTCTGGGGCACGCGATCTCCCGGGTGGATCGGCAGTCCCGGATCGTGACGCTCCTCGGTGAGCGAGCGGGGCCGATGTCCCCAGTCAATCCGAGCTGGCTTCTGCTGTCAACCGTATGTTCGGACAATCATACAAATGGTAGCGTCGAGCGCGGTGGATCATTCGTTCCATCGCGCGGGGTGTCCACAGGGGCGCCCGGCGAGCCGCTCGGCCAGGAAGTGTCGGCATGCCTCTCGTCCGTATCGATCTGAACCAGGGGCGGACCGCTGCCCAGCTCCGTGAGATCGCCGACGCGGTCCAGGAGGTCATGCTCGACGTCTTCGCCGCGCCGCCTGGCGACCGCTACCAGATCGTCACCGAGCACCCGGCCGGACAGGTGATCGCCGAGGGCTCCGGGCTCGGGATCGAGCGCAGCGACGCGCTCGTGATGATCCAGGTCTTCCACCAGGGGCGCAGCGTCGAGCAGAAGACTCGGGCCTACGCCGGGCTCTCTCGGATCCTCGCCGAGCGAGCCGGGCTCGCTCCGGGCGACCTCATCGTCTCGATGGTCGAGAACACCAAGGAGGACTGGAGCTTCGCCGGCGGGCGCGCGCAGTTCCTCACCGGGGAGCTGTAGCTCGCGCGCCGGTGAGTGGCTCGGCTGCTGCGCGAACCTACTGCGCGAACAGGGTGGTCGAGAAGCTGTACCGCGACGCGCGGTAGACGTGGAAGCCGTGCTCGATCGGCCGGCCGGCGGAGTCGTAGGCGGTGCGCTCCATGGTGAGCAGGGCCGCCTTCGGCTTCTCCTCGAGGATGCGGGCCTCGGCGGCCGTCGCCGTGCGGGCCCCGATCTGCTGCTGCGCCATGTGGACCTCGATCCCGCGCGTGCGCAGGGCCGCGTACAGCCCCAGCTCGGCGAGCTCCTCATACGACGGCGCGATCTCGAGCGACAGCTGGTTCACCATCACCGACAGCGGCTCGCCGTCGGCGTACCGCAGCCGCTGCACCGTGACCACCTCGGCCTCGAGCGGGATCTCGAGCGCGTTCGTGACCTCGGCGGCGCCCGGCCCGACCGAGTACTCCAGCACCTTCGTCGTCGGGGTGCGGCCGCTGTCGGCCAGGTCGTCGAACAGGCTCGTAAGCCCGACCTTGCGGCGCACGCGCACCGGGGCGACCTGGGTCCCGACGCCGCGCTTGCGCACGAGCATCCCGAGCTCGACGAGCTCATGCAACGCGCGTCGAGCGGTCGGGCGGGAGACCCGCAGGCGCCCGGCGAGGGCGATCTCGTTCTCGAGGCGGGCCCCCGGGGCGAGCTCACCGGTCTCGATGCTCTTCTCGATCGCCTTGGCCATCTGGTGGTAGAGCGGGATGGGGCTCGAGCGATCGAGATCGATGCGCAGCGGGGTGATTGAGTCGCTCGACATGGACCTCAGATCTTTCTCGGTTGACCGGACATAGGGACTCCGTCAGGGGCTCTCTGTCCAGACATTATGTCTTGAAACCGGCAGCTGGCGCTAGCGGTCGGCGCGTGCGGCGGGCGCGGGGCCGATGGGCTGATCGCGGGAACGAGTCGGATGTCAGAATGTTAGGACAAAGATTTGACTCGCACCGCGTCAGTGGTGCAGAGTCCTCTCCAGAGGCAACGGTCACCGGTGATCGACACGGTCATCGGTGACCCCAGCCGCCGCTGTGGCCCGGCTGGGCAACCCGCAACACCAAGGTGGAGGAATCGTGCTGTCAGAGGTGGAGGTCGTCACCATCGGCCGATCAGGGGTGGACATCTACCCTCTGCAGACCGGAGTCGGTCTGGAGGACGTCGAGTCGTTCGGCAAGTTCCTGGGCGGCAGCCCGACGAACGTCGCCGTCGCCGCTGCGCGGCTCGGTCGCTCCGCGGCGGTCCTGACCGGCGTCGGTGCCGACTCCTTCGGCCGGTTCGTGCGGCGCGAGATGCTGCGGCTCGGGGTTCGGGACGATTTCGTCATCACCTCCCCGCAGTTCGCGACCCCCGTCACGTTCTGCGAGATCTTCCCGCCGGACAACTTCCCCCTGTACTTCTACCGTCAGCCGAGCGCGCCCGATCTGCAGCTGCGTGCGGCCGACCTCCCGATCGACCTGATTCGGGACGCCGGCGTCTTCTGGGTCTCGCTCACCGGGCTCTCGGAGGAGCCGAGCCGGTCCGCCCACCAGGTAGCGATCGCGGCGCGGGCCAACTCCCGGCACACGGTCTTCGACCTCGACTACCGCCCGATGTTCTGGACCAGCCCGGCCGAGGCGAGCGCGCAGGTCCGCCGGGTGCTGGGGCAGTTCACCGTCGCGGTGGGCAACCGTGAGGAGTGCGAGATCGCGGTCGGCGAGGTCGAGCCCGACCGCGCGGCCGACGCGCTGCTCGAGGCCGGCGTCGAGATCGCGATCGTCAAGCAGGGGCCGAAGGGGACACTCGCGAAGACGCGGGACGAGCGGGTCGTGGTCCCCCCGACCCCGATCGAGGTCGTCAACGGGCTCGGCGCGGGCGACGCGTTCGGCGGCTCGCTCTGCCACGGCCTGCTGAGCGGCTGGGGGCTCGAGCGGATCGTGGCCGGGGCGAGCGCCGCCGGGGCGATCGTCGCCTCGCGACTCGAGTGCTCGACTGCCATGCCGACGCAGGACGAGGTGGAGGCGGTCCTTGCCGGCACCCCGGTCGCCGAGCTGCACCGGGCGCAGGTCAGGAGCCCGCGATGATCGCCATCGACGAGATCACGCGGGTCCGCGCCCAGGAGCCCGAGCGAATCGCACAGGCCCTGCGCGGCCGGGTCAGGGGAGCGATGCCCGCCGAGGCGGACGCCAAGCTCATGATCATCGCGGCCGACCACCCCGCGCGCGGGGCGTTGGCCGCCGGCGCCGACCCGATGGCCATGGGCGACCGGGGTGAGCTCCTGGCCCGCTGCGTGGAGGCGCTCTCACGCCCGGGGGTGCACGGGTTCCTCGGCACCGCGGACATGATCGAGGACCTTGCCCTCCTGGGCGCACTCGACGGCAAGCTCGTGTTCGGTTCGATGAACCGCGGGGGTCTCGCCGGCGCGCGGTTCGAGATGGACGACAGGTTCACGGGCTACGACGCCCGCGGGGTCGCCGGAGCCGGCCTCGACGGCGGCAAGATGCTGCTGCGCCTCGACTACGACGACCGCGGCACGGCCCGGACGCTCGAGGCGTGCGCCCACGCGGTCGACGAGCTTGCTGAGGCGGGCCTGCTCGCGCTGGTCGAACCCTTCGTCTCGCGCCGGGTGGACGGTCGCGTCGTCAACGAGCTCGCGCCGGACGCCGTCATCCGGTCGATCGCCATCACGGCTGGCCTCGGGCGCACGTCGGCGTTCACGTGGCTCAAGCTGCCGTGCGTGCCGCAGATGGAGCGGGTCATGGCGGCCTCCACCATGCCCGCGCTCATCCTCGGCGGCGCCGTCTCCGACGACCCCGACGCGGCGTTGGCGGGGTGGGCCGCGGCCCTGGCGCTGCCGACGGTTCGAGGGCTCGTGATCGGCCGGTCCCTGCTGTACCCGCCCGGTGGCGACGTCGCGTCGGCCGTCGACGACGCGGTGGGGCTGCTGTGAACCCGGACGGCGTGAACCCGCTCCTCGTCCGCGCGGGCGAGACCGCGCACGGCTCGGTCGCTGTCGACGTCACGCCCGAACGCGCCGGCTGGACCTTCTGCGGGCTGCAGGTGGTCGAGCTGAGCGCGGGTCACAGTCACGCGATCGCCACCGGCCCGAACGAGGTGCTCGTCCTGCCGCTCGCCGGGAGCTGCGCGGTCACGGTCGAGGGCGTCGCCCATGAGCTCGCCGGTCGCCCGGACGTGTTCACCGAGGTCACTGATTACCTCTACCTGCCGCGCGACACGGTCGCGACCCTCACCTCCGCGGCCGGCGGCCGATTCGCGATCCCATCCGCGCGCGCCAGCCGCCGGCTCGAGGTGTCCTACCGGCCGGCGTCGGACGTCGTCGTCACCCTGCGAGGCGCGGGCAGTGCCTCGCGCCAGGTGAACAACTACGCGCTCGGCAACGACCTCGAGACCGATCACCTGCTCGTCTGCGAGGTGCTCACGCCCGGCGGCAACTGGTCGTCCTACCCGCCGCACAAGCACGACGAGCACTCCGCGACGGAGCGGGCCCTCGAGGAGATCTACCTGTTCGAGATCCGGCCCGGACCGGCCGGTCCCGGCTTCGCGTTCCACCGGACCTACGCCCGCGGCGAGCACCCGCTCGACCTCTCCGAGGAGGTACGTACCGGCGACGTCGTCCTGACGCCGCACGGCTACCACGGGCCGTCGATGGCGGCGCCGGGCTACGACCTGTACTACCTCAACGTCATGGCCGGCCCCGCGCAGGACGGGCAGTGGTTGATGACCGACGACCCGGCCCACCACTGGATCCGCGAGACCTGGGACTCCCAGGCGGTCGATCCCCGGCTTCCCATGACGGCCCCCGTGGCCGCCCCGAGCAGTAAGGACCCCCAGTGAGCAACGACGCCACGACCGCGACCACGACCACCTCGACCGTCCGCCTGACCGTGGGGCAGGCGCTGGTCCGCTTCCTCACGAACCAGTACAGCGAGCGCGACGGCGTCGAGCAGCGATTCATCCCCGGCGCCTTCGGCATCTTCGGGCACGGCAACGTGGCCGGGATCGGCCAGGCACTCCTCCAGAACGAGGTCGATCCCGCCGAGGGCGAAGACCGCCTCAAGTACTACCTCGCGCGCAACGAGCAGGGCATGGTGCACGCCGCGGTCTCGTACGCCCGGACCCGGAACCGGCTCCAGGCGTTCGCCTGCACCGCGTCGATCGGGCCCGGCTCGCTGAACATGATCACCGGCGCGGCGCTGGCCACGGTCGACCGGATCCCCGTGCTGATCCTCCCGTCCGACATCTTCGCGACCCGTGTCCCGGACCCGGTGCTCCAGCAGCTCGAGGACCCACGGAGCCTGGACATCTCCGTCAACGACGCGTTCAAGCCGGTGTCTCGGTTCTGGGACCGCATCAACCGGCCCGAGCAGCTCATCCCGAGCGTGCTCGCCGCGATGCGGGTGCTCACCGATCCGGCGGAGACCGGCGCCGTCACGATCTGCCTGCCGCAGGACGTGCAGGCCGAGGCGTTCGACTGGCCGCTCGAGCTCTTCCGCAAGCGGGTCTGGCACGTCGCCCGTCCCGCGCCCGAGGCCGCCGCCATCGCCCGGGCCGCCGCCCTCATCCGGTCCGCGAAGCGGCCGCTGGTGATCGCGGGTGGCGGCGTCGTCTACGCCGAGGCCTCCGCCGCGCTCGCGGCGTTCGCCGACGCGACCGGGATACCGGTCGCCGACACGCAGGCCGGCAAGGGGGCCATCAGCTTCGAGCACCCCGCGTCCGTGGGCGGCATCGGCTCCACCGGCAACGACGCGGCCAACGCCCTGGCCGCCGACGCCGACGTCGTCATCGGAGTCGGCACGCGCTACTCCGACTTCACGACGGCGAGCCACACGGTCTTCCGCAACCCGGACGTCACGTTCGTCAACCTCAACGTGCTCGCGTTCGACGCCGCCAAGCACTCGGCCGAGATGGTGGTCACCGACGCCCGCGCCGGGCTGGAGGCGCTCACCGCAGCGCTCGACGGCTACCGGGTCGAGGCCGCCTACGCGGCCGAGATGGTCACCCGGGTCGCGGCGTGGGCAACGGTGACGGACGAGTGCTACCACCGGAACAACGCCCCGCTGCCTGCGCAGACCGAGGTGTTCGGGGCGCTCAACGACCTCATGGGCGACGACGACATCCTCATCAACGCCGCCGGCTCCATGCCCGGCGACCTGCAGGCCTTGTGGCGTGCGCGCAGCCCGAAGCAGTACCACCTCGAGTACGGGTTCTCGTGCATGGGGTACGAGATCCCGGCGGCGATGGGCGCCAAGCTCGCGTCCCCGGCCAGCGAGGTCGTGGCGATCGTCGGCGACGGCACCTACCAGATGCTCCCGCAGGAGATCGCGACGATCGTGTCCGAGAACCTCAAGGTCATCCTCGTGCTGCTCCAGAACCATGGGTTCGCCTCGATCGGCGGGCTGTCCGAGTCCCGCGGGTCGCAGCGCTTCGGCACGAAGTACCGCATGCGCGACGACGCCTCGGACCGGCTCGATGGGGCCAATGTGCCGATCGACCTCGCGGGCAACGCCCGCAGCTTCGGGGCCGACGTGCTCGAGGTCGGCTCGATCGACGAGTTCCGGGTCGCGTACGCCGCGGCCGCGGCGTCGACCCGCACGACGCTGATCTACATCGAGACCGACCTGGACGGACCCAACCCGCCCGCATCGGCGTGGTGGGACGTGGCAGTCGCCCAGACCTCACGCCTGGCGAGCACGCAGCAGGCCCACCTCGAGTACCTCGAGCAGAAGGCCGAGCAGCGCCACTACCTCTAGGTCCGCTGGACCTCTCCAGTGACCCTTCCCCCGTACCTGACCTTCCCCGCGTATCCGACCTTTCACGTTCCAGTCATGTCGACGAGCAAGAGAGCGAGCACCCCGATGACCCTCACCCAAGAAGCCACCGCCACCGCTGCGGGAGCTGCCCCCGCGGCCACGGTCCTGCACTGGATCAACGGCGTGGAGACCGCGGGAGGCACGGGTCTCACTCAGCCGATCTACAACCCGTCGACCGGTGAGATCTCCGGCCACGTCGCCCTCGGCGATGCCGGCACGGTCGCGGCCGCCGTGGCCGCGGCCACGGCCGCGCAGAAGGCGTGGGGGCGGATGTCGCTGGCGAAGCGCACGACGATCCTGTTCCGGATGCGCGAGCTGATGATCACGCACGACCTCGAGCTCGGTCAGATCATCTCCGCCGAGCACGGCAAGACCGTCGAGGACGCCCGCGGGGAGATCGCCCGCGGCCGCGAGACGATGGAGTTCGTCTGTGGCATCAATCAGGCCTCCAAGACCGACTTCAGCTCGGACGCCTCGACCGGCGTCGACGTGCACGGCCTGCGCCAGCCGCTCGGGGTCGTCGCCGGGATCACGCCGTTCAACTTCCCGGCCATGGTGCCGCTGTGGATGCACCCTGTGGCGATCGCGGCCGGCAACGCCTTCATCCTCAAGCCGTCCGAGCGCGACCCCTCCGCGTCGATCTTCATCGCCAAGCTCTACCAGGAGGCCGGGCTGCCCGACGGCGTGTTCAACGTCGTGCACGGTGGGAAGGTGGCCGTGGACGCGATCCTCGACGACGACGGGATCTCGGCGGTGTCGTTCGTCGGGTCCACCCCGATCGCCAAGTACGTGCACGGTCGCGGCACGGCGAACGGCAAGCGCGCCCAGGCTCTCGGCGGCGCGAACAACCACGCCATCGTGATGCCCGACGCGAACATCACCTTCGCCGCTTCACAGATCTCCTCCGGCGCGTTCGGCTCCGCCGGCGAGCGCTGCATGGCGCTGCCGGTCGCCGTCGTCGTCGGCGCTGCGGCCGAGCCGCTGATCGCCGCCCTTACGCTCGAGGCAGAGAAGCTGAAGGTCGGACCCGGCAACGGGAGCGACACCGACATGGGCCCGGTCATCTCCGCCGACGCACGCCAGCGCGTCATCGACTTCACGACCGAGGCCGTCGACGCCGGCGCCCGGGCCATCGTCGACGGCCGCGAGCTCGTCGTCGAGGGCTTCGAGCGCGGGTACTACGTCGGTCCGACCATCCTCGACAACGTCACGACCGACCTGCGGGCCTACAAGGACGAGGTGTTCGGCCCGCTCCTGGTCGTGATGCGCGTGGACACGTACGAGGAGGCCATCGAGCTCGTGAACTCCTCGCCGTTCGGCAACGGCGCCGCGATCTTCACCAGCTCGGGCGAGGTCGCCCGCCAGTTCTCGGTCGACGTGGAGGCCGGCATGGTCGGCATCAACGTGCCGATCCCCGTGCCGGTCGGCTACTTCTCCTTCGGCGGGTGGAAGGACTCGCTGTTCGGCGATCACCACGCCCACGGCCCGGAGGGATACCGCTTCTACACCAAGGCGAAGGTCGTCACGTCGCGCTGGCCCCACCAGGCCACGGCGGCGGCCGCCAGCATGAACTTCCCCGGCAACAACTAGCCCCGGAGCCAAGGCCAGCGGGCCTCGCAACCCGCTGGCTTTGGCGCGCCCGGAAGGCGAATCCTGGGTCGGGCCGGCGTCGCCGAGCGAAAGACAGAATGATAGAACAATCGGTTGACAGCCCCTCCAGTTGTGTGTTGAATGTAAGGACAAACACGTGCGCACCACGGCTGCCCGCACGGACCCCGAGCTCTCATCGACGAGAATTCGCTCGGCGTGCTCGGGCAGCCGCACTGACACGCACGCCGCTGCCGGGTCCGGTCACGACCGCCCCGCCTTGGAAAGGACGCCAATGACGGCGATAAGTGATCAGGTGGGGCCGACCCCCGGAGCCGGGCAGATCTCGCCGGCCCAGTTCGATGCCTTCTTCACCACGGGCAAACCCGTGAAGCGGCACTCCATGAAGGCGATCGCGCTCGTCGCGACGCTCGGAGGGCTGCTCTTCGGCTACGACACCGGGGTGATCGCAGGCGCGCTGCCGTTCATGTCGGACACCGTCGCCAACGGCGGCCTGGGGCTCAGCCCGCTGACCGAGGGCCTCGTGACCTCGTCGCTGCTCTTCGGCGCGGCGTTCGGAGCGCTGTACGGCGGCCGGCTCTCGGACCGGTACGGGCGCCGGCACAACCTCCTGATGCTCGCGGCGGTGTTCTTCGTCGGCGCGGTCGGCACGGCGTTCGCCCCGTCGGTCGCCGTCATGGTGGCCGCCCGTGTCGTCCTTGGGCTCGCGGTGGGTGGGGCCTCGGCCACCGTCCCCGTGTACCTCGCAGAGATCGCGCCGAAGGAGCTGCGCGGACGGCTCGTCGCCGTCGACCAGCTCATGATCGTGACGGGCCAGCTGCTCGCGTACTCGACCAACGCCGTGCTCGCGAACGTCTGGGACGGACACTCGACGTGGCGGTGGATGCTGTTCCTGTGCTCGATCCCCGCGGTCGCGCTCTGGATCGGCATGCACCGGATGCCGGAGACCGCGCGCTGGTTCGCGTGCAAGTTCCGCTTCGGCGAGGCCGCCGAGGTGCTGCGGGCCACCCGCACGCCCGGGTACGACATCAAGGCCGAGCTGTCCGAGATGCTCGACGTCGCGCAGGAGTCCGACGCGAGGCGCGAGGGCGGCTGGGCCGACCTCAAGACCCCGTGGATCAAGCGCCTCGTGCTGATCGGCGTCGGCATCGCGGTGCTGCAGCAGCTGACCGGCGTCAACACGCTGATGTACTACGCGCCGACGATCCTCACCGAGACCGGGCTGGGCACGAACGCTGCGCTCACGGCGACGATCGCCAACGGCGTGGTCTCCGTCATCGCGGCCGTCGCCGGGCTCTGGCTCGTGGGTCGCTTCCGCCGCCGCAACCTGCTGATCATCGGTCAGCTCGGCATCATCGCCTCGCTCGCCGCGATCGCGACCACGTTCGGACTCCTGGTCCAGCCGAGCCTCGAGGCCGGCACCACCCCGCCGACCTCCAGCTCGTACACCGTGCTGGCCTTCATGCTCTGCTTCCTGATCTTCCAGCAGGGTGCTGTGTCGCCGGTGACCTGGGTGATGCTGTCGGAGATCTTCCCGATGCGGATGCGCGGCTTCGGCATGGGCCTGGCGGTGTTCCTCATGTGGATCGCCAACGCCATCATCACGTTCAGCTTCCCGCTGCTGATCAGCACGTTCGGGGGCACCGGGACGTTCCTGGTGTTCGCGGTGGTCAACGTCGGCACGATGCTCTTCAGCTGGCGGATGGTGCCCGAGACCTCGCACCTGACCCTTGAGGAGCTCGAAGGGGAGTTCCGCACCGTCAGCTAGGAGAAGCACGTCGCTCGCCCGGTGGGCTACCCGCTGGCTCACGCCAGCAGGTGGCCCACCTCGGCATCGCCCGCCCGCGCCGCGCAGGGTTCACGCCCGCGTTCCCTGCCCGACGTCGCGCGCACCCCCGGCGTGCAGGTGACATTGCTGTACTTCGGGCGTGAAGGTCGCCGTGGTGTCCGAGACGTTCCTCCCCGCGATCAACGGCGTGACCGGCTCGGTGCTCCAGGTGCTGCGCCACCTGGGCCGGACGGGCCACGGGGCGCGGGTCTTCGCGCTGGGTGACACGCCCGCCACGGCCGAGGGCTTCGACGTCGTGAACCTGCCGTCCGTCGGGCTGCCGGGCTACCCCCAGGTCCGCGTCCCGGTGCCCGTGCCCGCGATCGCCGCGGGCTCGCTGTCCCGCGGGCTCGCGCAGTTCCGCCCCGACGTCATCCACCTCGCCTCGCCGTTCACCCTCGGCGGTCCCGTCATGCGCGTGGCCGCGACGCTCGGCATCCCCGTCGTCGCGATCTACCAGACCGACGTCGCCGGGTTCGCCCGGCGGTACGGGTTCACCGCGGCCTCCAACTCGGCCTGGCGGCACATCCGGTCCGTGCACGAGCGGGCCCAGGTGACGCTCGCGCCGTCGCCGTCCGCCGCCCAGGAGCTCGCGCGCCACGACATCCCGCGCGTCGAGGTCTGGCCGCGCGGCGTCGACACCGCCGCCTTCTCCGCCGCGCACCGCGACGACCGGCTGCGGGCCCGGCTCGCGCCCGCGGGCGAGGTCCTCGTCGGCTTCGTCGGCAGGCTCGCCGCGGAGAAGCAGGTCGAGGACCTCGAGGTGCTGCTCGGCCTGCCGGGGGTCCGGCTCGTCGTCATCGGCGACGGCGCCGAGCGCGAGCGGCTCGTGCGGCGCCTGCCCGGGGCGCACTTCCTCGGCGAGCTGTCGGGCCCCGACCTGTCGAGGGCCGTGGCGAGCCTCGACGTCGTCGTCCACCCCGGTCCGTACGAAACGTTCTGCCAGGCGGCGCAGGAGGCGATGGCGAGCGGCGTCCCGGTGGTCGCGGTGCGCGCCGGCGGCCTGCGCGACCTGGTCGACCACAGCCGGACGGGCTGGCTCTACCCGCCCGGCGACCTCGCGGCGCTGCGCGCGCACGTCGTCGACCTGGCCGGCGACCAGGCCAAGCGGCAGGCGATGGGCGCCGCGGCCCACGCGGCCGTGCGGGCCCGGACCTGGCCCGTCGTGTGCGACCGGCTCCTGCTGCACTACGAGCGGGCCGTGTCCCTCGCGGCGGTCGCGGGGCGCTGAGTGCACCTCGTGCACGTCGCCAACGCCTACGCCCCGGGCAGCGGCGGGATCCGCACGACGGCGCACGCCCTCGGGGCGGGCTACCAGCGCGCCGGCCACGACTTCACGCTGGTCGTCCCCGGCGATCGCACCCGCGTCGAGGTGCTGCCCTGGGGCCGGCGCGTGAGCGTCCGTGCGCCCCGGGTCCCGGGGACCGGCGGCTACCGGGTGATGACGGACCTCCGGGCGATCCGCGACGTGCTCAACCGGCTCGAGCCCGACCGCCTCGAGGTGTCCGACCGTCTCACCCTGCGCGGCCTCGGCCGGTGGGCCAGCGCGGCGGGGGTGCCGTCGGTCGTGCTCGCGCACGAGCGGCTCGACGGGATCCTGCGCGCCTTCACCCCGCTGACCGGCAGGCAGGCCGAGCGTCTCGCCGATCGCCACAACGCCGGGACGGCGGCGCGGTTCGACCGCGTCGTGACCACCACGCGCTTCGGCGGGCAGGAGTTCGCCCGCCTCGGCATCCCGACGCACCACGTCCCGCTCGGCGTCGACCTGGCCCAGTTCCACCCCGGGGCCGACGCCGACGCCGGGTCCCTTGGCACCGACGCCGGGCACCTCGCCCCCGCCGGTGCCGCGGCCCGCGCGGGGGCCGAGCCGCGCGCCCCGCTGCTCGTGCTCTGCAGCCGGTTGTCGAAGGAGAAGCGGCCGGACCTCGCGATCGACGCGCTGCGCGAGCTGCGCCGGCTCGGGCGGCCGGCCCGCCTCGTGATCGCCGGCTCCGGCCCGCTCGCGCACCGCCTGCGGCGCCACGCCGCGGGGCTGCCCGTAACGTTCGTCGGGCACCTGGCCGACCGGGCCGCCGTCGCCGCCCTGCTCGGGAGCGCCGACGTCGTGCTCGCGCCCGGCCCGGTCGAGACGTTCGGGCTCGCGGCGCTCGAGGCGCTCGCCTGCGGCACACCCGTGGTCGCGGCGAACACGTCCGCGGTCGCCGAGCTGCTGCGCGGCGATGCCGGCCGCGCCGCCGACCCCGAGCCGCGCGCGCTCGCGGCCGCGGTGGACGAGCTGCTCCGGGTCCCGGCGTCGCAGCGGCGGGCGGCGGCCCGCCGTCGCGCCGAGGAGTACGGCTGGCCCCGCACGACCGACGCGATGCTCGCGCTGCACGGCCTCGGCTCGGTCACGTCACACCGAACCCGGTGACTCTTGGCTGCGAGTTGTCCGCGAGGTCGCTGTGCGTCCACACGAAGCGCGCCTGGCGCTGGTCTGCTCGAGGCGAACGCAATCCGCCTGGAGAGGAACGATCATCCCCGCCCCGAAGCTGCTGACACCCGGCCCGCTGACCACGTCCGACGCGACCCGTCGAGCGATGCTCACGGACTGGGGCTCGTGGGATCCAGACTTTGCCGCCGTCACCCGTGAGGTCTGCGCCGAGCTGATCGCGATCGCCTCGACCGAGCGCGACGACCTGCGGTGCGTGCCCCTGCAGGGGAGCGGGACGTTCGCGGTGGAGGCCGCCGTGCGCACGCTCGTCCCGCCGGGCGGCAGCATCGTGGTGCTCGTCAACGGGGCGTACGGGCGCCGGATGGCCGACCTGTGCCGCCGCGCCGGCCGCGTCGCGATCGTGCACGAGACCGCCGACGACGTCGCACCGGACCCGGCGGATCTCGCGGCCCTGCTCGCGGCGCACCCCGAGGCCAGCCACGTCGGCCTGGTCCACTGCGAGACGAGCACCGGCCTCCTCAACCCGCTCGGGCCGATCGCCGACGTCGTCGCCGCGGCCGGTCGGCGCCTGATCGTCGACGCGATGAGCTCCTTCGGGGTGCTCCCGGTGCACGCCGAGCACCCGGCGATCGACGCGATCGTCGCCGCCTCCGGCAAGGGCCTCGAGGGCGTGCCGGGGATGGGGTTCGTGCTCGCACCGGAGGGCGTGTTGCTGGCGAGCGCGGGGCGATGCGACTCCCTCGCGCTGGACCTCAGCGAGCAGTACTCCTACCTGACCCGGACCGGCCAGTGGCGGTTCACGCCACCCACCCACGTCGTCGCGGGTTTGCAGGCGGCGCTCGCGCAGTACCGCGACGAGGGCGGCATCACGGCCCGCCGCCAGCGCTACCAGGCCAACGGCGACGTGCTGCTCGGCGAGATGACGGCGCTCGGCTTCCGGTCGTTCCTTCCGGCCGAGCTCCAGGCCCCGATCATCTACACGTTCCACGCGCCGCGCGACGACCGCTGGGACTTCCCGACCTTCTACCGCGAGGTCAAGGCCCGCGGCTTCATCCTCTACCCCGGCAAGCTCACCCGCGCCGAGACGTTCCGGGTCGGGTGCATCGGCGCGGTCACCACGCAGGACCTCAAGGCGGCCGTCGCGGCGATCGCCGACTCCCTGGCGGCGCTCGGGGTCGTGCGGATCTGACCCTGCCGGCCCGCCGCGCACCACGCCCTCACCTCACCCCACCTCACCCCACGTCACCCCACCCCGTACCCCGGAGCTCACTCATGACGTTCGAAATCGCAGTGCTCGACATGGCTGGAACGACAGTCGCCGACGACGGGCTCGTCGAGAGCGCGTTCTCGCGGGCCGTCGGCACGCTCGGGATCCAGCCCGCCGACGACCAGCACGCCACCATGCTCGACTACGTCCGGGCCACCATGGGCGAGTCGAAGATCGCCGTCTTCCGGGCCCTCCTGCAGGACGAGGCGCAGGCCCAGGAGGCCAACGCGGCCTTCGAGGCGGCGTACGGCGACCTGATCGACGACGGGTTCTGCACCGCGCTGCCCGGGGCCGCCGACGCCATCGATCGCCTCCGCACCGGCGGCATCAAGGTCGCGCTGACCACAGGGTTCTCCCGGGCGACCCTGTCGCGGATCCTGCGCGCGCTCGAATGGGAGCAGGTGGCCGACCTGACGCTGTGCCCGGCCGACGTCGGCCGCGGGCGGCCGTACCCGGATCTCGCGCTGTCCGCGCTGCTCGCGCTGGAGGGTACGGAGGTTCGTTCCCTCGTCACGGCGGGCGACACGGGCTACGACATGCGGATGGGGCGCGCGGCGGGCGCGGGGCTCGTCGCGGGGGTGCTCACCGGCGCGCACGAGTCGGACCAGCTCCTGCAGGCGGGCGCGGACCAGGTCCTCGACTCGATCAGCGATCTCCCGGGGCTCGTCCTGAACCGCTGACGCGCACGCACTCGCCTCCTCCACCGGCACGACCCCACTCGACCCAGCCCAAGGGATGCACCGCCATGACCTCATCAACCGTCCACTCGTTCGCCAAACCCGCAGCACTGTGCGCGCTGGTCGCCCTTGCCTCCGCCCTGGCCGCCTGCTCGGGCGCGACCGCCGCGAGCGATGAATCGGCCGACGGCGGCGGGCAGTTCGCGGTCGACTCGAGCACCCTCGTCTTCGGCGTCGTGCCCGACAGCGTCGAGACCGAGACGAACTATCAGCCCTTGATGGACTACATCGCGGCCGAGACCGGCAAGCAGGTCGAGTACCACGAGTCGACCGACTACGCCGCGCTCATCGAGGCCGCCGTGGCCGGCAAGATCGACGTCGCCTCGTTCTCCGGGTTCACCTACGTGACCGCGAAGAACAACGGCGCGCAGATCACGCCGATCTCGTCGATCGTCACGGCCGAGGGCGGCGAGCCCGGCTACTACTCCGAGGCGATCGTGCCCGCGGGCAGCCCCATCACCTCGATCGACGAGTTCGGGGGCAAGAAGGTCTGCTTCGTCGATCCGTCCTCGACGTCCGGCTACCTCTTCCCGAGCTACAACCTGATCGAGGCGGGCATCGACCCGGAGCTCGACATCACCCCGGTCTTCGTCGGCAAGCACGACGTGTCGGTGCAGAAGGTCGCCCAGGGCATCGAGTGCGAGGTCGGCTTCGCCGAGGACTCCGAGGTCGCCAAGTCCGACGAGGTGACCTCGATCCTGCGGACCCAGGTCCCCGGCGCGCCGATCGTCGTGTCCGACGTCCTGCCCGAGGACCTCAGGACGCAGCTGACCGACACCCTGAGCCACGTGACCATCGACGAGATCATCGCCTCCGGCATCGAGTCCGCCGACACCGACGGCTTCCGCTCGGTGTTCTACGCCACCGAGCCCGTGGACGACGCGTACTACGACACGATCCGCGACATCTGCGAGGTCACGAACGCCACGCAGTGCCAGGGCTGACAGTGCTTCCCCGGCGCCAGACCCAGGCGACGGGAGCGACGTCGTCGGCCGGAGCAGGTGGCCCCGCGGCCGTCGTGGAGCTCGCCGGCGTCTCGAAGTCGTTCGGGTCGACCCGCGCGCTCGACGACGTGAGCCTCACCGTCGCGCCCGGGGAGATCGTCGTCCTGCTCGGGCTCTCCGGCTCGGGCAAGTCGACCCTGCTCCGGCACCTCGTCGGCCTCGAGACCCCGACCAGCGGCGTCCTCCGGGTGCTGGACCGGCCGGTGGCGGCGCTTCGCGGCAAGGAGCTGCGCGAGCTGCGCAGCCAGGTGGGCTTCGTGTTCCAGCAGTTCGAGCTCGTCCGGTCCCTGAGCGTGCTGGAGAACGTCCTGACCGGCGCGCTCGCCCGGATCACGGGCCCGCGCCTGGGGCTGCTGACGTACCGCCGCGCGCTCCGGCTGACGGCGTTGCAGCACCTCGATCGGGTCGGGCTGCTGGCCCAGGCCTACCAGCGGTCCGACACCCTCTCCGGCGGTCAGCAGCAGCGGGTCGCCATCGCGCGGGCGCTGATGCAGGACCCGAAGATCCTGCTGGCCGACGAGCCGGTCGCGTCCCTCGACCCGGACTCGAGCGCCCAGGTGATGGCGCTGATCCGGCAGATCGCAAGCGAGGCCGGGCTCACCGTCGTGTGCAGCCTGCACCAGGTCGACCTCGCGCTGAGCTGGGCCGACCGGATCGTCGGGCTGCGGGACGGGCGGGTCGTGCGGGACGCGCCGGCGGTCGACTACACGAAGGCGGGCGCGATGGAGATCTACGGCACGCCTCACGCGGCCGCGGCGCTCGGTCCGCTGGCCGCGGCGGCGCCGCGCGCAGTGTCCGCCCGGGACCGCTGATGGTGCTGATCGACGCCCCCGCCCCCGCCGGCGCTCCGAGCACGCCCGCGCAGCTGGTCCGCGCCCGACCGGTCGATCGCCGGCGGGCCGCCGCCGGGGTGGCGCTCGCGGGCCTGGCGGTCGCGGCGGTGTTCGCCCTGGTCCGGGTGGACATCTCGGTCTCGGCGATGTTGGGCAGCTGGTCGAACGCCACCCGCTTCGTGGGTCGCGTCGGCACGATCACCTTCCCGCCCGCGGGTGAGCTGGTCGGCCTGGTCGGCCTGACCCTCGGGCTCGTGATCTGCGGAACCGTCCTCGCCGCGGTGCTCTCGGTCCCGGTCGCGTACCTGGCCGCCGCGAACACGACGCCGGGGCCGTCGTGGCGGCTCCTCGGCCGTTTTCTCGGGGTGCTCGCCCGCGCGGTGCCCGACGTCGTCATGGCGATGGTCGCGGTGCTGGTCTTCTCGATCGGCGCCCTCCCGGGGATCGTGGCGATCGGCCTGCACTCGGTGGGGATGATCTCGAAGCTCTTCGCCGACGCCATCGAGCAGATCGACGAGGGTCCGCGGCTCGCGCTGCGCGCGGCCGGGGCCACCCGGACGCAGGAGTTCATCTCCGGGGTCCTCCCGCAGGTGCTGCCGTCCTGGGTGGCGACCGTGCTGCACCGCAACGACATCAACCTGCGGGGCTCGGTGATCCTCGGGTACGTGGGCGTCGTCGGGCTCGGCCTGGAGATGAAGTACGCGTTCAGCAGCCTGAACTACTCCCTCGGCCTGGGCATCGCCCTCGTCATGTTCGCGCTGTGCGTCGGCATGGAGATCATTTCGTCCGCGGCGCGCAAGGCGATGCTCGGTCACGCCGCGCCCTCGCGCCGCGTCCCTCGCTGGTGGCGGGGGCGCGCGCTTCCGGCGAGAACGGCGCCCCGCTCCGCGCAGGAGGCGCTGCATCGCCCGTGGGACCGGGAACGGGTGCGCAACGGCGCGGCCGGCTGGCTCGCCGTTGCCGTGGTGGCCGCGTCGGTCGCGGTCTGCGACATCCCCTGGCGTGAGCTCATCACGTCCTGGCAGCTCATCCCCGAGGTCGCGGCGAAGTTCTGGCCGCCCAGCTTCGGCAACTATCCGGCCGCCGTGATGGTCGGCGCGATGGCCGAGACCGTCGCGATCGCGTTCGCGGCCACCGGGCTGACCTTCGTGCTGTCCGTCCTCGTCGGGGCGCTCGCGGCACGGAACGTCGCGCCCACCGGGCTGGTGCGCGGCGTCGCGCGGTTCGTCCTGGTCTCCATCCGCGGGATCCCGGAGCTGATCCTCGCGGTCGTCTTGATCATCGTCACGGGGCTGGGTCCGCAGGCCGGCACGTTGGCTCTTGCCTTCTGCGGCATCGGCCTGCTGGGAAAGCTCATCGCCGACTCCTTCGAGGAGGTTGACGCCGGACCCGAGCGCGCGGTGACGACGGCCGGTGCGACCCGGCTGCAGGTCTTTGTCGCCGCGACCTTCCCGCAGGGCAGCCGGGCGCTGATCGGGCACACCTTCTACCTGCTGGACACCAACATCCGCGCGGCCACCATCCTCGGCATCGTCGGCGGCGGGGGCATCGGCTACTACGTGCTCAACGCCGGGCAGGGCTCGAACTACGACCAGGTGACGGCGATCGTGGCGATGATCCTCGTGGCGGTGCTGGTGGTCGAGGGTCTCTCGATGTGGATCCGTCGCGCGCTGGGCTAACCGCCGGGCTCGAGCGCGGGCGCTGCCTCCGTCGTTGTGCGGGTCTTGCCAGGAATCTCGGGCTTCCGGGCTTCCGGGCTTCCGGGCTTCCGGAGGCCGACAGCCGAAGTCGGTCATCTGTGCACAGGGCGGGTTGCGGGGTGGGGTGCGTGTGGGTGGTCCGTCCTAGTCTGTACACATGTTCGAACCGAGCGATGACGAGGTAACGGGGGCCCCGGCGGGGGCCGGGCCGGCGGTCGCGGGCGCCACCTCGGCGGCCGACACGGCGACGGTGACGGCGTTGCCGGTGTCGGTGGATGTGGCGTTCGGGGTGTTGCTCGGGCGGGTGTTTGCGGAGGCGGGGGCGGCGTTGGCGCAGGCCGCGGCCGCGGGGTCGTGCATCGCGGGGCCGATCGATCAGGTCGCGTTGTCCGCCGCGTTGATGGACCAGGCGCCCGGCTCGCCGCTGGTGGAGCTGCTTGAGGGCCTGTGCCCGTCGGATGTGCATGATGCGGTGTTGATCGAGGCGATCGCCGCCTGGGAACGCGTCACCTCGCTGGCTGCGGCGCGGCAGGGCGAGATGATCGCCGAGCTCGCCCGGCGCCGGGATGCGCAGCGTCTGGGTGAGTTCGTGGGTGATGAGGTCGCGTCGGTGCTGGTGATGTCCCGGTCGGTGGCGGAGGCGAAGGTCAGCCTCGGCACCTCGCTGCAGGTGTGGCCCGCGGTGCGCGAGGCGTTGGTGGCTGGGGTGATTGATCACCGCAAGGCCACCGCCCTGGTCGACGGGGTCGGGCACCTCGACGACGACGCCGCAGCGGCTGTCCTGGACGCGGTGCTGCCGGTCGCGGCGGGTTTGACGGTGCCGGCGTTGAAGGCGCGCCTGCGCAAGGTCGAGCTGACCGTGAACCCGGCCGCCGTCGCCGAGCGGCGCGCCCGCGACGCCGCGGACCGGTATGTGCGGGTCAGCCCGGCGCCGGGGGTGATGGCGTGGTTGACCGCGTACCTACCCGCCAAGGACGCGATGACGGTGTTCACCGCGATCGACGCCATCGCCGCGTCCGCGGACCCCGCCGACCCACGCGGTGTGGCGGCGCGGCGCGCGGACGCCCTGACCGACCTCTGCACCGACATCCTCACCACCGGCATCGCCCCCACCACCGCACTGCCCGGCACAGCGGGACCGGGTCCCGGGACAGCGGGTCAGGCCGGCGGGACTCCGAGGGCCGGCGGGGTCTTGAAGACCGAGCACGGGCGTCGCCCGCACCTGCAGGTGACCGCCGCGGCGACCACGTTGTTGGGGTTGGATGAGGTGCCCGGGGAGCTGGCCGGGTACGGGCCGATCCCCGCAGACCTGGTCCGGGCGATCGCGGCGGACGCGACGTGGCGGCGGATCTTCACCGACCCCGCCACCGGGTGCGTGACCGGGATCGGGCCGCGCGGGTACCGCCCCGGCGCCGACCTGACCGGAACCGTGCTGGCCCGGGATAAGACCTGCACGTTCGTGGGGTGCCGGATGCCCGCGTGGCGATGCGACCTGGACCACCGCGACCCCTACGACCACGACCACCCCGACCTCGGCGGGCAAACCTGCGAAGAGAACCTGCACTCGCTGTGCCGCCACCATCACCGGGCCAAGACCTACGGCGGCTGGCACCCCGACCTCGACACCTCCACCGGCGACACGTGGTGGACCTCACCGACCAAGCACCGCTACAAGCGACCCTCCGTCGACGTCAATCCCGAGCCGCCGCCACCCGATCGGCCCTGGTTGCACACGCCCCAGCCCGACGACCCACCCTTCTAGCAGTCGGCCCCTTGAGGTCCAGTCGGCCCTTAAGGTCCGAGTCGCAGTTCGGTGCAGCAGTCGGTTGGCGCGGCGAACCCATCCGCGGTGGCCTCGCACGACCGACGCGAAGCCTGCGCAACACGGCCGTGGCTCGCTCGAGCGAGCGACGAGGCGCTTGCTCCGGCGGCCGGCGGCCGACAGACTGCGGCGATGGAGAACGTCGACGAATCTCAGCTGATCGCGCAGGTGACCGAGCGCCTGCATGGCCGGTTCCCGGACCTCGCGGTCGAGACGGTCCGGACGGCGGTCCTGCGGGCGCAGCTCGAGCTGGATGGCCGGGAGGTGCGGGCCTTCGTCCCGATTCTCGTGGAGCGCGCCGCCCGCGAGAGCCTCGCGTCGTATGCGCGCTCCATCCCGGCGCGGACGGCGCGAGCCGGCCGATGAAGGAGATCCGTCGCCGCATTGCCGGCTGACCGCGGCGCGGTTATCCACAGATCTCTCGCGGCCCGGTTCGTGGACGCTGCCCCGTTATTGGCCGGATCTCCTGTTCGAGGAGTCCGCAGGCGATCCAGCTACCGTGCCGGGTCTGTGCCGTCGCGGGACGCCTATCCGAGGTCGTCGTTGCCCGCCTGGAGACGACGCCGAGGCGACGTGTCCGCACGCGCTGGTGGGTGGGTGCCCGTCTGGCACCCCGTCGCGGAGGCGGACGGCGTCTCGGTCGTCGTGCTACGCGCCTGCCAGGTCGTGCAGGTTGATCGCCGCGACGACCTGGTCGTAGTCGCCGCGGGCCTCGCCGTAGCGCAGGAACTTGACGTTCTCGACCTGGATCTCCTTCGCGTCGGGCTGGGACTCGATGAGGGTGATGACCTCGGAGATGAACTCGTCGAGCGGCATCGCGATGGCGCTGTCCCGTTGACCCGGGAGGAGATCGGTCGCCACCGCCGGCGGCTCGAGTTCGAGGACCTGGACGCTCGTGCCTGCGAGCTGGAGGCGGATCGACTCGCTGAGCATGTGGATGGCGGCCTTGCTGGCGTTGTAGCTGGGCGTGGCCTGCAGCGGAGCGAACGCCAGTCCGGAGGACACGGTGACGATCGCGGCCTCGGCTCGGCTCTGCAGGTGCTCGGTGAAGGCGGCGATGAGCCGGATCGGTCCGAGCACGTTGGTGGTGATCGTCTGCTCGGCAGAAGCGAGGAAGGATTCCGGATCGGTCCAGTCCTCGACTCGCATGATGCCGGCCATCGGGATGAGCACGTTGAGCTCGGGGTGCTCGGCGATGACCTGCTGGGCGAGTGTGGCGACGTTCTCGGGGTCAGTCGTGTCGATCCGGTAGGAGTGGAGTCCGGGGTGCTCGGCGCTGATCTGGTCGAGCAGCTCGGTGCGGCGGCCGCCGATGATGACCTCGTTGCCCTTGGCCCTGAGGGCGAGGGCGAGGGCCAGGCCAATGCCGCTGGTCGCGCCGGCGATGAAGATGGTATTTCCCGTGATCTGCATGGTTGGAGTCTCGGCGCGCCTTCGGCACTGCACCAGGGAGTAGTTGTCGGGGGAGTGGGGATCCCTGGTTGGCGCGGTCGGCCGGGCCGATACTTCGATGGTGGACCGTGATGCGCTTGCCGACTTCCTCGTCCGTCACCGCGCCGCGCTCAGGCCGGGTGACGTCGGGCTGAGCGCGGGCGTGCGCCGTCGTGCCCCTGGGCTGCGCCGCGAGGAGGTTGCCCAGCTCGCGGTGATGTCGACCGACTACTACACCCGTCTCGAGCAGCGACGCGGACCGCAGCCGAGCACCCAGATGCTCGGCTCGCTCGCCCGCGGCCTGAGGCTGACACCTGACGAGCGCGACTACATGTACCGGGTGGCGGGCCACAGCGCGCCGGACCGTGCCGCCATGACGGACTATGTCGCGCCGGCCCTGCTGCGGGTGCTCGACCGACTCACTGACACCCCGGCGTTCATCATCGACGCGCTCGGCCAGACCCTCGTGCAGAACGACCCCGCTCGCGCGCTGTTCGGCGACGCCAGCGGACTCGCTGGCTGGGAGCGCAGCGGCATCTATCGCTGGTTCCTTCGCCCCGACCAAGAACGGTGGCGCTACCCGGAGCACGACCGGGACCGGCAGGGCCGGGCGCAGGTCGCCTCGCTGCGCGCCGCCTACGCGAGGATGGGACGGCGTTCGCGGGCCGGTGCACTGGTTCGCGAACTCACGGCCCGGAGCCCGGAGTTCGCCGAACTCTGGGAAGCCCATGAGGTGAGTCGCCGCTTCGAGGACCACAAGGTGCTCATCCACCCCGAGATCGGATCGATCGAGGTCGACTGCCAAGTGCTGTTCACCGAGGACGAGTCTCAGGCGCTCCTGGTGCTGACGGCGCCTCCGCGCAGCGAGGCGGAGAGCAAGCTCACGCTCCTGGCTGTTCTCGGCACCCAGGAGTTCGCGAGCGGTCAGGGCTGAGCCACGTCATCGCGAGCGAGGCCCCGGGGTCCGGCTGCCCCCGCTCAGCCAGACCTGGCCCTGCCGGGCCACCAACAACGTCGGCGCGTTGCCGGCTGACCGCGGCGAGGTTATCCACAGATCTCTCGCGGCCCGGTTCGGGCAGGCGCGGATGAGAGAGCGTTGCGCGCATGACGCCCGTCCCCGCAGCCCGCCGCGTCGCCGTCGTCGTCCTCGCCGCGATCGCCGCCCTCTTGCTCACCGCGTGCCAGGAGAGGACGCCCGAACCCGCGCCGTCGGCGGCCCCCGTGCTGGACGTGACCTTCACGCCCGTCGACGTGCCGACCGACATGCGCGCGACGGCGGACGCGCCCGCCGTCTGGGGGACGACGGCCCTGCCGTCCGACGGAACGCTGCCGCGGCTGGCCGTCGGCCTGGTCTCCCCGGGGCCGTCCGGTCGCACCGCGGTGCGGGTCTGGTCCAGCGCCGCCGACGCCTCCGCGATGACCGAGCAGGCCACCCTTGACATCGCCGGCACGACCGCTGGCCCGACTGCCGGCCCGAGCGCCGACGCGACCGGCGGCACGACCGGCGGCGCGAACGGCACCGCGAGCGACGTCCAGGCCGTCACCGTCGCCGGCAGCGCGGGGATCTCCGCGATCTCCGGGTACGCCTGGACCGGCACGACCGACGAGAGCTTCCTGCTGACCTCCGCCGACCGCACCACCTGGACGCCGGTCGAGCTCGACGCGGCCGCGCGCGCTGCGCGCACCCACGAGTCCGGCGCCGACGCCCAGCGCGTGGTGCTCGCGGGCGACGGCCTGGTCTCGCGGCGACCCGCCGTCGTCGTCCACACGGTCGCGACGGGCGAGACGTCCACTACCGCGCTGCCGGCCCTCGGCGACGACGAGGCGCAGGTGGTGACGGGCGTGGCGGTGGCGGGCGACGTCGTCGTCGTCACCGCCGAGCGCGGGCCCCGCGGCGAGCCGGCGACGCCGGTCAGCTACGTGTCCACCGACGCGGGTGCGACGTTCGGTGCCGCGCGGGACGTGACGGCGTCGGCGCGGGCGGACGTCGCCGGCGTCGTGTGGACGGGCACCGAGTTCGTGGCCACCGGCTCCGACCGGTCCGCGGGCGAGGGCAGCAGCCGGCCCGCCGCGTGGGCCTCGCCGGACGGCGCGACCTGGACCCCGGACGGCCTCGCGCCGTTCGGAGCGGACCCGCTCGGCTGGGCGGTGAAGGGCGCTCCCGCGCGCTTCAGTCGCCCCACCACCTCGAACGGTGAGGTCGCGGTGGCGATCACGCAGTCCGCGAACCCGGCCGTGTACCTGCGCTACCGCCGGGCCGACGGCGCCTGGACCGAGCCGGTCGCGACCGTCGAGTACCCCTCCGCAGACCCGGCGGCCGTCGCGGTGCGGACCGCGGGCGGGCTGGCCGCGGTGATCGAGGCGAACGGCGCGCTCGCCGAGGTCCGCGCGACGGCGGGCGGGCTGGCGGCGGGCGGGTCGGCGGAAGGCGCGTCGCTCAACGAGTGGCGGCAGGGCTACGGCGTCGACTCGCTGCACGCCCTGCCGGGCGCCGTCGGCGTGGCCGCCGCGCAGCTCGTCTTCGAGTTCACCGCCGGCGACGACGGCGACGGCGGCAGGTACGGCTTCGTGCAGTTCCTGGCCCCCGCGAGCTACACCTACGCGGGCGGCCGCCTGCGCGCGGTGGCCTGGGGCCCGCCCGACCTGGTCACGCACAGCGCCCCGGTGTTCGGCACCGACGCCGGGTCGGGCACGTCCGTGCTCGCCGCGGTCGCCACCGCCGAGGAGGGCTTCCCGATGCACGCCTGGGTCAGTCCCGCCGGAGCCGGCTGGCAGCCCGTCACGGGCATCGAGGAGCTGGGGTTCCAGCGGCCGCGGGCGGTCGCGATGACCTCGGCCGGCTGGCTGCTTGCCGCCGATGCGGGGACGAGCGGCGACTACTCCGACTCGCGCGTGGCGGCGCTGTGGACCTCGCCCGACGGCCTCGCGTGGACGCGGGCGGCCGGCCAGTTCCAGACCGACGGCGGCGGGGACTCCTCGATCACGGCGATCTGCGACCTGCCGGGCGGCCCGGTCGCCGTCGGCTGGGCCGAGGACGCCGACCGGGTCTCCCACGCCACGGCCTGGACGAACGACGGCGCCGGCTGGGCGCCGGTCGCCCTGACCGACGCCCCGGGCTCGTTCTTCACGTCCTGCGTCGCGACCGAGACGGGCGCCCGACTCGAGGGCTCGGACGGCGCGGTCGACACCGTCTGGGAGACCTCGGACGGGGGCGCCTTCGCCGTCGTGGAGCGGCTCGCCGACGGCGTCTCGCGCGGCATCGCGGTCGAGGTCGACGGCGGGGTCGCGGCGGCCGGGTGGATCGAGAGCGCGGCGTTCACCGGCCCGGTGCTGTGGCTGTCCGCCGACGGCGCGCGGTGGCGATGGGTGCCGATCCCGGCGGCAGGCAGCACGGACGACATCGACGTCCAGGCGGTCGGCGCCGACCTGCTGGTGACGGCCCAGGGCGCCGGCACGGCCCAGGTCTGGACGGTGCCCGACGTCGCGGCGGCGCTCGCGGCGATCCGCGCCGGGGCGCGGTGACGCGAAGGGGCGTAGTGACGCGAAGGGGCCCAGTGACGCGGAGGGGCCCAGTGACGCGAAGGGGCGTAGTGACGCGAAGGGGTGCGTGTGTGCCCAGACGGCCACGCGCACCCGCGTGGGGAACGTAAAATCGACCCCGTGACCGACCCGGACTCTCTGCGCACCACCGAGGTCCTTGTCGACCCGGCCGAGGAGGCGGAGCCGACCCGTGCACCCGGTCGCCCGCGCGACCCGATGCTCGAGGAGCGCGCCCTGCAGGCCGCGCTCGAGGTGTTCGGGGAGAAGGGCTGGGCGGGCCTGACGATCGACGAGGTCGCCACGCGGTCCCGGGTCGGCAAGTCCTCGATCTACCTGCGGTGGGGGGACAAGGAGTCGCTGCTGACGGCGGCCCTGCGGCGCAACCAGCAGCGCGGCGCGGAGCTCCGCGAGGAGGAGGGCTCGCCGCCGCTGACCGACGAGGGCTCGCTGCGCGACTTCCTCATCGCGCACGCGACCAGGCGCGCGGAGCTGTACCTGAGCCCGAACGGGCTGCCGATGCTGCGCCTGTATGTCGAGGCACGCGCGTTCCCGCAGCTGTTCGCGAACATCCGGCAGCGGACGATGACCGAGTTCGTGCTCGAGGAGCGCAGCCGGGTCGAGGAGGCCATCAGGCGCGGGGTGCTGCCGGCGCACGCCTCGGCCGTGCACCTCCTGGACGCGGTGGAGGGGGCGGTGCTGATGCACGTGCTCGTGACCCCGCCGCACCTGCTCGACCGCGTGCGCAGCACCCTCGGCGCGTACGTCGAGCAGCTGGTCGACAACCAGCTGCGGGCCGCGGCGTCCTGAGCCGAGCGGGCTGACGGGAACGGCGCGAGCCGGGTGGCCTGACTGGAGCGGCCTGACTGGAGCGGCCTGACTGGAGCGGCCTGACCGAGCGACCCGACCGAGCGACCCGACCGGGCGACCCGGACGGGCGACCCGGACGGGCGACCCGGACGGGCGGCGCGAATGTGGGCAATCGGCTCCACGCGGCGCGAGTGTGGGCGATCGGTCCCCGAACGGGGTCGTTGACCGGCAGATCTCCCACACCCGCTCGCCTGGGAGCAGATCGCCCACACTCGCCCGCGGCGCCCCCAGTCGGCTACGCCGTGTGCTGGTGCTCCTTGACGATCTGGCGCCCGGCGATGTGCACCATGATCTCGTCGGTGCCGCCGCCGAAGCGGTGCCCGCGCAGGTCGAGCCACAGTCGCGAGACCCGCACGCCGACGGTCACCCCGACGCCGCCGAAGATCTGCATCGCCTCGTCGGCGACCTCGAACGCGGCCATCGCGCTGTAGCGCTTGCACAGCGCACCCTGGCTGCGCAGCGGCATGCCCTGGTCGAGCATCCACGCGGTCCGGTAGACGAAGTTGCGCATGTTCTCGAGCTTGATCGCCATGTCGGTGAGCTTGAGCTGGATGAGCTGGAACGAGCCGATCGGCTGCCCGAACTGGACGCGCTGACCGGCGTACGTCGCGGCGTCGTCGAAGGCGCACTGGGCCTGGCCGAGGCAGTTGGCGGCGATCACGAGCCGCTCGAGCTCGAAGTTGCGCATGAGCTGCTTGAACCCGGCGCCCTTGACCCCGACGAGGCAGGACTCGGGCAGCGTCACCTCGTCCAGGAAGATTTCGCTGGAGTCGCTGATGTGCCACAGGATCTTGTCGAGGCGGTTGGTCGTGATGCCGGGGGAGTCCATCGGCACGAGGTACATCGAGATCGCCTCGCGCGGGTTCGCCACCTCCGGGTCCTTGGCCATCAGGAGCAGGTTCTTGGACACGAGCGCGCTGGTGATGAGCGTCTTGGTGCCCGTGAAGGTCACCATGCCGTCGTGGTGCACGGCGCGCGTCGACATCGCCGACGTGTCCGAGCCGGCGCCCGGCTCGGTGAAGCCGAGGGCGAAGGGAACCTCGCCCGTCGCGAGCTGGCCCAGCACCTCGCGCTGCTGCTCCGGGGACCCGAACTCGATGATGTCCGTCGCCTGGAGCAGCTCGAGGCCGTAGCCGTTGTTCAGGCCCTGGCGCGCGACGCGCTCGGCGAGCAGCACGAGCGTCATGGCGTCGCAGGGGGTCCCGCCGAACTCCTCGGGGAAGCCGAGCGAGCCGAAGCCGGCCTCGTTCATCGCCTTGCGGAACGACACCGGCTGCTCGTGGTTGAGGTCGAGCGCGGCGATGTACGACTCGGAGCACTCGCGCTCGAGCAGCTCATCGAGGCTCTGCAGGAGGAGGTCCTGCTCGTCGGTCAGTCCGAAGTCCATGGTCGTTCGCCTTTCGGTGCCGGCGTGCGCCCGTGCGGCAGCGCAGCCTCGTCGCTGCGGCCGGGCAGATCCCGTGCCGCGGCTCCATCATCGGCGCGCCCCGACGGCCCACTCGCGGGACGATGGTCCCAATTGCCGACGATCATCGTCCGAAATAGTAAACGCGGTGTCCGCATCGGGACGTCGGGCCTGCAAGGGCGCGTCCCGATGCCCCAACACTGAAGGCCGAACACCGCGTTCTGAACGACGCCGCACCTCTGCATGACCCGCACCTGCGCATGACCCCGCAACTCCAACGAAGGAGCAGTGCTCGTGGCAACTGTCATCACGGCGGCCGAGGCGGCCGTACTCATCGAAGACGGGGCCACGGTGGCCCTGAGCGGGTTCGGCCTGGCGTGCGTCAACGAGGAGACGCTCATCTCCGTCGAGCAGCGGTTCCTCGAGCACGGGGCGCCGCGCAACCTCACGGTCGTGCACTCCAGCGCCGTCGGCGACCGGCGGACCCGGGGCATGAGCCACTGGGGCCACGAGGGCCTGATCAAGCGCTGGATCGGCGGCATCGCGATCGCGTCGCCCGCCCTGGCGAAGCTGATCCAGGACGACAAGTGCGAGGCGTACAACCTGCCGCAGGGCGTCATCACCCAGCTCTACCGCGAGATCGCCGCGAAGCGTCCGGGGGTCGTGACCAAGGTCGGGACCGGGACGTTCGTCGACCCGCGGGTCGAGGGAGCGCGGATGTCGGCCTGCTCGGTCGAGGACTACGTCCAGGTCGTCGAGCTCGCGGGCGAGGAGTGGATGTTCTACCCCTCGTTCCCGATCGACGTCGGGCTGATCCGGGGGACCGTCGCGGACGAGCACGGCAACCTGACCCTGAGCAAGGAGGGCCTCAAGATGGAGGTCCTGCCCATCGCCCAGGCCGCGCACAACAGCGGCGGCATCGTGATCGCCCAGGTCGAGTCGCTCGCCAAGGCCGGGTCGCTCGACCCGAACGACATCCGGGTGCCCGGCGTGCTGGTCGACTACATCGTCGTCTCGGAGCCGGCCAACCACTTCCAGACCGAGAACACGCACTACAACCCGTCCTACTCGGGCCAGGTGCGCACGCCCCTGTCCGGGGTCGTCTCGATCCCGCTCACCGAGCGCAAGGTCATCGCCCGCCGGTGCGCGATGGAGATGACGCCGGGCACGGTGCTCAACCTCGGCGTCGGCATCCCGGCCGACGTCGGCTCGATCGTCGCCGAGGAGGGCGCGAGCAGCGACGTGGTCATGACCACCGAGTCCGGCGCGATCGGCGGGGTGCCCGCGGGGCTGAAGGACTTCGGCCACGCCTACAACCCCGAGGCGCTCGTCGAGATGCACTCCCAGTTCGACTTCTACGACGGCGGCGGGCTCGACCTGTGCGTGCTCGGGCTGGCGCAGACCGACCAGCACGGCAACGTCAACGTCTCCAAGTTCGGCGGCCGCGTCGCGGGCGCCGGCGGGTTCATCAACATCTCCCAGGCGGCCAAGACGCTCGTCTTCGCCGGCACGTTCACGGCCGGCGGCCTCGACGTCGAGATCGTCGAGGGCGCGCTGCAGGTGCGCACCGAGGGCCGGGCCCGCAAGTTCCTCGACCACGTCGAGCAGATCACGTTCAGCGGCCAGTACGCCGCGGGCACCGGTCAGCGGGTCCTGTACGTGACCGAGCGGGCCGTGTTCGTGCTGAGCGACGGGTCGATGACGCTCATCGAGATCGCCCCGGGCGTCGACCTGCAGACGCAGGTGCTCGACCTGATGGACTTCGCCCCCACGATCTCCCCGGACCTCGCCCTGATGCCCGCCGGCATCTTCCGCGAGACCTGGGGCGAGCTTGCCGCCCACATCCACTCCCCGCGGCCGGCACTGGCGCCGGCGCTCACCGGAAGGCCCTGACCATGGCGACCACCGCCGCTCCCACGATCAACCGCTGGGCGGTGCTGTGGGGATCGGTCGCGATCCTCATGTGCACGGGCGCCATCTACGCGTTCTCGGTGTTCGCGGGCCCGCTCGCCGCCGAGCACGGCTGGACGATGCCCGCCGTCATGCTCGCGTTCGGCATCAACGGTGCCATCAGCCCCATCCCGATGATCCTCGGCGGGTACATCGTCGACCGGGGCGGGGCCCGCTACTCGATCCTCGCGGGCGGGCTGCTGTTCGCGGCCGGCTTCATCCTCGCGGGCCTCGCGACCACCACGACCCAGCTCTACCTGACCTACGGCATCGTCGCCGGCATCGGGCAGGGCCTGGCGTACTCCGGCTGCCTGAGCAACACGCTCAAGTTCTTCCCGGACCGCCGCGGCCAGGCCGCCGGCCTGATCACGGGCGGGATGGGGATGGCCGCCGTCGTCGCCGCCCCCGTCGCGAGCTGGCTGATCCGCGAGCACGGGATCGGCACGGCGTTCGTCGCGATGGGCTCCGTGTACGCGGTCGTCGTCGTGATCGGCTCCCTGTTCGTCCGGGTCGCCCCGGTCGGCTACGCCCCGGCCGGCTGGACGCCGCCCACGGGCGCCGGGCCCGCCGTCGCCGTCCCCTTCACCGGCATGCTGCGCACGTCGACGTTCTACTTCATCCTCGTGCTGCTCGCGCTCGGCGCGTTCTCCGGCCTCATGATCGCCGCGAACGCCTCGGGCATCGGCCAGGGCATGTTCGGCCTGACCGCCGCGACCGCGGCGCTGTTCGTCAGCGCCTACGCCGCCTCGAACATGCTCGGCCGCGTCGTGTGGGGCGCGGTGTCCGACCGCATCGGGTACCTCAACGCGCTCAAGCTGATCTACGCCGTCGTCGCCGCCTCGATGCTGGTGCTGGTGACGGTCTCCTCCGTCGCGGGCTTCGCCGTCGGCATCGTCGGGCTCGGCCTGTGCTTCGGCGGCGTCATGGGCGTCTTCCCGGCGCTGGTGATGAAGAGCTTCGGGCCCCGGTTCCAGGGGATCAACTACGGCATCGTGTTCTCGGCGTACGCCGTCACGGCCTACTTCGCCCCGAGCTTCGCAGCGCGGATCGGCGCGGCGCACGACGGCGACTTCACGACGGCGTTCGTCATCGCGATCGGGCTGGCGCTCGCGGGCCTCGTGGTCGCGTTCGTGTTCACCGCGGTGCAGCGCGCGCAGGTCGCCGCGCAGGCGGCCCAGGCGGCGGACGGCCAGGCGCCGGTGGTGGCCGGGACGCGTGCCTGACGTCGACATCAGCCCGGCGCGCGCCGTTGCGCTGCTCGCGCGGCGCGCGCCGGGCACGGCGTCGATCGTGTGCGCCGACCGGACCCTGAGCGCGGCGCAGGTGCACGCCGGCGTGACGCGGATGGCCGGCGTCCTCGCGGGCGTCGGCGTCCGCGCGGGGGACCGGGTGGCGTACCTCGGGCGCAACAGCCCGAGCGCGCTCGTCCTGCTGCTCGCCTGCGCGCACCTCGGCGCGGTCTACGTGCCGGTGAACTTCCGGCTGGCCCCGCGCGAGATCGGCTACGTGCTCCGGCACAGCGGGGCGCGCACCGTGCTGGTCGAGCCCGAGCTCGCCGCCGCCTGCGAGCCGCTCGACCGGGGCGGCCCGCCGCGGCGCTGGCTGCTCGCGGACGATGCCGCGACCGGCGCCCCGGCCGCGCCGCGCGCGGGGTGGTTGCGTCCGATCGACGTCGCCGTCGACGTCGGCGTGGACGTGCCGGGGGTCCGCCGGACGTTCGACGACCTGGCCGTGCTCATGTACACCTCGGGCACCACCGGCCGGCCCAAGGGCGTGATGCTCACGCACGGCAACCTGTGGTGGTCGGGCGTGAACATGGACGAGGTGCTCGACACCCGGCGCGACGACGTCAACCTCGCCGTGGCGCCGATGTTCCACATCGGCGGCCTGAACGCGTTCGCGCTGCGCACGCTCGTGCGGGGCGGGACCGTCGTCGTGCGCCGTACGTTCGACGCCGAGCGCACCCTGGCCGACCTGGCGGGCGGCCGCATCACGACCGTCTTCGGGGTGCCCACGATGTTCGCGGCCGTTGCCCGCTGCGAGGGCTTCGCGGTCGCGGACCTGTCCGGGGTCCGGGTCGCGCTCATCGCCGGGTCCGCGGTGCCGCCGTCGCTCATCCACGCCTTCGCCGAGCGCGGCCTGCCGCTGCAGCAGTCGTGGGGGATGACGGAGACCTCGCCCGGGTGCACCTTCGTGCCGCGCGAGCTCGCGCTCGCGAAGGCCGGCTCGGCCGGGCTCCCGCTGCCGGACACCGAGCTCCGGCTCGTCGACCCCGCCACCGGGACCACCGTCGCGGCCGCGGGCGCGACCGGCGAGCTGTTCGTCCGCGGCCCGAACGTGACGCCCGGCTACTGGAACGATCCCGACGCGACCCGCGCGGCCCTCACGACGGACGGCTGGCTGCGCTCGGGCGACCTCGCCCAGTTCGACGACGACGGGTGGATCTCGATCGTTGGCCGGCGCAGCACGATGATCAACACCGGCGGCGAGAACGTGTACCCGGCCGAGGTCGAGCGCGCCCTGACGCATCTGCCGGGGATCACCGGGGTCGCCGTCGTCGGTGTCCCGGACCCCGCGTGGGGCGAGAGCGTGCTGGCGGTGCTGGAGTGCCCTGCGGGGACGACGCCGCCGCTCGCCGACGTCCGGGCCTTCGCCGCGCTCGGGCTGGCCCGGTACAAGCTGCCGTCGCAGGTGCTCGGTATGTGCCGGCTGCCGCGCACCGAGTCCGGCAAGGTCGACCAGGTCGCGCTGCGCTCGCTCGCGGCGGCCGCCGCGGCCGGTGCCGCGACCGCAGCCGCCGACACCGGCGTCGCCGTCGTCGCCGCGGGCTAGCCGGTCCGGCCCCAGTTCCGGATCGTCTCGCGCACCCAGAACAGGGTGATCAGCGCGATCTGCCACCACTCGGCCACGGCGACGTGGTAGCCCTCGACCAGCAGGTAAGCGAGCCCGAGGACGACCGGCCCGCCGACGACCATGAGGACCGAGATCAGGCCTCGCGGGCGCTCTCGGTCGCGTTCGTCGTCCTGATCGTCTTCCGCATCGTGCAGGGCACCGAGTTCGCCTGGGTGCACTACGCCGTGACGTTTCGTCGAGACCCGGATCCCGTTCACCATCTCCGCGCGCACCAGCGGGTCGGAGATGCCCCGCAGGGTCTCGTCCAGGTTGGTCGGCACGAACGCGACGAACAGCGCCTAGAAGCCGGCCAGGTTCAGCGCGTCGTCCTCGAGCGGGCGACCGCGGTAGGCGATCAGGCACACCGCGATGCCGACCAGCGCGCCGACGAACACATCCCGCAACGGCCCCACAGGTAGTTCGCACTGATGGAGCCCTCGAAGGTGCCGACGAGTGCCCTGGCCGGAATCGTCGCGCCCGGCGCCCGGCGCCGGCCGCGTCCAGGACAGCCGGGTCATGTGGACAGGACCGCGGGGACCGTGCTCTAATGTCCACCAGCGGATTGAATCGATTCAAGGGAGAATCTCGATGGGCGCCGACCTCAGCGCGCAGCACGATGGCGCCCCGTGGACCGTCACCTCCGCGAGCACCTCCCTGGACGCCTCGGCAGCCGCACGCCGATGCTTCCTGCTCCAGATCCGGCCCGAGCTGCTGGCCGAGTACGTCGCGGACCACCAGCGCGTGTGGCCCGAGATGCTTGAGGCCCTGTCCCGCACCGGCTGGCGCAACTACTCGCTCTTCCTGCGAGCCGACGACGGCCTCGTCGTCGGCTACTTCGAGTCCGCCGACCCCGACGCCGCGTTGGGCGGCATGGAGCTCGAGGACGTCAACCGGCGGTGGCAGGACTCGATGGCGCGGTACTTCGTGCCGGGCACGTCGCTGCAGCAGCTGGAGCAGTACTTCTACCGGCCCTAGGCCGACACCGACCGCACGACCCGCTAGACCCCCACGACTGCACGACCCGCACGACCGCCCGACCCGCACGTCCCTACCGGACGAGTTTTCCTCGCCATTGGCGCCGAAGGAGATCAGGACATGAGCACGACAACATCTGGGGAGATCCGCCCCGAAGCCGCCGTCGGCAAACGCGACCCGAAGCGGGCCGCGATGAGCGGCTGGATCGGCAGTGCGCTCGAGTACTACGACTTCGCGCTGTACTCGCAGGCCGCCGCGCTCGTCTTCCCCGCCGTCTTCTTCCCGTCGGGCAACCCGACGGTCGCGATCATCGCCTCGCTCGCGACCTACGCCGTCGGCTACGTCTCCCGCCCGATCGGCGCGATCGTCCTCGGCGCGTGGGGGGACCGGCACGGCCGCAAGAACGTCCTCACCTTCGCGATGCTGCTGATGGGGTCCGCGACCTTCCTGGTCGGCCTGCTGCCGACCTACGGCAAGGTCGGCGTGCTCGCGCCGATCCTGCTGGTGATGCTGCGCCTGGTCCAGGGCTTCGCCGTCGCCGGCGAGCTCGGCGGTGCCAGCGCGATGATCGTCGAGCACTCGCCCGACGCCCGGCGCGGCTTCTTCGCGAGCTTCAGCCTGCAGGGCACGCAGTTCGGCTCGATCCTCGCCACCGGCCTCATGCTCCCGCTGGCCGCGATCCTCAGCGACGAGCAGTTCCAGTCCTGGGGCTGGCGCATCCCGTTCCTGCTCAGCGCTTTCGTCATCCTGGCCGGGTACGTCATCCGCAAGCGCGTCGAGGAGCCCCCGGTCTTCCTCGCGCAGTCCGACGAGGTCAAGGCCAAGCGCCGGTTCCCGATCGTCGAGCTCGTGCACACCCACCTGTGGGTCCTCGTTCGCTGCATCCTCATGACCCTCACGAACGTGATCGGCATGGCGACCCTCGTCTTCGGCGTCGCTTACGCCACGCAGGACGGGTACGGCATCGGCTTCAGCACGAGCGACTTCCTCTGGGTCACGCTCGTGGGCAACGTCGTCGCCGTGATGACCATCCCGATGTTCGGCGCGCTCTCCGACCGGATCGGCCGGCGCAGCCTCATGATGACCGGCGGCATCGGCGGCGGCCTGCTCGCGGGCGGCTACCTGTGGGCGATCGACCAGGGCAGCCTGCCGCTCGTGTTCGCGTTCGTCGTCGTCATCCAGGGCGTGTTCTTCCAGATGTGGAACTCGACCTTCGCGACCTTCTACCAGGAGCAGTTCCCGATGCGCATCCGGGTCACGGGCTTCGCGGTGTCGCAGAACGTCGGCCTGATGATCGCGGCCTTCTTCCCGAGCATCTTCACGGCGATCGCCCCTCCCGGGACGACAAACGTGCCGCTCGTGATCGGCTCCCTGACCTTCGGCATCGCCCTCGTCGCGGTCGTGTGCACGTACCTCTCGGCCGAGACCAAGGGCACCTCGCTCGAGGACCTCGAGCGGGTCCGGTCGTGACGATCCCGAAGCAGTGGCCGGTCAAGCACAGCCCGCTGCTGCGGGCGCCGGAGCGGTTCATCTCCCGCGACGCGATCGACGAGCTGGTCCACCGCCTGACCGACAACCTGGTCGCCATCACTGACGAGACGGGGGAGTTCCTCCTGCGGCTCGACGACGGCCGGGTCATCGACACCAAGGGCTGGTCGGGCTGGGAGTGGACCCACGGCATCGGCCTGTACGGGATCTGGCAGTACTACGACCAGACCGGCGACGCCGCGATGCGGGACATCGTCGACTCCTGGTTCACCGCGCGGCTGGCCGAGGGCACCACCAAGAACGTCAACACGATGGCGCCGTTCCTGACCCTGGCCTACCGGTACGAGGAGTCGGGCGACCGGTCGCTGCTGCCGTGGCTCGACTCCTGGGCCGAGTGGGCGATGCGCGCGATGCCGCGCACGCCGCACGGCGGCATGCAGCACCTCACGCTGGCCGAGGAGAACCACCACCAGCTGTGGGACGACACCCTGATGATGACGGTGCTGCCCCTGGCCAAGATCGGCCTGCTGCTCGACCGGCCGGACTACGTCCGGGAGGCGACGTTCCAGTTCCTCACCCACGTCGCCTACCTGATGGACCGCGAGACGGGGCTGTGGTTCCACGGCTGGTCGTTCGAGGGCAACCACAACTTCGCCAAGGCCCGCTGGGCCCGCGGGAACTCGTGGCTGACCATGGTCATCCCCGACTTCCTCGAGCTCGTGGACCTGCCGAAGCACGACCCGGTGCGCCGGTTCCTCATCGAGGTCCTGGACGCCCACGTCGCGGCCCTCGCCGCGCTGCAGGCCGACACCGGGTTGTGGCACACGCTCCTGGACGACCCGCAGTCGTACTGCGAGGCGTCCGCGACGGCGGGGTTCGCCTACGGGATCCTCAAGGCCGTCCGCAAGGGCTACCTCGACCCGGCGTACGCCCCGGTGGCCGAGAAGGCGGTCCAGGGGATCGTCGCGAACATCTCCGCCGACGGCGAGCTGCAGCAGGTCTCGTTCGGCACCGGGATGGGGCCGGACCTGGACTTCTACCGGGCGATCCCCCGCACCTCGATGCCCTACGGGCAGGCGATGGCGATTCTGTGCCTCGCGGAGTACCGGCGCACGTACTACTGAGCCCGACGACGCCGCGCCCGGCAGCTGGCGCGACCACCGAACCGATTGAAGGAGCACCCATGAGACTCGTCAGCGTTGACCTCGACGGCGACGAACGGCCCGGCGCCGTCGTGGCCGGACCCGACGGCGTCGACCGGGTGCTGGACCTGGTCGCGGTCACGGGCGTCGCGACGCTCGCCGAGCTCCTGGCCGACGACGTCGCGCTCGCCGCCGCGCGGACCGCGGCCGGGCGGGCCGACGTCGGCGACCTGCCGCCGCTGGCCGACGTGCAGCTCGCGCCGCCGGTGCGCCCGGCGATCATCCTGTGCCTGGGCTACAACTACCTGGGCCACACCGAGGCCGGGCTCGGGCAGGAGCCGTACCCGAACGTCTTCATCAAGACGCCGAACGTGATCGGCGCCCCGGGCGCCCCGGTCGTGATGCCCCGCGCCGCGACGGAGGTGGACTACGAGGGCGAGATCGCCGTCGTCATCGGTACGACCGCGAAGAACGTCGACGAGGCCGACGCGATGGCGCACGTCGCGGGGTACACGCTGTTCAACGACGTGTCCGACCGCGGCTGGCAGAACCGCGCGAGCCAGTGGGCGCTCGGCAAGAGCATCGACGGCTTCGGCCCGCTCGGCCCGTGGATCGTCACGGCCGACGAGGTGCCGGACCTCGCGGGCCGGCAGATGGAGGTCGAGCGCGAGGGCGTCGTGACCGTGCGGGCCAGCACCGACGCGATGGTCTACGGCGTCGCGTTCCTCGTGCACTACCTCTCCCAGATCATCACGCTGCGCCCCGGCGACCTCATCTCGACCGGCACCCCGGCCCGGGCGCCGGAGGTCCAGGCGCTGCACCTGCCGCTCACCCACGGGGAGACCGTGACGGTCCGGGTGACCGGGCTCGGCGAGCTCACGACCACGTTCGTCTCGGCGGAGCGCCTCTGACGCACCCCGCCCAGCGCGCCTCGCGCGCACCCCGCACCTCGATCGAAGGAGCACCACCCGCATGACTGCCACCGACACCACCGCCCGAGGCGGCGCCAGCGCGGACGCCCGCGCCGACGTCGTCGCCGCGCTGCGCGCCCAGACGATCGAGGTGCCCTCGTGGGCCTTCGGCAACTCGGGGACCCGCTTCAAGGTCTTCCCGCACGCCGGGGTGCCGCGCGACCCGTACGAGAAGCTCGCCGACGCCGGCCAGGTCAACCTCTACACGGGGATCGCGCCGCGGGTGTCGCTGCACATCCCGTGGGACAAGGTCGAGGACTACGACGACCTCGCGCGGCACGCGAAGGAGCAGGGCGTCTCGATCGGGGCCATCAACTCCAACCTCTTCCAGGACGACGACTACATGCTCGGCTCGCTGACGCACGCGTCGCCGCGCATCCGGGCCAAGGCCGTCGCCCACCACCTCGAGTGCATCGAGATCATGCGCGCGACCGGGTCCCGCGACCTGAAGATCTGGCTGCCGGACGGCACGAACTACCCCGGCCAGGACTCCATCAGCGGCCGGCAGGACCGCCTCGCGGAGAGCCTCGCCGAGATCTACGCGGCCCTCGGCGCCGACCAGCGCCTGATCCTCGAGTACAAGTTCTTCGAGCCGTACACCTACACGATGGACATCCCCGACTGGGGCACGTCCCTGCTGCACTGCCTGGCGCTGGGGGAGCGCGCGATGGTCGTGCTCGACACCGGCCACCACGCCCCGAACACCAACATCGAGTTCATCGTCGCGCAGCTGCTGCGCGCCGGGCGGCTCGGGGCCTTCGACTTCAACTCCCGGTTCTACGCCGACGACGACATGATGGTCGGGGCGGCGGACCCGTTCCAGCTGTTCCGGATCATGTACGAGATCACCTCGAACGGGGCCCTCGCGGCCGACTCCGGCGTCAGCTTCATGCTCGACCAGAACCACAACATCGAGCCCAAGATCCAGGGCCAGATCCGGTCGATCATGAACATCCAGGAGGCCACCGCCAAGGCGCTCCTCGTCGACGCCGAGGCCCTGCTGGCCGCCCAGCTCGCGGGCGACGTGCTCGGCGCGAACTCGCTGTTCATGGACGCCTACAACACGGACGTGCGCCCGCTGCTCGCGGACATCCGCGCCGCGCAGGGCCTCGCGCCCGACCCGATCGCGGCCTTCACCGCGAGCGGCTACGTGGCGAAGGTCGCCGCCGAGCGCGTGGGCGGCACCCAGGCCGGCTGGGGCGCGTGAGCCGATGACCCGCGTGACGCGCGTCGTCGCGATCGACCTGGGCGCCTCGAGCGGGCGCGTGGTGTCGGTGCGCGTCGGGCCCGGCCTCCTGGAGGCCGTCGAGGAGCACCGTTTTCCGAACGAGCCCGTGATCGTGGCCGGCACGCTGCACTGGGACGTCCTGCGCCTGCTGCGCGGCATCGAGCACGGACTGCGCCTGGCGCGCCGCCACGGGCCCGTCGACGCGATCGCGATCGACTCCTGGGCCGTCGACTACGGCCTGCTCGACGCCGACGGCCGCCTGCTCGGCAACCCGGTGCACTACCGCGACGACCGCACGCTCGGGGTGCTCGCGCAGCTCGGCACCGAGCTCGACGCGGCGGCGGTGTACCGGACGACGGGGCTGCAGGAGCAGCGCTTCAACACCCTCGGCCAGCTCGCCGCGGCCCGCGGCTCGGCCCAGCTCGCCGCGGCGCGGCGGCTGCTGATGATCCCCGACCTGCTGGCCTACTGGCTCACGGGCGTGGAGTCGGCCGAGGTGACCAACGCGTCGACGACGCAGCTGTTCGACGCGACCCGCCGGGCGTGGGACCCCGCGCTCATCGCGCACCTGGGCCTGCCGCCGGACCTGTTCCCCGTCGCCGTCGAGCCGGGCACGGTCATCGGCCCGGTGCTGGCCGACGTCGCGGCGCGGGTCGGGCTCGACGCCGGTACCCCGGTCGTCGCCGTCGGGTCGCACGACACGGCGTCGGCGGTCGTCGGGGTGCCTGCCCGCGGCTCCGACTTCGCCTACATCTCGTGCGGCACGTGGTCGCTCGTGGGCCTCGAGCTCGACGCGCCCGTGCTGACGGCGGCGAGCCGCGCGGCGAACGCCACCAACGAGCTCGGGGTCGACGGGACCGTGCGGTACCTGCGCAACACCATGGGCTTGTGGATGCTGCAGGAGTGCCAGCGGCACTGGGCGTCGGGCGGCGGCGAGGTCGCGGGCGACGGCGAGGTCGCGGGCGACGGCGAGCCCGCGGGCGACGGCGAGCCCGTGGGGCTGGACGAGCTCCTGCGCCGCGCCGCGGCCGAGCCCATCGCGACGTGGCTCGTCGACGCCGACGACGAGCGCTTCCTCGCCCCCGGCGACATGCCCGCGCGTATCGCGCGGTGCGCCGGCGAGCACGGGCCGACGCCGCAGACCCCCGCGCAGGTGGTCCGCTGCATCCTCGACAGCCTCGCGCTCGCCTACCGGCGCTCGATCGCGCTCCTGGCCGAGCTGTCGGGCCGCGAAGTACGCGTCGTGCACGTCGTCGGCGGCGGCTCGCAGAACGCGCTCCTGTGCCAGCTCACCGCCGACGCGTGCGAGCTCCCCGTCGTCGCCGGACCGACCGAGGCGGCCGCCCTCGGCAACGCGCTCGTTCAAGCCCGCGCGCTCGGCGCCGTCGTCGGCGGCCTGCCCGAGCTGCGGGGGCTGCTGGCCGCGACCCAGCCCCTGCGCACCCACCTGCCCGGCGGCGACCCGCACGTGTGGGCCGACGCGGCCGACCGGCTCCGCGGCGCGCTCCGCGCGAGCCCCTGACGCCCGCGCCCACCCCCTCATCCACATCGCACCACCACTCGGAAAAGAGAAACTGACATGAGCAGAGCAAGCACGCAGCTGCGCGAGGAGATCCTGTACTGGTGCCTGGAGTCGGTGCGCACCGGGCTGAACTTCAACACCCAGGGCAACATCTCCGTCCGGCTGCCCGAGCACGAGGCCATCGTCATCACGCCCTCCGGGGTGCGCTACGACGTGCTCACGCCCGACGAGATGGTGGTCATCGGCTACGACGGCGTCGTCGTCGAGGGCGACCTGTTCCCGTCCACGGAGACAGACGTGCACCTGGCGCACTACCGGGCCCGGCCCGACGTCAACGCGATCGTGCACACCGAGTCGCCGTACGTGAACGTGTTCGGCGCCGTAGGCAAGACCATCGATCCCGTGCTGCTCAACATGGTCCTGTACGCCAAGGGCCCGGTGCCGATCATGCCGTTCGAGTTCTCGACCAACGCCGAGTTCGGCGCGCGCAGCGCCGCGACGATGGGCGCCGACGTCAACGCCGTCGTGTGGGGCAACCACGGCCTGCTGTCGGTCGGCGCCGACCTCGCCGGCGCGTTCAAGGTCGCGGTCGCCGTGGAGGCGAACGCGCAGGTCCTGGCCGGCGCGATGGCCATCGGGACGCCGAACATCCTGCGCCTGGCCGACATCGTGATCCCCGACGGCGCCCGTCTGCCCTGACGCCAGCGGACCACCAGTGCCCGGGCCACGAGCGCCCGGGGTGCGGCCGGACCGCATCCCGGGCGCGGTGTGAAACGATCCCCTCGTGACTGTCGTCCCCGGTTCGCGCCGCGCCTCCATCAGCGACGTCGCGAAGCGGGCGCACGTCGCGGTCGGCACGGTCTCGAACGTGCTCAACCGCCCCGAGGTGGTCGCGCCTGCCACCCGCGAGCGGGTGCGCGCGGCGATCGACGACCTCTCCTTCGTGCCCAACGGCACTGCGCGCCGGCTGCGCGTCGGCACCATCACGACCGTCGGCGCCCTGCTGCTGGACATCGCCAACCCGTTCTTCACCGAGGTCGCGCGCGGCATCGAGGACCGCCTCGCGCTCGACGACCACACCCTGATGCTGGCCAGCACCGACGACGACCCGGAGCGGGAGTCCCGGTACGTGCGGCTGTTCGAGGAGCACGGCGTCGTCGGCCTCCTCGTCGTGGCCACCACGCCCGACGTCACGCACCTGCTCGCGGCGATGGCGCGCGGGATGCGCGTGGTCCTGATGGACTCCGCGTCGCCGACCCCGGCCATCGCGTCGGTCTCGGTCGACGACGAGGCCGGCGGCGCGATGGCGGCCGGGCACCTGCTCTCGCTCGGGCACGATCGCCTCACCTTCCTCAACGGTCCGCACGCCGTCCGGCAGTGCCGGGACCGGTCCGCGGGGGTGCGCCGCGCCGTCGCGGCGGCCGGCCTCGACCCCGACATCGCGCTGCGCGAGGTCGAGCTGCCGACGCTCAACGCCGCGGGCGGCGACGCCGCGATCCGCCACCTGCTCGACGGCGTCGACGGCGCACCCCCGTCCGCCGTCATGTGCGTCAACGACCTCGTCGCGATCGGGGTCCAGCGCGCGCTGCGCCACACCGGCGGCGCGGACTTCCTGCACCGGATCGCGCTCGTCGGCTACGACGACATCGACGTCGCGAGCGAGCTCGCCACGCCGCTGACCTCCGTGCGCCGGCCGAAGCACGAGCTCGGCTACCGCGCGGCCGACCTGCTGCTGGCGGGCGGCGACGCCGGCGTCGTGCCCGAGCAGGTCGTCTTCCAGCCCGAGCTGGTGGTCCGCGAGTCGAGCCTCGCGGCCGGCTGACCGGCGTCGGCGCTGGTGCTCATGCGGTGAAGGTGCCGGGCCGCGGCTGGATCCAGGGGTCGACGGCGTAGGCCTCGTCCCAGGGGAAGCGCCCGCCGAGGTCGTCGTAGGTCAGCTGCAGCACAGCGACCGACGCCTGCGGCGGCCGCTGGTAGTGCGAGTTCGCGGTGAAGACGATCTCGCCGGGGTTTGGCGACTCCTCGACGACGACGCGGTGGCCCCACGCGTCGAAGGTCAGCAGCTCCCCGACGACGAGCTGGCGGCCCCCGCGCACCCGTTTCGCCACGTCGTTGAGTAGCGACATCGCCGTGTCCGGGTCGAGCCCGACCGCCAGGAGCTCGGGATGGCCGATGCCGAACAGCCCGACGGTGTACGCGATCGAGGTCTGCTCGAGCTGAGGATCGCCGAACACGTACGAGATGTGCACGCCGTGCACGCGGATCTGGTCGGCGACCAGCTGCGCGTGCTGGTCGAGCCAGGCGGTCATCTGGGGGTCGCTGTCCTGGTGCGCCACGGCCGCCTCCTCGACGTTGGAGACGCGACCGTACGGCCCGAGGCCCCGCTCCCGCTGCGGCCCTCCACAGACCCGGTCGTCCACAGCGGGCGACGGTGGGGCGTCAGCGGCCCGGCCCGAAGCCCTCGACCGTGAGCTCGATCAGAGGGCTATGCGCGAGCATGACGTCGACGTCGGTGCGGTCCCACGTCGCCGCGGCGGACTCGATCAGGGGGCGGCGCTCGGCCGGGTCGCTGACCACCCGCGCGCTCGCGGGCACGTCGGCGACGGCGGTGCGCTTGAGGTGCACGATGACCTGGGGGTCGGCGTCGACGTTGTAGATCCATGCCCGCGTGTGGCCGGGGTACGGCGTGCCCGAGATGAACAGCCGGCCGTCCACGCTGTGCAGGAAGATCTCGATCCGGCGCGGCTCGCCGGTGCGCCGCCCGGTGGTCGTCAGGTCGATGATCTGGCTGTGCGCGAGCGCGGCGCGAGTGGCCTCGTCCATGGTGGTCGCTCCTGATCGTGGGGCACGGCCCGCGGCTGACTGGTTCCTTCGTCGGCAGTCTGAACCCGTGACCGCCCGCTCACAAGACCTCGGCCTGGGGGACGCCGGACCGCGCAGGCGCGAGGTCGTCATTTCCTGCCGAAGTCGTACACCCAGGCGGACGAACTCGCCGCGAAAGGACGAACTCGGCGCGAAAGGCGAGCTCGAGCGCTCCGCTGACGGCGCGGGGGTGCGAGATGCTCGGGGGATGGGTAGCACTGAGCTGCGGCGGACGTTCGGGGAGGATCCCGACAGGTACGACCGGGCCCGGCCCGGGTACCCGCCGGCCCTCGTCCGTGACCTGGCGCGAGCCGGCGCGATCGGGCCGGGCGACCGGGTGCTGGAGATCGGCCCCGGCACCGGCCAGGCGACCGCCGCGCTGGTCGCCGCCGGAGCGCGAGTGGTGGCGGTCGAGCTCGCGCCCGGGCTCGCGGCGGTGCTGCGGGGCAAGCCGGACCTCGCAGAGGTCGACGTCGTGGTCGGGGCGTTCGAGGAGTGGGATCCGCCGGCGCCGCCGTTCGACGCTGTGGTCGCGTTCACGTCGTGGCATTGGCTCGATCCCGCGGCGCGGGCGCGCAAGGTCGCCGAGGCGCTCCGCCCGGGCGGGGCGCTCGTCACGGTCACGACGTCGCACGTCGCGGGCGGCACCGTGGACTTCTTCGCCGAGGTGCAGGAGTGCTACGAGCGGTGGGACCCGGCCACCCCGCTCGGCCTCCGGCTCGAGCCGCCGGACGCGCTCCCGGCGGAGCTGGACGAGGTCGACGAGTCGCCGCTGTTCCTGCCCGGGTCCCGCCGCCGGTACACGCAGGACGTCGCGTACTCGACGGCCGCCTACCTCGACGTGCTGCTGACCTACTCGGGGCACCGGGCCCTACCGCCGGAGCGGCGGTCGGGCCTGCTCGGGTGCGTCGGCGAGCTCATCGACCGCTCCTACGGCGGGACGATCACCAAGCGCTACCTGTACGAGGTGCGCATCGCCCGGCGGCGGCGCGAGAGGTAGCCGCAGGGTGGCGGCCGTCGACCCGCCGCCGACGGCGTCGCTCGCCGACCCCATTTCCCCCGACTCGCTTTTCTCGGAAGCGACCACAATAAACGCGACAAATCGGGCGACTGAAATGTGCTCGGCATTGTTCTTGGCAGGCGCGGCGCCGGGAGATAGCCTTGGACAATCACACCAAATGGTGTGCTCCGAGGTATTTCGTCGCCGTCGCGTCGGCGCGGCGGGCGACAGCGCTCGGCGGTTCGCCGCGAGATCGCGCACGTTGCAGGCTTCGCGGTTGCAACGGGTATGCACCTGTGGTCGAGGAGGCGCACGCGTGCCGAGGAACGACGAGGTCGCGACCGAGACGGCCGAGGCGCGCACCGCCCTGACGGACGCGATCTTCACCAGCGCGTACTTCTGGCAGATGGCGACGGACGAGCGCGGCGTGATCCAGATCTTCAACGTCGGGGCCGAGCGGATGCTGGGGTACGCGGCGGCCGACGTGGTGGACAAGATCACGCCGGCCGACATCTCGGACCCGCCGGAGCTGATCAGCCGGGCGGCGGAGCTGAGCGCGGAGCTGGACACGCCGATCGCGCCGGGGTTCGAAGCGCTGGTGTTCAAGGCCAAGCGCGGGATCGAGGACATCTACGAGCTGACGTACGTGCGCAAGGACGGCAGCCGGTTCCCGGCGATCGTGTCGGTGACCGCGCTGAGCGACCCCGACGGCGCGATCATCGGGTACCTCCTGATCGGCACCGACAACACCGCCGGCAAGGCGCGCGCGGCGCTGTCGGACGCGATCTTCACGAGCGCGTACTTCTGGCAGATGGCGACGGACGAGCGCGGCGTGATCCAGATCTTCAACGTCGGGGCCGAGCGGATGCTGGGGTACGCGGCGGCCGACGTGGTGGACAAGATCACGCCGGCCGACATCTCGGACCCGCAGGAGCTGATCAGCCGGGCGGCGGAGCTGAGCGCGGAGCTGGACACGCCGATCGCGCCGGGGTTCGAGGCGCTGGTGTTTAAGGCCAAGCGCGGGATCGAGGACATCTACGAGCTGACGTACGTGCGCAAGGACGGCAGCCGGTTCCCGGCGATCGTGTCGGTGACCGCGCTGAGCGACCCCGACGGCGCGATCATCGGGTACCTCCTGATCGGCACCGACAACACCGCCGGCAAGGAGGTCGAGGCAGCGCAGGCGCTGCTCGACCAGCAGCTGCGGGACCAGCAGTTCTACACGCGGTCCCTGATCGAGTCGAACATCGACGCCCTGATGACGACCGACCCGGCGGGCATCATCACCGACGTCAACCAGCAGATGATCGCCCTGACCGGCCGTCTGCGCGGCGAGCTCGTCGGCACGCCGTGCCGGACCTACTTCACGGACCCGGTCCGTGCCGACGCCGCGATCGAGCGCGTCCTGACCGAGCACAAGGTGAGCGACTACGAGCTGACGGTGCGGGCCCGCGACGGCGCGGAGACCTACGTGTCGTACAACGCGGCGACGTTCCACGACCGCGACCACAGGCTGCAGGGCGTGTTCGCGGCCGCGCGCGACGTCACGGACCGGCGGCGCATCGAGCGTGCGCTGCTCGAGAAGAACGTCGAGCTCGAGCACGCGAGCCGCATGAAGTCCGAGTTCCTTGCGACGATGTCGCACGAGCTCCGCACGCCGCTCAACTCGGTGATCGGCTTCTCCGAGGTGCTCAAGGACGGCATCGTCGGCGAGCTGAGCGAGAGCCAGCGCGAGTATGTCGGCTACATCTTCGCGAGCGGTCAGCACCTGCTCGCGCTCATCAACGACATCCTCGATCTGTCCAAGGTCGAGGCGGGGATGATGGATCTCGAGCTCGAGTCGGCCGACGTCGCGGTTCTGATGGCGAGCTCGATGTCCATCGTGCGGGAGAAGGCCGCCGAGCGCCAGATCGAGCTCGACCTCGTCCTGGCCGACGACCTGGGCATCTGGGAGCTCGACGTGCGCAAGACCAAGCAGGTCGTCTACAACCTGCTCTCGAATGCCGTGAAGTTCAGCGACGAGCACGGGCTCGTGTCCCTGCGCGCCCGGCACGTTCCCCGCCGGCTGGTCGGGGCCTCGGCGGGCCCGTGGCCGGTGCGCGGCTTCGAGCTCGCCGACAACGAGTTCAGGGACTTCCTCGAGATCTGCGTCACGGACGACGGGATCGGCATCTCCGAGGCGAACCTGGCCAAGCTGTTCGAGCCGTTCACCCAGATCGACTCCGGCCTGGCGCGCAAGTTCGAGGGCACCGGGCTGGGCCTGGCGATGGTCAAGCAGATCACCGAGCTGCTCGGCGGCAGCGTCGCGGTGGCCAGCAAGGAGGGCGAGGGGGCCGCGTTCACGACGTGGATCCCGCTGCGCGCGCACCCGCATGCGGCCGCGGTCGAGCGCGTCGGCGTCGTCGTCGAGCGGGCGCCGGGCGCGCGGGCCGCCACGAAGGTCGCGCTCGTGGTGGAGGACGACGACGGCGCGGCCGACCTGGTCCGCCTCATCCTCGAGGCCGAGGGCTTCAGCGTGCTGCGATCGATCTCGGCCGACGACGCGCTCGTGCAGTTGCCACAGCAGGGCGTGGACCTCATCCTCGTCGACATCCAGCTCCCGCAGGGCGACGGCTGGGCCGTGATGTCCGCGGTCCGCCGGGACTCGACGCTGAGCCAGGTGCCGATCGTCATCATCTCGGGGACGTCCACCGGCCAGCTGGTCGCGGTCAGCGCGGGCGCGGCGGCGATCCTGCAGAAGCCGGTCAGCCGCGGCGACCTCGTGGACGCGCTGGCCGGCCTGGGCTTCCACGAGCACGATGATCGGACCCGGACCGTGCTCGTCGTCGACGACGACCCCCAGGCCGTCGAGCTCATCGCCGCGTACCTCCCGATGCCCGCCTGCGCGACCGTGCGCGCCTACGGCGGGATCGAGGCCATCGTGCTGGCCAAGCAGCTGCGGCCCGACCTGGTGGTGCTCGACCTGATGATGCCCGACCTCGACGGCTTCGACGTCGTCCATTCGCTCAAGTCCGACCTGACGACCGCCACGATCCCGATCCTGGTCGTCACCTCGAAGATCGTCACGCCGCAGGACCGGCTGGCGCTCCACCTGGTTCAGGGCACCGGCGCCCGCATCACCGCGACCGCGGACTTCAGCCGGGCCGACTTCGTCGCCGAGCTCCGGCGATCCCTGCGTCGTACGAAGGAGTTCGACCCGTGGCCACCGTCCTAGTCGTCGAAGACAACGCCGCGAACATGACGCTGACGTCGCTGCTGCTCAACCATGCCGGCCATACCGTGCTGCCTGCCGTCGACGCCGAGACGGGGCTCAAGCTCGCCCGGAGCGAGCAGCCGGACCTGATCCTCATGGACGTCCAGCTGCCCGGCATGGACGGCCTGACCGCGACGACCCTGCTGAAGACGGACCCGCAGACGGCCGCGATCCCGATCATCGCGCTCAGCGCGCTCGCGATGAAGGCGGACGAGGAGCGCAGCCAGGCCGCCGGCTGCGACGCCTACATCGTGAAGCCGCTGCGCTACCAGGAGCTCTACGCCGTCGTCGGCCGCCTCCTGCCCGTGCCGCCGACGACGCCCGCTCGCGGGGGCTCGCGATGACGGGGCCGGAGGCGACGGCGGAGGAGACGGCGACGCCGGAACGCAAGGGGCCGGCCGCGATCCTGATCGTCGACGACGACGAGAGCAACTGCCGGCTCCTGGAGGCCCTGCTCGGGCCCGAGGGCTATGCGACGAGCGTCGCCGCGAGCGGCGAGGCGGCGCTCAAGCTCGTCGCGGCCGACCCGCCCGACCTCATCCTGCTCGACATCATGATGCCGGGGCTGGACGGCCGGGAGGTCGCGCGCCTGCTCAAGGCGGACCCTGCCACCCGGACCATCCCGATCATCATCGTGACGGCCCAGACCGACCGGGAGGCGCTACTCGCGGCGCTCGAGGCCGGCGCCGAGGAGTTCCTCACCAAACCCATCGACCAGACCGAGCTGTGGCTGCGGGTGCGCAACCTCCTGCGGCTCAAGGAGCTCGCCGACCTGGTCGAGGGGCACCGCGCGACCCTCGAGGCCGAGGTCCAGGCGCGCACGGCCGAGCTGCAGCGCTTCCGGTCGGCGATGGACGCGACCGGGGACGCGATCCTGCTCATCAGCCGCGCCTCGATGCTGTTCGTCGAGGTCAACGCCACCGCCTCGGCGCTACTCGGCTATACCCGCGACGAGCTGCTGACGCTCGGGCCGATGGACCTCGCGGAGGGCTCGCGCGGCCAGCTCGAGACGCTGTTCGACACGATCACGGCCGCCGGGCGGCCGATGGAGTCGACCGAGGCCGTCCGCACCAAGGACGGGTCGATGCTCCCTGTCGAGGTGCACCGGCACACCCAGCAGTCGGGTGCCGACTGGCTCATCGTGTCCGTGCTACGCGACATCACCGAGCGCACGGAGGCGCAGACCCGGCTGCACCGCCTCGCGCACTACGACACGCTGACGGGCCTGCCCAACCGCTCGCTGTTCTACGACACGCTCGCGAAGACCCTGACCCAGGCCACGGCCAGGTCCGCGACGGTCGCTGTGCTGTTCCTGGACCTCGATCACTTCAAGAACGTGAACGACACCTACGGCCACGCGGTCGGCGACCAGCTCCTGGTCCAGGTGAGCGAGAGGCTGCTCAACTGCGTCCGGATCCGGGACACCGTCGGCCGCCTCGGCGGGGACGAGTTCGCGGTGATCCTCCTACTCAAGGACCGTCCCCCCGACCCGACCCCCGTGCAGGACGAGGAGGGCGAACGCGACGCGGCCATCGTGGCGGCGCAGATCCACGCCGTCCTGCGCGAGCCGTTCCACCTCGACGGCCGCGACGTCGCCATGACCGCCAGCATCGGCATCACGCTGCACCCGGACGACGCGACCGACCCGGAGACGCTCATCAAGTATGCGGACACCGCGATGTACCAGGCGAAGCAGGCCGGGCGCAACGCCTTCCGATTCTTCACGCCCGCGATGAACCTCCAGGTGCGCCGCCGCCTCGAGCTCGACTCCGCGCTGCGCAACGCCGTCACCCGCGGCGAGTTCGTCCTGCACTACCAGCCGAAGGTGCAGCTCGCGGGCGGGCACGTCGTCGGCTTCGAGGCGCTGGTGCGCTGGAACCGGCCCGGCCACGGCCTCGTCCCGCCGAACGACTTCATCCCCGCCCTGGAGGAGTCGGGGCTGATCACGGAGGTCGGCCGCTGGGTGATCGCGGCGGCCTGCGAGCAGATCAGCGACTGGAGCGCCCGCGGGATCGACCCCGGCCACGTCTCGGTCAATGTCTCGCCCCGCCAGTTCGTCACGGGCGACCTCGAGCGCGACGTGCTCGGCGCGCTCGCGAATCACCACACCCCGCTCGGCGCGCTCGAGCTCGAGCTCACCGAGAGCTCGCTGATGACGAGCACCGAGGCCACGATCGCGACCCTGACGCACCTGAAGGACGCCGGCGTGCAGCTGTCCATCGACGACTTCGGCACGGGCTACTCCAGCCTCGCGTACCTGCGCCGGTTCCCGATCGACAAGCTCAAGATCGACCGGAGCTTCATCCGGGAGGTCGCCCGCAGCTCCGACGGCGACGCCATCACGCTCGCCATCCTGCGCCTGGGGCACAGCCTCGAGCTCGAGGTCGTCGCGGAGGGGGTCGAGACCGCCGCGCAGCTGCAGTACCTGCGCCGCCACGAGTGCGACCAGATGCAGGGTTACTACTTCAGCCCGCCGCTGCCCGTCCGGGAGACCGAGCGCCTGCTGCTGGCCCGCCCCACCCTCGCGGACGCGGACGCCCGCTGGGCGCTCGCGGCCGGCCGGGGCTGAGGCCTCCGACGACGGCGCGCGGCCAGGTCGCCGCGGTCACCGCGGCCCGGTCGTCACGGCCCGGTCGTCACGCGCCGCCGCGCTCCGCCGCGACCAGCTCGCGCACGGCCGGCGCGACCTCGCCCGCGAAGGCCTCGATCGTGGCCGGGTCGTCGGCCGCGACGATGAAGCCCGAGGCGCCGTACCGCAGCGCGATCTCGGCGAGCTCGTCCGCCCACTGGGCGGGCGGGCCGACGAGGAGGCCGCCGCCGGCGGCCGAGAACCGCCCCGCGATGTTGAGCAGCCGGCGCACCGCAGCCGGGTCGCGCCCGGCGGCCGCGGCGCCGTCGTCGACGTGCGTGTTCAGCGCGTGGAGGTCCGCGACGCCGCCGGGCAGGTACCCGAGCGACGGCAGCCACCCGTCCGCGACGCGCCCCGTCATCCGCAGGATGCGCGGCCGGTAGGCACCCACCCAGATCCCGATGCCGTGCGCGGGGGCCGGCCCGCGCTTGGCGCCCTCGACCCGGTAGTGGGTGCCGGGCACGCGTACCCCGCCGCGCACGTCGGCCGCCCAGATGCCCCGGATGATCGCGATCGCCTCCTCGAGGGCCTCGATCGACTGGCCGGGGGTCAGCCGCCGTCCGCCCATCGCCTCGATCGCGTCCCAGAACCCGCCCGCGCCGAGGCCGAGCTCGATCCGGCCGCCGCTGAGCAGGTCCAGGCTCGCGGCACTGCGGGCGACGACCGCGGGCTGGCGCAGGGGCAGGTTGAGCACGTTCGGGCTGAGGTGGATGCGCTCGGTGCGGGCCGCGGCGTACGCGAGCAGCGTCCAGGTGTCGTGGAACCGCGGCTGGTACGGGTGGTCTTGGAACGTGGCGAGGTCGAGGCCGGCGCGGTCCGCGACGATCGCGAGGTCAACCGCGCGGTGCGCCGGGGCGTTGACGGGCGTGATGAACGTGCCGAACAGCAGGTCGTGGCCGTAGTCGGGCATGCGTCGCGGCTCCCTTCGCTCCGATGCCGCCCACCCTGCCAGCCCGGTCCGGCCTTGCCAGTGGGTCGTAAGTGACTCACTATTGGTAAGTGCGGGAGTGGGAGCGTGTCGACGCCGGCAGTGGTCGGCTGTTCACCGCCTCCCTCGAGCTCGTCGGCAAGCGGTGGAGCCCCGGGATCCTGCTGGCGGTCGCCCGCGGGGCCGCGCGGTTCTCCGAGATCCGGGCCACCGTGCCCGGGGTCTCCGACCGCCTGCTCGCGCAGCGGCTCAAGGAGCTCGAGCTCGCGGGCCTCGTCGAGCGGCAGGTCATCGCCACGACGCCCGTGCAGGTGCGGTACTCGTTGAGCCCGCGCGGCGACGACCTCATGGGATCGCTGCGGCCGCTCGTGGCCTACGGTGCGCGCTGGGCCGAGGCCGGCTCCAGCGCGTGCACCCCGTCCCGTCCGCCCACCCACGAATCGAGCCGTCATGTCCGACCGGCGCAGCCGTAGCCGCACCGCACCCGAGGTCCGGGTCCCGACCGACGTCGTCGACCGCGTCCGCGCCGTGCTGCCGCACCTGTCGCCGGCGCAGTCCCGGGTGGCCGCGATCGTGCAGGCGGACCCGCCCGCCGCCGCGGCGCTCACGGTCGATCAGCTCGCCACCCTCGCCTCGACGAGCGTCGCGACCGTCGTGCGGGCCGCGCGCAGCCTCGGGTTCGAGGGCTACCCCCAGCTCCGGCTCGCGCTCGCGGCCCACGGCGGCTCGCACCCGGCCGCGACCGTCCCGCTCGGCGCCCAGATCACCGAGTCCGACACCGGCGCCGCCGTGCTCGCGAAGCTCGCGGCCTTCGAGTCGCAGCAGCTGCGCGAGACCGCCGAGCTGATCGACCCGGCCGCGCTCGACCGGGTGGTCGCGCTCGTCGCCGCCGCCCGGCGCGTGGACGTGTACGGCATCAGCGCCTCGGGCCTGGTCGCCCTGGACCTGATGCAGAAGCTCACCCGGATCGGCCTGGACTGCCGCGCGCACACCGAGCACGACGCCGCGCTCGTCAGCGCGAGCCTGCTCGCCGCGGGCGACGTGGCGATCGGCGTGTCCCACGGCGGGTCCAACCCCGGCACGCTGAAGCCGCTCGCCGCCGCGCGCGGCGCGGGCGCGACCACGGTCGCGATCACCGGCACCCGCCGGTCGGCGCTCGGCCGGCACGCCGACCACGTGCTGGTCACAGCCGGCCGGGAGTTCGGGTTCCGCTCGGCCGCGATGGCCAGCCGGACCGGGCAGCTGCTGGTCGTCGACGCGATCTTCATCGGCGTGGCGCAGCGGGTGCCCGACGCGCGGGCCGCGCTCCAGCGCACCTACGACGCCGTGTCCCGGTCCGGGCGCGCCCGGCCGGCGGGCGCATAGCGGGTAGGGGCATAGCGGGCGGGGGCTTGGCGGTTAGCGGCATCGCGGGTGGACCGGCGGACCGGCGGGTCATCCGGGCTCCCGCCGCCCAGCGGGATCGGCCGACCGAGCGTGAGGGTGCGGTGCGGGTCGAGCGCGACGGTCTTCTCCCGCAGCAGCACGCCGGCCGCGCTGAACTTCGCGGTCGTCTCGCACCGGCCGCCCTCGAGCGCCACCAGCGCGCCGTCGCGGACGACGCCCGCGACGCCGACGACCTTCACCGCGACCGTGAGCTCGAACTGGACGGCGCCGATCGTCGCGCCGCCGAGCACCAGGTCGATGCGGGGGCGCTGGGTGACGGTGAAGTCGCGCGTGCCGAGCGGGACCACGGCGGACTCGGGCGTGCCGCGCGTGCGCCGGGCGGCGTCGACCAGCTCGCGGTGCTTGCGGAAGCCGGCGACGGCGACCGACGCGACGTCGAGGTCGAGGAAGTCGGTGGCCATGCTCGCCAGCTCCCGCTGCGCGCCGGCCCAGACGCCGTCGCCGACCGTCGCCAACTGGTCGTGGGCGGCGGCGAGCGCGCCCGACTGCGCGAGGCAGCGCGCCAGGTCGGCGGCGGGATCGCCGTCGAGGAGCAGGTCGCGGGCAGACAGCTGATCCGGGGCAGAGAGCTGGTCAGGGGCAGAGAGCTGGTTCATCGGGACACCTCGGTGCGGGTGGGGTCGGTGTGGGCCGGGTCGACGCGGTGGTCGGCGTGGGGCTCGAGACGCAGCTCGGGCAGGGGCCGGTCGTCGTGCGCGACGACCCGGGGCGCCACGGCGGTGTCGGGGTGCGGGTGCAGCTCGAGCCGCGGCTGGACCGGGTCCGGCCGCCGCGGGCGCGGGCGCGACGCGCGGGCCGCGGCCGTCGCGGCGACGACGGCGACGACGGCGACGACGGCGACGAGCGTGAGGGCGCCGACCAGCAGCCACGGCGTCGGCGCGGTCTCGTCGCCGGCCACGGCCACCTCGACGCTCACGACGGTTCCCGCCGCCACGCTCTCCCCGGGCGTCGGCGCCTGGCCGTCGACGACGTCCTGCGGGTCCGCCGACGCGTCGCCGAGGACCAACCCGGCCTCGGTCAGGGCCGCGCGGGCCGCGGTGATGCTCAGGCCGCGCAGGTCCGGGACCCGAACGAGCGTCTCGACGATGGGCGCGAGGGTCACGTCGACCGTGCTGCCCGGCTCGACCGTTCTCCCGGGAGCCGGGTCCTGGTCCACCACCGTGCCGTCGCCCGACGTCGGGCCGCCGAGCGAGAGCTCGACCGCAGTCAGCGCGCGCTGGGCCTCCGCCAGCGTGCCGCCGATCAGGTTCGGCACCTCGACCCCCGCGAGCACCTCCACCGGCGCCGAGGCGGAGCCCCCGTTGGCGCGCGCGGTGACGGTGTAGACGCCCGGCTTCGCGTCCGCGGGGATGACGAGCGTGCCCGTCAGCTCACCCGCGGCGTCGACCAGGCAGGAGCCGTCGAACCCTGGGCCGGTCGCCGTCAGGGCGCAGTCCACCGGCTCGACCGGGTCGCTCGCGGGGAACCCCGTGCCCGTCACCAGGAGGTCGCGGCCGGCGAGGGTGCGCTGCGGATCGAGCGCGGGGGCGGGGTCGGTCGTCACCGCCGGCAGCGACCAGGTCAGCCCGCCGAGCGCGACCGCGGCAGCGATGCGCAGCGCCGAATTCAGTCGATGCATGGCTGGCCTCCGCGAGGTTCGGCCCCGATGGGTACCGCACAGGAGCCCGCAGAGTCCTTCGAGATACGCCCGTCGCTAGAGACACGCCCGTCAGCGCGGAGGGCTCGTCGAGCCGCGGACGACGAGCGACGTCGGCAGGCGGATGTGGGTCTGCTCGACGGGGGTGCCGTCCATGAGGGCGAGGAGCATCGTGATGCCCGCCGCGCCCATCTCCTGCAGCGGCTGGTGCACGGTCGTGAGCGGGGGAGTGGTGCGGCTGGACTCGGGCACGTCGTCGAATCCCGCGACCGACAGGTCTCCCGGCACGTCGAGGCCGAGCTCCCGGGCCACGTCCATCGTGCCCATCGCGGACAGGTCGTTGGCGGCGAAGATCGCCGTCGGCCGGTCGGGGAGGGACAGCAGCGCCGCGGCGGGCGCGCGCACGGAGTCCCTGCGGTAGTCGCCGACCCGGATGAGCTCGGGGTCGGCCGCGATCCCGGCCTCGGCGAGCGCGTGCCGGAACCCCGCCTCGCGCAGGCGCGCGGACTCCAGGTCGGCGCGCCCGGCCATGAAGCCGATGCGCCGGTGGCCCAGCTCGATCAGGTGCGTCGTCGCGAGGAACGCGCCGGTGAAGCTGTCGGAGTCGACCATGGGCAGCCCGGCCGGGCCGGCGTGCGGGTCGATCGACACGAGCGGCACCCCCGGGTCGGCGTCGACGACCGACGGCGTCACGATGAGCGCGCCGTCGATCAGGGTGCCGCTCAGGCGGGACAGCGAGCGCCGCTCCCAGCCGGCGCCGCGGCTCTGCCGGCTGCCGGTGTAGGCGAGCAGCTCGTAGTCGGTGTCGGCGAGCGCGGCCGCGGTGCCCTTGAGGATCTCGGCGCTGAACGGCTCGAACTCGGCCACGAGCACGCCGATGACGTGCGTGCGGTGCGAGCGCATGCTGCGCGCGACCAGGCTCGGCTCGAAGTTCAGCTCCCGCACGACCTCGCGCACCCGCGTCGACGTGGCGACGGCGATGCCGTACCGGCCGTTGATGACCTTGGAGACCGTGGACACGGAGACGCCCGCAGCGAGGGCGACGTCGGTGATCGTCGCTCGTCGGGCCATGGTCCAAGCGTAGCGTGAGGAAAACGTTATCGATATCGATTGACGCGCGCGCATCGCTCTGCCAGAGTGGCGCTTGCTTACCCCTGTCGACGACGACCAGGAGTTCAGTGCGCGAGAGCCGGTGGTCGTAGCGGTCCGTGGTTCGTCCCGATCTGGGGCACCTTTCATTCTGCAACTCGACGAAGAGGACAGATCTCATGAAGGCTAGGAAACTCCTGGCGGTCTCTGCCGCCATGGTGATGGGTGCGGCGGGCCTGACGGCCTGTGGCGGCGGCGGCGACGACGGCGGTTCCGCCAGCGGCGACGTCGAGATGACCCTCTGGCACAACTCCACCACCGGTCCCGGCAAGGCGTACTGGGAAGACATGGTCAGCGCCTTCGCAGCCGAGAACGCGGGCGTGACCATCAAGCTCCAGGCGATCCAGAACGAGGACATGGACGGCAAGCTCCAGACCGCCCTGAACTCGGGCGATGCGCCCGACCTGTTCATGGCGCGCGGGGGCGGCAAGCTGAACGCCGTCGTCGAGGCCGGTCAGGCGCAGCCGCTGACGATCGACGACGCGACGCGCACGGCGGTCGGCGACGCGGCGTTCAGCGCCTTCACCATCGACGACGAGGTCTACGGCATGCCGATGTCGATCCTCCCCGGCGGCATCTACTACAGCAAGGACCTGTTCGCGCAGGCCGGCATCACCGAGCTGCCCACGACGATCGAGGACCTCGAGGCCGTGGTGGAGCAGCTCAAGGCCGCCGACATCGCCCCGATCGCGCTCGGCGCCAAGGACGCGTGGCCCGCCGCGCACTGGTACTACTTCTTCGCGCTGCGCGCCTGCTCGCAGGAGACCCTGGACGCGGCCACGGCCGAGATGACGTTCGACGACCCGTGCTGGACGAAGGCGGGCGACGACCTCGCGGCGTTCTCCGCGACGGAGCCGTTCAACGAGGGCTTCCTGACCACCTCCGCCCAGCAGGGCGCGGGCTCGTCGGCCGGACTCCTGGCCAACCACCAGGCGGCCATGGAGCTCATGGGTGCCTGGGACCCGGGAGTCATCGCGTCCCTGACGCCGGACGAGAAGTCGCTGCCCGACCTGGGCTGGTTCCCCTTCCCGACGGTGAGCGGCGGCGAGGGTGCCGAAGGCGCGATGATGGGCGGCCTCGACGGCATGTCCTGCTCGAAGGACGCCCCGGCGGAGTGCTCGGAGTTCCTGAACTTCCTCATGACGCAGGAGAACCAGGAGGCCTACGCCACGGCCTTCCAGACGCTTCCCGCGAGCCAGGACGCTCAGGCCGTCGTCACCGACCCGGCCCTCAAGGACGTGCTGGCGACGTACAACGAGGCGCCCTACGTCTCGCTGTGGCTCGACACGCTCTACGGCCAGAACGTCGGCAACGCGCTGAACGCCGGCGTGGTCAACCTGCTCGCGGGCGAGGGTGACTCGGACGCGATCGTGCAGGGCGTCGTCGACGCGGCCGCGAAGGAGTAGCTGCTCACCATGAGTGACACCTTGGGCGAGGGCAAGCTCGCCGTTTCGCCGTCGCCCGAGGCGTCCGTGACGGGTGGGGACGGTGCCCGCAAGGCACCGTCCCCGGCCCGCCGGGCCAGCGGGCCGGACTGGCGCAAACGCTTCGAGATCGCGCTCCTGACGGGGCCGGCGATCATCATGTTCGTCGCCTTCGTGATCTTCCCGGTCGTGCTCGCCGCGTACTACGGGTTCTTCAAGTGGAAGGGCTTCGGGCCTCCTACCGAGTTCGTGGGGCTCGAGAACTACCTGACGATCTTCCGGGACAGCACGTTCCAGGACGCGCTCCAGCACAACGCCGTCATCGTGGTGCTGTCCCTGGTCCTGCAGGGCCCGGCGGCGGTGCTGCTCGCGCTCCTGCTGAACCAGAAGATGCGCGGCCGGTCCCTCGTACGGGTGCTGATCTTCGTGCCGTACGTCGTGTCGGAGGTGATCGTCGGCACCGGCTGGAGCCTCATGCTCCAGACCAACGGCGCCGTCAACGACCTGCTGACCAAGGCGGGGCTGCCGGACTGGACCGTCGACTGGCTGTCCGACCCGAACATCGCCATCTGGTCGCTCATGCTCATCATCACGTGGAAGTACATCGGGTTCGCCGTGATCCTCTTCCTTGCCGGGCTGCAGTCCATCCCGGAGGAGCTGTTCGAGGCGGCGGCGATCGACGGCGCCACCTACTGGCAGACGCAGCGCCGCATCACCCTGCCGCTGCTCGGCCCGACGATCCGGATCTGGGCGTTCCTGTCGATGATCGGCGCGCTGCAGCTGTTCGACCTCGTCTACATCATCTGGGGCCAGTACGTCGCGGCCACGGCCGGGACGTCGACGATGGCCACCTACATGGTGGTCAACGGTCGCAACGCGGGGAACTACGGCTTCGGCAACGCCGTCGCGGTCGTGCTGTTCCTCATCTCGCTCGTCATCGCGCTCACCTACCAGCGGTTCGTGCTCAAGCGCGACACCGAGGGTGCCCTCACGGAAGGAAAGAAGTGATGGCGACCACGACCGCCCCGCCGCTGAGCCCGACGACTTCCCGCCTGGCGGGCACCCGCAAGCGGCCCAGCCTGGGCCGCGCGAGCTGGGCCACCTACCTCATCGCGTTCACGCTGGTGGGCATCTGCATCGGCCCGGTGCTGTACATCATCATCGGCGGTTTCCGGACGAACGCGGAGATCACCACGAACCCGGCCGGATGGCCGTCCACGTGGCAGTTCGTCAACTACTCCGAGGTCCTGGAGAGCTCGATCTTCTGGCGCCAGGTCGCCAACTCGGTGATCTGCGGCGTCTTCACGACCCTCGGCGTCGTCGTCCTCGGCGTCGCGGCCAGCTACGTGCTCGCGCGCTACAACTTCTCGGGACGCGGCGCGATGTACGCGCTGTTCGCGGCCGGCCTGATGTTCCCGATGACCGTCGCGATCACCCCGCTGTACATCATGATCCGGGGCCTGGGCCTCAGCGACACCCTCGCCGGCATCATCCTGCCCCAGATCGCCTTCGCGCTCCCCGTCACGATCATCATCCTGGTGCCGTTCCTGCGGGCCATCCCCAAGGAGCTCGAGGAGGCCGCGGCGATCGACGGCGCGAGCCGGCTCGGGTTCTTCTTCCGGATGGTGATCCCGCTGTCGATCCCCGGGGTCGTGACCGTCGGCATCCTGGCGTTCATCGCGAGCTGGAACAGCTACATGCTCCCGCTGTTCATCCTCAACAACGAGACGATGTACACCCTCCCGCTCGGCGTGCAGGCGTTCGCGTCGCAGTACTCCGTGGACACCGCCCGGGTGCTCGCGTTCACGTCCCTGTCGATGATTCCCGCGCTGGTGTTCTTCTCGCTGTTCGAGCGCCGGATCGTCGGCGGCCTGAGCGGTGCGGTCAAGGGCTGAGCGCGCGCCCGTAGTCCGCAGCACGACACCCAAGCGTCACGAAGAAGGAGAACTGCCCCGTGGTCGACGCCGTCACCGCCATGCCCGACGTGTCCGAACGCGTGCGCGCGCTCCACGCGCAGATGTCGCTCGAGGAGAAGCTGGCCCAGCTCGTGGGCTACTGGCTCGACCAGAACGGCACCGTCGCGCCGATGCAGTCCGAGATGGCCGCCGGCCAGCCGGAGTCCGGCGCGCTCAGCGAGGTGACGCGGCACGGCGTCGGGCACTACACGCGGGTGTACGGCACTCGGCCCGTCGACCCCGCCGAGCGCGCGGCCTGGCTGTGGACGGAGCAGCGCCGGCTCAAGCGGGAGACGAGGCTCGGCATCCCCGCGCTCGTGCACGAGGAGTGCCTCACGGGCCTCGCCGCCTGGCAGGCCGCGACGTACCCGACGCCGCTCGCGTGGGGCGCCTCGTTCGATCCTGAGCTGGTGCACGACGCCGCGCTCGCGATCGGCGACTCGATGCGCCAGCTCGGCATCCACCAGGGCCTGGCCCCGGTGCTCGACGTCATCCGGGACCCGCGGTGGGGGCGCGTCGACGAGTGCATCGGCGAGGACCCGTACCTGGTCGCGACCGTCGGGACGGCCTACGTCCGCGGGCTGCAGGAGGCGGGCGTGCACGCCACGCTCAAGCACTTCGTCGGCTACTCGGGGTCCAAGTCCGGGCGCAACCACGCGCCCGTCAGCGCCGGCCCGCGCGAGATCGCCGACGTCTTCCTGCCGCCGTTCGAGATGGCGATCCTCGAGGGCGGCGCCCGGTCGGTCATGAACTCCTACGCCGACATCGACGGCGTGCCGATGGCCGCGAACACCGAGTACCTCACCTCGATCCTGCGCGGGCGGTGGGGCTTCGACGGGGTGGTCGTGGCCGACTACTTCGCGGTCGCGTTCCTGCAGGTCATGCACGCGATCGCGGCCGACCGCGGCGAGGCCGCCGCCCTCGCGCTCGAGGCCGGCATCGACGTCGAGCTGCCGACCGGGGACGCCTACCTGCAGCCGCTGGCCGACCGGATCCGGGCGGGGGCGCTCGACGAGGCGTACGTCGACCGGGCCGTGCTGCGCGCGCTCGCGCAGAAGGAGGAGCTCGGGCTGCTCGACCCCGACGCGTTCGAGGGCGAGCCGCCCGCGGCGATCGACCTCAACTCCCCGCTGCACCAGGGGCTGTCCCGGCGCCTCGCCGCCGAGTCGGTCATCCTGCTCTCGAACGACGGCCTGCTGCCGTTGAACCGGTGGACCGACGCGCCGGCGCGGGTCGCCGTCGTCGGCCCGAACGCCCACCGCGCGCAGGCGCTCATGGGCTGCTACTCCTTCGCCAACCACGTGCTCGCGCACCACCCCGACCTGCCCCTGGGCTTCGAGATCCCGACGGTGCTCGAGGGCTTCGGCGCGGCCTTCGACGCCGAGTACGCCGGCGCGGCGCCCGAGCTCGTGTTCGCACCGGGTTGCGCGGTCGAGGGCGACGACACGTCCGGGTTCGCCGCCGCCGTCGACGCCGTCCAGGGCTGCGACGTCGCCGTCGTCGTCGTGGGCGACCAGGCCGGCCTGTTCGGCCGCGGCACGGTGGGGGAGGGCAACGACTCCGAGTCGCTCGAGCTCCCGGGCGTGCAGCGGCAGCTCGTCGAGGCGCTGGTCGCGACCGGCACCCCGGTCGTGCTCGTGGCGTTGACCGGCCGCCCGTACGCGCTCGGCTGGGCGCTCGACGGCGCGGGCGCGCGGCCGGGCGCGGTCGTGCAGGCGTTCTTCCCGGGCGAGGGCGGCGGCCTCGCGGTCGCGGACGTCGTCACCGGGCTCGTCAACCCGTCCGGTCGGCTGCCCGTGTCGCTGCCGCGCTCGACTGGCTCGCAGCCGTACTCCTACCTGCACCCCATCCTCGGCGGGCCGTCCGACGTGACGTCCACCGACTCGACGCCGCAGCGCCCGTTCGGGTTCGGGCTGTCGTACGCCCAGTTCGCGTACGCGGACCTCGTGGTGGACGCGGCCGTCACGTCCCGGGGCACGTTCACCGCCGCCGTGACCGTGACCAACACGGGCGACGTCGCGGGCACCGACACCGTCCAGCTGTACGGGCACGACGTCGTCGCCACGATCACGCGGCCCGTCGTGCAGCTGCTCGGCTACGCGCGGGTCGAGCTCGAGCCCGGCGCGTCGAGCCGCGTCACGTTCGAGGTCCCCACGACCCGGTTCGCGTTCTCCGACCGCCGCATGGTGCGGATCGTCGAGCCCGGCGAGGTGGAGGTGTGGGTCGCCTCGCACGCCGCGGCCTCGCCCACCGGCACAGGCGCGAAGGAGTCGACCGGCGGCGTGATCTCGAACGGCCGGGCGACCGAGCGGCGCGCGATCCCGGGGACGGCGACGGCCCGCGCCGTCGTCACGATCACGGGAGAGGTGCACGAGGTCACGATCGACGACCGGCGCTCGGTCGAGGTCAAGGTCATCGCGTCGTGACGACCGTCCGCAACCCGGTCCTGCCGGGCTGCTACCCGGACCCGAGCATCTGCCGCGTGGGCGACGACTTCTACCTCGTCACGTCGACGTTCGAGTACCTCCCGGGGCTGCCGCTCTTCCACAGCGTCGACCTGATCAGCTGGGAGCAGCTCGGCCACGTCATCGACCGGCCCGGCCAGCTCGACTACGACGGGATCGCGTCCTCGGGCGGGCTGTACGCCCCGACGCTCCGCCACCACGACGGCGTCTTCTGGCTGGTCTGCACCCTGGTCGACCAGGCCGACGCCACGCGCGGCGGCAACTTCCTCGTGACGGCGACCGACCCGGCGGGGCCGTGGTCCGATCCGGTCTGGCTCGATGTGGACGGTATCGACCCGTCGATCTTCTTCGACGACGACGGCCGGGTGTGGGTGCACGGCACGCGCCTGGTCAGCGAGCCGCAGTGGCATGACCAGACGCAGGTCTGGGTGCGCGAGCTCGACCCGGCGACGAAGGCGCTCGTCGGCCCCGAGCACGTGATCTGGAACGGGGCACTGCTGGGCGTCGTCTGGGCCGAGGCCCCGCACCTGTACAAGGTGGGCGGCACCTACTACCTCCTCGCGGCCGAGGCCGGCACCGAGTTCCACCACGCCGTCTCCGTCGCCCGCGCCGACGCCGTGACCGGGCCGTACGTGGGCAACAAGGGCAACCCGATCCTCACGCACCGCCACCTCGGGCGCGGGAGCGACGTCATCGGCGCCGGGCACGCGGACCTCGTCGAGGCGGCCGACGGCAGCTGGTGGGCGGTGCTGCTCGCGATGCGCCCGTACGGCGGCTACCACTACAACCTCGGCCGGGAGACGTTCCTCCTGCCGGTCGTCTGGGAGGCCGGCTGGCCGGTGTTCGCCCCGGGCGTCGGGCGGATCCCCGCCGACGTCGAGGTCCCGTTCGCGGGAGCCGCTCGCCCGGGCGCGGCGCAGGGCGGGGAGTCCGGGGTGGTCCGCCCCGACGACCTGAGGTGGACCTCGCTGCGCCGGCTGGCGTCCGAGTTCGCGACGCCGAGCGGCGACGGGTGGGACCTGGCGCTGCGACCGAGCACGCTGGCCGAGCCGGTCACGCCGGCGTACCTCGCGCTGCGCCAGCAGCACGTCGACCTGGACGTGCGCGCGACGGTCCGGGTGGACCTCGCGGCCGGCGAGGAGGTCGGCCTCGCGGTGCGCCAGTCGGAGGACGACCACGTGCGGCTGTTCGTCACCCGCACCGGCGAGCACGGGCGCACGGCCGTGGCGGTGCACCGCCGCGGCGGCGCCGACATCACGCTCGGCGAGCTGCCGCTCGCGGGCGAGGCGGGCGACGCCGTGACCCTGACGGTGCAGGCCCGCGGGCAGGACTACGCGCTGCTGGTCGCGACCGGGGGCGCCGAGCCCGGCGTCGTCGCGGTGGCCGACGGCCGCGCGCTCGACAGCGTGTCCACCGGCGGCTTCCTGGGCCTGTGGATCGGGGTGTACGCGACCAGCAACGGGCGCCCCACCCAGACGATCGCGCACGTCGACAGCGTCGAGTACCTGCCCGTCGTGGCGTAGCCGCCCCGACCCGACCTCAGCGGCGCGGCGCGAGGAACCAGGTGGTGATCGCGGCGGCGGCGAGGATCGCGGCGCCGAGCCACAGCGCGGTGCCGACGCCGGCCGCGAAGGCCGCGCGGGCGGCGTCGGCCAGCGCGGCCCCCTGGTCCCCGAGGTCGGCCGCCACGCCGAGCGCGGCCGCCGCGCCCGCGCTGGTGGGACCGGCGGCGTCGGCGGGGATCGAGCCGAGGGCGGGCGCGATCTCGGCCCGGTAGGTGCTGATCAGGGCGCTCGACAGGACGGCGATGCCGAGCACGCCGCCGACCTCCCGGGTGATGTCGTTGACGGCGCTGGCCACCGAGCGACGCTCGGCCGGCAGCCCCTCGAGGATCAGCACGGTGCCCGGGGTGACCGCGAGGCCGAAGCCGGCGCCGAAGACCAGCAGCCCGGCGGCGAGCAGCCACGGCGAGGCGAGCTGCCCCGGGGCGTCGGCCCGGCCGAGGGCCGCGGCGAGCAGGACGAACCCGGCGGCCATCGCGAGCAGGCCGCCGGTCCCCGGGATCCGGGCGCCGACCCGCCGCAGGGCACTGGGGGCGAGCGCGGTCCCGGCCCCGACGCCGAGGCCGATCACGAGCAGGGCGAGCGCCGCCTCCAGCGGCGACAGGCCCCGGACGAGCTGCAGGTACTGCGGGGCCAGCACGAACAGGGCGAGGGAGGCGAAGAACTGCAGGCTCACGAGCAGGGACCCGGCCGCGAGCCCGCGGTTGCGGAACAGCCGCACGTCCAGGGCGGGCGCCGCGCTGCGGAGCTCGTGCCGGACGAAGCCCGCGAGGGCGAGGGCGCCGACGCCGAGCGCGGCGATCGTCGTCGGATCGCCCCAGCCGCGCTGCGGCGCCTCGATCACCCCGTAGACGAGCCCCGCGAGCGCCACGACGGCCCAGGCCGCCCCGAGGGGATCGAGCGAGAGGGTCGGGTCCCGCCGCTGGGCGACCAGCACGGCGACCGCCGGCACGAGCGCGAGCGCCGCGACGCCGAAGGCGATCTGGATGCTGCCCCACCAGAAGGCCTCGAGCAGCAGCCCCGCGACGATCGTGCCGGCGACGGCCCCGGCGGCGCTGACCCCGGACCACACGGCGACGGCGAAGCCGCGGCGGCTCTCGGGGTAGGCGTCGACGAGCGCCGACAGCGTGACCGGGAAGACGGCGGCCGCGCCGACGCCGGCCAGCGCGCGGAGCCCGATCAGCCACGCGGGATCGGGCGCGAAGGCCGAGGCGATGCCGGCGCCGCCGAACACGAGCAGGCCGCCGATGAGCAGGTTCCGGCGGCCCGCGCGATCGGCGGCGATCCCGGCCGGGAGCAGGAGCGCGGCGAACGTCAGGGCGTAGGCGTCGATGATCCAGGTGAGCTCGCCCTGGTCGGCGCCCAGCGCCCGCGCGACGTCGGGCAGCGCGATCGCCAGCGCCGAGTTGCCCGCGACCACGAGCGCGAGCGCGGCGCACAGCACGACGAGCAGGGCGCGCAGCCTGCCGGGGGTCTGGAGCGACGGGGTCGCGACGCCTGGGTGCACGGTCATGTCCTTCTCCAATGTCTCGCTTGCCGAGTCTCTCCGTTACGGAGCGAATTAGGAGATAGTGTTGCTCCGTGACGGAGCGATGGCAAGAGGGGCGACCCGGGGAGCGTGACGGCGAGGCGCTCGGGGACGCGACGGAAGCGCTCGAGCGCTCGCGGCTGCGGGCACCGGAGGTGTCGTGGGCCCTGCGCGAGGTGAACCGCGCCGCGGCCGACGTCGACCACGAGCTCGCCGGCCGGCTGGACCTGCGGGCCCTCGACTACACCGCGATGGGACACCTCATGGGCGCGCCGGCGACGCTCGGCCCGGCCGAGCTCAGCGCGAGGCTGGGCATCTCGACCGGATCCGGCACGGAGCTCGTGGACCGGCTCGAGCGCGCCGGCCACCTGCGTCGACGCCGCAACGACCGCGACCGGCGCCGGGTCGGTCTCGAGCCGACCGAGTCGGCGGTGGCGGACATCCTCGGCGAGCTCGGTCCGCTCTTTGCCGCGCTCGACGCGCTCGCCGAGGACTTCAGCCCCGAGGAGCAGGAGGTCATCGCGCGGTACCTGCGGTCCGCCGCACAGCGGATGCGGGCCTTCGGCGCCGCCGGTGGCTCGACCGCGCCGCAGCGGGGCGACCGCCTGTAGGACGTGGCGGGCCTGCACGCTCGCGAGGGTCGTGTCGATCGTGATCGTGAGCACGATGTCTCATGTCGGCTCGCCCCGCTGCCGATATCGCAGGGGTGACCCTTCCCCCGGACGACGCCCCGCGATCGGCCAGCGGGCGCGTGCCCCGGTGGGTGCGCGACGAGCGGGCCGGGCGGCCGACGCCGGTGACCGAGTGGCGGGAGTCGAACCTCAGCTCGCGCCCGGCTCGACGGCGGCGCTCGGCCGGGCGGCGGCGGCTGCGCACCCGGGGCTCGTCCCGCGGGCCGCGGCAGTACCCGGCCGCCCAGGCGCCGTCGTCGGCCCGGGGGCTCTCGCCCCGGCGCCAGCGCCTGCAGCCGTTCCTCGTCGCGTTCGTGGTGCTCGTGGCCGTCGCCGGCCTCGGGGCGAACGCGTACGAGCGGAACCCGCACTGGTTCGAGACGATCCTCGCCGCCGTGCCGACGAGCGCGGACCTCGCGGACCACCTGCCGGCCGAGACCCTGGCCGACCTGGCCGATCGGACGTCTCCCCCGCCCGGGGTCGAGGAGCAGGCCGCCCGGCTGGCGCCCGCCCCGGTGATCGCGGCGCCGAGCAGCCAGTTCACGTTCACAGCGACGCAGGTGACGGCGGACGGGCGCACAGTCCCCGTGGGTTGGTCGCCCTGCCGCCCCGTGCACTACGTCGTCAACCCCGCGGGCGCCCCGGAGGACTTCGCGGACCAGGTCGTCCTCGCGATGTCCGACCTGTCGGCCGCGACCGGGCTGACGTTCATCGCCGACGGCGTCACGGACGAGCCGCCGGCCGCGCCGCGCACGTACTTCCAGCCGGACCGGTATGGCGATCGCTGGGCGCCGGTGCTGATCGCCGTCAGCACCGAGCAGGCGCTGCCTACGCTCGCCGGGGACGTCGCCGGCGTCGGCGGGTACGTCAGCGTCAGCGACCCGGCGACGGGCCTGAGCACCGCGGTCACGGGCGACGTCTACCTGGACGCGGCGATCCTCGGCGAGAGCGACCCCGAGGGCGGGCCCGCGTACCCGCCGGTGCTGCGGCACGAGCTCGGGCACCTCGTCGGGCTCGGGCACATCGAGGACCCGACCCAGCTGATGAACCCCACGACCGGCGCCGTCACGACGTACCAGGGCGGGGACCTGGCGGGCCTCGCCCAGGTGGGCGCCGCCGAGTGCGCCCCGGGCGTCTGACGACGCGAGCGGCCGGCGCTTAGCCGGCCAGGGCGCGGACGCTCTCGATCGTGTCCGCCTCGGCGGCGCTCTTGTCGTCGCGGTAGCGCAGCACGCGCGCGAACCGCAGCGCCAGGCCGCCGGGGTACCGGCTCGAGCGCTGGACGCCGTCGAACGCGACCTCCACCACCTGCTCGGGGCGCAGCCGGACGGTCCAGCCGTCGTCGTCCGTAGCAAGCTCGCCGAACCGCTGCGTCTGCCACGCGAGCATCTCGTCCGTCATGCCCTTGAACGTCTTGCCGAGCATCACGAACCCGCCGCCCGCCGCGTCGCGGGCGCCGAGGTGGATGTTCGACAGCAGCCCGACCCGCCGCCCGGAGCCGCGCTCGACGGCGAGCACGACGAGGTCGAGCGTGTGCCGCGGCTTGACCTTGACCCAGGCGCCGCCGCGCCTGCCTGCCTCGTACGGCGCACCGGCGTCCTTGACGATCACGCCCTCCTGGCCGGCGGCGACCCAGCGGGTGAACGCCGCCTGAGCCGCGGCGTCGTCGACGGCGTGGACCCGCTCGACCACGTGCCCGCCCGCGACGGCGTCGAGCGCCGCGAGCCGCTCGACCAGGGGTGCCGTCATGAGGTCGCGGCCGTCGAGGTGCAGCACGTCGAAGAAGAACGGGCTGAGAGCGGTGCCGGCGGCCAGCCCCGCGTCGCTGGTGGCGCTCCGCGCGGCCGTCTCCTGGAACGGCCGGGGGCGGCCCGCCGCGTCGAGGGCGAGCGCCTCGCCGTCGAGCACGACCGAACGCACCGGCAGGGCCAGGGCGACGGCGACGATCTCGGGCACACGCGCCGTGATGTCGTCGAGGCTCCGGGTGAACACGCGCACGTCGGACCCGTCGCGGTGCACCTGGATCCGGATCCCGTCCAGCTTGGCGTCGACGACGACCGGCCGGCCCCCGAAGCCGCCGACGGCGGTCGCCACGTCCGGCGCCGCGGCGGCCAGCATCGGGCGGACGGGCCGGCCGACGGTCAGGGTGAACGCGCCCAGCGCCGCGAGCGCCCGGTCGGGCGTGCCCGCCGCGAGCGCGGCGGCGGCGACGGTCTCGGTGGACCCCGTGAGCATCGCGGCGCGGCGGACGGCGTCGGCGGGGACCCCGGCCGCCTCCGCGACCGCGTCCAGCAGCAGCGCGTCGAGGGACCCCTGGCGCAGCTCGCCGGTGACGAGGCCGCGCAGCAGCTGCTGCTCGGGCGCGGTCGCCGCCGCGAACAGCTCCGCGGCGAGCGCGGACCGGGCGGCGGCCGAGCCGGGGCCCGCGAGCTGCGCCATCCGCTCGAACGCGGCGTCGACCGCGAGCACCTCGAGGGTCGGCTCGGCGGCGGGTGCGGGCAGCGCGGCGAGCGAGCGCCAGCCGAGCCCGGTCCGGCGCTGGCGCAGCTCGCCGGCGAGGTAGCGGGCGACGACCGGCACCTCTGCGGGCGCAGTCCGGCGTAGCAGCTCGACCAGCAGCGCGCGCTTCGCGAGGCGCGAGCGCGTCGCGGCGAGCGCGGCCGAGGTGGCGGCGAGGTCGGCGAGCACGGGTCAGGCGCCTGTGGGTCCGGGGTCCCACCACGGCGCCGACCGTCCGGGTGGGCGCGTCAGGAGGTCCTGCACCGCGCCGATGAGGGTCGTGCGCGCCGCGGCCGGGTCGCCGAGGTAGGCGGCGACCATCGCGCCGTCGCGCAGCGCGGTCCAGCGGCGGCAGGCGTCGGCGGGGTCGGGGTGGCCCGCGCGGCTCAGCGCTTGCGTCACCGAGACCTCCAGCCACTCGCGGTGGGCCAGGATCGCGGTGCGGACGCCGCTGGTCGGGTCGGGGTACTCGGCGGCAGCGTTGATGAAGGCGCAGCCGCGAAAGCCCGGTGCGCACAGCTGGTCCGCGAGCTGCGCGGTCAGGTGGGTCAGCCAGCGAGCCGCGCCGACGGCGTCGGCCGGATCCGCGGGAAGCCCGCCCGCGCGCTCGCGGGTCGTGCGGTCGACGCCGTCGAGGTAGGCCACGACGAGGGCCTCCTTGGACGGGAAGTGGCGGTAGAACGTCGCGCGCGTGACCGAGGCCTGGGCGATCACCCGGTCGACGCCGACCCCGCGCAGGCCCTCGGCGTAGAACAGCGCCGACGCGGCCCGGAGCAGGCGGTCCCGGGCCGGTGAGGGGCGCGCGGGTGCGGGGCGCGCGGGTGGTGCCGTGGTCGCCGTCGGCGGGGTGCGCGTCGTCGTCGCGGGCGGGGTCATGTGATGAACGGTAGCCGCGACTCGACTTGACGTCCTGCGCCGCGGCGTGTCCACTGGACCATGGTAGAACGACCGTTCTATCTACCATTCTCATCCCTGCTCCTGGAGGCTCCTGTGTCTGCTGTCTACACCGCTGTCGCAACCGCAACCGGCGAGGGCCGCGACGGCCACACCCGGTCCTCGGACGGCCTCGTCGACCTCGACCTGGCGGTGCCGAAGGAGATGGGCGGCGCGGGTGGGGCCACCAACCCGGAGCAGCTCTTCGCCGCCGGGTACGCCGCGTGCTTCCACAGCGCGCTCAAGATGGTGGCGCGGAGCGCCGGGGTGTCGTTCACGGACTCCGCCGTCACGGCCGAGGTCGGCATCGGCCCGAATGGCGAGGGTGGCTTCGCGCTCGAGGTGACGCTGCGCGTCGAGCTCGGCGGCATCGACCAGGCCGCGGCCGACCGTCTCGTCGAGGCCGCGCACGGCGTGTGCCCGTACTCCAACGCGACCCGTGGCAACGTCCCGGTCGTGCTGGAGACCGTCGTCGGCTGACCCGAGTCCAGCCCTGCCCCCGCCCCGGCCCGCCCCTCCACCCGCCCCGCCCGCGACGAGGTCGCACTCGGCGGGTACGGGGTGGGCGGTTCGGGCGGCGGGCTCCGGGTGCGGATGCCGGGGTGCGGTGCGAGTCTTGGCGCATGCTTCGACCCCTTCCCCGCGGACCCGTCAGCGCCGCCGTTCTCTCGCTCATGACCGCGCCCCCGCGCGCGGGGTTCCCCGCCGCGCGGGACCTCCGGGACCTGGTCGACCTCGTCGAGGAGGCGGTCCGGGCGACCGTGGACCTGCTGACCAACGACGACCTCCAGCTCACCCTGTTCTGCCTGTACGAGCTGCACTATCGCGGGTTCGAGGACGTCGACGACGACTGGGAGTGGTCGCCCGAGGTGCTCGCGCTGCGCGGGCACCTCGAGGTCGCGTTCGAGGCGGCCCTACGCCGGCAGGCGCGCCCGACCGAGCCCGTGGCGCCGGACGCGAGCGCCGTCGCCGCCGCGCTCTTCGCCCTGACGGGGGCCGACGGCGGCCCTGGCCTCGCGCGGTACGTCGCCAAGAAGGCGACGGCGATCCAGCTCGACGAGCTGTTGATCCACCGGTCGATCTATCAGCTCAAGGAGGCGGACCCGCACACGTGGGCGATCCCGCGTCTCGCCGGCCGGCCGAAGGCCGCGCTGGTGGAGATCCAGGCCGACGAGTACGGCGGCGGCGACCCCGAGCGCATGCACGCGGCGCTGTTCGCGCAGACCATGCGCGGCGTCGGGCTGGACGACGCGTACGGCCACTACATCGAGCGGCTGCCCGCGATCACGCTGGCCTCGCTCAACGCGATGTCGCTGTTCGGGCTGCACCGGCGGCTGCGCGGCGCCGTCGCCGGTCACCTCGCCGCGTTCGAGATGACGTCCTCGCACCCGAACCGGCTCTACGGCAACGGCCTCCGTCGCCTGGGGCACGACGCGGGCACGACCGCGTACTTCGACGAGCACGTCGAGGCCGACGCCGTGCACGAGCAGATCGCGGGCCGTGACCTCGCGGGCGCGCTGGCCGAGGACGAGCCGGACCTGCTCGAGGACATCTTCTTCGGCGCCGCGACGTGCCTCGCGCTCGACGACGCCGTCGCCCGGCACCTGATGACCGCGTGGACGGCGGGCGAGTCCTCGCTGCGGCCCCTGCCGGAGCACCGGGTCGAGCGCGCCGGCGAGCTGGCGGGCGCCCGGTGAGTGGCGTCACCGGCCGGCCCGTGACGATCGTGGCGTGCCCGGACGGGCCGCTGCTGGTCCGCGGCGACGCCCTCCTCGTCGATGCGGCCGGGGTGCCGATCCCGCGCCGCCGCGCGACCGTCGCGCTCTGCCGGTGCGGTGCGTCGGCGATCGCGCCCTTCTGCGACGGCAGCCACAAGTTCACCGGCTTCACCACTGGGGCGAGCGCGGGGGCTTCGGCCACCGGGGCGCCAGCGGCCCGCGAGGCCGCGGCGCCGTCGTGCTGACCGTCACGCGCGACCTGGACTGCGCGCCGGACGCGGTGCTGGAGGTCCTGGCGGACGGCTGGACCTACGCGACGTGGGTCGTGGGCGCCTCCCGCCTGCGCGGCGTGGACCGGAGCTGGCCGGCTCCCGGGTCGCGGATCGCGCACTCCGTCGGCTGCTGGCCCGCGGTGCTCGACGACGTGACGACCGTGCGCCGGTGGGACCCCTCCGCCGGGATCGAGCTCCAGGCGCGTGCGTGGCCCGCCGGGGAGGCCCGAGTGCGGATCGACGTCGCGGCGCGAGCGGGTGGCGGCGCTCGGGTGCGGATCTCGGAGGACGCCGTGCGCGGTCCGGGCACCCTCGTGCCGAGGCCGCTGCGCGCCGCGCTGCTCGCGCCCCGCAACACCGAGACGCTGCGGCGCCTGGCGATGCTCGCCGAGCGTCGGCCGACGCCGGGTGGTGACCGCTCGTAGCTCAGCGGGCCTGGAGCTCACGCTCGCGGGCGGCGATCCGTCGCCTCGGGCGCCGGCCGTCAGCGGCGGCGGGCGGTCGGGTGAGCGCCAGGCGGGTCGCCCACCGCCGCGAGGGAGACATCACCGCCCAGTTGACGGCGAGCGTGTGGAACGCCCGGGCCCACCGGACCCGCCCTGCGGGACCGCCCTGCAAGGAGCGGCCGGACACCTCGACCGTGAGCGTCGGGTCGTAGCGGATCCTCGACGTCGGCCCGAGCGTGAACGCGAGGTCGAAGTCGTCGTGCAGGTGCGCGTCCCCGCGGTGCACGGTGTCGGAGACGCCGTGCCACGAGGTCGCCCGGATCGCCATGTTCGAGCCCCAGAGCGTCGGGTGGGCGAGTGCCGCGTGCGCCGCGACGTAGTACGAGCGCAGATAGAGGCGGCCGACGACGGCGGCCCGCCACGTCGCGACGTCGTAGAAGGTGCCGCCTCCCGTCAGCGCGTCGAGGTCGTCGTCGGCGGCGAACTGCGCCCGGACCCGGCCGAGCCAGTCCGGCGGGGCGAGCGTGTCGGCGTCGCACCGCAGGATGATGGCGCCGAGCGCGGCGTCGTACCCGGTCGACGCCGCGGCGGCGATCCCCGGCCGCGGCTCGACGACCACGCGTGCGCCGTGCCTGCGGGCCACCTCCGCGCTGTTGTCCCGGCTGCCGTTGTCCACGACGACGATCTCGAGGGCGAGCACGTCCTGTCGAGCGAGGAAGCTCAGCGCCCGGTCGAGGAGCACCGCATCGTCCTTGACGGGAATCACGACCGAGACGGACAGCGGTGCCGGGAGGTCGGCGGGCAGGGGGGCAGGACGCACGGAACCTCCAGGGAGCGGCAAGCGGCTGCTCATCGTCCGGTGCGGGCGGGGGACCTGCAACCGGGCGGCGCTCCCGGGGAGTTCAGTCGAGCCGGCGCGCTCAGTCGAGGTAGTCGCGCAAGACCTGCGACCGGCTCGGATGGCGCAGCTTCGACATCGTCTTGGACTCGATCTGCCGAATCCGCTCGCGCGTCACGCCGTAGACCCGGCCGATCTCGTCGAGCGTCTTCGGCTGGCCGTCGGCCAGCCCGAACCGCATCGAGACCACGCCCGCCTCGCGCTCGGACAGGGTGTCGAGCACCTGGCCGAGCTGGTCGCGCAGGAGGCCGAAGTTGACCGCGTCGATCGCGACGACGGCCTCGGAGTCCTCGATGAGGTCGCCGAACTGGCTGTCGCCCTCCTCGCCGAGGGGAGTCTGCAGCGAGATGGGCTCGCGGCCGTACTTCTGGACCTCGATGACCTTCTCGGGGGTCAGGTCGAGCTCGGCGGCGAGCTCCTCGGGCAAGGGGTCGCGGCCCAGGGACTGGAAGAGCTGGCGCTGGGCGCGGGCCAGCTTGTTGATGACCTCGACCATGTGCACCGGGATGCGGATGGTGCGGGCCTGGTCGGCCATGCCCCGCGTGATCGCCTGCCGGATCCACCAGGTGGCGTACGTGGAGAACTTGAAGCCCTTGGAGTAGTCGAACTTCTCGACGGCCCGGATCAAGCCGAGGTTGCCCTCCTGGATGAGGTCGAGGAAGAGCATCCCGCGGCCGGTGTACTTCTTGGCGATCGACACGACGAGGCGCAGGTTCGCCTCGAGCAGGTGCGTCGACGCCCGCTGCCCGTCGGCCGAGATGACCTGCAGCTCGCGCCGGGTCGGCCCGGCGTACTCCAGGGCGCCCGTGAGGATCTGGTCGGCGAAGAGCCCAGCCTCGATCCGCTGCGCGATCTCGACCTCCTCCGCGGCGGTCAGCAGCCGAACCCGGCCGATGACCTTGAGGTAGTCCTTGACCGGGTCGCTCGTCGCGCCGGCGGTGAAGATCACGGCGGCGGGGGCGTCGTCCTCGCTCGAGGTGAGGAAGTAGCTGCCGTCACCGATCGAGACGGCCTCGGCGGGTGCGGCGGAGTCTGCTGCCGTGGTTGCGTCGGTCGCGGTAACCGGGACCGTCGCGGTGGCCGGGACCGTCGCGGTGGCCGGGTCGGCCGCGGAGGTCGCGTCTGCTGCGGAGGTCGCGTCTGCTGCCGAGGCGGGGGTCGAGGCGGAGCGTGAGTTCGAGGTTGAAAGCGTCGTGGTCGTGCTCATTCGGAGAAGTCCCTCTCATGCAGGCGCCGAGCATCGGTGGTCGGAGGGTTGACGCACACGCCTGCCACCGAGCTGCCATTGGAGCTTCGGCGACCGTGAAGTTGCCGAGCTGGGGTGTCGGTCGCAGACCCCGGTCTGCCTGACCGGGCCGCAATGCGAACGCCATTGTAGTCGAGGCCGCGGGTGAGCGAGGGCTGTGGTGCGTGGTTCGGGTGTCAGTAGCTCGTCGTATCGTAGAACACATGTTCGAGTGAGGTGCCGGAGAGGGCACCACCGATGGCGATGGCGATGGCGATGGCCCGGCGATGGCCAGGCGAATGGGACGAGGGTGAGCGGATGTCGGCGGAACAAGCATCAGCGGGTGGCCCTGGCACCTGCGGGATCGTGGGCGGTATGGCGGTGGCGGTGCGGTTGTCCGCCGCGATGGCCAGCCTGGTGGGGCTGTCGCTGACGGGGGTCGTCGCGGCTGTGCTGCGGGCCGAGGCCGCGCGGCAGTCTGCGGCGTGGTTGACGGTCGCCGCCGAGGCGGCGCAGGTCGAGCTGACGCAGGCCTTGGAGGTCGCGAGGGCAGCGACGCTGGCCGCGCTGGCGCACCAGTTCGAGTTCGCGCAGACGCTCGATGAGCACGCTCCGAACGCGGCGCTGGTCGGCGTTCTCGAGGGCATCGACCTGGCCGCCGCGCACGACGCGGTGCTCATAGAGGCAGCCGCCGGCTGGGAGCGGATCACGTCGCTCGCCGCGGCCCGGCAGGCGGAGGTTCTCGCCGAGCTGGCGCGACGTCGGGAGGCGGCTCGGCTGGGGGAGTTCACCGGGGACGAGGTCGCGGCGCGGATGGCCCTGACCCGTTCGGTCGCCGAGGCGAAGATCGAGCTCGGCCTCGCCTTAGCCGAGGCCCCCGCGGTGCACGCGGCGCTCGTCGCGGGCGTGATCGACCACCGCAAGGCCACGGCGCTGGTGAGCGGCGTCGCGCACCTGGACACCGCCGCCGCGGCGACCGTCCTGGACGCGGTCCTGGATGCCGCGCCGAGCCTGACGGTGCCGGCGTTGAAGGCGAAGATGCGCCGGGTCGAGCTGACGGTGAACCCGAAGGCCGTCGCCGAGCGGGCCGCGCGGGACATCGCGGACCGGAACGTGCGCATCACGCCCGCGGCCGGGGCGATGGCGTGGCTGACCGCGTTCTTGCCCGCGGACGCCGCGATGACGGTGTTCACCGCGATCGACGCGCTCGCCGCGTCCGCGGACCCGGCCGACCCCCGGGGAGTCGACGCCCGTCGCGCCGACGCACTGACCGACGTGTGCGCGCACGTCCTCACCCATGGGGTCACACCCGACGGCACCCCGATCACGACGGAGCAGGGCCGGCGCCCGCACCTGCAGGTCGTCGCGGCCGCGACCACCCTGCTCGGTCTGGACGAGGTGCCGGGGGAGCTGGCCGGGTACGGCCCGATCCCCGCCGACATGGTCCGAGCGATCGCGGCCGACGCGACCTGGCGGCGGATCTTCACCGATCCGGCGACTGGGCACCTGACCGGGATCGGGCCGAGGGGCTACCGCCCGGGCGCGGATCTGACCGCGACGGTGCTGGCCCGCGACCTGACCTGCACCTTCCCCGGCTGCCGGATGCCCGCCTGGAAGTGCGACCTGGACCACCGGGTCGCCTTCGACCACGACGAGCCCGGCGACTCCCAGACGACAGAAGAGAACGTGCACTCCCTGTGCCGCCACCACCACCGGCTCAAGACGTACGGCGGCTGGACCGTGATCCGCGACGCGGCCACCGGCGACACGTTCTGGTTCACGCCGACGAACCATCGGTACAGGCGACCGAACACGGCCTTCACCGATGATCCGCGGTTGCCGCCCGATCCGCCCGATTCGATCGACGGCGCCCCGGTGGCGAGTCCCCGTCACGAACCGGACGCAGGCGAGCCGCCCTTCTAGCCAGACGGCGTCGCCCAGGTGGCGCGGGCGCCTTGGCGCGCTGGTGCGCTGGCGTCTTGGTGCGCGAGCGCCAGCGGCTCAGGCGCCGAGCGAGTCGTACTCGGTTCGGGACCTGCGGATGTCGGCGAAGTGCTCGATGGACCAGTCCTCGAGCACCTTCAGCGGCGCGCGCAGCGACTGGCCCGCCTCGGTCAGCCGGTAGTCGACGCGGACAGGGACCTGCAGATAGGCGGTCCGGGTCAGCAGCCCGTCGCGCTCCATCGCGCGCAGGGTCTGGGTCAGCATCTTCTGCGAGATCCCGTCGACGCTGCGCAGCAGCTCCGAGAACCGGCGGGTCTCGTCGGCGAGCGCGCCGACGATGAGGACGGTCCACCGATCGCCGATGAGGTCGAGGATCCGGCGCGTTGGGCAGCCCTGCAGGTAGGGATTGAGCTCGGGCTCCAGCGAGTGCATCGGGTCGGTCTGCGATGAGTGCGTCGGGTCGGTCATCCCCGCCGCGTCCGACGATCTCGTCGTGGCCATGCGTCCCCACCGATTCTGGTTACCAGAAAGTGCCTACTTACCAGTAGAGAGTAACTCTCGTACGGTGAGAGCGGAAGTACCCATCCTCTGTGGAAAGAAGACCGCTCATGGCTCGGATCGTTGTTCTCGGTGGCACCGGCTACACCGGATCACACCTCGTGCGTGCGGCCGCGGCGCGCGGCCACGAGGTCACGTCGTACAGCCGGACGGCGCCCGCGGCGCCAGTCGCCGGCGTTCGCTACGAGACCGGGTCGATGACCGACGAGGCCGAGCGCGAGCGCGCCGTCGCCGGTGCAGACGTGGTCGTCGCGGCCCTCGCGCCGCGCGGCGCGCTGGAGCACGGCCTGCCCGGCATCTACGCCCGGCTCGGGGAGCTCGCGGCCGACGCCGGGGCGAGGTTCGGCGTCGTCGGCGGCTTCAGCTCGCTCCGGCCGGCCGACGGCGCGCCGCGCATCGCGTACGGCGACGACATGCCGGCGGAGTACGCCGCCGAGGGGCTGACGATGGCGACCGTGGTCGACGAGCTGATCAGCTCGGCGCCGGCGAGCCTCGACTGGTTCTTCGTCAGCCCGGCCGCGACCTACGGCGCGCACGTGCCCGGTGAGGCGACCGGCGCGTATCGCACCGGAACCGACACGGTGCTCGTCGACGCCGACGGCGAGTCCGCGGTGTCCGGCGCGGACTTCGCCGTCGCGATCCTCGACGAGATCGACCGGCCCGCGCACCACCGCGCGCAGTTCGCCGTCGCCTACTGACCGCGCGGTCACCCGGCGGCGTCGGTGGCGACGGGCGACGTCGCCGGCGCCGGCTTCGGCGCGAACCGCCGCGCGACGCCGGCCACCGGCGCGAGCAGCACGAGCGGCAGCAGGAACGCGATCGCGAGCCCGGGGCCGTTCGAGATGAGCCCGACGACGACGGCGCCCAGCACGGCCCCGGCGTAGTTGAACAGGTTCACCCGGGCCACGACCTCGTCCACCCGGTCGGGCGCGAGCTCACCCGCGGCGGAGAAGGCGAGCGGGACGAGCGCGCCGACGCCCACGCCGACCAGCGCGAAGCCCCCGATCGCGGCGAGCGGCGTGGGCAGGAGCGCGACCGGCACGAAGCCGAGCGCGCCGACGGCGGCGGCGATGGCGGCCACGCGGGCCCGTCCCGAGCGGTGCACCCACCGGTCGGCGACGATGCGGGTCACCAGGATCGCCGCCTGGTAAGCGGCGTACCCGAGCGGGACGACCGCCGCCGACGCCCGGAGCGAGTCGTCCAGGTAGATCGAGCTCCACGTGCTCACGGCCGAGTCGGCGACGAAAGCGACGAGCACGACGCCCCCGAACAGCCAGATGCCCCGCAGCGGGAGCGCCGCGCGCGCCGGCGCGACGGCGGCCCTGCCGGACACCTCGGCCCTGCCGGACACCTCGGCCTTGCCGGACACCTCGACGACGCCGGGCTGGTGCGGCACGAGCCGTCGGCGGCCGAACCAGCTCGCGCCGGCGAGCACGGCACCGGCGACCAGGAGCGCCCAGTTGGCCGTCCCGGGGCGGGCGGCGAGCGCCGACATGGCCAGCGCCGCGACGATCGCGGCCGCGGTGTACAGGGCAAAGAACGAGCTCATCACCGGGCGGCCGAGGGCCCGCTGGGCGAGCACACCCTGGATGCCCGACGCGGCGTCGACCATCCCCAGGCCCAGGCCGTACGCCGCGAAGCCGGCGAGGAACGCGACGGGCGCGGTGCCGGTCGCCACCAATGCGACGGCGACCGCCTGCGTCGCGAGCCCGAGCCCGACCGCCGTCCGGCTGCCACGCCGCGTGGCGAGCTGCTCCGCGACGACCGACCCCGCGGCGGCGGCCACGCAGACCAGCAGGACGATGAGCGAGACCGCCGTGTCGTCGATCCCCTGCCGGTCCTTGAGGGCGGGCAGGGCCGTCACGACCGTCGCGTACCCGAAGCCCTGCGCGGCGTACGTCGCGCCGATCGCGAGCCGCGCCGTCGCCGGCGGGTCGTTGGTCGCCACGCCGCGGTCAGCCGAGCTCGGGGTGGCGGGCGCGCACGATCCCGAAGGACTCGTGCGCGACCTCGAGCGTGCGGGCGATGTCGGCGCGCGTCAGGGACGCGTTGAGGAAGTGGTTGTGGTGCGACGTGAGGAACACCCCGCGCTGCACGCACTCGGCGACCCACTCCTGGTGCAGCATGAGCGAGTCGTCGTCCGCGAGGCGCAGGTAGAACAGCGCCGGCGCGCCCGAGGTCACCAGGTGCAGGCCCTGGTCGGCCGCCGCCGCGACGAGCCCGGTCGTGAGCTCCGTGCCGAGCCGGTCGAACAGCGCCGGGCCGTCGAGCTCGCGCAGCTTCGTGATCGTCGCGATCCCGGCCGCGAACGGCACAGCGCTCATCCAGTACGAGCCGGTGTAGGACAGGCTCGACACGACCTCCTTGAGGGACTCGCGCCCGCACAGGGCCGACACGTTGTAGCCGTTGGCGAGCGCCTTGCAGAAGCAGATCAGGTCGGCCTTGAAGCCGAAGTAGTGGTCCGAGCCGGCGAGGTCGAGCCGGAACCCGGCGCGGACGTCGTCGACGATCAGCACGACGCCGTGGTCGTCGCAGAGCCTGCGCACGCCCTGCCAGAAGCCGGCGGCGGGAAGCTCGTTGTCGACGAAGTTGCCGTGCATGTACGGCTGCGCGATGAGCCCGGCGATCTCGCCGCGGTGCTCGGCGAACATCCGCTCGAGCGCAGCGAGGTCGTTCCACGGCGCGTAGAGGTTGTGGGCGACGTCCTCCTCGAGCACGCCGGGGTAGTCGAGCTTCTGCGTCCACGGCGCGACCCCGTGATAGAAGCCGTCGAAGAACACGATCTTCTTGCGCCGGGTCGCCGCGCGCGCGGTGAGCACCGCGAGCGTCGTCGTGTCGCCCCCGTTCTTGGCGAAGAACGCCCAGTCCGCGCTCGCGACGGTGTCGACGAGCAGCTCGGCGAAGTCGACCATGATCGCCGACGGGATCGTCACCACGTCCTCCTTGGCGCGCTGCACGGCGGCGGCGGCCTCGACGTCGGCATCCCGGTAGCCGAGCACGTTGGGCCCGTACCCGCACATGTAGTCGATGTACTCGTTGTCGTCGAGGTCCCAGAAGCGGGAGCCCTCGGCGCGCGCCGAGAACAGCGGGAAGGACGTCTGCGGGATGTAGCAGCCCTCGGAGGGGCCCTGGTGGCCGTAGATGCCCGACGGGATGACCGCGAACGCGCGGTCGAACGCCGCCCGGCTCTTCGCGTAGGTGTACGGCGTCGTGATCGTGGGAGTGGCGAACGTGGTGGCGGGGACGGTCAGGGGGCTGCTCATGGGGGTGCTCACTCTCCGAGGTACTGACCGACGCGGTCGAGGATGCGATTGACGTTGTCGACCATGGACACGGTGCCGCGCATCGAGATGGTGCCGTCGCAGATGCCCGCGATCGCGCTGGCCTCGCCGGCGAGCAGGCGGCCGGCGACGCCGAGGTCCGCGAACGTCATCGCGGCCTTGGGCCGGGGCGAGGGCTCGGGCAGGAACGTCATGCGGTGGTCGGCGATGCGCAGCGTGTAGGCGAACGAGCCCGTGACCTCGAGCGCGACGTCGCCGTCGGGGATCAGGTGCGCGCTGAACCGGCCGCTGCGGTCCTCGTTCGCGAGCTGCGCGACCGCGGCGACCGCGACGTGCAGGGTCAGCGCGGTGCTGGTCGCGCGGAACTCGGGGTCGGCGAGGTCCTCGGGGGAGGGCTTGAGGTACCGCGCGAGCAGCTCGGTCAGGGGCGCGAACACGCCGGTGAGGAAGCGGATCCGGTGGAAGCCGCTGACCGGGATCGGCTGCGCGGTACCGTCCACGACCTTGTTGAAGGCCGCCGGCCCGACGAACGGCATGACCACGGTGGCGGTCGACCGGCCGGCGACGACCTCGACCTTCCCGCCGCCGAAGGCCAGCACGCCGCGCGGGCCGCCGCGCACGACGAACGCGATCGTCACCGGCCGCGGGTCGCGGGCGAGGAGCTCGCGCGCGGCCGGCACGCGCCGGCACAGCTCGGGGAGCGCGCCGAGCACGGCGTACAGGTTCACGAAGGCCGCCGCGCGCGGTTCGGTCTCGGTCAGCATGGTGCGGCGTCCTGCCTGTTGGGGTTGGGGGTGGGGGCGGAGTTGGTGTCGGAGGGGGCGGGGGAGTCGAAGGGGCTGGGAGGGTCGGTGGGGTCGGCGGGGCCGGCGAGCGCGGCGAGCGCCTTCGCCGCGAACACGACCGTCGCCCGCGCCGCCGCCGTGTCCCGGTCCGCGAGCCAGCCGAGCGTGAGCCCGTCGGTGAGGGTCACGAGCAGCCGGGCCGCCGTCGGCAGCGGCACCCTCCACCGGTAGCCGCTGACCTGGGCGGCGGTCGCGAGCGACGCCTCCGCGGCCGCGCGGTAGGTCGCGTACTGCGCCCCGAGCGTGGCCTCGTGGCCGGGCGCGTGCAGCGCGTGCAGGCTCAGCTCGAGCAGCGCGCGCTCTCGCCGCGGGTCCTCGATGAGGAGGTCGAGAAACCGGTCGAGCCCCGCGCGGATGACGTCGACGATCGCGGGCGCCGGGCCGGCGGGGGAGTCGAGCGGGAGGAGGCCCTCAGTGGCGGCGCGGTGCTCCTGCGCGGTGACGTCGGCGATGACGGCCTCGAGCAGGTCCTCCCGCGAGGCGAACGCGTAGTGCAGGCTCGCGAGCGACATCCCCGCCTCGGCGACGACGGCGCGCGTCGTCACCCCGCCGACGCCGTCGCGCGTGACGACGCGGATGGCGGCGTCGACCAGGGCGCGGCGACGGTCGGCGACGGGGATGCGGGTCACGGGGTCACTGCGCCGTCAGTCGGCGCGCGACGGCGAGCGAGACGCGCCGGGGCACGAGGCCGGCGACGACGGCGGTCAGCTTGTTGAGCGGGCCCGCGACGACCGAGGGCGGCGGGTTGCGACGGCCGAGCGCGTGGAATGCGACGTCGACCACCTCGGCGACGGTGAGGATCTGGCCGACCTTGAACCCGTCCGAGCCCGCGGCCGCGAAGAACTCGGTCTGGGTCGGCCCGGGGGATAGCGCGAGCACCGTGAGGCCGGTGCCGCGCGTCTCGGCCCAGATCGCCTCGGTCAGGGAGCGCACGTACGCCTTGGTCGCCGCGTACACGGCCAGGTTCGGGCCGGGCAGGTACGCGGCCGTGCTGGCGACGTTGAGGAGCACGCCGGCCGGCGCCGCCAGGAGTGCGGGCAGGAAGAGCCGCGACAGGACCGTGACGGCGGTGACGTTGAGCGCGATCTCGCGCGCGATGCGGTCGGGGTCGGTCGCCGCGAACGGCCCGAAGCTGCCGAAGCCCGCGCTGTTGACGAGCGCGTGCACGGCGAGGTCGCGCTCGGCGACGGCGGCCAGCAGCCGGGCCGGGGCGTCGGGCTCGGTCAGGTCGAGCGGCACGACGTGGGCGGTCGCGCCGTGGCTGGCGAGCAGCTCCGCGGCCAGGGCGGCCATCGGCTCGCTGCGGCGGGCGACGAGCACGAGGTCGTCCCCGCGCGCGGCGAACCTCCGGGCGAACTCGACGCCGAAGCCGGAGCTCGCACCGATCACGACGGCGACCGGGCGGCCGGAGCGGGGGGCGGTACTGGCGGGCTGTGTGCTGGCGAGCTGTGTGCTGATGGGCTGCGTGCTGATGGCGGGCTCCGACCTCAAAGCAAGTGGGTCGTCCGACCCACTTGCTCAGCCTGCGGCCTCGGAGCGCCGGGCGCCAGGGGCGCGCCGAAGTGTTTACACGGTGGTAACCGCCGAACAGGGCGCCCCGCTTTCCCGGGAGCTGCCGAGTGTGGGCGTTCCGCTCTCGCGCCGGCGCGTGTGGGCCTCTTGCCGGTGCGGAGCGGGGTCAGGGGACCGAACGCCCACGCTCGCGCCGTCGACGACCGAATGCCCACACTCGCCGAGCCGGATCGCCCGTCCTCAGCGCTCGTGGCCGACCGCTGCCTCCAGTTCCTGTGCGCGTGCTCCCGTCGTGCGGTCTGTCCGCGCCGGGGTGAGGGCGACGGCCGCGGCGCTGAGGGTTGCGCAGGCCGCCATCGCGAGCACCATCGGGACGGCGCTCCGCTCGCCGGCGATCCCCACGAGCGGGGAGACCGCCGCAGCGAGCGTGAACTGCAGGGCGCCGAGCACCGCGGAGCCAGTTCCGGACGCCCCCGGAACCTGTCCGAGGGCCAGGGTCGTCGCGTTCCCCGCGACCAGGCCGAGCGAGCCGACGGCGAGGAAGAGCAGCGCGAGCGTCGGCCACAGCGGCAGGCCCCAGGCCGTGGCGCCGACCACGAGCAGCAGGCTCGCGCCGAGCATCACCGCGGCGCCGACGACGACGAGTCGGCGCGGGCCGGTGCGCGCCACGATCCGCGCGCTCACGACGCTCGCGACGATGATGCCGACGGCATTCACCGCGAACGCGACCGAGTACCGGCCGGGGGACAGGCCCAGGATGTTCTGCAGCACGAACGGCGACGCCGCGATGTACGCGAACATCGTGCCGAAGCAGAACACGAAGCTCAGGGTGTACCCCACGAAGCTGCGGTTCGTCAGGACCAGGCGGGCGTCGCGCCCTAGCGCGCCGAGGCCGCCGGCGCTGCGGAGGTGGACCGGGTGGGTCTCGGGCACCGCCCGGACGACCGCGAGCACGAGGACGACGGCGAAGCCCGTGAGCACCCAGTACACCCCGCGCCAGCCGACCGCCGGGACCAGTGCGCCCCCGAGCAGCGGAGCGACCACCGGGGCGACGCCCTGGATCACCATCATCGCGCTGAACAGCTGCGCGGCGCGGATCCCGCGGGCGACGTCGGAGATGACGGCCCGAGCGAGCACGATCCCCGCGGCCCCCGCGAAGCCCTGGACGAACCGCGCCCCGACGAGCCACGCGGCGTCGGGGGCCAGCGCGCAGGCCGCGCCGGCCGCGGCGCACACGACGGTCCCGACGACGAGCAGCCGGCGCCGCCCCCACTGGTCGGAGAGCGGGCCGATGACGAGCTGGCCCGCCGCCAGGCCGATGAGGAAGGTCGTCAGCGTGAGCTGCACGACCGACGCGGAGACCCCGAGCTCGCCCGCCATCGCGGGCATCGCGGGCAGGTACATGTCGGTCGCGAGCGGGGTCAGCGCGGTGAGGAGGGCGAGCGTGACGAGCAAGATGCGGCGGATCTCGAGCGCGGTGCGCGGCTCGGGTGCGGTGTCGGGCACAGTGAACTCTCTTTTGTCATGGATGTATGTCTAAGACTATATCTAAATATCGAGCTATCATCGTCAGGTGGACCCCCAGCCGACCTCCGCCGATCTTGCGGCCGCCCTGCAGGCCCTCGCGTTGCGGCTTCCTCGGTTGGTCGAGCGGACGCTCGGCATGGGCGCGCTGCCGCGGTCGGAGCTCGAGGTCCTCATGCTCGTGGTGGACGGCTCGCGGCCGACCGTCAGCGACGTCGCCCGCGAGCTCGGGCTGCAGACGTCCAACGTGAGCACGACCGTGCATCAGCTCGTCGAGCGGGGCCTCGTCGCGCGCATCCCGAACCCCGGGGATCGCCGGAGCAACCAGCTCGTCCCCACCCCGCGGGCGGTGGCCGAGAAGGCGGCGATCACCGGGGCGTGGGTGAGTCTCGTCGGCCAGTTCCTCGACGGGCTGCCCGACGGCGATCGGCGCGTGCTGGTCGCCGCGGCGCCCACGCTCGCGGCGCTCGCGCGCAGCCGCGCCGGCCGAACCGCCTGACTCGGGGCGCGAGCGCCGCTGTTCGAGCGCGTGCTGGCACCGGGCGCTCCGCCGCGCGCTCCGCCGGGCGAGCGGGCACCCGGCGAAGCGCGGAGCTGGGCGGAGGGGGCGTCAACCGCCGGCGAGGATCCCGTCGATCTGACCCAGCGCGAGGGTCAGTCCCTCGACCACGCCCATCTGGACGAGCTGCTCCATCTGCTCGAGCGTCGCAAAGTGGGACGTGATGGTCATCCGCGTGCCTGCGGCGGTCTCCTCGAGCTCGACCACCGACCGGGTCGTGGGCATGGACGGGTCGGGAGTGCCGGCGTCGTCGGCGAACCCGTCCTCGAACTCGAGGGACCGGGGCTCGTCGACGGACAGGAACTGCCACCACCCGTGGCCCGTCGACCCGTCGGGGCCGGTCATGTAGTAGCCGGACCGCCCGCCGACGACGACGTCGTGCTGCACGAAGGTCGCCGGCCAGGTCGGCGGCCCCCACCAGCGCTCGAGCTGGCGCGGGTCCTCCCAGAGCTGCCAGGCGCGCTTGGGCGCTGCCGCGAGGTCGGCCACGATGGTCAAGGTCAGGGCGGCGGTGTCGGGCGTGGTGCTGATGACGGTCATGTGGGGTCTCCTTCTGCTGGCTGGCCGAGGATCTCGTCGATGCGGCCGATGCGGCCGCGCCAGATCTCCTCGTAGCGTCCGAGCAGCCGGGCGGCTGCGCGGACCGTCGTAACGTCGCCGGACACGATCTGTTCACGTCCGCGGCGCGTCTTGATGACGAGCTCGGCCCGCTCGAGCACGGCGACGTGCTTCTGCACGGCGGCAAAGCTCATGTCGTAGTTCCGGGCGAGCTCGGACACCGACGCCTCCCCGCGCAGCACGCGCGTGACGATGTCGCGCCGGGTGGGATCGGCGAGGGCGGCGAAGATCCGGTCCGCCGCGTCCTGCTCCTCCGGATGTACAACCATGTGGTTGTACGTTACGCGCGAAGGCCGCCGCCGGCAAGGGGTCGCAGTCCCCTCGTGCCGACGGCGGCGGTCGTGCTGCGCGCTCGCGGGCGCCGAGCTCGGGCTCAGGCGAGGATCGCCTCGAGGGTCGCGATCGAGCCGCGGGTGTGCAGCGACGTGAGCGTCCGCTCGTAGGCCTCCCGGAACCTGTTCTCGTCCACGATCGAGCCGAACACGTCGCGGTTCGCGATGAACGCGTCGATGTCCGTCCGGTTGTGCCCCGCGACGGCCTGCAGGCTCTCCGCGAGGCGGTCGTCGATCTCGATCGGCGCACCCTGCTCGTCGACGCCCTCGGCATAGCGGGCCCAGCTCGCGACGATCGCGGCCGAGAGCTCGACGTCCCCGCCCGAGGCGAGGTTGTCGCGCACGACGGGCATGAGCCACTTCGGGATCCGGTCGGAACTCTCGGCGCACAGGCGGGCGACGGTGTCGGCGACGTACTCGTTGCTGAACCGGTCGATGAGCTTGTGCTTGTACGCGTCGAGGTCGACGCCGGGCAGCGGCGACAGCGTCGGCGTCCCCTCCTCGTCCATGTACCGCAGCAGGAACCGCGCGAACAGCGGGTTGCGCGCGACGTCGTGCACGGCCCGGTACCCGGCGAGGTAGCCGAAGTAGCACAGGCCCTGGTGGCTCGCGTTGAGCAGCCGCAGCTTCATCAGCTCGTACGGCGCGACGTCCTTGACCACCTGGACCCCGGCGTCCTCGTACGGCGGGCGACCGTCGGCGAACTTCTCCTCGAGGACCCACTGCGTGAAGTCCTCGCACACGACGGGCCAGCCGTCCTCGATGCCATACGTCGCGGCGACGTCGGCGCGGTCGGCGTCGGTCGTCGAGGGGGTGATCCGGTCGACCATCGAGTTCGGGAACGGCACGTGCGCCGTCATCCACGCGGCGAACTCCGGGTCCAGCGCACGGGCGTAGGCGGTGAACATGCGCTCGGCGACGTGCCCGTTCTCCTGGATGTTGTCGCAGCTCATGACCGTGAACGGGGCGATCCCGCGGTCGCGGCGCAGCCGCAGGCCCGCGCAGACGAGCCCGAACACGGTGCTCGGCGCGGTCGGGTTCGCGAGGTCGGCGACGACGGCGGCGTTGCCCAGGTCGAACTCCCCGGTCACGTGGTGAAAGTTGTAGCCACCCTCGGTGATGGTTAGCGACACGATGCGGATCGCCGGGTCGGCGAGCCTCTCGACCGCGGCGGCCGGGTCGTCGGGCGCGAAGACGTAGTCGATGATCGAGCCGATCACGCGCACGTCCCGCGTGCCGTCGGGGTTCTTTGCGACCAGCGTGTATAGGCCGTCGGAGGCGGTGAGGACGTCGCGCATGCGCGCGTCCGAGGCCATCACCCCCATGCCGCAGATGGCCCAGTCGCTCGCTAGCCCGGAATTCATCAGGTCGTCGAGGTAGCGGGCCTGGTGCCCGCGGTGGAAGCCGCCGATCCCGAAGTGGATGATGCCGGCGGTCAGCGCCGAGCGGTCGTACCGGGGGGTGGCGACGGGTGCGGAGATCTGCCCCAGGTGGGCGTTGTCGAGCTTCACGGTGACTCCTTCGAAGTGCAGGTGGGACGAACGGGCTAGCGGTGCGCTAGCGGGTGGCGGGGCTAGCGGGTGCCGTGGCTCAGGTCGGCGAGCGCGGCGTCGTCGACGACGTCGGTGGCGGGGACGCCGTCGAACCCGGGCTGGGTGCCGCGCAGGACGGCGGACATGACCGCCGCGACGAGGTACAGCGCGGCGAACAGGAGGACGAGGCCGCGCGCGCCGAGGCCGTCGTACAGCAGCGCGACGAGCAGCGGGCCGGCGAAGACGGCCGCGCCGATGCCGAGGTTGTAGGAGCTCATCGCGGCCCCAGGCTGGTTCGGGGCGAGCGAGACGGCGATTGCCGACAGCGGCACGAAGCCGGCCAGGCCGATCCCGAACACGGCGCCGACGCCGAGGGTGAGCGGGTACGCCAGGGCCCACCCGTGGGTGATCGCGTACTCCGGCACCACGTACAGGCCGAGCATCGACACCGAGCAGAGCACCGCGCCGAACCAGATCACGGTCCGGCTCCAGCCGAGGCGGTCGCCGAGCCAGCCGAAGAAGAGGTTGAACGGGATGTTCACGGCGTAGATGACGGTGGTGAGGATGAGGAACCGGCCGATGGACCAGTGGAAGTGGTCGACGAACAGGGCGGGGAAGAAGATCGCCATGCCGTAGGTCGGCACCGAGTTGATGGTGCGGGTGAGCATCACCAGCGCCACCTTGGGGTTCGTGGCGAGCAGCTTGAGGCCGTAGGTGAGGACCTCGAACGTCTTGTCGGTGTTCTGGACCAGCGGGGCGCGGCCCGTCTTCTCCTTCACCCCGATCAGCGCGATGAGGGCGCCGACGCAGATCAGGCCGAGCGAGACCCACAGGGTCTGGTACATCGTCATCGAGAACACGTCGAGCGTGGTCGTCGCGACCAGCGCGCCGAGGGTCGGCAGTCCCGTCGTGAAGGCGACGTAGAACCAGCCGATCGCGCTGGCCATCCGCTTGGCGTTGGCGGTCGCGGTGATCCAGACCAGGAAGCCGTAGGCGAAGAAGGGGTAGCCGAAGCCGCGCAGCCCGTAGGTCACGAACACGAGCGCGACGTTGTCCACCGTCAGAGCGACCACGAGGAAGATCACGTCGAACGACGCCCAGATGATCGCGCCGATCATCATGACCCGGCGCGGCCCCCAGAGGTCGGACAGGGCCGCCGACGAAAAGGCCGCGATCGCGACGGCGACGCCGTAGACCGTCACGAGCGAGCCGACGAGCGGGATCGAGTAGCCGTGGTCCTGCTGGAGGAACGGCGCCAGGATGTTCGTCTCGACGCCGTCGCCGATCATGAACAGGCACAGCCCGACGAAACCCCAGATGAGTGGGCGGGGTAGGCCGAGCCGGTCGAGGATGCCCTCGGCGGCGAGCCGCTCGGGGCGGGGGGCCTGCTGGGGAACTGCGAGCGCTGCCATGTCGCGTCCTTGCGATGGTCCGTCAGATCGGGGCCGTCCGTGCGTGGCCCGTGATCTCGGTCTCAACAAAACTAACACCAAACTTCGCAGTTCTAACACCATGCGTGAGAGGTGTGAGAGGAGAAGGCGCGTGAGATATCATCTGCGCTGTGAAGTATGAGAAAGACGATGAGGTCCAGACCGCGCCCGCTGTGCCCGCCGCGCCCGCTGTGCTACCCGCGCCCGCTGTGCTCGCCGCGCTTGACGGGTTGACGCCCGAGGCGCGCCGCGCCGAGCTCACGCGGTACGTCGCCGAGCGCACGACCGCGAAGGTCGAGGAGCTGGCCGAGCGCTTCCAGGTGAGCGCCATGACCGTGCATCGTGACCTCGACGTGCTGGCGCGTGCCGGCCTCGTCGAGCGGATCCGGGGCGGGGCCCGCGCGATCCCTCGCCACCTGTCCGAGCGCGACGTTCGCCTGCGGACCGGCACCAGGTCCGCCCAGAAGGAGGCGCTCGCGCTCGCGGCGTCGGCCCTGGCGCGCGACGGCGACATCGTCGCCTTCGACGACTCCACGACGGTCGCCGCGATGTGCCCCCACATCGCCGTCCGCCGGCCCTCCGCGGTGATCACGCACTCGCTCGGCGTCATGCACCGGCTCAGCCGCGACCACCCGGACATCACGCTCGTCGGCCTCGGCGGGCAGTACTACCCCGAGACGGACTCGTTCCTGGGCGCCGTCGTCGTCGACCAGATCACGCGCGTCTTCGCCGACGTCGCCTTCCTCTCCACGACGTCGCTGCGCAACAACGCGCTCTACCACCCGGACGCGGAGGCCGCGCTGACGAAGCGGGCCCTCGTCATGATGGCCGAGCGCAAGGTCCTGCTGGTCGACTCCTCGAAGTTCGAGGTGAAGAACGGCCTCTATCTCGTCGTCGACCTTGCGGCGTTCGACGACGTCGTCGTCGAGGCGACCCTCCCGGCCGAGCACCGAGCCCAGCTCGAGCGCCTCGACCTCACCGTCCACTACGTCCCCGCGACGTAGCCGAACCCACCAGGAGCCAACGATGTCCCCTCAGTACGTGCTTGGAATCGACTCGTCCACCCAGTCCTGCAAGTCGGTGCTCGTCGACGCCGAGACCGGACAGATCCGCGACCTGCGCAGAGCGCCGCACCCGGGCGGCACCCAGGTCGCGCCGCAGGCCTGGCGCAGCGCGCTGACCGACTCGTGCGACGACCTCATGCCCCAGGTTGCCGCCGTGGCCGTGGCCGGGCAGCAGCACGGCATGGTGGCGCTCGACGCGGACGGCGCGGTCGTGCGCCCGGCGATGCTGTGGAACGACACATCGTCGGCCCCGCAGGCGCTCGACCTGATCGAGGAGCTGGGCGGGCCGCAGCGCTGCGCCGACACGGTCGGGAGCGTCATGGTCGCCTCGCTCACCGCTTCGAAGCTGCGCTGGCTGCGTGACAACGAGCCCGAGAACGCGGCCCGGACGTCGCACGTCCTGCTGCCGCACGACTACCTGACCTGGCACCTCGGCGGCTGCAAGGAGATGACCACCGACCACGGCGACGCGTCGGGCACCGGCTACTACTCGACGTCGGACCGGGCGTTCCTGCCGGGCCTCGCGGGGCGCGCGCTGGGGCACGCCGTCGGCCTGCCGCGGATCGCCGGCCCGCGCGAGATCGTGGGGGAGACCGTGCACGGCGCGCCCATCGCGCCCGGCACCGGCGACAACATGGCGGCCGCGCTCGGGCTCGGGCTGCGCCCGGGCGACGTGTGCCTGTCGATCGGGACGTCCGGCGTCGCGTCGGCCGTCGCCGAGCGCAGCGTGCATGACGGCTCGGGGATGGTCACCGGATTCGCGGACGCGACCGGCCGCTATCTCCCGCTGGCCTGCACGCTCAACGGTGCCCGCGTGCTCGAGCTCGGGGCGCGCCTGCTCGGCGTGGACCACGAGGAGTTCGGCCGGCTCGCGCTGTCCGCCGAGCCCGGCGCCCACGGGGTCTGCGTGCTGCCCTACCTCGACGGCGAGCGCACGCCGAACCGGCCCAACGCGAACGGCGTCATGCGCGGGCTGACGACGGCGACGAGCCGCGAGGACCTGGCGCGCGGCCTCGTCGAGGGGCTGCTGTGCTCAATGAAGGACGCCGTCCTCGCGCTCGAGGCCGCGACGGGCGTGCCCACGCGCCGCATCCTGCTCATCGGCGGCGGCGCTCAGTCGGCGGCGGTCCGGCAGATCGCGCCCCAGGTGTTCGGGGTCGGCGTGGACGTTCCCGAGGCCGGCGAGTACGTCGCGCTTGGCGCCGCGCGCCAGGCGGTCTGGGCCCTCAGCGGCGACGTCAACCCGCCCGAGTGGAAGGGCGCGGCGTTCACCACCTTTGACAGCACGCCCGAGCCGCAGATCTACGAGCGCTACGCCGAGCTGCGCGACCAGACCGAGCCCTGGGCTTGACGCGCCGTTCGAACTGCTCACAAACGTGGACGACTGCCCGATGAGTCAGGCAGATCGTCAGGTGGCCGCATCGTGGGCTACTTTGCGGCGAACGTGCGCGACAATTGCCCCGACGACCGACGAAGCGGACGGCGGTCCGGTGCCTGGGTTCGACGGCATCCGCGACCACTAGCAGTCCCGCGCTCATCCATTGGCGCACTGACGTGAGGATCTGCGATGAGCCCGGCGCCCGTGATCAGGCAGCGTCTAGCGCGGGCGACCGGGCGCCTGACGGGTGCGGTCAGGGCGTCCACGCGGCTGAGCGTGCCGACGTCGGTGCTGCTCATCGCCGCGCTGCTCGCGGTGGCGAGCTGGGTCACGCGGCTGTCGGGCGGGGCTCCGACCGCGTACGTGCACGCGTTCTACCTGCCGATCATCTACGCCGCGAGCCGGTTCCACTGGCGTGTCGCCCTGCCGACCGCCGTCGTCGCCGGCTTGCTGGCCGGTCCGCTGATGCCGCTGAACACGACGGGTGGCGCCCAGCAGAGCGCGACGGAGTGGCTCGTGCGGCTCCTTGCGTTCGTGATGATCGGTTGCCTCGTCGCGGCGTTGAGCAAGGGCTCGAACCGATCGTTCACGGCGATGGTCACGGACGCGCGGCAAGCGCACCTCCTGCGGCTCGCGCTGGCGCAGGGGCAGCTCGTGCCCTACTACCAGCCGATCATCGATCTGCGCACGGAGCACGTGGTCGGGTTCGAGGCGTTGAGCCGTTGGCAACACCCGGTCCGCGGGATCGTCCCGCCGGCCGACTTCATCCCCCTCGCCGAACGGACCGGCATCGACGTCGCGATCGGGATCCACATGGTGGCGGCGGCGGCGAGGCAGACCGCGACCTGGCATGCGGCCGGAACGCGCGACCTGGTGATCGCGGTCAACATCTCGGCGAACCACGTCTGCCAGCAGGGCTTCATCGGGCACATCACGCAGGCGCTGGATCGCTCCGGCCTGCGCCCGGAAAACCTCTGCATCGAGATCACCGAGACCGCGATCATCCACGACCGGCGCACCGCGCTCGCGAACATCACGCACCTGCACGATCTCGGCGTGCTGATCTCGCTGGACGACTTCGGCACCGGCCAGTCGACCCTCGCATACCTGCAGGAGTTCCCGATCGACATCGTGAAGATCGACCAGTCGTTCGTCAGCCGCGTCGACATCGACCCGAAGTGCGCGGCGCTCGTCCTTGCGATCATCCAGATGGCGCACGCGCTCGGCGCGACCACGGTCGGCGAGGGCATCGAGCGGGCGTCGCAGCTGCAGGCGCTCGTCGCGCTGGGCTGCCACCAGGGCCAGGGCTACTTCCTGGGGCGCCCGGCCGCGCCCCTGGCCCCGGACGCCCCGGAGCTGCGGCCGCTCGTCGAGCCGCTCGCCGCCGCGACATCTCACCCAGACCGATCGCTCACGTAACTGGACGCTTGTCCGATTGGGGGCTGAGAACGCCGACGCGCACGCTCGTGCGCGGTGCGGCGGGCGGAAGCACGGGTCGACCTCCGCACGCGCGGGGAGTTTCGACGGGCCGGGCCGGACGCGTTGTTGGGCAGCTCACTGGTGAGCCGCACCCCGCCCTGGATGACCCCTGGCACGACTGCGCCCGCGCATCGCTGGCGGCGCCGCCGCCCCCGATCGACAAGGACCCGATGAACGCTCAGCCGCCGCCCGCCAGCAGCACCCTCCCCCCGCGCAGGCGGGGCCCCGCGCGCTGGATCGGCGACCGATCCATTCGCACGAAGATCCTCGCGCTGATCTGCCTGCTCGCGGTCGTCGCGATCTCAACAGGCGTGCTCTCGGTGCTCTCGATGGGACGGATCGTCGCGACGACCGACCGGCTCGTGACCATTGAGCGCGAGGTCAGTTACACCCGCGGTGAACTCAACGCCGGTCAGCTCAATGCGCGGAACCTGGTCGCCCAGCTCGCGGCGGTTCAGTCCGAGGCAGACGAAGCGCCCTGGCTCGTGAAGCAGACCGCGAACGACGCGGCGATGCAAGAGCTGGCCGCCACGTTCACCGCCTCGGAGGGTGTGACGCTGCCGAGCTGGGCGGCCTTCGAGACCGACTACGCCGCGTGGCGCGCCTTCCGCGACGCCGAGCTCGTCCCGGCGGCGATCGCTGACGTGCCCGGCGCCTACGACGTTCTGCTCGAGGACGAGAGCCTGCCCCTCGTCGCGACCTACGTCGCCGACCTGGTGGCGCTTGACACCGAGATCACCGCGGTCGCGAGCGGTCTGGCGTCGGATGCCGACGCAGATGCCGCCTCGGCGATCCGCGTGCTGATCGGCTCGCTGTCGCTCGCCCTCGTCGCGGTCCTCGGCCTCGCTGTCGTGGTCGCCAACGCGATCCGCCGGGGGCTCAGCCGGGTGGAGACCTCGCTCTCCGCGATGGCCTGCGGCGACCTGACGGTGGCCGCGCACGTCGTCGGCAGGGACGAGATCGGCCAGATCGCCGCCGCGCTGGCGACGACGCAGGCGTCGCTGCGCGTGACGCTGGCTGGGGTGGGCGAGACGGCCCAGACCGTCGCGGCCGCCGCCGAGGAGCTGTCGGCGGCGAACGCTCAGGTCGCCTCGGGCTCGGAGGAGACCAGTGCGCAGGCCGGCGTCGTGGCCGCCGCCTCCGAGCAGGTATCGCGCAACGTCCAGACCGTCGCCGCGGGCGCCGAGCAGATGGGCGCCTCGATCCGCGAGATCGCCCAGAACGCGAACCAGGCCGCCAAGGTCGCGGGCACCGCTATCGGGGTCGTCGCGTCAACCAACGAGACGGTGGCACGGCTCGGCGTCAGCAGCCAGGAGATCGGAGCCGTCGTCAAGCAGATCACCTCGATCGCCGAGCAGACGAACCTGCTCGCGCTGAACGCGACGATCGAGGCGGCTCGCGCGGGCGAGGCGGGCAAGGGCTTCGCCGTCGTCGCCGGCGAGGTCAAGGAGCTCGCGCGCGAGACCGCGCGAGCCACCGAGGAGATCACCCGACGGGTCGAGTCGATCCAAGTCGACACGACGGGCGCCGTCGCCGCGATGCGCGAGATCAGCGCGATCATCGCCGCGATCAACGACTACCAGCTGACGATCGCCTCGGCGGTCGAGGAGCAGACGGCCACGACCAACGAGATGTCCCGGTCCGTGACGGAGGCCGCCACCGGCTCGGGCGAGATCGCGGGCAACATCGCGGGCGTCGCCTCCGGCGCCGCCGCGTCGACCGAGGTGCTCGTCCAGATGGGCGCGTCGATGGACGACCTCGCCCAGATGTCGACCGAGCTGCGCGAACGGCTGGCGACCTTCACGTACTGACAGGCAGCGATGCCTCGATCAGGCTGATGATCTCGGGCGCGTCGGGCGGGGTGCGGGGGTGGAACCGGTGCGCCCCGCCCGCCGGCGTCACGAGGAACTTCTCGTAGTTCCACCGGACCCGCCCGGCCCTCCCGGTGGCATCCGGCGCCCGGGTGAGCTCGGAGTACAACGGGTGCTGCGTGCGGCCGTTGACCTTGATCTTCGCGAACATCGGGAACTTGACCGGGTGCGTCAGGGCGCAGAACGCGAAGATCGACCGTTCGTCGCCCGGCTCCTCGAAGAACTGGTTGCTCGGAAAGCCCAGCACGGTGAACCCCCGGTGCCCGAACCGCCGCTGCAACGCCTCGAGCTTCGCGTACTGCGGCGTCGGGACGCAGCGCGTGGAGAAGTTGACGAACAGCCGGACCTGGCCCGCGTACGGCGCAAGCGTCGTCGGCCGCCCAGCGAGGGTGTGCACCACGACGTCGTCGACATTCACCCGCGTCGGCGCGGTCACTGCCACTCGGGCCACGGCAGGTCCGCCGGGCTGGTGATATGTCATCTCGTCCCCATCGTCAGGAACCGTCCGGCCTTGAGCGGTACGCGGCCGACGACGTGCGAACCGCGGTGTGAACAGGGCCGTTGCCGCTGGCGCCATCGACTCTCATCACGGGAGGCGTCCCCGCGGCGTGACGGTTCAGTCCACCGAGGGCCCCGCCGAGAGCCCCGTCGAAAGCTCCGCTGTGGGGGCCGTCGGTGCTCCCGCCGGGGGTGCGGGCGCGCAGTCGGCCCGCGGCGAGTTGATACCCCCAGGGGTATAGTGACGTCACGTCCACTTACCAAAAGGAGCCACCCATGTGCAGTCCGGCCCGTTGTGACCGTTGCGGAAAGATCTCCTGGACCGGCTGCGGGATGCACGTCGACGAGGTGATGGCCGATGTCCCGCCGGCTCAGCGGTGCGTCTGCCGCTGACGCCGCTGCTCTGCCCCTGATGGCGCTGGCTCTGCCGCTGACGCCGCTGGCTCTGCCCCAGACGGCGTAGGCGGTGCACGACCTGCTCCACGCTGCGCCGGCGCCCCTACTCCGCCCCCCATCCAGTTCTCAGAGGTATCTGCGCGTCAGCCGCACCGATACCGCTGAAAACCGGGTGGGGGGGAGGGAAGGGAGGGAGGGGAGGGGTTAGGGGGTGGGGAGGGCGGTGAGGGTTTGCCAGCCGCCCGAGAGGTTGCGGGCCTCGAAGCCCTTGGCGCGCAGGATGGCCGTCGCTAGGTAGGAGCGCACGCCGCTTGCGCAGTGCACGCTGATCTCGCGCCCGTCGGCGGCCGCGCTCACCTCGGCCAGTCGGTCGCGGAGCTCGAGGTGCGGGATGTTGAGCGCCTCGTCGAGGTGGCCCGCGGCGTACTCCTGCCGCGAGCGCACGTCGAGCACGAGCGTGGTCGCGCGCACCGTGTCGAGGTTCCACGCCTGCCACTGCGGCATCTGCCCGTCCAGCGCGTTCTGCGCGACGAAGCCGAGCATGTTGATCGGGTCCTTGGCGGAGCCGTACGGCGGCGAGTAGGCGAGCTCGAGCTCGGCCAGGTCGTCCGCCGTCATCCCGGCGCGCAGCGCCGTCGCGAGGACGTCGATGCGCTTGTCCACCCCCGCGCGGCCGACCGCCTGCGCCCCGAGCAGCGACCCGTCGGGCGCGAAGCTCGCGACCAGGTGGAGCTGCTCCGCGCCGGGGTAGTAGCCCGCGTGGTGGCCGGGGTGCAGGTGCACGACCTCGTGCTCGATGCCCGCCCGCCGCAGCGCCGCCTGGCTCGCGCCCGTGGTGGCCGCGGTCAGGCCAAAGACCCGCACGATCGCGGTCGCGAGCACCGGCCGCTGCCGGGTCGTGCGGTGGCCGCACATCGAGTCGGCGGCCCGTCGTCCCTGGCGGTTGGCCGGCCCCGCGAGCGGCACCGCGAGGCGGACGCCCGTGACGTCGAGCACCGACTCGGCGGCGTCGCCGACGGCCCAGATGTGCGGGTCGGAGGTTCGCTGGTCGCCGTCGACGCGGATCGCGCCGCCCGGGCCGAGGTCGAGGCCGGCTTCGCGCGCGAGGTCGCTCGCGGGCCGCACCCCGACGTTGACGACGACGACGTCGGCCCCCAGCACGGCGCCGTCGGACAGGGTGACGGTCACGCCGCCCGCCGCGTCGGACGCGATCGCCCGCGCGGCGACGCCCAGGTGCACCTCGACGCCGTGCGCGGCGAGCTCGGCGGCGAGCAGCGGCGCGAGCTCGGGGTCCAGCGGCGGCAGGACGTGGTCGGCGAGCTCGACGAGCTGCACGTGGAGCCCGCGGGCGACGAGCGCCTCGACGGCCTCGAGCCCGATGAAGCCCGCGCCGACGACGACGGCGCGCGGCTCGCGGGTGGCGGCGCCCGGGGCGGCGCCCGGGGCGGCGAGCAGCGGCGCGAGCGCGGCGGTGAGGCCGTCGACGTCGGGCACGGTGCGCAGCGCGTGCACGGCGGGGTGGTCCAGGCCGGCGATCGGCGGGCGGATCGCGACGGCGCCGGGCGCGAGAAGAAGGGCGTCGTACGCGAGGTCGTAGGCGCCGTCGGCCGCCTGGACGCGCACGTGGCGGGCGTCCCGGTCGATGCTGACGACCCGGTGGCCCGTGCGCACGTCCAGGTTCAGGGCGGCCGCGAGCGTCGCCGGCGTGTGCAGCAGCAGTGCATCCCTCTCGGCGATCTCCCCCGAGAGGTAGTACGGCAGCCCGCAGTTCGCGAACGAGATGTACTCGCCCTGCTCCAGCACGACGATCTGGGCGTGCTCGTCCAGGCGGCGCGCTCGCGCGGCGGCGCTCATGCCACCGGCGACCCCGCCGACGACGACGATGCGCCGGCCCCCGGGCGCGCTCACCGGCGGACCTCGCCGCCGGCGCGCTGCCACATCGCCATCCCGCCGGACAGGCTGGTGGCGTCGAAGCCGAGGCCGCGCAGGTGCGTGGCGGCGGTGCGCGAGCGCATGCCGCTCGCGCACACCACGACGACGGGCCGGTCCGTGCGCAGGCGGCGCGTCGCCGAGTCGATCCGGGCGAGCGGGACGTGCATGGCGGCCGGCGCGTGGCCGGACGTCCACTCCGAGTTCTCGCGGACGTCGAGGAGCGTGGCCCCGGCGCGGACCAGCTCGAGCGCGCGGGCGGCGTCGACCGTCGGGCCCAGGCGTCCGTCGCTCGGCCCCGCGGCGAAGCGGCGGCGGACTCGGTCCAGGAACGTCGCCGGGGCGTCGGTGGAGGCGGCGGTGGGGGAGCCGGTGGGGCTGTCGGACGGCGAAGCGGTGGTCACGGTGTGCTCCATTCGTTTCTGGCCACTATACCCTCGGGGGTATCTGGTGACGAGGGACAGCCGACGACCGAGCCGCCGGTCGCCTGCCACTGGGCGATGCCGCGCCGCAAGTCGTCTCGCGCGAGCGGGCGGCCAGGGCGAGCAGGCAAAAGGTTGGTGAGACCCCAAGATTGGACTATCTCCAATGACTAGGCCATCCTGGCGGGGTGATGTCCTCCGCCGAGCTGCTGCGCGACCGCCACCTGCGCGTCACCGCCGCGCGCGTCGCGGTGCTCGAGGTGCTGGCGGGGCGCAGCCATCTCACGACCGAGCAGGTCGCGCTCGCCGTGCGTGCCCGGATCGGGACGGTCTCGATGCAGGCCGTCTATCACATGCTCGACAGCCTGACCGCGGCGGGGCTGCTCCGGCGGGTCGCGCTCGGAGGTGCCGCGGTGCGCTACGAACGCAGGGTCGGCGACAATCATCACCACGCCGTCTGCCGTTCGTGCGGCGACGTCACCGACGTCGACTGCGCGTCCGACGAGCGCCCGTGCGGCACCCCGCCGGACCCGCAGGGCTATCAGATCGACGAGGCCGAGGTCATCTTCTGGGGCACCTGCCCGCAGTGCCTCGCGTCCCGCGCAGTTCCCACCACCACGAAGGGTCTTTCATGAGCCAGACGATCGACATCGGCATCCCGGATCAGCAGCTCGCGACGATCGTCCACGGGCTCTCGCGCGTGCTCGCGGACTCGTACACGCTCTACCTCAAGAGCCACAACTACCACTGGAACGTCGTCGGCCCGATGTTCCACTCGCTGCACACGATGTTCGAGGTCGAGTACTCCGAGCTCGCGCTGGCCGTCGACGAGATCGCCGAGCGCATCCGCGCCCTCGGCGCCCCCGCCCCCGCGACGTACCGCGAGTTCACCGAGCTTGCCGTCGTGACGGAGGACACCGACCGGCCCGACGCGCAGGAGATGATCCGCCGGCTCGTCGCGGCCCACGAGGCGACGGCGCGGACGATCCGCGAGGTCCTGCCGATCGTCGAGGGCGCACCCGATCAGGTCTCGTCCGACCTGCTCGTGCGCCGGCTGGACGTGCACGAGAAGACGGCGTGGATGCTGCGCAGCATGCTCGCCTGACGGCCGTCCGAGGAGGCCCGGTGGGTACCCTCCGGGGTATTCTGTCCGGACGCACACACGAGGGAGCCGGTATGGAGCTCGACCCGAACGAGATGGGCAAGGTCATCAACCGACTCAAGCGGGCGCAGGGCCAGCTCGCCGGCGTGGTCCGGATGCTCGAGGAGGGCCGGGACTGCGAGGACGTCGTCATGCAGCTCTCGGCTGTCAGCCGCGCCCTGGACAAGGCCGGCTTCGCGATCATCGCGACCGGCATGAAGCAGTGCCTGATCGAGTCGGACGGCAAGGAGACGCTGGACGTCCAGAAGCTCGAGAAGATGTTCCTGTCGCTGGCCTGACCCGTTCGTCGCCGCGCCGGTGGTGGGTCGCCGGCGGGGCAGGGCCGGGGGAGCGGCGGGTCGGCCGCGGGTCAGCGGCGGCGCGGGATGCCCGCGAAGCGGGGCGTCCGCGCGGCGTACTCGGCGTAGCCCGGGAACCTGCGGGCCAGGCGCGCCTCCTCCCAGCGGGCTTTGACCGTCAGGAGAGTTGCGAGCAGGCCGAGCACGAGCAGGCGGAGCGCGCTGCCGGAGGCGACCGTGAGGCACGCGGCGGTCAGCAGCAGCCCGCCATAGATCGGGTGCCGCGAGAAGCGGTAGAGCCCGCCCGTGCGCAGCTCTGCGCGCGCGTTCGGCAGCGGCACGGCCGTCAGCCCGCGGCCGAGGGACGCCGCCGCGATCACCATCACGACCACTCCCACGATCGCGCCGACCGTGCAGGCCGCCGCCAGCGCCGCCGGGACGGGCCAGTCCGAGCGGCCGCGCAGCGCGACGAGCAGCGCGAGCAGCGCGAACTGGCCGACAACGAACAGGTGTGCGGTCCGAACCTCCCGGCGGGCTGGACGTCCGGGGGCAGCGCCGGCGGCATCGCTGGCGCCGTCGCCAGCGGCAGCGCCGTCGTCGGCCGATTCGTCCGCCGCGGACGGTGGCACCGTCAGGGGTGAGCGATCGCGGCGAGCACCGCGGCGCGCGCATCGCCCTGCGCGCCCAGCACCGTGCGGATCGACATGGTCGCGAGCATCCGGACCATGCCCGGGCCCATGTGCCCGGTCGCCACGACGTCGACCTTGTGGTCGATCAGGATGCGCGCCACGCGCGCGTGGTGGGAGCCCTCGGTGCCCTCGTCGTGCGACACGTCCCAGCCGACGTCGAGCTCCTGCCAGTCGGTGATCTGGCCGTCTGCGGTGGTCGCGAAGGCGAGCCGCCGGGCGCGCCCCCAGCCGTTGCCGGCCTGGCCGTCGCCGAGCACGGGGATGCAGACGATCATGGGACGCTCCATCGGCTCGCGGGTCGTGCGGGGTGCCCAGGGTAGTCCGGCTACCGGTCGCGGCCGCGGCGCGGGCGACTCGCCGCCCGTCGGCGCGGAGCAGGTGACGCACGGGGCTGGGGCCGACGTCGGGGGGAGCGCAGCGGCCCCAAGAGCTCACTCGCGTACCGCGCGCGTCGCTGAGGTTCACCCGACCGGGCTGTGCGACCGGATCGGCAGCGCGACCCGGCCGGGCAGTGCGACCCGACACCGGGAAGTGCGGCCTGACCAGGCGACGCGGCCGGGCAACGCGCTCGGGCAGCCGATATGCTGGCCCCGGTGCGCCGGGAAGTCTGGTCGGCAACGTCTCCGGCGACCCCGGCGGCGTGGTGACCTTCCCTCTGATCCCTGGAGCATCCATGACCGCCTCTACGCCGCGCACGCCAGACAGCAGCTCGCCCGGCCCGAGCAAGCCCGGCCCCAACACGCCCGGCCCCAGCACCCCCCGGCTCTTCGGCCGCGGCTCGTGGGGTGAGGCCGGCCGGATCGGCGACATCCTGCGCAAGGAGACGATCGGCGGCGCACTGCTGCTGGTCGGGGCCGTCGTCGCGCTCGGGTGGGCGAACTCGCCGTGGTCGGCCGGGTACGACGCGCTGCGCGCGGTCACGTTCGGCCCGGCGGCGCTCCACCTCGACCTGAGCCTGGCAACGTGGGCGGCCGACGGGCTGCTCGCGATCTTCTTCTTCGTGGCCGGCCTCGAGCTCAAGCGCGAGTTCGTCGCGGGCGACCTCAGCGACCCGCGGCGCGCGGCCGTGCCGATCGCGGCCGCCGTCGGCGGCGTCGCGGTTCCCGCGCTGCTCTACACGATCGTCAACCTCACTGCGGGCAGCGGGCAGGTGCGGGGCTGGGCCATCCCGACCGCGACCGACATCGCCTTCGCCCTCGCGGTGCTCGCGGTGATCGGGCGGCACCTGCCGGCCGCGCTGCGCACGTTCCTGCTCACGCTCGCCGTCGTCGATGACCTGCTCGCGATCGCGATCATCGCGATCTTCTACACCGACGACCTGTCCGTCGGCCCGCTCCTGGCGGCGCTGGTGCCGCTCGCGCTCTTCTGGTTCCTGGTGCAGCGCCGGGTCCGCTCGTGGTGGCTGCTGCTCCCGCTCGCGGCCCTGACCTGGGCGCTCGTGCACGAGTCCGGCGTGCACGCCACCGTCGCCGGCGTGCTGCTCGGCTTCGCGGTCCCGGTGATCCGCAGCCAGCGGGCGGGCGGACCGGACGCGGGGCCGGGCCTGGCCGAGCACTTCGAGCACCGGTTCCGGCCGATCTCCGCGGGCTTCGCCGTGCCCGTGTTCGCGCTGATGTCCGCCGGCGTCACGGTCGGGGGGATGAACGGGCTCGTCGTCGCGCTCACCGACCCGATCGCGGTCGGCATCCTCGTCGGCCTCGTCGTCGGCAAGCCCATCGGGATCCTCGCCGCGACCTGGCTCGTGGCCCGGTTCACGCGCGCCGAGCTGGACGACGGGCTCGCGTGGGTCGACGTCGTCGGCCTCGCGATCCTCGCCGGGATCGGGTTCACCGTGTCCCTGCTCATCGGCGAGCTGGCGTTCGGGGCGGGCTCGGTGAGCGACGAGCGAGCCAAGATCGCGGTCCTTGCGGGTTCGCTTGCCGCCGCGCTGCTGGCGACCGTGGTGCTTCGGATCCGCAACCGCGCCTACCGGCGCATCGAGGAGGCGGAGGCCGTCGACGCCGACCGCGACGGCACCCCCGACGTCTATCAGCGCGAGATGTGACGTTGTGCGACCAACCGGGCGAAATCCGGCCATCCGCCCGACGCGCAGGCCTGCCGGGAGTCTCGGTCTGAGAGACTGAACGACGCCGTGCGCCGGGCGCGGCCCCCTGGGAGGTCCTCTTGTCTCACGCACCACGTCTCGTCGCCTTCGACCTGGACGACACCCTCGCGCCGTCGAAGTCACCGATCGACGCGCGGATGGCGGACCTGCTCGTGCAGCTGCTCGACGTCGTCGAGGTCTGCGTGATCTCGGGCGGCCAGTTCGGCCAGTTCCAGATGCAGGTCGTGGACAACCTGGGCGCGGCGAACCCCGCCGAGCTCGCGCGGCTGCACCTGATGCCCACGTGCGGCACGCAGTACTTCCGGCACGACGGCGCGGGCTGGGACCAGGTCTACGCCCAGAACCTCACCGCCGACGAGAAGGACCGCGCCCTGACGGCGGTGCGCGAGTGCGCGGTCGAGCTCGGCCTCTGGGAGGCCGAGACCTGGGGCCCGATCCTCGAGGACCGCGGGAGCCAGATCACCTTCTCGGCCCTCGGCCAGGCCGCCCCGGTCGCGGCGAAGGCCGCGTGGGACCCCACGGGCGCGCGCAAGTCCGCGCTGCGCGAGGCCGTCGCGGCCCGGCTGCCCGATCTCGAGGTCCGCTCGGGCGGCTCGACCTCGGTCGACATCACCCGCAAGGGCATCGACAAGGCCTACGGCATGACCCGGCTCGCCGAGCTCACGGGGATCGACCTGCAGTCGATGCTCTTCATCGGCGACCGCCTCGACGACGACGGCAACGACTACCCCGTGAAGGCGCTCGGGGTGCCGTGCCACGCCGTCACCGGGTGGGAGGACACCGCGGTGTACCTCGAGAAGCTGATCCCGGAGCTGCGCGCAGCCGTGCAGTAGCGGCGCGCCGCGGTCGCTCGCCCCACGCGGTCGCTCGCCCCACGCGGTCGCTCACCCCACGAGGTGGCCGAACGCGATGATGTTGTCGACGTAGTGGCCCGTGCTCTCGTCGAACGCGCCGCCGCACGTGATCAGGCGAAGCTCCGCCCGGTTCGTGGTGTTGCCGTAGACGCGCGACGTCGGGAACTCGGCCTTCGCGTAGCTCTCCACCGAGTCGATCGTAAAGGTCGCGACGCTGCCATCCTGGCGGGTGACCTGGACCTGCGCGCCCGGTGTGAGCTCGCCGAGCCGGTAGAAGACCGCGGGTCCGCCGGGGCCGTCGACGTGGCCGGCGATCACCGCCGGCCCGAACTGCCCCGGGTTCGGCCCGCCGGTGTACCAGCCCGGTGTCGCGAAGTCCGTCGGGGCGGGCAGGACGCCGTCGGCGCCGACGCTCAGCGGGACGAGCGTGGTCGAGTGCACACCGATGCTCGGGATGTCGAGGGCGACCGGGGCCGACGCCGGTAGCACCGGGCCGAGATCGGTGGCGGCCGGCTCGGTCGGCTCGATCGAATCGGCTGGCGCCGCGGGCTCTGCGTCGGCAGGGTCGGCGGCGGCGGCGGCGGCGCGGTCGACTGTCGCGGGCTGCGGCGGTCCGTCCTGCCCGTGCAGGCCGGCGAGCCCGATGCCGACCCCCGCCAGGGCGAGCACCCCCGCCGCCGCGGCGAGGACGCCGCGGCGGCGGGGGTGGCTCGAGGTGGTGGACATCAGGCCTTGGCGTGGGCGCGGCGCGCGGCGAACGCGCCCGTGCCGGCCGCGGCGAGGAGCAGACCGCCCGCGGCGTACAGGTACACCGGCGTGCTGTCGGTACCGGCGGCGCCGCCTGCGCCCGTGGCCATGGAGCCGGCCGGCGCGGCGGTCAGCACGCCGCACAGTGCGGGGTCGGTCGCCTCTGTCGGCAGGGTCGCGTCGAGCTCGGAAATCACGTCACCGTCGTAGGTGCCGTTGTGGTTGTGGTCGACGCCGTGGATGACGACGGCGGACTTGCCGTCGACGATGGCCTGCGCGACCTCGGGGGAGACCTCGATGCTGCCGCGCTCGTACGCGATCTTCCCGCCGGGGGCGGTGTCGAAGCGGTCGACGGCGAGGCCGCTCTCGGGGCTCGTGTCGCCGGTCTTCGTGAGCGAGACGACGATCGCGCCGTAGGCCGGCCCGCCCTCGGTGGTGTTGAGGGTGCCGTCGCCGCTCGCGTCGTCGGAGGCGGCGGGGCACTCGTTGCGCGCCTCGGCGCCGAAGTGGATGTGGGCGGCGTGCGGTGAGTCGGCGAGCAGGCCGGTCGCGGCCATCGTGACGGTGATGGTCGTGCCGGTCACCGCGACCATCGCGGTGCCGCTCGCGTCGACGCCGTTCAGCGCGACCGGGGTCAGGTTCGCGTTGACGTCGCCATCGGCGGCGAAGGCGGCCGACATGCTCAGCGGGAACAAGGCCGCCGCACCGAACGCGGCGGTGGCCAGCTTGAAGCTCGGGCGCATGATGACTCCAGTACCGGGCGGCCCTGGGGCCCGCCCTCGTGTTGGGGTGATGCTGACAGCGAGGGTTCGGAGCGGCCCGTGCGGCGGATTGGCCCGACCTGCACGAGTTCGCCCCGCGCAGGCTGGCCGACGGCTCGGTTGCTTCCTATACCCCATGGGGGTATACGCTTGAAGCGTGTCCCGAACCGGGACGCCGCCGTCCACCACCCGCGGGAGCACGACATGAGCGCCGAGACCACCACGAACTACACCGTCGCCGGCATGACCTGCGGGCACTGCGTCGCCGCCGTGAGCGCCGAGGTCGGCAAGATCGCCGGGGTCCGCAGCGTCGAGATCGACCTCGTCGCGGGCGGGACGTCCGCGGTGCGGGTCGCGAGCGAGGCCGAGCTGGCCGTCGACGACGTTCGCGCGGCCGTCGACGAGGCCGGCTACGAGCTGACGGGCGTGTCTGCGTGAGCGCCCCGGGCCGGCTGCTCGGCTTCGCCCTCGTGCTGGCCGCCGCGCTCGGCGCCGGGTACGGCGTCGGCGCGCTGGTCGGCCCGGTCTCGACCGACGTCGGCGTCCCGACGGTCGTCGAGACCGCGCCGGCCATGCCGGGGGGTCACTCGTGAGCGCCGGCGCCGGTCCCGCCGTCGAGCTCGAGATCGGCGGCATGACCTGCGCGTCGTGCGCGGCTCGGATCGAGAAGAAGCTCAACCGGATGCCCGGCGTCGAGGCCACCGTCAACTACGCGACCGAGCGCGCGAGCGTCGTGCTGCCCGCGGGCACCACGGTCGCGGACGCCGTCGCGACCGTCGAGGCGACCGGCTACACCGCGGCGTTGCGCGTGCGGCCCACGCCCAACGCCCCGGCCCCCGCGGGCGCCGCGCCCATCGACGAGACGGCCGCCCTGCGCGCTCGCCTGCTCTTGTCGGCGGCGCTCGCCGCCCCCGTCGTCGCCCTCGCGATGATCGAGCCCCTGCAGTTCGACAACTGGCAGTGGCTCTCGCTCACGCTCGCCGCGCCGGTCGTCGCGTGGGGCGCGTGGCCGTTCCACCGCGCGGCGTGGATCAACGCGCGGCACGCGGCCGCGACGATGGACACGCTCATCAGCGTCGGGGTGCTGGCCGCGTTTGCCTGGTCCCTGTACGCCCTCTTCGTCGGCGACGCGGGCGCGAACGGGATGCGGATGGAGTTCACCCTGATCCCGGACCGCACCGGCGGCTCGCAGGAGATCTACCTCGAGGTCGCCTCCGCCGTCACGGTCTTCATCCTGCTGGGCCGGTATCTCGAGGCGCGCGCGAAGACGAGCTCGAGCGCCGCGCTGCGCGCGCTGCTCGAGCTGGGCGCCAAGCAGGTCGCCGTGCTGCGCGGCGGCCGCGAGGTGCAGGTCCCGGTCGAGGAGCTCGCCGTGGGCGACGAGTTCGTGGTGCGGCCCGGCGAGAAGATCGCGACCGACGGGCTGGTGGTCGACGGCGCCTCGGCCGTGGACGCCTCGCTGTTGACCGGGGAGCCGGTGCCGGTCGAGGTCGGCCCGGGCGACGCCGTCGTCGGCGCGACCGTGAACGCCGGCGGGCGGCTCGTCGTGCGGGCGACCAAGGTCGGCGCCGACACGCAGCTGGCCCAGATGGCGCGGCTCGTCGAGGAGGCCCAGACGGGCAAGGCGCCGGTCCAGCGGCTCGCCGACCGGATCTCCGCGGTGTTCGTCCCGATCGTGATCGGGCTCGCGGTCGCGACGCTCGGCTTCTGGCTCGGGGCGGATGCCGGTGCCCAGACGGCGTTCACCGCCGCCGTCGCCGTCCTGATCATTGCGTGCCCGTGCGCGCTCGGCCTCGCGACCCCGACGGCGCTCCTGGTGGGTACCGGCCGCGGCGCGCAGCTGGGCATCCTCATCAAGGGCCCCCAGATCCTCGAGTCGACCCGGCGCGTCGACACGATCGTGCTGGACAAGACCGGCACGGTCACGACCGGCCGGCTGCGCCTCGTGGCGGTCGTCGCCGGCGCGGGGACCGAGGCGGGCGAGGTGCTGCGCCTGGCCGGGGCGCTCGAGGACGCGTCGGAGCACCCCATCGCGCTCGCGATCGCCGCGGGGGCCCGCGCGCAGGTCGGGAATCTGCCGGCCGTCGAGTCGTTCGCGAGCAGCCAGGGCCTCGGCGTCGCCGGCGTGGTCGACGGCCACGCCGTCGCCGCCGGGCGGGTCGCGTGGATGGCCGAGCAGTGGGCGCAGCACCTCGACGCCGCGCTCGCGGCCGCGGTCGACGCCGCCGAGTCGGCCGGGCGCACGGCCGTCGCCGTCGGGTGGGACGGCCGGATCCGCGGCGTCGTCGTCGTCGCCGACACGCTCAAGCCGACGTCGGCCCAGGCCGTCGCCGAGCTCCGCGGGCTCGGGCTGACGCCGGTGCTGCTCACGGGCGACAACGAGCGGGCCGCCCGCGCGATCGCCGCCGAGGTGGGCATCGACGAGGTCATCGCGGGCGTGCTGCCGGCGGACAAGGTCGCCGTCGTGCGCCGGCTCCAGGCCGCCGGCCGGGTCGTGGCGATGGTCGGCGACGGGGTCAACGACGCCGCCGCGCTCGCGCAGTCCGACCTCGGCATCGCGATGGGCACCGGCGCCGACGTCGCGATCGAGGCCAGCGACCTCACGCTCGTGCGCGGGGACCTGCGCGCCGCCGTCGACGCCGTGCGCCTCTCGCGCCGCACGCTCGCGACCATCAAGGGCAACCTGTTCTGGGCGTTCGCGTACAACGTCGCGGCGATCCCGCTCGCGGTGTCGGGGCTGCTCAACCCGCTGATCGCCGGGGCGGCGATGGCCTGCTCCTCGGTGTTCGTGGTCACCAACAGCCTGCGGTTGCGCCGGTTCCGGGCCGTGTCGATCGAGGTCTAGCGTCGTTCGCGACGAGGAGAGGTGGGGACGATGGCTGGGTACTCCGGCTCGAAGGACGCGTACCTCGCGCGGCTGCGCCGCGTCGAGGGGCAGGTGCGGGGCATCGCCAAGATGGTCGACGACGACAAGTACTGCATCGACATCCTGACGCAGGTCGCGGCCGCGAACCGGGCGCTGCAGTCCGTCGCGCTCGCGCTGCTCGACGACCACCTGGGCCACTGCGTCGTCGAGGCCGCCCGGACCGGCGGCGAGCAGGAGCAGCTCAAGCTCAAGGAGGCGTCCGAGGCGATCGCGCGGCTCGTGCGCAGCTGACGGACCGGGCGGGCGCGCTTGATTGGGTGTTCCGACGAACAGCCGGCCCGGCGCTGGCTGCCTGGGGGGTGCGAGTCGTGGCCTTCCTCATCGATGGGCTCCTCGCCCAAGGTGCATTCGTGGTGGCGACGATCTACGCCGTCACGACCGCGACGCCCTCGGTCGACATGTACGGCAACGCCACGAGCGACCCGACGGCGCTCGGCGACCTGCTCCTCGCCGCCTCCTGGTTCGCCATGATCGGCATCTGGATCTGGAACCGCAGCGTCCGGCGGGGCCGCACCGGCCAGTCGGTCGGCAAGAGCGCGATGCGCATCCGGCTGATATCGGCCGCGAGCGGCCAGCCCGTCGGCCTCGGCCTCGCGTTCGGGCGCGACTGCGCCCACGTGCTCGAGAGCTCGTTCTTCTCGCTGGGCTACCTGTGGCCGCTGTGGGACCCGATGAACCAGACGTTCTCCGACAAGATCTGCAGCACGGTCGTCGTCACGGCCTGAGCGCGAGCCTCGGCCGTACCCGCCCGGCCGCTGCGGTCGCCCCCGCGCGGGCGACGGCGAGGTCGTCGTCGGGCACGAGAGCCACGCCCATCCGCCGGCGGACGTGGCTCTCGCCCTTGCCGAACAGGCGGATCTCGCTGTGCGGCACGCGGAGCGCGTCGTCGACGCCGTCGAACACGATGCCGTGCCCCTCGACCTGGCCGTAGATCACCGCGCTCGCGCCCGGGCCACGCAGCGCGGTGTCCACCGGCAGCCCCAGGATCGCCCGCGCGTGCAGCTCGAACTCGTTCTGCGCCTGCGTGACGAGGGTGACCAGGCCCGTGTCGTGCGGGCGCGGGCTGACCTCGTTGAAGAAGACCTCGTCGCCGCGGACGAACAGCTCGACCCCGAAGACGCCGACGCCGCCCAGGTCGCCCGTGACCGCGGCCGCGATCTCCTGGGCCCGGCCGCGGGCGGCGGCGGGCATCGGGTGCGGCTGCCAGCTCTCGACGTAGTCGCCGCCCTCCTGCCGGTGGCCGATCGGCTCGCAGAACTGCGTCGTCACCTCCCCGTCCGCGCCGCGCGCGCGAACCGTCAGCAGGGTGATCTCGTAGTCGAAGTCGATGAACGCCTCGACGATCACGCGCACGCTCTGCACCCGCCCGCCCGCCATCGCGTGCTCCCACGCCGCGGCGAGGTCGGCGCCGGCCCGGACGGCGCTCTGGCCCTTGCCCGAGCTGCTCATGACGGGCTTGATGACGCACGGGTACCCGATGCCGCCGGGCCCCTCGATCGCCTCGCGCAGCTCGGCGAGCGAGTCGCAGAAGCGGTACGGGCTGGTCGGCAGGCCCAGGTGCTCGGCGGCGAGCCGCCGGATCCCCTCGCGATCCATCGTCAGCCGGGTGGCCCGGGCGGTCGGGATCACGCGGACGGCGCCCTCGGCCTCGAGCTCGACGAGCGTCGCGGTCGCGATCGCCTCGATCTCGGGCACGACGACGTCGGGCCGCTCGGCGAGGATGAGCGCGCGCAACGCGGCCGGATCGGTCATGTCGATGGTGCGGGCGTGGTGCGCGACCTGCTGACCGGGCGCCTGCGGGTACCGGTCGACGGCAATCGTCTCGACGCCGAGGCGCTGCAGCGCGATCACCACCTCCTTGCCGAGCTCGCCCGAGCCGAGCAGCAGGACGCGGGTCGCGGTGGGGGAGTACGGGGTGCCGAGCGGCTCCATCGTGGTCAGTTCCTCTCGTTGGTGTGACCATCGTGCGGTGTGCGGGGGAAAGCCCTCAACTGGCTGAACGGTCGCCCGATAAGTAACTGTGGCCCCATTCGCACTGAGAACCCGCGTCGACAGGCGGGGACGCGCCGACGTGCCCGCGAGTCTGCCCCCGGGTGCCACCGACGCGCCGCCAGGCCCGCCCGCAGTTGTCGGCAGTGCGATGCGATGGCTGGGCACCGCGACGTGGGTGGTCGTCGCGCTCGGCTGCGGGTCGACGATCTTCCTGTCCGGCCCCCCGTCCGGGGGGCCCATCCGGACCGCGCTCCTGGTCACGCTCGCGTCCTTCTTCCTCGTCCTCGTCGCGCGCCTCCTGCTCGGCGCGGTGCGGTTCCCGGAGCGGCGCGCCTCGTTCTGGTTCCTGGCCGCGGGCGTCGCGATGTGGGCCGTGGCCGCCGCGACGGTCAGCGCGCGCCAGACGCAGACCGCGGTGGCATTCCCCTCGCCGGCCGAGGCGCTGTACTGCGTGTCGTACCTCGGCCTGGTCGCCTTCCTGCTGCTCGACGTGCCGCGGCGCCCGCTGCCGTCGGTCGCGGTCTGGCTCGAGGCCGCGGTGGTCTGCGGCGCGGCCGCGTGCCTGACGACGTTCGTCGTCCTCACGCCGCTCGCGGAGACGTTCTCCCGCGGTGGGATGCCGCTCCTGCTCGCGCTGCTGTACCCGCTCATCGACCTGATCCTCGCCACCGTCGTGCTCGCGCAGCTGATGCTCCGACACCGCGACTGGTCGCTGCGGGCGCTCGCGCTCATCGTCGGCTTCGTGATGCTGGCCGTCGCCGACAGCAGCTTCATGACGGGGCTCAGCGCGGGCGCGTACACCTCGAGCATCTTCCTCGACACCCTCTGGGGGACGAGCTTCGCGGTCATCGTCGCGGCCGCGTGCTTCCCACCGCGGCCCGCCCAGGTCCGGCCGATCATGCGGCAGAACGGGAGCCTGCTCCCGGCGGCCGCCGCGCTCGCCGTCGTCGTCCTGGTCATGCACCCCGACGGCGGGCTCGGGTGGTACGTGATGGGACCGGCCGTCATCACCCTGATCTGCACCCTGGCGCGCCTGATCCTGGCGCTGCGGGAGGCGCAGGGCGCGGCCGAGGCGCTCCGGCTGTCCCTGACCGACGAGCTCACCGGGCTGCCGAACCGCCGCGCCCTCATGGCAGCCGCCGACGAGCACGTCAAGGACCACTCGCTCATCGGGCTCCTGCTGCTCGACCTCGACGGGTTCAAGGACGTGAACGACAGCCTGGGGCACGCGACGGGCGACGACGTGCTGATCGCGCTCGCCCAGCGGCTGCGCAGCGCGTGCGACCCCGGTGTGCTGGTCGTGCGGCTCGGCGGCGACGAGTTCGCGCTGCTGGTGCACAGCGGCGACGAGGTCGAGCTGCTCGAGCTCGCCCAGACCGTGCGCACCGTGCTCCAGCGCCCCCTGCGCGTCGACAACATCGACCTCTCGCTCGACGCGTCGGTCGGCATCGCCGTCCGGGCGGTCGACGACCTGTCCGCGACCGAGCTGCTGCGGCGCGCCGACATCGCGATGTACGAGGCGAAGGAATCGCGGGCCGGGTCGCTGCTGTTCGACGCGTCCCAGGACGGGTTCGCGCGCCAGCGCCTGCGGCGCGGCGAGGAGCTGCGGCTGGCGATCGCGTGCGAGCAGATCGTCGTCTGGTACCAGCCGCAGGTCGACGCCCGGACGCGGCACGTCTTGGCCGTGGAGGCCCTGGTCCGGTGGCAGCACCCGACCAAGGGCCTGCTGTCTCCCATCGACTTCCTGTCCGACGCCCGCAAGTTCGGCCTGATGCCGGCGCTGACCGACGCGGTCATGCGGGCGGTGCTGGTCGACCTGCGGCGCTGGACCGACGAGGGCTTCACCTTCCGCGCGGCGATGAACTGCGCGCCGCCGGAGCTCGTCGGCGGCACGTTCCTGGCCACCCTCTTCGCAGCGCTCGAGGCGGCCGAGCTCCCGGACGACATCCTGCTCGTCGAAGTCACCGAGGACTCGTTCCTGGCCGACCAGGAGCGCGCCCGCGACGCGCTGTACGACCTGCGGGCGCACCACGTGCAGACCTCGATCGACGACTACGGCACGGGCTTCTCCTCGCTCGCCTACCTGCGGGACCTGCCCATGTCGGAGCTCAAGATCGACCGGTCGTTCGTGTCCACCATCGTCCAGGACGAGCGCAGCCGGATGATCGTCTCGACCACGACGCAGATGGCGCACGCGCTGGGCATGCGCGTGGTCGCCGAGGGTGTCGAGGATGCGGCGACGGCCGCAGCGCTCCTTCCGCTCGGGATCGATCTCTTCCAGGGCTATCACATCGCCCGGCCGATGCCGGCGGCCGCGGTCGGCCCGTGGGTGCTGAGCTGGACGACCGACCCCGCGCGGGTGGGGATGCCGCGGCTCCCGTGACCCGCGCGGCGGCGTCGGTCGGCCGGCGTCGATCCGGCGGCGGGGTCAGGCCAGCGGCACTCGTGGCCGCAGCAGGAACGACTCCGACGGCGGGATCGCGACGCCGTCGAGGCCGATGCCGAGCGTGACGAGCCGGTGCGCCTCCGGGAACTGCCGGCGCTGGTTCTCCAGCAGCGGCGTGATGTGCGCGTAGACCGGCGTGCTCGCGGGCGAGCCGAGGTACGGCGCCGTCCGCGTGCCCGGTAGCGACCGCGTGAGGATGCCGGCCGAGCCCAGCAGGCGGCGGACCCGCTCGTCGAGGATCGCCACGAACGAGGCCATGCGGTTGACCCGCGCGATCGCGAAGAGCCCGTGGTAGAGCGCGAGCGACAGCCGCGTCCCGTTGGCGGACGAGCTGCGCCGGACGCCGAGCGTCGCGACCTCGCACGTCCATAGCGGATCCAGCCCGACGGCGGCCGCAGACCGCGTGCCGTCGGCGCTCCACGGCGGGTTACCGACGTCGACCAGGGTCTTGAGCCCCGCATGCCCGCCCGGCATGAGCAGGCGGACGGTCGCGACGACGTCGCCGCCCGCGTCCGCGAGGGCGAGGAACACCGTGGAGTCCTCGTAGGCGCCGTACTCGTCGTCGAGCTGGGCGCGCGAGTTGCCGAACGTGCGCAGGAAGACGTCGGCCTCGCAGTCGCGGGCCGACTCGAGCAGCTCGCCCTGCACGTCGACGTGCATCCAGATGTCGTCCAGCATCAAAACTCCTTGTAGACGACCTCGGACGCGTCGAACCACGTCCGGGTGAGCTCGACGACCGTCGCGGCCGAGAACGGCTTGCACGCGTACACGTCCACGCTGAAGAACAGCCGGGGCACGTCCCAGGCGTAGAAGTGCGCGCCGGACGTCTCCCAGTGGATCCAGCCCGCCCAGCCGTACAGCGGCGACTGGTGGGTGACGGGCTCGATCAGCGCGATCATGTCGATCGCGCTCGACAGCCGGGTCAGGTAAGCGCTGATGGCCGCCGCGTCGATGGGCTGCGGGCACAGGCCCTCGACCACGAGACGTTGGCGGCAGATTTCGGGGGCTAGATCGAGCACGGTGCTCCGATGTGTGTGCCCACGAGGGGCGGGGGGGGTGGGGTCAACCAGATTCTCCCCCGCGTCGGTGCACGTCGGAGCCACATTTGTCACTCGTTTGCCATCCCGTGCCAGGTGCAGGGGCCGCCGGCCGCGCGGTGGGTCGCGGAGGACCGCGCGCCGGCCGAGAGTTTGCAGAACGGCCCTTCTGGGCGATTCGGTGACGCAGGTGCCGTTGTTCGGGGCCGCGGCGGCCGTGGATGCGTATCCGGATACGGCTAGAGTGAGGCGATGACGATCTTCCGGGTACGGGAGGCAGCCGAGCTGCTCGGCGTCAGCGCCGACACGCTGCGGCGCTGGGCCGAGGCAGGGCGCTTCGCCACGACCGCCGACGGCGCTGGCCGGCTCGCGATCGACGGGCCCGAGCTGGCCCGGTTCGCGATCGAGCTCGCGACCGCCACGCCCGGGGCGGGCGCGCACGCCAGCGTGCACGAGTCGGCGCGCAACCACTTCACCGGGCTGGTCACGAGGGTCATCAAGGACACCGTGATGGCGCAGGTCGAGATCCAGGCCGGGCCGTTCCGGGTCGTCTCGCTGATGAGCCGGGAGGCGGCCGACGAGCTCGGCCTCGCACCCGGCGTGCTCGCCGTCGCGAGCGTCAAGTCCACCCACGTCGTGGTCTCTACCCCGCAGGTGTCCACCCCGCAGACCTCCCTTCCACAGAGCTGAGCTCCCCATGCGTCGCACGGTCCGTGCAGCTCACGTCGCGCTCCTGGCCGGCGCCCTCCTGCTCGCCGGGTGCGGGTCGTCGGGCTCCGACGCCGAGGCGGGCGCCGACGCCACCCGCTCGGCCGCCGGCGCCGACGCGGGGCCGTCGGGCGAGCTCATGGTGTTCGCCGCCGCGTCGCTGACCGAGGCGTTCACCGAGCTCGGCACGCGCTTCGAGCAGGCCAACCCGAGCGCGAGCATCACCTTCAACTTCGGCCCGAGCTCGGGCCTGGCGACCCAGATCACCGCGGGCGCACCCGCCGACGTCTTCGCCGCCGCGTCGGTCTCGACGCTCGAGCAGGTCGTGGCGGTCGGCGACGCCGGCGAGCCCGTGGTGTTCGCCCGCAACCGGATGGAGCTCGCGGTGCCGGCCGACAACCGGGCGGGGATCACGGGCCTGAGCGACCTCGAGCGATCGGACGTCAAGGTCGCGCTGTGCCAGCCCGACGTGCCCTGCGGCGTCGGCGCTTCGGCGGTGTTTGCCGCGGCGGGGCTCACGGTCGCGCCCGTGACGCTCGAGTCGGACGTCAAGGCCGTCCTGACCAAGGTGCGGCTCGGCGAGGTGGACGCGGGGCTCGTCTACGTCACCGACGTGCTGGCCGCCGGGGACGAGGTAGCGGGCATCGAGATCCCGGCCGACGTCAACGCCGCGACCGACTATCCGATCGCGACCCTCTCGGCCGCCGAGAGCCCGGACCTCGCCGCGGCGTTCGTCGACTTCGTGCTGTCCGACGACGGCGCGACGGTCCTGACGGCCGCGGGCTTCGAGCGCCCGTGAGCCGCGCCGGCGCCAGCGCTCGCGCCAGCTCACGTACCGGCACCGGTACCCGTTCCCGCGCGAACCGGGCCGACGTCGCCGGCCGGACGCCGTGGCCGCTCGCCGCGCCGGCCGCCGTCGCGGTCGCGTTCCTGCTGCTGCCGCTCGCGGGCCTCGTGCTGCGCGCCCCCTGGAGCACCCTGCCCGCGGTGCTCGTGGAGTCGGCCGCGGTCGACGCGCTCCGGCTCTCGGTGGTCACCGCGAGCCTGGCCACGCTCCTGTCGGTCTTGTTCGGCGTCCCGCTCGCCTGGGTGCTCGCGCGCGGGCAGTTCGCCGGGCGCAGCCTCCTGCGCGCCCTGGTGATGCTGCCGCTCGTGCTGCCGCCCGTCGTCGGCGGCGTCGCGCTGCTGTTCGTGCTCGGCCGGCGCGGTCTCCTCGGGCAGTACCTCGACCAGTGGTTCGGGATCACGCTCCCGTTCACGACGGCGGGGGTCGTCCTGGCCGAGACCTTCGTGGCGATGCCCTTCCTGGTGATCACGGTCGAGGGCGCGCTGCGCTCGGCGAACCGCGGGCTCGAGGAGGCCGCCGCGACGCTCGGCTCGCGGCCGTTCGCGACGTTCCGGCGCGTGACCCTGCCGCTCATCGCGCCGAGCCTGGTCGCCGGGGCCGTGCTCTGCTGGGCGCGCGCGCTCGGCGAGTTCGGCGCGACGATCACGTTCGCCGGGAACCTGCCCGGCATCACGCAGACCATGCCGCTCGCGGTCTACCAGGCGCTCGAACGCGACCCGGACGCGGCCGTCGCGCTGAGCCTCGTCATGCTCGTGGTCTCGATCGCGGTGCTCGCGCTGCTGCGCGACCGCTGGCTGCGACCGGGGTCCGCGCTGTGACCGGCGGGCTGCGCGCCCGCGTCGTCGTCGACCGCGGCGACTTCCGGCTCGACGCCGACCTCACAGTCGCCCCGGGGCAGGTGCTGGCCGTCCTCGGGCCCAACGGCGCCGGCAAGTCCACGCTGCTGCGTGCGCTCGCGGGTCTGGGCGCGCTCACGGACGGTCGCATCGCCGTCGGCACCCACGTGTGGGACGACGCCGCGGCGGGCGTGTTCGTGTCGGCGCCGGACCGCGCCGTCGGCCTGGTGTTCCAGGACTACCGCCTGTTCCCGCACCTGAGCGTGCTCGACAACGTCGCGTTCTCGGCGCGGGCCAGGGGCGCGAGCCGGCGGCAGGCGCGGGGCGACGGCGCGGCGTGGCTCGGCCGCCTCGGCATCGACGAGCTCGCGGCCCGGCGGCCCGGCGCGCTGTCCGGCGGGCAGGCCCAGCGGGTCGCGCTGGCGCGCGCGCTCGCGGCCGACCCGCGGCTCCTGCTGCTCGACGAGCCGCTCGCGGCCCTGGACGCGCGGACCCGGCTGGACGTGCGCGGTGAGCTGCGTCGGCACCTCTCGGAGTTCGCCGGCCCGACGGTCCTGGTGACGCACGATCCGCTCGAGGCGATGGTGCTCGCCGATCGCCTGCTCGTGCTCGAGGGCGGCCGGGTGGTCCAGGAGGGTGCGCCCGCGGACGTGGCGCGCCGGCCCGCGACCGACTATGTCGCGCGGCTCGTCGGCCTCAACCTCTACCCCGGCACGCTCGCCGACGCGGCCACGCGGCGCATCGACCTCGCCGCCGGCGGCGCGCTGTTCGCGGCGGGCGCCGAGGCCGACGCGGGCCTCGGCGCCGACGCGGGCGCCGGCGCGGGCGCCGACGGGGTGCGAGGACCCGCCGAGGTCGGCGCCGCGATGCTCGCGGTGCTCGCCCCGTCCGCGATCTCGATCCACGCCCGCCGACCGACCGACGGCTCGCCGCGCAACCTGTGGCCCGGCGTCGTCGCGGGGCTCGAACTGCTCACCGACCGCGTGCGCGTCGCCGTCGACGCGAGCCCGCCGGCCCTCGTCGACGTGACGCCCGCCGCCGTCGCCGACCTGCGCCTCGCGCCGGGCCAACCGGTGTGGCTCGCGGCGAAGGCGACGGAGGTCGTGGCCTACCCCGACCCGGGCCGGCGGCGGGACGTCGTCAGCGGGTGACGACCGTGAAGCCTCCCGCCAGGACGAGCACCTGGACCTCGGTGCCGGTCACGGTCGCCTCGCGCCGCAGCCGGCCGGAGCCGTCGTAGGAGCGCACGGTCGCGGACCCGGATCCGGGCAGCGCGAGCGTCGTCGTCTCGGCGCGCGAGCCGACGCTGCGCAGCAGGGCCGAGCCGCCGCCGGGTCCCGCCAGCACGAGCCGCGAGACGCGCGGCGTCAGCAGCAGGGCGTCGACCTGGGCGGGCAGGGTCGTCGACCGGCGGACGGCGGCGCCCAGGTTCGTCGCCCCAGCCGGCAGCTCGCGCCGGAGCGTGACGGGCGTGAGCGCACCCGGCGCCTCGGTGACGCCCTGCGCGCCGCCGGCCGAGGTGTCCACGGCGCCGAGCTGGAGGCGGCCGCTCGTCCAGTCGAGCCGCGCCGAGCGGGTCGCCACGAGGTTCACCACCGGCTGCACGAGCCGCGGCTGGTCGGAGGCCGGCACGGTCCAGGTGGCCGTCCCGCCGGCCGGGACCTCGAGGTAGGCCGCGCCGCTCCATGCCGACTCGCCGGTCCAGCCGTCCGCGAGCGTCACCACGCGGGCGCCGCCGGCGGGCGTCGCGGCCTCCGCTTCGACGACCTCGATCCCGTCCTGGTTGACGAGGGACGTCGCCCCGAGCGCCGCCGCGGCGACGTCCGGGTGGGCGTCGAGCGCGAGCATCGACAGCAGCCCGTGGATGGCCGACTCGGCGCCGGAGTTCTGGTTGACGACGCCGTCGGCGTTCAGGCCGTCGAAGGTGACGCCGGTGGCCGGGTCGTACATCGGCGTGCCCGCGCGGTTGGCGCCGAAGTACCAGGCCGCGGTCAGCCCGGCGAGCTGGTCGAGGCCGGGGCGCTTCGCCGCCTGCGCCACCGCGAGCAGGGACTGCACGCGCGAGTCGACGCCGTACGCGATCTGGGTGCGGTCGGTCGGCGCGGGCAGCAGCCCGTTGACCGGGCCCGTCGACGTCAGCAGGGCGGGGGTGAAGACGGCGGCGTCGGTGACCGCCGGGCGGAGCAGCGCGGGGCGGTCGAGCGCGTCGGCGGCGACGGCGAGGGCGGCCGGCATCTGCGCGGCCCACGCGTGCCACATCGACTGCGAGTGCGTCCACGGCAGGATCGCGCCGTAGGGCCAGGTCGTGGCGTCGCCACCCGACATCGCGGCGATGCCCTCCGCGTACCGCTGCAGGTCCGTACGCACACGGTCGGTGCGGGCCGACGCCGGGGCGGCCTCGACGTACGCGGCCAGCCCCAGGACGGCCTCGGCGGTCGCGTCGGCGCCGTCCACGACCAGCCAGGCCGGCACCTTCGTCCCGTCCGCGACGTCCCACTGGCCGTACCGGGTGAGCGAGTCCCGCTCGAGGGCGGTCAGGGCGAGGTCGAGGCGGTCGGCGAGGAAGGCGGCGAACTCGGGGTCGGGCTCGGCGAACGCCTGGTAGCCCTCCCCGAGCGCCCACAGGGTGCGGGCGGTCCAGTACGACTCGCCGGAGTCGCTCGGCGCGGGCAGCTCGACGGGCACGGGGCTCGGGTTCAGCGAGCCGTCCGGCTGCATCCACAGCACGACGTTGCCGGCATTCGGGCCGGTGGCCGTCTGCAGGTAGGTGAGCGAGCGCAGCAGCTGATAGGCGCGGTCGCGGCTGTCCTCGGCGCCGGTCTGGCGCCAGTGCCGCAGGTAGACCACGGCGGCCCGGGCCAGGTCGTCGGCGTTGTAGGCGCCCTGCGCCCAGGTGTCGGTCGCCGCGTCGTAGGGCCCGCCGCCGACGCGCTCGTACGCGCCGCTGTCGCGGCGGTCCGCGTAGGTCCACAGCACGCCGAGCTCCGGCTCCTGCGCCAGCCGATAGGTCGTGTGCTCGGGCCCGTCGGGTGGGGAGACGGTGTCGCCCAGGAAGTCGAGGTGGGCCAGGTTGGTCAGCGGCGCGGGGTCGGCGGCCGACTCTGCTGCCGGCGATGCCGCGGCCGACGACGCGACGGCCGGCTGGAGCAGGGCCGCGGCGAGGCCGAGCGCGACGAGCATCCGGGCGCTCCGGCGTCGGGACGGGTGGGCGAAGGCGCGTCGTGCGGTCATCGTTGACCAGCTCTCGGGTGGGTTCGGGCTGCGACTGATGCGGTGCGGGGTGGGGGTGTGCGGCGGGCTCTGCGGTGGGGGGGGCGGGGTCAGGGGCAGAAGGCGACGGCCGTCGTTCCGGTCGTGCTGATCTCGAGCGGGCCGTCGGAGTCGGGGATGAACGCGGACTGCCCCGGGGCGAGCTCGAGCCGCTCGTCGCCTCGAGCGAGCGTCGCGCGCCCGGCGCACGCGACGGCGATGCGTGGCCCCGACGCCGGGCCCGGGACGGCGACGGGTTCGGCGGGCCCGGCGGCAGCGCCGGTCGGCGCGCGGCAGCTCGTCCAGAGCGCGAAGCCAGGCCCGGGCGGGCGGAAGACGACCGCGCCGTCGTCGGCGGTCGGGCGCAGCCGCTGGGGCAGCCGCGGGGTGAAGTCGACGAGGCGCAGGAGCTCGCGCACGTCGACGTGCTTGGCGGTCAGGCCGGCGCGCAGGACGTTGTCCGACGGCGCCATCAGCTCGAGGCCGAGGCCGCTGACGTACGAGTGGATGGTGCCCGCGCCGATGAACACCGACTCGCCCGGCTCGATCCGCAGCTGGTTGAGGAAGAGCGTCGCGACGATCCCGACGTCGTCGGGAAAGCGGGTGGCGAGGTCGCCGACGAGCGCGTACTCGCGCCGGTCGTCGCGGCGCGCGGTCGCGACGCGCGCGACGGCGCGGACAAGGTCCCGCTGCTGCGGTCGCGCCGCGGTCAGCAGCCGGGTCACGGCCGACTCGATCGCTACCGCGGGGTCGGGTGACCGCAGGGCGTCGACGAGCGGCTGGAGCTCTGTGACCGCCAGCCCGGTCAGGAGCGCGCGGACCCGGTCGACCGGGGCGAAGCCGCAGAGCAGCTCGAAGCTGGTCAGCGCGTAGACCATCTCGGGCTTGGGCGAGTCGTCCGGGTAGGAGCGGCGCGGGTCGGTCAGCGCGATCCCCGCCGCGTTCTCGCGGCGGTGGCCGGCGGCGGCCTGCGCGCCGTCCGGGTGGACCTGCAGGGACAGCGGCTCGCCCGCGGCGAGCAGCTTGAGCAGGAAGGGCAGTCGTGCGGAGTGCATCCCGGCGCGCTCCCCGGCGTCGTCCCCGGCGTCGTCCCCGTCGTCGCCCTCGTCCTCGCCGCCGTCGTCGGCGCGCGCGCCGAGCGCCTGGCCCGGGTGCCTCGCGACGAACGCGTCGAGGCGCTCCGGCCGCCCGTCGACGTCGAGCAGGGACGGAGCGGCCGGGTGCGCCCCCATCCAGATCTCGGCGACCGGGCGCCCGTCGGGGGCCTCGCCCAGGAGCGTCGGCAGGAGGTCGACGGATCCCCACGCGTAGCGCATCCGGGGATTGGTCAGGAGGTGCACGGGCGGGTCAGCCGGCCGACTCGGGCGCGATCGGGTCGAACCGGTCCAGCCGGGCGACCCCGATGTTGCTGTCCGCCATGCCGTAGAAGACGTAGTGCACGCCGTCGACCTCCTCGATCGCCGTGGGGAACACGACGTTCGGCACCGTCCCGGAGGTCTCCGCCTCCGTCTGGGGCGCGAGGATCGGCTCGCTCGTGCGCGCGAGAACCCTGGCCGGGTTTGCGGCGTCGAGGATCATCGCGCCCGCGGCGTAGTTGACCCCCTGCTGCTGGTCGCTGCCCTTGGCCAGGACGCCGCGCACGCCGTGGTGCACGAGCAGCCAGCCCTCCGGCACCCGGATCGGGGCCGGGCCGGCGCCGATCTTCAGCTCCTCGAACTCGTGCACCGGCATCGCGACGAGCGTGCTCGTGTGCTGGTTCACGAGGTTGGCGATGTCCGCGGTCACGTCCGCGACCGAGACGTACGAGATCCAGATCCCCGGGCGCTCGTCGGTGACCCCGGCGGGCAGGTGCACCCCCTCGCCCTCGCGGACCCAGCTGAGGTCCCACATCGGCCGGTGCAGCAGCGCGAACGAGGGCTCGCCGTCCGGGCCCGGCACGGGCTCGGGGAAGATCACGACGTCCTTGTTCGGGAACAGGTTCAGGTCGAGGTCCAGCTCGGGCTGGTAGACGAAGTGGAGCGGCCCGAGCCGGCGCCAGTCGCGCAGGTCGGCCGAGACGGTAAGCGCCGGCCGCGGGCCCATCGGGCCGTACGCGACGTAGGACATCACGTGCAGGCCGAGGGCCTCGACCCAGGTCACGCGGGGATCCTCGGTGCCGGCCGTGGCCGTGCCGCGCTCCCAGCCGGCGTCGGGGGCGAGGACGACGCCCTCGCGCTCGACGGCCACGGGCACGCCGTCGGCCAGGACGACCTTCGCGATCCCCACGCGGGAGACGTTGCCGCGGGCGACCAGCCGGGGCAGCAGGTACAGGGTCCCGTCGGGGGTGTGGCCGCTGCCGGGGTTCAGCACTCCCTCGGCCTCGAGCTCGTTGCCCGGATCCGGGGTCATGATGACCCCGACCCGGGTCAGGGTGTACGGGACGTCGTTCGTGACGTGCTGGTGCACGAGGTTTGCGGTGCTCACAGGGTTAGCCCTTCACTCCGGTGGAGGCGTCAGTCGCTTTGAAATGACGCTGGAAGATGATGAACAGCGCGACGGCCGGGACCGCGAGAACGGTGGAGCCGGCCAGGATGGCCCCGATCGCGTTGGGGTGGAACGCCGCGCCGGTCTGGGTGAAGTTGGCGATCGCGACGGCGAGCGGCTGCAGGCTCTGCTCCTTCGTGATGAGGAAGGGCCACAGGAACTCGTTCCACGGGCCGAGGAACGTCACGAGCGCCGCGGTGAGGATCGCTGGGCGCACGAGCGGCACGGCGATCGACCGCAGGATCCGGAACTCGCCGGCGCCGTCGATCCTGGCGGCGTCGAACATCTCGCGCGGGACCTGCAGGAAGAACTGCCGGAAGATCAGGACCGCGACCGAGTTGATCGCGAACGGCAGGATCATCCCGAGGTAGGTGTCGCCGAGCCCGAACCCGCGCACCAGCAGCACGTACAGCGGCACCATGAGGAGCTGGAACGGCACCGCCTGCAGGAGCAGCACGATGGCGAAGAGCAGGCCGCGGCCGCGGAAGCTCAGGGTCGCGAGCGCGTAGCCCGCGAGGATCCCGAAGAACAGCGTGCACAGCACGACGGCGCCGGTGAAGATCCCCGAGTTGAGCAGCGAGCGGCCGAGATCGATCGAGGCGTTGATGTCGATGAAGTTGTCGAGCGTCAGGTTCGACGGCCACGGGATCGCGCCGCTGAGCGACGGGTCCCGCTTGGTCTGCAGGGCCCCGACGATCATGTAGTAGAAGGGGAAGAGGAAGACGACCGCGCCGAGCAGCAGGAAGAACATCGGCAGGATGCGGCGCCAGAGCGGGGTGCGCGGCTCGCTCGGGGTGACCGGTGTCGCCGAAGCGGTTGGGGTGCTCGTGGTGCGGGGGTTCTCGGGCATGGTCAGTCCCTCTCCGTGACCTTGCGGCTGACGTAGGTGATGGCCAGGACGGCGATCACGAGCAGGACGCCGATCGCGGACGCGACGTCCGGATTGCCCTGCTGGATGCCCTGCTGGTAGAGCAGGAACACGGGCGTCGTCGAGGCGCCGTTCGGGCCGCCGCCGCCCGTGAGCAGGTACGGCTCGGTGAACAGGTTCGCGCCCGTGATGATCGCTAGCAGCACGACGAGCGTCGTCGCCGGCCGGACCGCCGGAATCGTGACCGTGCGGAAGCACTGCCAGCGGTTCGCGCCGTCCATCGCGGCCGCCTCGTTGAGCTCCTTCGGCACGTTCTGGAGCGCGGCGAGGAAGAGCAGGATGAAGAAGCCCAGCTGCTTCCAGGTCACGTAGATCGCGATCGACGGCATCGCCCACGCCTTGCTGACCAGCCACGACGGGTCGGGTGCAAGCGGGCCGAGGATCTGGTTGACGATCCCGGTGGAGTTGAACATGAACATCCACACGGTGACCATCGCGACGCTCGCCGCGACGTACGGCACGTAGTAGGACACGCGCAGGAAGCCGCGCCAGTGCAGCACGGAGTTGAGCGCGGTCGCGAGCAGGAGGGAGATCACGACGGTGAGCGGGACGTTGATGACCAGGAACTCCGCGACGTGCAGGAACGACGCGCGGATGTCGGGGTCGGACAGCACCGTCACGTAGTTGTCGAAGCCGACGAACGGCGTCGGGACATCCACCCCGGGTGCGGTGAAGAAGAAGTCGTGGAACGACATCCACACGCCGAAGCCGATCGGGTAGAGGAAGATCGCGGCGACGAAGACCGCGTACGGCGCCGTGAGCAGCAGCCCGACGGGGTGCCGCCCGAGCAGGCGCTCGAGCCGGCTCCGGCGCCGCCCGCGGGGCGCGGCCGAGGACGCGATGCGCCCCGAGCCCCGCGCCCCGCGCTGTCGCGTGTCCTGCGACATGGCGGTGACCTCCTAGTCCTTGGCGACGAGCGTGTCGATGGCCGTCGCGGCGTCCTGCAGCGAGGCCTCGATCGGGTCCTCGCCGAAGATCACCGAGGACGTCCAGGCGTCCCGGAACGTCTGCCAGGCCTCGACCGAGTTCGACACGTTCGGCACGTCGACAGTCCGGTTCGCCTGGTCGGCGAACGTCGTGTAGTCCGGGTTCGCCGCGAAGTAGTCCGGGTAGGTGTCCGTCAGGTTCGCGCGCAGGGGCATCTGCCCGGTGCTCTCGAGCAGCGCGCCGTCCTGCTCCTCGCTGGTCGAGAACTTGAGGAACTCCCAGGCGGTGGCCTGGTTCTCGCAGGAGCTGTACATGCCGACGTTCTTCGAGTCCGCGAAGGTGTACGTCTCGGCGGGGTCGGTGCCGGCCGAGGTGGGCACCGCGGCGACGCCCCAGTCGAGGTCGCCGTAGGACTCGATCGCCCACGGACCGGCGCTCGCGATCGCGGTCACGCCGTCGGCGAAGGCGTCGCCCGTGTAGGGCTCGTTGCCGGCAATCTTCTCGTCGTAGATCGTCCGCCAGAAGGTGGCGACCGCTTCGCCCTCGGTGTCGGCGAACGTCGAGGCGCCGTCCTCGACCAGCAGGGAGCCCTGCGACTCGGCCGCGTAGAGCGGGTAGAAGTCGAACCACGACTGGTAGAACTCGGACGCGGGGGACGGGTAGATCGCGTACTGGGCGGCGCCGGACTCAACAATGGTGCGTGAGGTCGCAAGGAATTCCTCGTACGTCGCCAGCGGCGGGTTCTCCGGGTCGATTCCCGCGGCGCTCATGATTGTCTTGTTGTAGAAGAACATCACCGGGTTGGATTTCCACGGCATTTGGTAGTAGTCGCCGTCGGCGGAGGCGTACTGGGAGGCGGCCTCGCCCGTGCGGGCCTCGATGTACTCGGCCCCGTCGGGGAAGCTCGACAGGTTGACCAGGCCGCCTTGCTTCTGAAACGCGGGCACCGCGACCGGCGCCGTGTTGTAGATCAGGCACGGCGTGTTGCCCGCCGTGATGGCGGCCCCGATGACCTCCTCCGACGACCGCCCGGCGGGGATCTCCTGGCCGGTGACCTGCTCGTCGGGGTGGTCCGCGTTCCACGCGGTGACGACGGCCTCGCCCCACGCGACCTCGTTGGGGTTGTTCGAGTACCAGATCTTGATCGGGCCCGAGGCCCCGGCGGAGTCGGCTCCGGAGTCGGACGAGCCGGTCCCTGTGCCGCACGCGGCGAGCAGGCTTGCCCCCGCGATGGTCGCGGTCAGAATGACTGCTGGACGCTTCATTGCGCACCTCTTCTGTGACGGGTTCTTGCGAGTGGGTCGTTCGTGCGAGCGGGTCATGCGTCGTGCGGTGCAGGGCAGTGGCTACGTGCAGTGCAGTGGCTTCGTGCGGTGCGGTGGTCAGCGGCCCGGGTCCGCGCGCGCCGCGGCGGAGCCGCGGATCACGAGCCGGGCGGGGGGCAGGGTGTGCTCGGCGGAGCTGTCGCCCGTGCGCAGGAGCTCTAGCAGGGCCTCGGCCGCGGTCCGTCCCCAGGTGAACGAGTCCGAGTGGATCGTCGTCAGGGGTGGACTGACGTGCGCGGAGAGCTCGGAGTCCTCGAACCCGATGACCGACAGGTCCCGCGGGACGTGGAGCCCCGCCTGCTGGGCCGCCACGATCCCGGCGATCGCCATCGAGTCGTTGCCGTAGAGGATGGCGGTCGGCCGCGTCGCGACGGTCAGGCCGAGCACCGTGGTCGTGGCGAGCGCCCCGCCCGCGGCCGAGAAGTCGGTCTCGACGAAGACGCCCGCCGGCAGCCCGTGGCTCTCGAGGGCCTCCTGCCAGGCGAGCCGACGGCGGGTGGTGTGCAGGTAGAGCTCGGGGCCGCCGACGTAGGCGATGTGCTCGTGCCCGAGCCCGACGAGGTACTCGACCGCGGCCGCGGTGCCCGCGAGGTCGTCGAGGACGACGGCGGGAAAGGGCGACGGCCCGTCGAGCCGGTTGAGGGTGACGGCGGGCAGGCCGAGCTGCGTGAGCAGGTCGATCCGAGGATCGTCGTGGCGAACGTCGGTGAGGACGACGCCGTCGACGCGGCCCTGGTCGTGCAGCCGGCGGTAGGCGGCCTCCTCGAGCTCGGGGCCGTCGACGAAGCGCAGGAGCAGGGACCGGTCGAGCTCCGCGAGCGCCGACTCGAACCCGCCGATGAATGGGGCGAAGAACGGGTCGGAGCCCAGCGTCTCCGGCCCCCGCGCGAAGACGAGGCCGAGGGCGTAGGCCTGCGAGGTCGACAGCGAGCGCGCCCGGCGGCTCGGGGTCCAGCCCAGGGTCTCGGCCGCCGCGAGCACGCGCTCGCGGGTGGCGTCGGCGACGTTCGTCCGACCGTTGACGACGAAGGAGACGGTCGCCTTGGAGGTGCCCGCGAGCCGGGCCACGTCGGTGATCGTGGGCTGGCGCGGGCGGGGCGGCGTGGGGTCTGGCGGTGGTCGCATCTGCGGTGTCCCTGGCGAGGTTCGGTGGTCGACGGCGTCGTCGTCCTTCATTCGCCTCCATTGAGTGAACGCGACAGGTGGCGTTCTGTCAAACCGGTTTAGGTCCGACCGGATCAATCGTCCCGACCAGCCGCACGTGGGCGCGACACAATGCCGCTTCGGTAGGAGCTGTGGATTGTCGGGGCGGTCGCGGGAATCCGCAACCCGGCGTACTCCCGCGCAGGTGGGACGGGCTCTGCGCCGCGTGGGCGAAGGCCCGGCGTGCGATCGACGTCCCATTGCCCCAGTAAGGTGCACCCATGGCCGAGCTGAGCATCGGAGTCATCGCCGCCTCGCGCAAAGAGGACGAGCGGCGCCTCCCGATCCACCCCCTGCACGTCGAGCGCATCGACCCGAGCCTGCGCGCCCGGATCTTCCTCGAGAACGGCTACGGCGAGCGGTTCGGCGTCGGCGACGAGCAGCTCGAGCCGCTCGTGGGCGGGATGCGCTCGCGCGAGCAGCTCGTCGCCCAGTGCGACGTCATCCTGCTCGCCAAGCCGTTGGCGGCCGACGTCGCGGGGCTGCGCGAGGGGCAGGTGCTCTGGGGCTGGCCGCACTGCGTCCAGGACCGCGAGCTCACCCAGCTGGCCATCGACCGGCGGCTGACCCTGATCGCGTTCGAGGCGATGAACTACTGGACCTCGGACGGTTCGTTCAACCTGCACGTGTTCCACAAGAACAACGAGCTCGCGGGCTACGCGTCGGTGGTCCACGCGCTCGGCCTGATCGGCGTGACTGGGGAGTACGGGCGCCGGCTGCGGGCCGCGGTGATCGGGTTCGGGGCGACCGGCCGGGGCGCGGTGACCGCGCTCAACGCGCACGGGATCTACGACGTCGACGTCCTGACCCACCGCAGCGTGACCGCCGTCGAGTCGCCGATCCACTCGGCGCGCATGATCCACTTCGAGCACGACGAGGGCGACGCGCCGGACGCCTTCGCGCTGACCCCCGACGGTCGGGTGCCGCTCGCGGGCTTCCTCGCGGAGCACGACGTCATCGTCAACTGCGTCCTGCAGGATCCCAACGCGCCGCTGACCTTTCTCTCCGAGAGCGACCTGCCCAAGGTCTCCGCCGGCAGCCTCATCATCGACGTCTCGTGCGACGAGGGCATGGGCTTCGCCTGGTCCCGGCCGACGACGTTCCGGGAGCCGATGTTCGTGATCGGCGACAACGTGCACTACTACGGCGTCGATCACAGCCCGTCGTACCTGTGGAACTCCGCGACCTGGGAGATCAGCGAGGCGTTGCTGACCCAGCTTGGTGCGGTGCTCGGCGGCCCCGCCACCTGGGACGCGACCGAGACCATTCGGCGGGCGATCGAGATTCGCGACGGCGTCGTCGTGAACCCGGCGATCCTCGCGTTCCAGGGGCGCGCGGCCCGGTACCCGCACGCGGTGGGGTCGACCGAGGCGGCGACCAGCTAAACCCGACAGAAGGGGACATTGGTCCCTTCAGCTCGGGCCGTGCCGACGATTGCATGAGGCATGACCGTCGATGTCGTCGAGTCCCGAGCTGCGATCGCCGAGCGCGCCCCGGCTCCGGTCGTGGTCGCGCTCCTGGACGGCAGCAGGGACGATGCGGAGGTCGTCGACGTCGCCCTCGCGACCTGCACGCGACGCCGGGCGGGCCTGCGGGTCGTCTACGTGTGCGCCGACCGTGAGCTGACCCCGCTCGCCGTCGCCTACGCGCGCGCGTATGCCGACGGCGCGATGCGCGTGACGCGGCTCGTCCCGGGGGTGGTCGCGACCGCTGTCTGCCTGACCGCCGGCACCGCGCACGAGCTGCGTCGCGAGCTCGCGGACGCGCAGCTGGTCGTCGCGGCGGCGGACCGCGCCGCCGAGCTCGCGGCCGTCGCGACCGCCGCCGACGGCGAGGGCCGGGTGGTCCGTGGGGTCCGCAGCGCGTCGGACGGGTCGCGCCTGCGGCTCGGCTACCGGCTCGCGCTCCAGCGCGAGCTCGAGCGGGACCGGTGCCGGCCCGACGGATCGTCCACCCCGGAGGAGCTCGACGACGCGTGGCACGTCGGGGTCGCGTACCCACCGCTGCGGCGCGAGACGATCGAGGCGTGGGTGGCGTGCTCGGCCTGGCCCCCGCGCGCCGCCGGTGCGGGCCCGGGCACAGGCATTCGGTAGGCTAGGCCCGCCACCGGCTGGATGGGCTCGAGGTCTGCCTCGGACTCACGGGGTGCGACCAGACAGGGCACCGCGGCCGTGGTGATGCCGGCGCCGTGCCCTCGGGTACCCGCCCGACGCGTCTAGATCGGCTTCATCGTGATGTCAGGTCAAACTGTCGACGTTGCGCTCCGGTTTGGCAAATGTAAGGACATGTACGTGCGAGCACAGCTGCTGACGCGGGCAATGGCAGGCAAGAGCAAGGGAACCCGTCGATGACGGCGGTCGGGGACCACGTGGGTGCGACCCCCACGGCCGGGCCGCCGACGCCGGCCACGTCGGCCGAGCTGGACGCCTACTTCGACCAGGGGCCGCCGGTCAAGCGGCGCTCCATGGGCGCGATCGCGATGGTCGCGACGCTCGGTGGCCTGCTGTTCGGCTACGACACCGGCGTGATCGCCGGGGCGCTGCCGTTCATGACAGATTCGGCGGCGGGCGGCGGGCTTGGCCTGACGCCGGTCACCGAGGGTCTCGTGACGTCGTCGCTGCTGTTCGGCGCCGCGTTCGGCGCGCTGTACGGCGGGCGTCTGTCCGACCGGTACGGTCGGCGGCACAACATCCTGATGCTCGCGGTGATCTTCTTCGTCGGCGCGATCGGCGCCGCGCTGGCCCCGAACGTCGCCGTGATGATCGTGGCGCGGATCGTGCTGGGGCTCGCCGTCGGCGGCGCCTCGGCGACCGTCCCGGTGTACCTCGCCGAGATCGCCCCGAAGGAGCTGCGCGGGCGCCTCGTCGCCGTCGACCAGCTGATGATCTGCACGGGCCAGCTGCTCGCCTACTCCGTCAACGCCGTCCTGGCCAACGTCTGGGACGGGCACTCGACCTGGCGGTGGATGCTCTTCGCCTGCTCGATCCCGGCGATCGCCCTGTGGATCGGCATGCACCGCATGCCGGAGACCGCGCGCTGGTTCGCGGGCAGGTTCCGCTTCGCCGAGGCCGCCCAGGTGCTCACGAGCACCCGCCGCCCGGACTACGACGTCAAGGGCGAGCTCGGCGAGATGCTCACGGTCGCGCAGGAGTCGGCCATCACCCGCGAGGGCGGCTGGGCCGACCTCAGGACGCCGTGGATCAAGAGGCTCGTGCTCATCGGCGTCGGCATCGCGGTCCTGCAGCAGCTCACCGGCGTGAACACTCTCATGTACTACGCGCCGACGATCCTCACCGAGACCGGGCTGGGCACGAACACGGCCCTGACCGCGACGATCGCCAACGGCGTCGTCTCGGTGCTCGCGAGTGCCGTCGGCCTGTGGCTCGTCGGGAGGTTCCGCCGGCGCCAGCTGCTGCTGGTCGGCCAGGTCGGGATCATCGCCTCGCTCACCGCCATCACGCTCACGTTCGGCCTGCTCATCCAGCCGAGCCTCGCGGCCGGTACGACCCCGGCCGTCTCGAGCAGCTATACCGTGCTGGCCTTCATGCTCTGCTTCCTCGTCTTCCAGCAGGGCGCGGTCTCGCCCGTCACGTGGGTGATGCTGTCGGAGATCTTCCCGATGACGATGCGCGGCTTCGGCATGGGCCTGGCGGTGTTCCTCATGTGGATCGCGAACGCGATCATCTCGTTCAGCTTCCCGGTGCTGATCAGCACGTTCGGGGGCACCGGCACGTTCGGGGTCTTCGCGTGCATCAACGTGGGAACGGCACTGTTCACCTGGAAGCTGGTGCCCGAGACGGCGCACCTGACGCTCGAGGAGCTCGAGGAGGAGTTCCGGCACGCGAGCGCCTGACGCGCACCCGCCCGCGCACCCCACCACAACGTCTCACTCGGCGAGCGGGGTTTCGCCGAGGGGGACGGTCTGACGGTCAGCGGGTTCGGCGTGGGGGCCCGGGCGGGAAGCCGTCAGGCCGCCGTGCCCGCCTGGGCGCGCAGGGTCACGACGTCGCCACGGAAGCTGAGCTCCGAGACGGGTGTCTGCGCCGTCGGGGGCACGACGGCCGGATCGGCGCCGAAGCCGCGAGCCTCGTACCAGCCGACGGCGGCGACCAGGTCGGTGCGGGTGCTCCCCAGCACGTGGGTGATCGACGCGGGCACGCACTCGAGCGCCGCCCGCCACAGGTCGGTGGCCACGCCGGTCCGGCGGAACTGCGGCGCAACGCCGATGGCGCGCAGCGTCCACACGCCCGGCTCGGCGGGGGTCGCCGGATCGGCCGGCTGCGCCGGGCCCGCAGGGGCCTCGGGCGCGGGGCGCACGAGCAGCGGGTCGCCGAGGCAGAGGTAGCCGGCGATGGAATCGCCGACCTCGCACACGAGCACGACGGCGCCGTCCGCGGCCCGTCGGGCGGTGATCGCGGACCCGAAGGCGAACGTGTCCCAGGTCAGCGCGTGGTGCAGGACGGACAGGACGTCGGCCTCGTTCGGGAGCGCTGGCCGGACGGACCGCCGACCCGTCCGGGCGACGGCACGCCGGTGGGTATGCGGTCGAGCCAGGGTTCCCACTATCACAGCCATACACCAGGGCACCACCAACTTCGCGGCGCGGCGTGGGACTCTCGTCCCGCAGCGTGCCCGTCCGGGGCCGGTCGACGTGTGTCTCTCGCGACAAATGGGCCGGATCAGGCGGCCGCGCGCACGACTGCCTCGCACGCGGCGTGCGTCGCGAGGGCGTCGGTCGGGTCGAGCCGCCGGCCGGCGCGGACCGCGGCGAGGAAGTCCGTGCACATCGCGGTGAAGCCGCGCAGGTCGGTCGCGGGCGCCCACCCGTCGCGCCGACTCACGCGCTCCTGGCCCGCGAAGTCCGTCACGTCCGCGAGGTCGACGATCTGGCGGCGGCGGCCGTCGCCGACGACGTCGAGCACCTCGTGCGCCATCCCGGCGGTCCAGCTCATCACCCCGGTGGCGAGCGCGCCGCCGTCGCCGGTGAACGTGACCGCGAGCCGCCGGCAGCTGCCCGCCGCGTCGACGGCGGTCCGGATCCGCAGGTCGGCGAGGGAGGACGGCACCAGGTACCGCAGCGTGTCGAGCACGTGGATGAAGTCGTCGAACACCATGGCCCGGGCCGGGCCGGGCGCCTGCTGCCGATGCTTGTGCAGCGTCACGACGTCGAGGTCCGGCCAGCCGGCGACCTCCCGGTAGGCCGGCGCGTACCGGCGGTTGAAGCCGACCATCAGCGACCCGCCGAGCTCGGCCGCGAGGTCCACGACCGCGCTCGCGCTGGCGAGGTCGGTGCCGAGCGGCTTGTCGACGCAGGCCGGCACGCCCGCACGCAGCAGCGTCGCGGCGATCGCGGGATGGGTCGACGACGGCGTGTGCACGAACGCCGCGTCGAGGCCGCCGGCGAGCGCGGCGTCGACGGTGGCGAACCGGTCCTCGATCCGGTACGCATCGCCGACCGAGGCCAGCACCGCCTCCGAGCGCGTGACCAGCACCGGCGTCACCCCCGCCATCGCGGTCAGCACCGGCAGGTACGCCTTGCGCGCGATCGAACCGACCCCGATGATCGCGACCCGCATCCCAGACCCCCGCTCGACCCGGACGCCCCGGGTCCGCCCAACCTACGCGGCACTGCCCGCAGCCGATCGACCCGCATCCGCCGAGTGAGACGAATCAGCGGTCCGCGGGCGCGAACGACCGCGGCGACGTCGCACTCGGCGCGGGGGTGGCGCGTCGGGCGGGGCGCCACGGGCGGCCGGACTGCGACGCGCGGGTGAGGCGGTTCAACAGGTCCATCCGGCGCAGCGCCCGCTCGAGGTCGACCGCCTGCTGACGGTCGCGCATCCACTCGGGCTCTCGCTCCATGTCAGCCTCCCCGCCGCGGGCCGGCGCACGGGTGCCGGCCTCATCGGTGCAGGAGCCTCCGCCCGCCAGGCAGATACGGCCCGCAGGCAGATACGGCCCGCGGGCAGATACGGCCCGCGAGGCAGATTCAGCCCGGCGGATACAGTGACGGGCATGTCCCTGCCCCCGCTCGTGGCCCCGGGCCCGGCCCTGACCGCGGCCGAGGTCGAGCGGTACTCCCGGCACCTGCTGCTGCCGCAGGTCGGCGTCCTCGGGCAGCGCCGGCTGCGGGCGGCGCGCGTGTGCGTCGTCGGCGCGGGCGGGCTCGGGGCGCCCGTGCTGCTGTACCTGGCCGCGGCCGGGGTCGGCCGGATCGGCATCGTCGACTTCGACGACGTCGAGGTCACCAACCTCCAGCGCCAGATCCTGCACGGGCAGGCCGATGTCGGCCGCGCCAAGGTCGACAGCGCGCGGGACGCGGTGCTCGCGATCGACCCGGCTCTCGACGTCGTCGTCCATCCCGTGCGCCTGACGCCCGCGACGGTGGACGCGGTGCTCGGCGGCTACGACCTGGTGATCGACGGCACCGACAACTTCCCCACCCGGTACCTCGTCAACGACGCGTGCGTCCGGCTCGGGATCCCCGAGGTGTGGGGATCGGTCTTCCGGTTCGACGCGCAGGTCGCGGTGTTCTGGGGCCGCCCGCCAGCGGCGAGCGCGATCGCGCCGGTCCAGCTGCGGGACCTGTTCCCGGCTGCCCCGCCGGCCGGGAGCGTGCCGTCGTGCGCGGAGGGCGGCGTGCTCGGCGCGCTGTGCGGCCAGGTCGGCTCCGTCATGGCGACCGAGGCCGTCAAGCTGATCCTCGGGGTCGGCGAGCCGCTGCTCGGCCGCGTCCTCGTGCTCGACGCGCTCGCGTCCCGCTGGTCGGAGGTCCCGCTGCGCGGCGACCCCGGCCGCGAGTGGCCGACTGACGGGCGCACCGACGACGTCGCGGCGATGTCCGACGACGTCACGCCCGCCGACGACGTCGCGCCCGCCGACGCGGCCCTCCCCGCGATCTCCGCCCGCGAGCTCGCCGCCCTGCTCGCGGCCCCGGACGGGTTCGCGCTGATCGACGTGCGCGAGCCGGCCGAGCGGGACATCGTCGCGATCCCGGGGGCTCGGTCGGTGCCGCTCGGCGGGATCCTCGACGGCTCCGCGCTCGCGGGCCTGCCGCGGGACCGCCCGCTCGTGCTGCACTGCAAGAGCGGGGTCCGGTCGGCGCAGGCGGGCCTGGCGCTGCGCGCGGCGGGCTTCGGCGACGTCTCGCACCTCGCCGGCGGCGTGCTGGCCTGGGTCGACGACGTGGACCCGAGCCTCGCGCGCTACTGACCCACCGCAGGCGCGGCCCGAGGTCCGGGATCGGGCGCGAGCGGGCGTGGAACGATGAGTGCAGCAGGAAGCACGCCAACGACCGAGAGGGCACCCGTGATCGAGGCAGGGCAGGCACGGCCGGCGGGCGCCGCGCCATCGCCGGTGCGGGCGCACGAGCTGCCCTCGACCGCGCTGGTCACGGTGCGCTACTTCGCCGCCGCCGCGGACGCCGCCGGCACGACGACCGAGACCCTCGCGGCCGCAACCCTCGGCGAGCTGCGCGCGGTGATGGTCGCCGCGCACGGGGCGGAGCTCGGCCGGGTGCTGACGCGCTGCACGATCCTCGTCGACGGCCTGCGCCTGGACGACGACGGCGCGGCGCTGGCCGCCGGCGACCTCGCGGACGTGCTTCCCCCGTTCGCGGGCGGCTGAGGGTGGGCTCGCCCCGATGAACTGGCTCGAGGTGATCGGCTGGGTCGGCTCGGCGCTCGTCGTCGTCTCGTTGACCCAGGCCCGCGTCCTGCGGTTCCGGCTCCTCAACCTCGTCGGCGCCGTCCTGGCGACGGGGTACAACCTCGCGCTCGGCATCTGGCCGTTCGTCGTCATGAACGGCGTCATCGCGGTGATCGACGTCTACTGGCTGGCGCGCCTGCTGCGCGAGCGCCACGACGAGCAGGCCTACGAGGTCGTCCAGGTCGATCCCGCCGACGCCTACCTCGACCGCGTCCTGCGCGTGCACCTGGCCGACATCCGCGCGTTCCAGCCCGGCTTCGCGTGGGACCGGGACGCCCGCGGCCGGCTCGCGTTCCTCGTGCTCCGCGGCGACGAGACGGTCGGCGTCGTCGTCGTGCGGGACGTGGGCGACGGCGTCGGGCAGGTCGAGCTCGACTACGTCACCCAGCGCTTCCGCGACTTCACCCCGGGCGAGTTCGTGTACCGGCGCAGCGGCATGTTTGCGGCCGCGGGCTTCCGGCGGCTCGTCGCCCCGGCCGACATCGCCGACCCGAAGGACTACTACGCGCGCGTCGGCTTCCGCCGCGACGGCGCCGACTGGGTGCGCCCCGTCACGCAGCCGTAGCGGCCCACCGGCGCTCAGCCACCGTGACGTCGGGCGCTCAGCGCACCGTGACGTCGGGCGCTCAGCGCACCGTGACGTCGACCGAGTGCCACCCGGTCGCGCCGTCCGGGGCGGGGGCCGCGACGTCGACCGTCTGGACGACGCCGTCGGCGTCCGTGGCGCGCACCCTGAGCCGGTGCTCGCCCGCGGTCGCTTCCCAGCGGTAGGACCACTGCCGCCAGGTGTCGACGGACGCCTCGGTCGCGAGCTCCGCGGCCGCCCACTCGCCGTCGTCCACCTGGACCTCGACCGCCACGACGCCGCGGTGCTGGGCCCACGCGGTGCCGCCGACGGCGACGGTGCCGGCGTCGACCGAGCTGCCCGCGGCGGGCACCTCGATCCGCGAGGCCGTCTTGATGGGGCCGAGCTCGGACCAGCCGCGGTCGGACCAGTACGCGCGCGCATCCGCGAACCGGGTCACCTCGAGGTCCACCACCCACTTGGTCGCCGAGACGTACCCGTACAGCCCGGGCACGACCATCCGGACCGGGAAGCCGTGCGCGACCGGCAGCGGCTCGTCGTTCATGCCGATCGCGAGCACCGCGTCGCGGTCGTCCGTGAGCGCGCCGAGCGGCGTCGACGCGGTCCAGCCGTCCACGCTCTTCGACAGCACCATGTCGGCGCCGGCGGTCGGCCGCGCGCGGGCGAGCAGCTCGCGGATCGGGTAGCCGAGCCACTTCGCGTTGCCGATCAGGTCGCCGCCGACCTCGTTCGACACGCAGGTCAGCGTGGTCCACGACTCGATGAGCTCGGCGTCGAGGAGCTCGGCGAAGGTCATCGTGACCTCCTCCTCGACCAGGCCGTGCACCCGGACGGACCAGGTGTCGGCGTCGACCTGCGGGACCAGGAGCGCGGTGTCGATGCGGTAGAAGTCCGCGTTCGGGGTGACGAACGAGGTGACGCCGACGACGTCGGTCTCGACCCCCGCGGGCAGCGCCGCCGCCGCGCGGGCCGGGCTGGGCAGCCGCAGGGCGGCGCGCGCGGCGGCGACGGTCCGGCTCGACACGCTCACGAGCTGGCCGCCGACGGCGGCGACCGCCGCCACGGCCGCCGTGACGAGGGCGGCGGTGAGGAACGCGCGCCGGTCAGCGCCGCCCGCGGCGCTGGCCGGCCGGGGTGTGGTCGGTGCGGGGTTCGCCGGCGCGGGTGCGGGGCTCGCGGGCAGCCGCGCGAGCAGCGTGCGCAGCGCGAGCAGTCCCGCGCCCGCGCCGACGATGCTCGCGAGGGCGGCGGTCGGGCCTGCCCCGGGGCGCAGCGTCGCCGCGAGCGCGCCGACGGCGCCGAGGGCGACCACCAGGCTCGCCCCGACCGCCCACCGCCGGCGCGCGAGCACGCCCGCGAGCGCCGCGAGCGCGCCGATCACGAGCCCCATGCCCAGGAGCAGGACGGCCTTGTCCGCGGTGCCGAACGTGGCCACCGCGAAGTCCTTGAGCCACGCGGGGGTCGCGTCGATGAACGCCCCGCCGACCGCGACCAAGGGGGCGGAGTCGGGCGCGACGATCGCGGCGACGAGCTGCGCGATCCCGAGGGTGGTCGCGGCGGCGAGCACGCCCGCGAGCGCCGCGAGCCACTGCACGTGCGCCGGCTCGGTCCGGCCGGGGGAGGGGGTGCCCATGCGTCGAGTATCAGGCCGGATCGGCCCGGGCGCACGAAACCCCCGCCGTTGACCACCCGGCGGGGGTTTCGTCGCGCGTGGCTCCGCGGTGCGGAGCCGGCGTACTGGCCTAGAGGCCGACCTTCTTGATGACGGCGCTGCCGTCGATGACGACGACGCCGTCCTGGTTCGTGACGGTCGTCTTGAGCGTGATGATCCGCTTGTCGTCGCGCTTCTCGGTCACGGTGACGGTCGCGGTCGCGGTGTCACCGATCTTGACGGGCGCCTTGAACTTGAGGTCCTGCCCCAGGTACAGGGAGTTGGCGCCGGGCAGCTGCGTGCCGAGCACCGCGGAGATCAGGCCGGACACGAGCATGCCGTGGGCGATCCGCTCCTTGAACATCGACTCCTTGGCGTACTCGGCATCGATGTGCACCGGGTTGAAGTCGCCCGTGAGGCCGGCGTAGTTCACGACGTCGCCCTCGGTGATCGTCTTGGCGAACGACGCGCTGTCACCGATGTTGATGTCGGCGTAGGCAAGTTCCTTCATTGCGTATTCCACTCCTTCGGTTATTCACGTGCGGTAGGGCGAGCAGCGCAGCCGCGCTGCAGGGCGAGCTCAGCGCAGGGTCGCACCGGCGATGACGAGGCGCTGGACCTCGGACGTGCCTTCGTAGAGCTCGGTGATCTTCGCGTCGCGGTACGCGCGCTCGACCGAGTAGCTCTCGGTGAAGCCGTAGCCACCGTGGATCTGGATCGCCTTGCCGGCGACGCGGGTCGACACCTCGGCCGCGAACAGCTTGGCCATGGCGGCTTCCTTCGTGTACGGCAGGCCGTTGTCCTTGTTCCAGGCGGCGCGGTAGACGAGCAGGCGGGCGGCCTCGATCTCGGTGGCCATGTCGGCGATCATCCACTGGATGGCCTGCAGGGTCGCGATCGGCTTGCCGAACTGCACGCGCTCCTTGGCGTACGCCACGGCGGCGTCGAGGGCGCCCTGCGCGATGCCGAGTGCCTGGGCGGCGACGCCGATGCGGCCGCCGTCGAGGGTCTGCATGGCGATCTTGAAGCCCTTGCCCTCCTGGCCCAGCAGCGCGGACTTCGGGATGCGGCAGTCCGAGAAGTACAGCGGCGTGGTGCTCGAGGCCTTGATGCCCATCTTGTGCTCGCGCTCGCCGACCGTGAAGCCGGGGGCGTCCTTGTCGACGATGAACGCGCTGATGCCGCGCGTGCCGGCGCTCTGGTCGGTCATCGCGGTGACGATGTAGACGTCGGCGAACCCGCCGTTGGTGATGAAGATCTTCGAGCCGTTGAGGATGTACTCGTCGCCGTCGAGGACGGCGGTCGCCTTGCCGGCGGCCGCGTCGGTGCCGGCGCCGGGCTCGGTCAGCGCGAACGCGCCGAGCATCTCGCCGCTGGCCAGGCCGGTGACGTACTTCTCCTTCTGCTCCTGCGTGCCGAAGGCGAAGATCGGCCACGTGCACAACGAGGTGTGGGCCGAGACGATGACCGAGGTGCTCGCACAGGCGCGCGCGAGCTCCTCGAGCACGATGACGTAGGAGACGTTGTCGGCGCCGGCGCCGCCGAACTCCTCGGGGAACGGCACGCCCATGAGGTTGAGCTTGGCCATCTGCGGCAGCAGCTCGGCCGGGAAGCGGTGGTCGCGGTCGATCTCCGCCGCGATCGGCGCCACCTCGCTCGCAGCGAAGTCCTTCACCATGTCCTGAATCAGCTGCTGCTCTTCACTCAATCCAAAGTCCATCGGGAATTCCTCCAAAAGAATTGTGTTTTGCAGAACTGCTGGGCGAGCGGCCACGGGCCACGAAAGATTCCGGACGACTCCTTCGCAGGCCGGGTTCCTCGTGCATCCGCTCGTCAAGCTGAGCACCACCGTCTGCCGACCGTCGCCCGCCGCGGCCAGCGCGCCGCGCACTGCGGCACGCTCCTGCCTCGGTTGGGCGACCGCGAGATCCACGGCCGTCGCGGCCTGTTTCACGGTGCAAAACGATCGTAGCCTCCGTATCAGGACCCGACGTAGGCCGTCGCCTGGGTCCCTCGAGGCGCCCGGCTGTTACCGTGGTCGGGTAGGTGACACATCGCGGTGACACTGGCTGATCTCGGGCCTGCCCAGGTCGAACGTGGCACGTCGGGACACCTTTGAGGGCGCGCGGTGACGCGCCCGACCAGCATCGGGCCGCAGGGCTTCACAGACGACGTCGGGGCGGGTGTGCGCCCAGGTGGGGAGCGGACCAAAGGCCCGGGGGCAGCCCGGACATGCGTGTGATGCTGGCGTCAGGCACCACCGAAACCGCCGGGTGTGCGTCGAGCATTTCGCCGCCTGCGGCGCCGATCTCGCTCACGCCTGACCGGTGGCTTCGGTGCTCGGGCCGCCAGGCACGAACGCCACTGCACGGCTCTTCTTTGAGTAACTGTCAATCAATCGCCGAGTTGCTTACCTGCCAGTCACGAGCTCTCGGGCTGGCGTAGGCAGGAGGAATCGATGAAGAAACCAGTCTTGACTGCGGCAGAAGCGATCACCCTGATCAAAGACGGCGACATGCTCGGCGTCGCCGGGTTCGTCGGGATGGGCCACCCGGAGGAGCTTTCGCTCGCGCTGGAGAAGCGCTTCCTCGACACCGGGTCGCCCGTGAACCTCGGCATCGTGTACGGCGCCGGCGGCGGCGACATGAAGGAGCGGGGGATCAACCACCTCGCCCACGAGGGGCTGGTCAAGCGGGTCGTCGGCGGTCACTGGAACCTCCTGCCCAAGCTCGGCAAGCTTGCGGTCGAGGGCAAGATCGAGGCCTACAACTTCCCGCAGGGCGTGATCACCCACCTGTTCCGCGACATCGCGGCGGGCAAGCCGGGCACCCTCACCCACGTCGGGCTGCAGACGTTCGTCGACCCGCGCAACGGCGGCGGGAAGCTCAACGACGTCACGACCGACGACATGGTCGAGCTGGTCGAGCTGCGGGGCAGCGAGTACCTGCTCTACCACTCGTTCCCGGTGAACGTCGCGCTGCTGCGGGCCACGTCGGCCGACGAGGACGGCAACCTGTCGTTCGAGCACGAGGCCGCGACCCTCGAGGGGCTGTCCATCGCGCAGGCCGCCAAGAACAGTGGCGGCATCGTCATTGCGCAGGTCGAGCGCATCGTGCAGTCCGGCGGGCTGAACGCCCGGGTCGTCAAGATCCCCGGCATCCTCGTCGACGCGCTCGTGGTCGCGACCCGCCCGGAGTACCACATGCAGTCCTTCGCGCAGCAGTACAGCCCCGCGTACAGCGGGGAGGTGCGGCTGCCGCTGACCGGCCTGAAGGCCATCCCGCTCGACGAGCGCAAGATCATCGCGCGCCGCGCGCTCGTGGAGATCCACCGCGACGCCGTCGTCAACCTCGGGATCGGCATCCCCGAGGGCGTCGCCTCGGTGGCCGCGGAGGAGGGGATCCTTGACCAGTTCGTCCTGACCGTCGAGTCCGGGCCCATCGGTGGCGTCCCGGCCGGCGGCCTCAGCTTCGGGGCGAGCTTCAATCCGGACTGCATCGTCGACTCCCCGAACCAGTTCGACTTCTACGACGGCGGCGGGCTCGATGTCGCCGTGCTCGGGATGGCGCAGCTCGACAGCCACGGGAACGTGAACGTGAGCAAGTTCGGCACCCGGATCGCGGGCGCCGGCGGGTTCATCAACATCTCGCAGACCGCCAAGAGCGTCGTCTTCTGCGGTGCGTTCACCGCGGGCGGCCTCCAGGTCGAGGTCACGGACGGCCAGCTCGTCATCGTCCGCGAGGGCAAGGTCGCCAAGCTGGTCCAGGACGTCGAGCACGTGACGTTCAGCGGGGCGTACTCGCGCAGCAAGGGCCAGCGCGTGCTCTACGTCACCGAGCGCGCGGTGTTCTCCTCGAGCGACGAGGGGCTCGTCATCGACGAGATCGCCCCCGGCATCGACCTCGAGAAGGACATCCTCAAGATGATGGACTTCGTCCCGATCATCTCCCCGTCACTGAAGCTGATGGACCCCCTCTTTTTCCGCCAGGTAGCAATGGCTCGAGTTTCTCTATGATGGAAGCGGTGCGAATTATGAAGGTTGAAAACAGGGTTGCACTCGTCACGGGCAGCGGCCAGGGAATCGGCAAGGCCATCGCGTTCGCGCTCGCGAACGAGGGTGCCTCGATCGCCGTCAACGACATCCCCTTCAACAAGGACAAGGCCGGCGAGACCGTCGCCGAGCTGCGCGCGCTCGGCGTGAAGGCCGAGCTCTTCCTCGCCGACGTCAGCAAGGAAGACCAGGTCGACGCGATGGTCGCGAGCGTCATCGAGCAGTTCGGCAAGGTCGACATCCTGGTCAACAACGCCGGCATCAACAAGGACGGGCTCGTCCACAAGGCGAACCTCGACAACTGGAACGCCGTCGTCGCGGTCAACCTGACCGGCCCGATGCTCTGCACCAAGGCTGTGCTGCCGTCCATGCGCGCCAACGGCTACGGCCGCATCGTCAACATGTCGTCCCTGACGGCCCGGGTCGGCGTCTTCGGCACCGGGTACTACGCGTCCACGAAGGCGGGCCTCATCGGGCTCACCAAGGTGACCGCCGTCGAGAACGTCAGCAAGGGCATCACCGTCAACGCGCTGGCCCCCGGATACATCAACACCGACATGATGCTGAAGTACCCGAAAGAGCAGCTCGACGCGCTGATCGCGACCATCCCGATGAAGCGTTTCGCGGACCCGAAGGAAATTGCCGACGCGGCCCTCTTCCTGGCCTCGGACGCCTCGGCGTACATCACCGGTGCCGTCCTGGACATCAATGGCGGCAGCTTCATCTAGTTCGAAGTCAGGAGAACACGACATGCGCGAAGTAGTCATTGTCAGTGCAGTTCGCACCGCCGTCGGATCGTTCGGCGGCTCGTTGGCCAAGATCCCGGCCGTCGAGCTCGGCGCGCTCGTGATCGCCGAGGCCGTCAAGCGGGCCGGCATCACGGCGGACCAGGTCGACGAGGTCATCATGGGCAACGTCATCCAGGCGGGGCTCGGGCAGAACCCCGCGCGCCAGGCCGCGGTGAAGGCGGGAGTCCCGCAGGAGATCCCGGCGTGGACCCTCAACATGGTCTGTGGCTCCGGCCTCAAGACCGCCGAGCTCGCCGCCAAGGCGATCCAGGCCGGCGACGCGGAGATCGTGATCGCGGGCGGCATGGAGTCCATGTCGCTGGCGCCGTACCTGCTCGACAAGGCCCGCACGGGCTACCGCATGGGCAACTCCACGATCATCGACTCGATGATCACGGACGGCCTCTGGGATGCCTTCAACGACATCCACATGGGCATCACGGCGGAGAACGTCGCGGAGCAGTTCGGCATCACGCGCGAGGCCCAGGACGTCTACTCGGTTCAGAGCCAGAACCGGGCCGAGGCCGCCGCGAAGGCGGGCAAGTTCGACGCCGAGATCCTCCCCGTCGAGATCCCCCAGCGCAAGGGCGCCCCGGTGGTCTTCGCCGCGGACGAGTTCCCGCGCGCGGGCACGACGATCGAGGGCCTGAGCAAGCTCCGGACCGCGTTCAAGAAGGACGGGACCGTCACGGCGGGCAACGCGTCGGGCATCAACGACGGCGCCGCGGCGTTCGTGATCATGTCCAAGGAGAAGGCCGACGAGCTCGGGCTGACCCCGATGGCCACGATCGTGTCCTGGGCGTCCGCCGGCGTGGACCCCAAGGTGATGGGGACCGGGCCGATCCCGGCGAGCCGCAAGGCGCTGTCGCGGGCCGGGCTCGTGATCGAGGACATCGACCTCGTCGAGGCCAACGAGGCCTTCGCGTCGCAGGTGCTCGCGGTCGCGCAGGAGCTCAAGCTCGACCCCGAGAAGACCAACGTCAACGGTGGCGCCATCGCCATCGGGCACCCGGTCGGGGCCAGCGGCGCGCGGATCCTCGTGACGCTGCTGCACGAGATGCAGCGTCGGGACGCGAAGAACGGCCTCGCGACGCTCTGCATCGGCGGCGGCCAGGGCACGGCGCTCGTCGTCTCGCGCTAGGTCTGCTCCACCTCGCCGCAGGTCGGCGAGCACGCACGGGCATCGCCCCCGGTTCGCTCGGGGGCGGTGCCTGTTGCGCGTGCGGCGCAGCGATAGCGTGCGCGCATGACCTCCTCGCCCCCACCGCCGCGCACGCGCGGCCCGCGCCCGGCCGGCACGGACACGCGCGCGGCGATCATGACGGCCGCGCGGACCGAGTTCGCCGACCACGGGTTCGACGGCACCAGCATGCGGGCGGTCGCCCGGCGGGCGGGGGTCGACCCTGCCCTCGTGCGGCACTACTTCGGGGCGAAGGCGGACCTGTTCGCCGCGGTCAGCGGGCTGCCCGGCCGGCCCGGGGTCCTGATCGGCGCGCTGTTCGAGGGCGGGACGGACGGCCTCGGCCGGCGCCTGGTCGCGCTGTTCTTCTCCGTGTGGGACCCGCCGGAGGGGCGCCAGCGGATGCGGGCGCTGATCGCGGCGGCGTCCTCGAGCGAGCACACCGGCGCGGGCCTCGCCGAGTTCATCGCGAGCGAGGTCGCCGGCGAGATCGCGCCGCGCCTGCGCGGGGACGACGCCCTGCTACGGGCCGAGCTCATCGGGATGCACATCGTCGGCGTCGCGATGGGGCGCTACGTGCTCCGGCTTGAGCCGCTCGCCTCGGCCGACGAGGACGCCGTCGCGCGCTGGCTCGCGCCGAACCTCCAGCGGCTCGTCGACGGCGCGCCCTGACAGGCCTCTTGCGCGCGGCGCCGCGGTGCGCGAGAATTCCTCACGTGAAGAAATACGAGAACGCCGGTGGGTCCTCGGGCTCCCGGGCACGCGCGGGCGGACTCGCGGTCGAGATCGCCGGGCTGCGGGTCGTGCGCGGCGGCGCCGTCGTCATCCCCGGCATCGAGCTCACGGTCGCGGCGGGCGAGGTCGTCGGCCTGCTCGGGCCGAGCGGGTCCGGCAAGTCCACCCTCATGCGCGTGATCGTCGGTGTGCAGGTCGTCGCGGCCGGGACCGTGAGCGTTCTCGGCCGCCCGGCGGGGCACCCCGCGCTGCGCCGCGAGGTCGGCTACGTCACGCAGGCGCCGAGCGTCTACCCGGACCTGTCGGTCGCGGAGAACCTGCACTACTTCGCGACGCTGCTCGGGGCCGACGCCGCCGACGTCGACCGGGTGCTCGACGCCGTCGACCTCGCCTCGAGCGCCACCCGGCGCGTGTCGACCCTGTCGGGCGGCGAACGGTCGCGGGTGTCGCTCGCGGCCGCGCTGCTCGGCTCGCCGCGGCTGCTCGTGCTCGACGAGCCGACCGTCGGCCTCGACCCCGTGCTCCGCCGGGACCTCTGGGACCTGTTCGGGCGGCTCGCCGCGACGGGCGTCACGCTGCTGGTCTCGAGCCATGTGATGGACGAGGCCGTGCGCTGCGACCGGCTGCTGCTCATGCGCGCCGGAGCGCTGCTCGCCGACGCGACCCTGCCCGAGCTGCTCGAACGCACCGGAACTCCGGACGTCGAGCACGCGTTCCTCGCGCTCGTCGAGGGAGGTGGGCGATGAGCCCCCGGATGTCGCTCGCGACGGCCGCCCGCGTGCTGCGCCAGGTGCGGCACGACCCGCGCACGATCGCGCTGATCGTGGTGCTGCCGTGCCTGCTTCTCGGGCTCGTCGCGTGGATGTTCGACGGGACCTCGGTGCTCGACACGCTCGGCCCGACGCTGCTCGGGCTGTTCCCGCTCATCGTGATGTTCCTGGTGACCAGCGTGACCATGCTGCGCGAGCGGCTGAGCGGGACGCTCGAGCGGCTCATGACGATGCCGGTCGGGCGCGGCGACGTCGTCGTCGGCTACGCGCTCGCGTTCGGGGTCGTGGCGGCGGTCCAGGCCGTCGTGCTCGTCGCGGTCACGGTCGGGCTCTACGGGATGACGGTCGCCGGCCCGCTGTGGGCCGTCATCCTCGTCGCCGTGCTCGACGCCGTGCTCGGCACGGCGCTCGGGATCGCGGCATCGGCCGCGGCGCGCACGGAGTTCCAGGCGGTGCAGATGATGCCCGCGGTCATCTTTCCGCAGGTGATCCTGTGCGGGCTGATCATGCCGCGCGAGCAGATGCCGGCGGTGCTCGAGGCGATCTCGACCGTGCTGCCGCTCACCTACGGCGTCCAGGCGATGCAGACCCTCGCGAGCAGCACGGACGTGAGCGGGATCTGGGGGGACGTCGTGGTGATCGTCGGTTTCATCGTGGTGGCCATCGTGGTCGGCGCGACGACGCTGCGCCGCCGGACGGCCTAGCCGGGCCGTGCCGGGCACCCGAAGTAGTCCATCTGCGGCGAGGTCGTGCCTCAGGAGGGACGATCTCACCGCGAAGGGACGACTTCACCGCGGATGGACGATCTCGCGGCAGAGTGATCGAGTTGCCGATCCTCTCCGAGACCGGCCGTAGGGTGGCGCCATGACTGAGCTGCCGTCCATCTCCGCACGTCCTGGCCCATTCCGGGCTCGCGCGATGATTGCGGCCGCCGCGGGGGCGGCCATCCTCGCGCTGATTCTGTTCGGCGCCGCGAGCCCCGCGTCGGCGCACGACGCGCTCGTCTCGGCGACCCCGGCCGACGGCTCGACCGTCGAGGCCGCGCCGGCGACGGTCGACCTGGTGTTCGCCGAGCCCGCCGTCGCCCTCGGCACCGAGATCGTCGTGCTCGGCCCGGACGGGGCGACCGTGAGCACCGGCGCCGTCGTGCTGACGGACGCGACGGTGAGCCAGGCGCTCGTCGCCGACCGGCCCGCCGGCACCTACACCGTGCAGTACCGGGTGACCTCGGCCGACGGCCACCCCGTCTCCGGGCAGCTCACGTTCGTGGCGACCGGCGCCGTAGCCGCTCCGGCCGCGCCCGACGTCGTCGCGCCCACCGGCGCGCCGTCGGGGGAGCAGGTCGAGGTGGCGCCGAGCGCCGCGCCGTCGAGCCTCGTGCCAACGAGCCCCGCAGGGACGTCCGCCGCCTCGTCGAGCGACGCGGAGGACGACGCCGCTCGCGACGCGCAGGACGGGGCCGGGTCGCCCCTGCCCTGGGTCCTTGCCGCCGCTGCGGTCGCGCTCGCAGCCGCGGGCTGGCGGGTGTGGCGCACCCGCCAGGGCGGCTAGCGCCTGGGCGGCTAGCGCCAGCGTGGCTAGCGCCTGATCGGCGGCGAGCGCCTCAGAGGTAGTGCAGCGGGTCGAACTCGGCGATCGGGATGATCCGCAGCCGCGGGAGCGGCACGTTGAACGCCTGGACGTCGCGCTCGAGGTCGAACAGCTCGAGGCCCTGCTCGGTGAGCTGCGTCAGGCTGCCGCTCGTGAACTCGCCGAACGCGAGCAGGCCGACGCGGCGGTCGCCCGTGAGCAGCCGCTCGATGTCGGCCGCGAAGTCGCCGTCGTGGCTGACGAGCATGACGTCGCCCTGGCGGTCCTTGATCGCTGCGAGCGTGCGCTGGATGCCGATGTCGACGACCTTCTCGCGCGCCTCGCCCGCGAGCGGGATCGGCCGGTAGCCGAGCGCGATCAGCGCCTGCACGAACGCCATCGGCATCGAGCCCGAGGAGGCGTTGAGGAAGAACAGACCCTTCGTGGGCTGGTCCCAGCGCTTGCGGGCGAAGTCGAGCACGCGTTCCCAGCGCGGGCGCTGCTCGGGCGTCGGGCGACCGTTGAAGATCGCCGAGCCCAGCGTGGCGTCGATGTTCTCGCCGTCGACCAGGATGTACGTGGTGCGCTCGCTCGCCGGTGTCTGCACGGATCCGAGCCTAGGCGCCCGCGCGCGGCTCGCACGCTTTCGCCGCACCGCCGGGCGGTCCGGGACCTCAGGCCTACTGTGTGCCACCCTGATCTGACCCACGATGGTCGAAGAGGTCTGGCACCGCCGGACCATGAGAGGACACGGGCAATGCGAGTTCTTGTGACGGTCGCGTCGCGGCATGGTGGCACCCAGGAGATCGGCTCGCGCATCGAAGCCGAGCTGAGGTCCCGCGGGCACGAGGTCGACCTCGCGGCCCCCGCCGACGTCGTCTCGATCGACCCGTACGACGCCGTGATCCTCGGCTCCGCGGTGTACACCGCGCACTGGCTGCCCGACGCCCGCGAGTTCGCGGTCCGGTTCGCGGCCGAGCTCCCGACCAAGCGGGTGTGGCTGTTCTCGTCCGGGCTCGCGACGGCGCCCGCCGCCGCCGCGAACTCGCCGGCGGAGACGCAGGACCTGATGGAGGCGACGCACGCCAGCTCGCACCGCGCCTTCGGCGGCCGCCTCGACCGCGGCGAGCTCACGCTCGCCGAGCGCGCCATCATCGCGGCCGCTCGCGGCAAGGAGGGCGACCACCGCGACATGGCCGCCGTCGTCGGCTGGGCCGGCCAGATCGCGGACGAGCTGGCGAGCTAAAGCCCGGACGAGCTGGCGAGCGAGACCCGCCGGAGCGGGCGTGCTGGGCCACCGGCGCGGGCGCGCTGAGCCACCGGCGCGGGCGCGCCAGGCCGGCCGGGGGTGCGTGCTGACGCCCCGTCGCGACGATGTCACCCCCCGACGCGCGGGGGCGCGGTGGCGAGCGGCGGGGACGATGCCAGAATCGAACGGTGGCCCCCCAGACCGTGACTCCCGCTGCCGTACGCCCCGACCGAGCTCCCGGCGCCGACCCGCTGCCGTCCGACGGCATACCGTCCGACGGCATGCCGTCCGACCCGCTGCCGTACGACGCGATCCTGCTGTACTCGTTCGGCGGTCCGAACGGGCCGGCCGACGTGCTGCCGTTCCTGCGCAACGTGACGCGCGGCAAACACATCCCCGAGGCCCGGCTCGTCGAGGTCGGCGCCCACTACGACCACTTCGGCGGTCGCAGCCCGATCAACGGGCACAACCTCGAGCTCATCGCGGCGCTGCACGAGGAGCTCGGCCGGCGCGGCGTCGACCTGCCGATCGGCTTCGGCAACCGCAACTGGGAGCCGTACACGGTGGACGCCCTCGCCGACCTGCGCGCCGGCGGCGCCCGGCGCGTGCTCGCGATCGTGACCAGCGCGTACGGCTCGTACTCGGGCTGCCGGCAGTACCGCGAGAACCTCGCGGCCACGCTCGCCGCGCTCGCCGCGCAGCCGGCGGCCGACGACGCCGCGGCCGTCCCGGCGCTCGTCGTCGACAAGCTGCGGCACTACTTCAACCACCCCGGCTTCGTCCAGGCGAACGCGGAGGCGATCGCCGACGCGTACGCCGCCCTGCGTGCCCGGCGCGAGGCGGGCGCCGGCGCGGCGGGCGGCGGGGCCGGGGACGCGGCGTCGGCGGCGCCGCTGGTGTTCGTGACCCACTCGATCCCGGACGTCATGGAGGAGGGGTCGGGCGCGCAGCGGCCGAGCTACGCCGCCCAGCACCTCGACGTCGCGGCGCTCGTGGCCGCGCGGGTCGCCGAGCTCGTCGGGCACGCGGTGCCGTGGCGGCTCGCGTTCTGCTCGCGGTCGGGCCCGCCGAGCCAGCCGTGGCTCGAGCCCGACGTGAACGACGTGCTCAAGGAGCTGTCGGGGGAGGGGGTGCGCTCCGTCGTGCTCTCGCCGATCGGCTTCATCTCCGACCACATGGAGGTCGCGTTCGACCTCGACACCGAGGCGATGGAGACGGCCGCCGAGCTCGGCCTTACCGCCGTCCGCGCGGGCACCGTCTCGACCCGGCCGGCGTTCGTCGCCGGGCTGGTCGACCTGGTGCTCGAGCGCGCGGCGCGCGAGCGCGGCGAGGACGTCGAGCCGGTCGCCGTGGGCGCCCTCGGCGCCTGGCCGGACGTGTGCCGCGCCGGCTGCTGCCGCCAGCGCGCCGGCGTCGACTCCGGCGTGCCCGCGGCCTGCGGCGAGGATTCCGACCCGACCGAATGGACCGCCTCATGACCGCCAGCACCCCGGCCTCGACCGACTCGAACGATCCGACCGACCCGAACAGCCAGATCCGGTACGCGATGTTCTCGGTGTTCGCGCTCGACGGCGCGCTGCCGGCCGACGACGTCGCGCGCAGTGCGCTGGTCGCCGAGGCCGAGGAGGCGGTCACCACCGGCGACGGCGACCTCACGCTCCGGGGCTGGTACGACGTCGGCGGGCTGCGGGCCGACGCCGACCTCATGGTCTGGTGGCACGGCGACTCGATCGAGGCCGTCCAGGGCGCCTACCAGCGGCTGCGCAAGTCGGGCCTCGGCCGGTACCTCACGCCGGTCTGGTCCGTCGCGGCGCTGCACCGGCCCGCTGAGTTCAACCGCGGGCACCTGCCTGCCTTCATCTCGGGCGAGCCGCCGCGCCAGTACCTGTGCGTGTATCCGTTCGTGCGGTCCTACGAGTGGTACGTGCTGCCCGAGGCCGAGCGCCGCGGCATGCTGATCGAGCACGGCCAGGCCGCGCGCGACTACGCGGACGTGCGCGCCAATACGCTCGCCGCGTTCGCGCTCGGCGACTACGAGTGGATCCTCGCGTTCGAGGCGGACGAGCTGCACCGCATCGTCGACCTCATGCGCGAGCTGCGCGCCACGCAGGCGCGCCGGCACGTGCGCGAGGAGCTGCCGTTCTACACGGGCCCCCGCACGACGCTGGCCGCGTGGGCGGACCGCCAGCCCGCCGACGACTGAGCGGGCGGTCGCCCGGGCAACCGACGCCCTGGGCTAGGTCCAGGCGGCGGCGAGGCGCTCGAGCGTCGTGCGCCGGGTCGCGACGTCGTAGGTGGTGGACGTGACGAGCAGCTCGTCGGCGCGGGTCTCGTCCACCAGCTTGTCCAGCTCGACGACGGCGCGGTCGGCGGTCGTCGCGATCTGGGTCCCGGGCAGGCTCGCGAGCAGCTCGTCGGCCGCGGTCCCGCGCAGCTGCGCGAGGATGCCCTCGGCGTCGTCCGGGCTCACGATCGGGCCCAGGCGGCCCGTGCGCAGGCTGATCGCCATGACCCGGCTCGGGCCCGCGAGGTGCGCCGCCTCCGCGGCGGAGTCGGCGATCAGCACCGAGGCGCTGACCATCGCGTGCGGCGCCGCGAGCTCGGGCGACGGGCGGAACTCCGCGCGGTAGGCGGCCATCGCCTCGAGGGTCTGCAGGGCGCCGAAGTGGTGCGCATACGCGAACCGGACCCCGAGGGCCGCGGCCAGCCGGGCGCTGAAGGTGCTCGAGCCGAGCAGCCAGACCTCCGGCGTCGTGCCCTGCGCGGGCGTGGCCGAGAACCGGCGCACGAGCGCCGACGGCGCGTGGGCGGGGTGGGACTGCCCGAGCAGGCCGAGCACGTCGAGCAGTTCGGCCGGGAACTGCTCCGCGCCGAGGCCGTCGGTCGTGCGGCGCAGCGCGGCGGCGGTCGCCGGGTCGGTGCCGGGCGCGCGGCCGATGCCGAGGTCGATCCGGCCCGGGTGCAGCGCCTCGAGCATCGCGAACTGCTCGGCGACGACGAGCGCCGGGTGGTTCGGCAGCATCACGCCGCCCGAGCCGACGCGGATGTTCTTCGTCGAGGCCGCGAGGTGCGCGATGAGGACGGCCGGCGACGTCGACGCGACGGCGGTCATGTTGTGGTGCTCGGCGACCCAGAACCGCCGGAAGCCGAGGTCGTCGGCGGCGCGCGCGAGCGCCGTCGTGTCGGCGAGCGCGTCGGCGCTGGTGGAGTCCTCGCGCACGGTCGCGAGGTCGAGCACGGACAGGGGCACACGGTTGTCGGTCACCCCAGCCTCAACACCGGCCCCCGCCGATCCCTTCCGGCGGGGCGCTACGGGTAGAGGCCGCGGATCTGGTGGGCCTCGGCGACGCGGCGCACGCCGATCGTCAGGGCGGCGTCGCGCAGGGTGAGGCCGTCGGCGCGGGCCGTCTGGGAGACCGCCGCGTACGCCGTGAGCATCCGGTGCTCGAGCCGCTCCTCGATCTCGCGCTCGGTCCACCAGTACGCCTGCGCGCCCTGGACCCACTCGAAGTAGGAGACGATCACGCCGCCGGCGTTCGCGAGGATGTCGGGGACGACGACGATGCCCCGCTCGGCCAGGACGCGGTCGCCGGCCTCCGTCGTCGGCCCGTTGGCGCCCTCGACGACCCACCGGGCCTTCACGGACGCCGCCGTCTCCTCGTCGAGCACGCCCTCGACGGCGGCGGGCACGAGCACGTCGACGTCTAGCCCGAGCAGGGCGGTGTTGTCGATCGGGTCGCCGCCCGCGAAGCCCACGACCGACCCGGTCGTGTCGACGTGCGCGAGCAGCGCCGCGATGTCCAGGCCCGCGGGCGCGAAGACGCCGCCATACTGGTCGCTCACGGCGAGCACCTTGGCGCCCGCCTCGGCGAAGAACCGGGCCGCGTGCGAGCCCACCTTGCCGAAGCCCTGCACCGCGACGCGCACCTCGGACAGGAGCACGCCGGCGTCGGCCAGCGCGGCGCGCGTGGAGTGCACGATGCCGCGCGACGTCGCCGTCGCCCGCCCGAGGGAACCGCCCATCGACAGGGGCTTGCCGGTGACCACGGCCTGGATCGTGTAGCCCTTGTTCACCGAATAGGTGTCCATCACCCACGCCATGGTCTGCTCGTTCGTGCCCATGTCGGGCGCCATGATGTCCCGCTCCGGGCCGATCATCGGCATGATCTCGCTCGTGTAGCGGCGCGTGACGCGCTCGAGCTCGGTCTGGGAGTACTGCCGCGGGTCGATCGTGACGCCGCCCTTGGCCCCGCCGTACGGGAGCTCGACGACCGCGCACTTCCACGTCATCCACATCGCGAGCGCGCGCACCTCGTTGCGGTCGACGCTCGAGGCGTACCGCAGCCCGCCCTTGCCCGGCCCGCGCGAGATGTTGTGCTGCACGCGGTACCCCCGGAACAGCTCGGTGCGGCCGTCGTCGCGCCGCAGCGGCACCGCGACGTCGATCTCGCGCCGCGACGAGGCGAGCATGTGGTGCAGCCCCTCGTCGTACCCGAGGATCTTCACGGCGTTCGCGAGCTGCGCGTGCGCGGTCGCGAGCGGGGACGGGTGCGGGTGCGGGGTCGGCGGTGCGGTGGACGGGACGGGCTCGGTCATGCGGGTCAACCTCCTGGAAAGCCTGCCGCCGGCATCGTCGCCGACCGCTCGGACCTGCTCGCGCGCCCCCACCCTGCCATCTACCCGGTCAGGGGCTGAACTCGAAGTGCCAGTACTCCGGGTAGGCCGCGCCCTCGCGGACGCTCGCGGGCGCGGACCAGCCGAAGGCCGGGCCGTTCGCGACGAGCCAGACGTAGCGCGGCGTGCCGAAGCCGTACACGCCCGGCCACTCCTGCAGGTCGAGCGCGAGGCCGAGGCCGTGGTTGGACGTGCCCGGCCGGGCCGCGAGCGCGCCGTAGTACGCCCGGATCGCGACCTGGTCCGCGTAGGAGCGGTAGGTCAGGTCCATCGCGATCGGCTCGCCGAACTGCGCGCGGAACGCGTCGTTGAGGCGGGTGAGCGCGGCGGCGGCGTCGCAGCGCAGGTACTGGGGGCTGCCGATCTGGTCCGTGCCCCACGGGATCAGGCACATCGCCGAGGCCGGCATGTGGCCGTTCGAGCCGTCGCCGTCCGCGGTGGGCACCGACGTCACGAACACGGGCGCGCCGCCGGGAGCGGCCGGGGCGGCAGGGCCGGGCGCGGCCGCTTGGTCGCCGGCCGCCGCGTCCTCGGCCGCCGACGCCGCGGCGTCGGTCTCGGTCCGCCACGCGGCGTGGGCCTGCTCGACCGTCGTGCGCGCGCCGTCGACGCTGGCGCCCGCGGACGCCAGCGCCGGCAGGGTCACGCGCGCGGCCAGGGCGGCGCGGGCGCCGTCGAGCGCGGCGGCGAGCGCCTGGCGGACGGCGTCGTCCGCGACCTGGTCGGCCGACGCGGCCAGGACGGGCTCGGCCGCGGCGATCCGGGCGGTGAGATCGGCGTCGGCGGCGGCGCGCGCGGCGACCTCGACCGCGCGGGCGTGCGCGCTGCGTTCGGCCGCGAGGGTCGCGGACTCGGCGGCCGCGACGGCCCGCGCGGCGTCGTCGGCGCGGTCGGCCCGGGCGAGGGCGCGCGCGGTGTCGGCCGCGGCGGCGGCGGCGGCGGCGGCCCGCTGCTCGCGGACCTCGACGAACGCCGCGGCGGCGACGCCGAGCACGAGGACCAGGGCGACGGCGAGGGCCAGGCGCCTGCGGGTGGCCGTGGCGAGCCAGCGGAGCGTCACGCGAGCCGCCCGCCCGTGCTCACGCCGAGCGCGTCGATCCGCGCGACGTCGGCGGCCTCGAGCGCGAAGCTGAGCACGTCGAGGTTCGCGGCGATGCGCTCGCGGTGCACGGACTTCGGCAGGACGACGACGGCGCTCTCGAGGTGCCAGCGCAGCACCACCTGGGCGGGGCTCACGCCGTGGCGGGCGGCGATGTCGGTCAGGACGGGGTGGGTGAGGTCGGACCGCCGCAGCGGGCTGTAGCCGGCGATCTCGACGCCGCGGGCCGCGTGGGAGCCGAGCAGCCCAGCGTCGAAGTCGGCCGGGCTCCAGGGGATCTGGTTGACCGCGGGGGCCTCGCCGGTCGCGGCGACGAGCTCGTCGAGCTGGGCGACCGAGTAGTTCGAGACGCCGATCGCGCGGACCAGGCCCTCGTCGCGCAGCTCGATGAACCGGGCCCACGTCGCGGGCGTCGCCGCGCCGTTCGGGGGCCAGTGCACGAGCCAGAGGTCGAGGTAGGTCGTGCCCAGCGCGGTGAGCGACCGCTCGAGGGTCCGGCGCTCGTGGCCCGCGCGGTCGGGCGGCAGCTTCGAGGTGACGAAGACGTCGGCACGGCTGACCCCCGAGGCCGCCAGCGCGCGGCCGACCTCCGCCTCGTTGCCGTAGGCGGTCGCGGTGTCGAGGTGCCGATACCCGAGCTCGAGGGCGGTGGAGACCGCACCCTCGGCCTCGGCGCCGACGGCGCGCCAGGTGCCGAGCCCGAGCAGCGGGATGTCGCCCCCGCGCAGCGCGAGGGCGGGAACGGGCGCAGCGATCATCGCTCCATGATGGCCTCCCGCCCCCGAATGGTCGATTCGCCCCCACCCACTCCGAGTTTTCAGAGGATCCGGTGCGTAGTCCGCTCACATTCCTCTCACAACCGAGCGCGGCGGGCGGCGGGACGGCGGGCTGGCGGGAGAGGGCGGGCTGGCGGGAGAGGGCGGGCTGGCGGGAGAGGGCGGGCTGGCGGGAGAGGGCGGGCTGGCGGGAGAGGGCGGGCTGGCGGGCCGGCCGGCCCGCCAGGAGGGCGGGAGAGGGCGGGCTCGCTGGCCAGCGGGTGCGCTGCGAGCCCGGTCGAGCCGCTCGCGCCCCACCTCGGCCGCTCACCGCGCGATCCCTCACGTTTGGGCCGAATCGGTGCGCAATTCGAGCAGATTCGGCCCAAAAGCGTGTGGCGGGGGGGGGGGGGGGAGGCGAGTCCGGGCGGGGCGGGGAAGGGTGGGCGGGGTGGGCGGGGCGCGGCGGGGCGGAACAGTTGCCGGTTAGCTCGGGTGGGAGCGGCGGCGGAACTGGGCCGGGGTCTCGCCCGTGAGGCGGCCGAAGGTCCGGGTGAAGACCGCCTGGTCGTAGAACCCCGACGCTGTCGCGACCTCGGCGATCGGCAGGTCCCCGCCGGTGAGCAGCGTCGCGGCCCGGTCGATCCGCGTCCGCAGCACGAACTGCTGCGGCGAGAGCGAGAACACCTTGTGCATCCGGCGGTCAAGGGTCGACGGCGAGCAGCCCGCCGCGCTCGCGAGGTCGGCCACGGTGATCTGCTCCGCGAGCCGCTCGTTGACGAGCGCGACGACGCGCGAGAGGGAGTTCACGGCGACGTCCGCCTCGTCGTACGTGCGCAGGTCCTCGGACACGCTGACCAGCCCGACCACCGCGCCGCCCACCCGCACGGGGATCTTGGACGTCAGGTACCAGCCCGGCACGCTCCCCGGCCGGCGGATGAGCTCCAGCACGCCCCGCAGCGGCTGGCCCGACGAGATGACGGCGTCGTCCTGCTGGCTGTAGTGGTCGGCGAGCGGCCCGAAGAGGTCCTCCGCGCGCCGGCCGATCACGGTGCGGCGCGACCGCTCGCCGGTGCGCACCACGAACGCCCGGTTCACCGCGACGTACCGGCCCGTCGGGTCCTTGGCGCAGAACAGGGTGGCGGACAGGTCGTCCATCAGCAGCAGCATCTCGGGCCCGAGTGAGCGCAGCAGGACCGCCGCCTCGGGCCAGGCGGGGGCGGGCTCGCCGGACCGCCGGCGCTGCGGCGGCGCGCCCGGGCTCGCGGTTCGAGGTGTCATGACAGCCCGGAGAGTACACAACGTGGATTTCCGTCACGATGTGCGCCCGATCGGTACAAGACGCGGCGGCCCGTCGGGCTGCACGATTCTGGGATGACCACACTGGCCCTGCCCCTGACCGATGCCGCGATCGAGCTCGCGGACCGTTGGGTGCGGCTGACCGCGGCGGGGGAGACCGCACGCGAGAAGCGCACCACCGGGCGGCTTGCCGCGCTGGTGTCCGACCCGGCCGGCCTCGAGCTCGCCGTGCGGTTCGTGGACCGCGTCGCACGCCCCCAGGACATCGCGGTCGCCGCACGCGAGCTCGCCGGGCTCGGTGCGTTCACCGGCGCGGCCGGCAGCTTCCTCGGGCCGGTGGACCGCACGCTGCTCGGCGTCGGCACGCGCGTCGCCCCGCTGCTCCCGGCCGTCGTCGTCCCCGCCGCGCGGATGCGCCTGCGCCAGCTCGTGGGCCACCTCGTGGCCGACGCCGGCCCCGGGCTCGCGAAGCACATCGCGGCCGCGCGCGCCGACGGCTTCACGCTCAACCTCAACCTGCTCGGCGAGGCCGTGCTCGGCGAGGGCGAGGCGACGAGCCGGCTCGGGCGGGTCCGGGCGCTGATCGAGCGCCCCGACGTCGACTACGTCTCGATCAAGGTCTCCGCCGTCGCGAGCCAGCTCTCGACGTGGGACACCGCCGGCAGCCGCGACCGCGTCGTCGCGCAGCTGCGCCCGCTGTACCTCGCGGCCCAGGCCCACGGGACGTTCCTCAACCTCGACATGGAGGAGTACAAGGACCTCGCGCTGACCACGGCGGTCTTCGAGCAGATCCTCACGGACCCGGAGCTCGCGGGCCTCGAGGTCGGCATCGTGCTCCAGGCCTACCTCCCCGACGCGCTCGCGGCCCTCGACGAGATCACCGCGATGGCCCGGCGCCGCACCGCGGCCGGCGGCGCGCGCATCAAGGTCCGCCTCGTCAAGGGCGCCAACCTCGCGATGGAGCAGGTCGAGGCCGAGCTGCACGGCTGGGCCCAGGCGCCGTACCCGATCAAGCCGGCCGTCGACGCCAACTACGTGCGGCTCGTCGAGCGCGCGCTGCGCCCGGACCGGGCCGCGCACGTGCGCGTCGGCGTCGCGAGCCACAACCTCTTCCACGTCGCTTACGCGCACCTGCTCGCGACCGAGCGCGGTGTGACGCCGGCGCTCGACATCGAGATGCTCCAAGGCATGGCGCCGGCGCAGGCGCGTGCGGTGCGCGACGACGTCGGCCGCGTCCTGCTGTACACGCCCGTCGTCGCGGCCGAGGACTTCGACGTCGCGATCTCGTACCTGATCCGCCGGCTGGAGGAGAACGCCGCCGCGCAGAACTTCCTGCACTCGCTGTTCGCCTCCTCGGGAGCGCCCGACCCGGTGCAGCGGCTCGCGGGCCAGCGCGTCGCGTTCGTCGCGTCGGTCCTGGACGCCGAGCTGCCGCCGACCGCGCCGAGCCGCCTCCCGCGCGCCGCCGTCGCGCCCGACGCGCCCGCCGAGGTGTTCGCGAACACCCCCGACACCGACGCCGCCGTCGCCAAGTCGCGCGACTGGGCCGCCGAACTGCTCGTGCGCGCGGTCGAGGCGCCCCCGGCCGCGACCCTCGCGACCCCCGCCGACGCCGACGCCGCCGTCGAGCGGGCCCGCGCCGTCGCCGCCGGGTGGGCCGCCACCGCGCCCGCCGCGCGCGGGGAGGTGCTGCGCCGCGCGGCCGGCTATCTCGAGCTCGCGCGCGGCGACCTCGTCGCGACGATGATCGCCGAGGCCGGCAAGACGATCTCCGAGGCTGACCCCGAGGTCAGCGAGGCCGTCGACTTCGCGCGCTACTACGCCGAGCAGGCCGAGCTGCTCGCCGACGGCGCCGTCCCCGGCGCGCGGTTCAGCCCCCGCGGCCTGACCGTCGTCACCCCGCCGTGGAACTTCCCGGTCGCGATCCCGGTTGGCTCGATCCTGTCCGCGCTCGCGGCCGGCTCACCGGTGCTGGTCAAGCCCGCGCACCTGACGCCGCGCTGCACGCAGGTCGCGGTCGCGGCCGTGCACCGCGCGATGGACGACCTCGGCGTGCCCCGCGACGTGCTGCAGGTCGTGCTGGCCCCCGATCGCGCCGCGGGTAAGCGCCTCGTGACGCACCCGGAGGTCGCGCGCGTCGTGCTGACCGGCTCGATCGAGACCGCGGAGCTGTTCTCGTCCTGGCGCGACGACCTCGAGGTGCTCGCGGAGACCTCCGGCAAGAACGCGCTGGTCGTGACGGCGTCGGCGGACGTCGACCTCGCGGTCGCCGACATCGTGAAGTCGGCCTTCGGGCACGCCGGGCAGAAGTGCTCCGCGCTGTCGCTGCTGATCCTGGTCGGCACCGCGGGCCGGTCGGACCGCCTGCGGCGCCAGCTCGCGGACGCCGTGAGCTCGCTGCGCGTCGGCCCGGCCACGGACCTGTCCACCGGCATGGGCCGGCTCACCGAGCCGGCCGCGGGCAAGCTGCTGCGGGCACTGACGAGCCTCGAGCCCGGCGAGCAGTGGCTCGTGCGGCCGCGCCAGCTCGACGACGCCGGGCTGCTGTGGACGCCCGGGGTCAAGCACGGCGTCGCGCCCGGTTCGTTCTTCCACCTCACCGAGGTGTTCGGGCCGGTGCTGGGGATCATGCGCGTCGAGACGCTCGACGAGGCGATCGAGCTCCAGAACGCGGTCGCGTTCGGCCTGACCGGTGGCATCCATTCGCTCGACGACGCCGAGATCGACACCTGGCTGGACCGGGTCGAGGTCGGCAACGCGTACATCAACCGGCACATCACCGGGGCGATCGTGCGCCGCCAGCCCTTCGGCGGCTGGAAGGCGTCGTCGGTCGGCCCCGGCGCCAAGGCGGGCGGGCCCAACTACGTCGCCGAGCTCGGCGCGTGGGCGGACGGCCCCGAGGTCCCGACGGGATGGGGCGCGGCCGACGACGACGCCTGGCTGGCCTGGGCCGTCGCCGACGACGCGCGGTGGTGGGCCGAGGAGTTCGCCGTCGAGCACGACCCGAGCGGGCTCGCGGTCGAGACGAACGTGCTGCGCTACCGGCCAATCCCGCACCTGACGGCGCGTGTCGGCGCGGACGCGCGCGAGCGCGACGTGACCCGCGTCCTGCGGGCGGCCGAGCGCGCGCAGGTGCCGGTGACCGTGAGCCGGGCGGGCGTCGAGAGCGACGAGGCGTTCGCCGAGCGCGTGCGCGGCGGCGGGGTCGAGGGCCGGATCCGCGTGGTCGGCACGGCGCCCGGCCTGCGCTCCGCCGCCCGGACCCGCACCGGCACCGTCACGGTGCTGGACGGCCCGGTGCTCGCGAGCGGCCGGCGCGAGCTCCTGACGGTCCTGCGCGAGCAGGCCGTCAGCCGCACCCGCCACCGCTTCGGCCACGTGTCCTAGCGGCGCCGGCCCGTGTGGGCATTCGGCTCTACGCAGCGCGAGTGTGGGCAAACGGTCCCCTGAACTGGCCGTTGACCGGCAGATCGCCCACACCCGTGGGCCGGAGCGCAGATCTCCCACACTCGGCGCACGTGGGCCGCGCGACCGGCCGACCCGGCGCCTAGGCGGAGTAGCGGATGACCAGCTCGGGGGCGAAGATCACCGGGGCCTCGGCGACCGGCTTGCCGGCCAGGAGGTCGAGCAGGATCTCGCCCGCGACGCGGGCCATCGCGACCACCGGGTTGACGATGGTCGTCAGGGTCGGCGTCGTCGACATCGCGACGGCCAGGTTGTCGTAGCCGACGACGGCGACGTCCCCCGGCACGCTGCGGCCGGCGGCGGCGAGGACCCTGAGCGCGCCGACGGCCATGAGGTCGGACGCGACGAAGATGCCGTCGAGGTCGGGGTGCTCGGCGAGGAGCTGGGAGGCCGCGAGCGCGCCGCCCGCCGTCGTGAAGTCCCCGTTCGCGACCATGTCGGTCGGGAGCCCGGCGTCCGAGAGCGCGTCCGTCCAGCCTGCGAGCCGGTCGAGCCCGGCCGACATGTCCTGCGGCCCCGTGATCGTCGCGATCCGGCGGCGGCCCGTGCGCACGAGGTGCTCGGCCGCGATCCGCCCGCCGCCGCGGTTGTTGACGTCGACGTACCGCACGTGGAGGTTGCCCTCGAACGGGCGGCCGACGAAGACGGTGGGCACGGCCGAGCGGTGCAGCTGGTCGGCGAGCACGTCGTCGCGGTGGTGCGAGACGACGACGGCGCCGTCGACGTGCCCGCCGCTGAGGTAGCGCAGCGTGCGCGTCGAGATGTCCTTGGGGCGGGCCATGACCAGGATGAGCTGCAGGTCGCTGTCGCGCAGCGCGGAGTTGAGCCCGTTGATCGTGCCCGCGAAGAACGGGTCTGTGAGCACCCGCTCGTCGGGCTCCGGGACGATGAGCGCGACGGAGTCCGTGCGCCGGGTCACCAGGGAGCGCGCCGCCCGGTTCGGGATGAAGCCGAGCCCGGCCACGGCGTCGTCGACGGCGGCCTGCGCCGCGGGGGAGACCCGCAGCCCGCCGTTGATCGCGCGTGAGGCGGTCGACCGGGAGACGCCGGCGCGCTCGGCGACCTGCTCGAGGGTCGGCGCGGGCCCGCGCGGGCGGTCGTCCACGGGGTCGAGGGCCGTGAGGTCGTCTGCCGTCATGCGTTCACCGCCCTCTCGTTGCTGGTTTCGACCGGTCGTGACGTTCGCTCGCTGCCGCTTGCGCCTAGCTCGGGCGCGCGAGCTCGCGCGCCGGTAGGACATTGTGCCCGGCGACGCCGGCATACCAGCGCGCGCTCGCCTTCGGTGTGCGCACCTGGCTGTCGAAGTCCACCCGCACGACGCCGAAGCGCTGGTGGTAGCCCCACGCCCACTCGAAGTTGTCCAGCAGCGACCACGCGAAGTAGCCGCGCAGGTCGACCCCGTTCTCGATCGCCGCGTGCATCGCGCGCAGGTGCGCGTCGATGAACTCCAGCCGGCCGTCGTCCTGGACGAACCCCGTGGCGTCCGCATCGTCGTCGAACGCGGCGCCGTTCTCGGTGACGTACAGGGCGACCCCCGCCGGACCGGTGTACTCCTCCTGGAGCCGCCCGAGCAGCCGCGTCAGGCCGTCGGGCTGGATCTCCCAGCCCATCGCCGTGACCGGCAGGCCGCGCGGGTGGGTGTGCACGCCGTCGGCGGCCGGGTACGGCGTCGACGTCGGCCGGTCGACGGGTGCCTCGCCCGTCGGCGTGCCCGGGGCCGGCCGGTAGCTCACCGCGATGCCGTGGTAGTAGTTCACGCCGAGGCTGTCGATCGGCGCGGCGATGATCGCGAGGTCGCCGTCCTTGACGTGGGTGAGCAGGCCGAGCTCGGCGACGTCGTCGAGCACGTCCGCCGGGTAGCTCCCGCGCAGGAGCGGGTCGAGGAACAGGCGGTTGAGCTGGCCGTCGATGCGGCGCGCCGCGTCGACGTCGCCCGCGTCGCCCGGGTCCACGGGGTCGGTGACGTTGAGGTTGAGCGTGATGCCGAGGTTCGCCCGCGGCGCCCGCGAGCGCAGCTCCGTCACCGCGAGCCCGTGCCCGAGCATGAGGTGGTGCGCCGCGGCGAGCCCGTCGGGACGGCTCTGGCGCCCCGGCGCGTGGATGCCGGCGCTGTAGCCGAGCAGGGCCGAGCACCACGGCTCGTTCATGGTCGTCCACACGTCGACGCGGTCGCCCAGCGCCTCGTGCATCGTGATCGCGTACTCGGCGAACAGGTACGCGGTGTCGCGGTTGGCCCAGCCGCCCCGCTCCTCGAGCCGCTGCGGCAGGTCCCAGTGGTAGAGCGTCAGCCACGGCGTGATCCCGCGGCCGAGCAGCTCGTCGACCAGCCGCGAGTAGTAGTCGACGCCGACGGGGTTGACCGCGCCGCCGTCGGGGCGCACGCGCGCCCACGACGTCGAGAACCGGTACGAGGCGATGTTGAGCTCGGCCATGAGTGCCACGTCGTCGGCGAGGCGGTGGTACTGGTCGCAGGCCACCTCGCCGTCGTGCCCGTCGACGACGGCGCCGGGCACCCGAGCGAACGCGTCCCAGATCGAGTCGGTGCGGCCGCCCTCGTGTGCCGCCCCCTCGACCTGGTACGCCGCCGTGGCGGCGCCCCACAGGAATCCGGGCGGGAACTGCAGCGCGGGCCGAGCGTCGCGGCGCAGCCCCGGACCGGCGTCGGTCATCCCTTGACCGCGCCCTGCATGATCCCGGACACGAGGTGCCGGCCCGCGAGCGCGAAGACGAGGATCAGTGGGATCGTCGACAGGGTCACCCCGGCGAGGATCAGCGAGTAGTCCTTGAAGTAGGACGCCTGGAGCAGCTGCACCGCGACGGGCAGGGTCGGGTTGCTCGACCCGAGCACGATGAACGGCCAGAAGAACTGAGTCCAGGATCCGACGAACGTGAACAGCGCGAGCATCGCCGCGGCGGGCCGGGCGGCCGGCAGCGCGATGTGCCAGAACGTACTGATCATCGAGCAGCCGTCGACGCGGGCGGCCTCGATGAGCTCGTACGGCAGCGCCGACTCGAGGTACTGGGTCATCCAGAACACGCCGAACGCCGTGACCATGCTCGGCACGATGACGGCCACGAGCTTGCCGGTCCAGCCGAGCTGGGACATCACGATGAACAGCGGCACGATGCCGAGCTGGGTGGGCACCGCCATCGTCGCGATGACGAAGACCAGCAGCTGGCGCCGGCCCCGGAACCGCAGCTTGGAGAAGGAGTACCCGGCGAGCGTCGAGAAGAACACGACCGAGACCGAGGTGACGACGGCGACGATGAGTGAGTTGCTCAGCGCCTTCCAGAACTGGATGTCCGAGTTCAGCACGCGGCTGACGTTGTCGAAGAAGTGCTCGGCCGGGATGAACGACGGGATCGGGTTGCGCGCGATCGAGCCCGCGTCCGACGAGCCGAGCAGGAACGAGTAGTAGATCGGGTAGGCGGAGATCAGCAGGACGACCGCGAGGATCGCGTAGGTGACCCAGCCGGGCCGGCGGTTGGCGCTGCCGACGGAGCCGCGCTTGCGGCGGCGTGCGGCGGCGCGTGCGGCGCCCTTGCCTGACGTCTGCTCGATCATGGCGACGGAGGTCATCGCTTCTTCTTCTTTCCCGCGGTGGTACCGGACGAGGCGATGCGTTGGGTGAACCAGAAGTTCATCAGCCCGATGAGCAAGATGATCAGGAACAGGATCCAGGCAACGGCGGCCGCGCGGCCGAAGCTCTTCTGCGCGCCCCAGCCCAGCTCGTAGATGTACATCGTGACGGTCATCCATTGGCGGTCCGCACCGCCCTGGCCCGTCTGGTCGAACATGCGGGCCTCGTCGAAGATCTGCAGGCCGCCGATGGTCGACGTGATGACGACGAAGATGATGGTCGGGCGCAGCATGGGCACCGTGATCGAGATGAACTGGCGGAACCGGTTCGCGCCGTCGAGCACCGCCGCCTCGTACAGGTCGCTCGGCACGGCCTGCATGGCCGCGAGCAGGATGAGCGTGTTGTAGCCGGTCCAGCGGAAGTCGACCATCGTGGCGATCGCGACGTGGCTCGACAGGACGCCGGCGTGCCAGCGGATCGCGTCGATGCCGACGGTGCCGAGCAGGGTGTTGATCAGGCCGGTCGGGGAGTCGGCGAACATCTTCGAGAAGATCAGCGCGACGGCGACGGGGGCGACGACGTACGGCAGCAGGACGCCCATGCGCCAGAACGTCTTGGCCCGGATGTTGTTGTTCAGGACGACGGCGAGCACGAGCGCGATGATCACCTGCGGGACCGACGAGAGCAGGAAGATGCTGAACGTGTTGCGCAGCCCGATCCAGAAGTTCGGCTGGGCCAGCACGTACGCGTAGTTCTCGAAGCCGACGAAGGCTCCCTTGCCGCCGATCAGGTGCCACTTGTGCAGCGACACGTACGCCGTGTACGCGAGCGGGAAGAGCCCGACGATCGCGAAGACGATGAAGAACGGGGAGACGTACAGGTACGGCGAGAGCTTGACGTCCCAGCGCCCGAGTCGCTGTCTCATCGCGATCCGTCGCGGCGCGCGGTCGAGCTCCGGATCGAGCTCCGGGGGAGAGATGACTGCCATGAGAATCCTTCGACGAGGCTCGAGCCGTGCAGCGGGGTGCGGTCCGCCGGCCCGGCGCGGCTGCTGGAGTGAACCAGTGCAGCCGCGCCGAGCCGAGCGGGCGCGCGTTTCCTAGCGGTCGAGCTGGTTAGCCGAGCGCCTTGACGTCCGTGAGGAACTTGGCCCACGAGCTGTCCGGGTCGTCCGTCTTGTCGACGTCCACGCGGGTGAGCGCCTGCTGCATCGCGTCGTTGATCGCGAAGTAGTTCGGGCCCTTGAACGGGGTCACGGACACGGCGTTGGCCCGGTTGGCGAGGATCTCGCCGGTCGGGGCGTCGTTGTAGAACGCGTTGGTCACCGAGAGCAGGTCCTGGCTCTCGAGCGCGTCAACCTGGGACGGGAAGGTGCCCTTGGAGACGAACGCCTTGATCTGCTGCTCGGGGGCCGTGAGCCAGTTCGCGAGGGCCATGGCCTCCTCGGGGTGCTCGCCCTGCGCCGGGACGGTCAGGAACGAACCGCCCCAGTTGCCGCCGCCGCCGGGGAAGACATCGGCGATGTCCCAGCCGGTGACGCCCTCAGCGTTGCCCTCGATGACACCGAGCATCCAGCCGGGGCAGAGCATCGTGGCGAACCCGTTGTTCTGGAACGAGGCGACCCACGGGTCTTCCCACTGCTTGAGGCCGGCCGAGAGGCCGTCCGTCGTGGACGCGGTGAGGACCTGGCTGTACAGGTCGCTGACCTCGGCGTTGTCGGCGGCGATGATCGTGCCGTCGCTGTCCTCGTACGCGTTCTCGACCTGGTTGATCATGCCCTGGTAGGTGGCACCGGCGGAGTCGAACCAGGCGGTGGGGGTACCCGCGGCCTTGAACTGCTTGCCGACCTCGAAGTACTTCTCCCAGGTGGCGTCGTCGCCGCCGAGCAGCGTGGCGACCTCGGCGCGGTCCGTCGGGAGTCCGGCGGCGGCGAACAGGTCGGAGCGGTAGCAGACGCCCTCCGGGCCGATGTCGGTGCCGTAGCCGATCAGGGTGCCGTCCTCGGTCGTGGCCTGCGCGACCTTCCAGTCCAGCCAGCGGTCCGCGATCGAGTCGTCGGTGAGGTCGACGAACTTGTCGGGGAACTGCATGAGCTCGGGGAGCCAGTCGACCTCGATCGCCTCGATGTCGGACAGGCCGGAGCCGGCCGCGAGGCGCGTGTTCATGTTGTCGCGGGCCTCGTTCGAGGTCGCCGCCTTCTTCTGCTCGACCGTGATGTTCGGGTTGAGCTCGGTGTACTCCTTGATCAGGTCCTCGTAGCCGAACTCGTTGAACGTCGCGACGGTGAGGGTGATCTTCTCGTCCGAGCTGCCGGACGCGTCGTCGCCACTCTCGTCCGACGAGCCGCACGCCGAGGCGAGGAGGGCGATGCTAGCGACCCCCGCTGTGAGGGCCCACGCCTTGCTAGTGGTCTTGCGCACTATGACTCCCTTGTCAGTCGCGCGGCGTCCTCGCCGCGCTGTTGTCGTCGCGTCCGTGGCAGGCGGCCCAGGTCGCGTGGACCGCTGAGGTCCGCTTAACGTGGAATCGCTCCCATGGGAGTGCGGGAGCGCTCCCACGCGTTGCTCCGAATCGTGCTGCTGACGGGTCGGGGTGTCAAGGAGCACGCCACCCGAACGGCCGTGGGATCGCTCCCATACGGATGTCTGTGCAGGTCACGGCGCTTTGGCTTCGGTGGCCGTTACGGAATCGTTACGCCGGGAGGCTCGTCGGCGCGCCGATTTGCCTCGCTTCTCAGGCCGAGCTGCCCCGCGGGTGGATTCCGAGCCAGGTGGATCCGGCCTGCTGCTCGGCCTCGAGGGCGGCTCGGACGGCGCGCGCCGCCGCCTCCTCGATCGCGGCCCCGAACAGCGGCACCCCGGCCTTGACGTCGCCGTCGTAGGTGAGCAGGCTCGCCCCCGGCTCCGCGCCGTCGGGGCTGGCGGCGTCGGGTACGGGCGCGAGCGTCGTCGTGCCGGTCAGCCGCACGGGCGCCCCGGTGATCTCGACCACGACGGTCCCGTGCCGGGTCGTCGTGCCGGCCTCCCAGGCCTCGACCTGGCGCACGTCGAGGCTCGTGCCCACGAAGGCTCGGAAGTTGGCGGGGATCTGGTCGGTCGGCATCGAGCGCCGGGTCGTGACCGTGAACGCGCCGTCCGCGGCGTCCACGACGTCGACGTGATGGGCGACGGCGCCGCTCGCGGCGACGCGGGCGTGGCCGTAGGCGGGATCGGCAAGCATGGCCGCCACGGTCGCAACCGTCGCGGGGTAGCGGAGCTGGACGTGCACGCGCACCGTGGCCTCGCCTCTCGTCGGGCCCGCCGGTCAGCATCGCCCCGGGCGGGCTGTCCCTCGCGGGACGAACTGTCGTGGGACGAGGCTACCGAAGGTCCGGCCGGGCTTGGTGGGTCGGCGCCCGGCGCGGGCATGTCTAGGCTGAACCGGTGCCTACGTTGAGCGACCTGGTGTCCCGCCACTCCGATCTCGAGCCGGCTGACGTCGAATGGCTGCACCTGCTGATCGGGGACTGGCAGGTCATCTCGGACCTCGCGTTCGCCGACCTCGTGCTCTGGCTGCCGACGGGCGAGGGCGACTTCATCGCGATCGGCCAGTGCCGACCGAGCACGGGCGCGACGGTGCACTACGACGACATCGTCGGCAAGCACGCCCCCGAGGGCCAGCGCAGCCAGCTGCTCCAGGCGCTGACCGAGGTGCGGCCGCAGCGCTCGCGCGAGCCGCGCTGGTTCGGCTCGTACGCGGTGCGCGAGGAGGCGATGCCGGTCGTGCACAAGGGGCGCGCGATCGCCGTCGTCGCCCGGCAGACCAACCTTGGCGGGGCCCGCACCCCGAGCCGGCTCGAGCTGAACTACGTCGAGGCCGCCGACGACCTCATGGGCATGATCGGGCGCGGCGAGTTCCCGCTGCCGAACTCGGCGGCCGGCTCACGCCGCGGGGCGCCGCGCGTCGGGGACGGCCTCATCCGGCTCAACTCCGAGGGCGAGGTGCTGTACGCGAGCCCGAACGCGCTGAGCTGCTTCCACCGGCTGGGTGTCCTCGGCTCGCTCGTCGGGCGTTCCCTGATCGAGGTCACGACCGAGCTCATCGAGCAGGAGATGCCCGTCGACGAGTCGATGCCGCTCGTCGTCATGGGGCGGGCGCCGTGGCGCACCGACATCGAGTCGCACGGCGTGTGCCTGTCCCTGCGCGCCGTGCCCCTGACGGAGCACGGGCAGCGCACCGGGGCGGTGCTGCTGTGCCGGGACGTCTCGGAGGTGCGCCGGCGCGAGCGCGAGCTCATCACGAAGGACGCGACGATCCGCGAGATCCACCACCGGGTCAAGAACAACCTGCAGACCGTGGCGGCCCTGCTGCGGCTGCAGGCGCGCCGGCTCGAGAACCCCGAGGCCCGGGCGGCGCTCGAGGAGGCCATGCGGCGCGTGGCGACGATCGCGCTCGTGCACGAGACGCTCTCGCAGACGCTCGACGAGATCGTCCCGTTCGACGCGCTCGTGGGCCGCAGCCTGCGGCTCGCCGCCGACGTCGCGTCGGCGGGCGGGCACGTGCGCACGGTGACCACCGGGAAGTTCGGGCTCGTGCCCGCGGCCGATTCGACCGCGCTCGCGCTCGTGCTGACCGAGCTGGTGACGAACGCCGTCGAGCACGGCCTGTCGTCGCCCGCGGGCGGCACCGTCGAGATCACGGCCCTGCGGGACGGCCAGAAGCTGCGCGTCATCGTCGCGGACGACGGCGTCGGCATGGATCCCGAGGCGGGCGCCGGCTCCGGCCTTGGCACCCAGATCGTGCTGACCCTCGTCACGAACGAGCTGCGCGGCAAGATCGAGTGGCTGCCGCGCGACGGCGGCGGCACCCAGGTCGTCCTCGACGTCACGCTGCGCGACCCCCAGGGCTGAGGGCCCGGCGCCCCGTCGGCCCGGGGACGACCGAGGCCCCGACGGGGATCCGTCGGGGCCTGCGTGGTCGAGCGGGTCAGGTCGCGGGCGGCCTGGCCTGTGGGTGCTGCGGCGTGCGGGTTGCGGCGGTCGTCAGCTCGCGCGGCGCTGGCGGGCCGTGCGGCGCTTGAGGGCGCGACGCTCGTCCTCGGACAGCCCGCCCCAGACGCCGGCGTCCTGGCCGGACTCGAGCGCCCACTTCAGGCAGGTGTCGATGACGGGGCAACGGTGGCAGACTGCCTTCGCCTGCTCGATCTGTGCGAGGGCCGGTCCGGTGTTCCCGATCGGGAAGAACAGTTCCGGGTCCTCGTCCAGGCATGAAGCGCGGTGGCGCCAATCCATGAAGATCTCCTAGGCATGTCAGGGCACGCCCGAGAAGGGCGCTACTCGTGGGGGGCTGGAAAAAAGCATTACTGAACCCAGAGTCACACCTGAACTGCAGGGACACAAGGGGCTAACGTCAGGTTTCGAGGCCAAGCGGTTGAGGTCTTGCTCACACCATCAAGCCGCACCGCCGGCCGAGCGCGGGCAGCCACCCGGTTGGGCGGCGGGGCCGCGGGTGCGTGTCGTCGACGGGCGTGCGTCATAGGGTCGTCGCGTGCCCTCCCCCCGAGTCCCGACACCCGCAGCGGCGCCCGCGCCGGCCCCGCACCCCTGGGCCCTGGCCGTGGCCTGCCTGCTCGTGCTCGTCCAGGCGGCCGCCGCGCTCGGGCTGGGCGTGGCCTGGGCGGCGGACCTGGTGCGCGGGCGGGTCGAGCTGCCCGGTGCGACGGCGTTCCTCGCGCTCTCCGCGGTCGCGGTCGCGGCGATCCTCGTCGCGGGCGCGCGCGGGCTGTGGCGGGGCCGCCGGTGGGCGCGCGCCCCGATCATCACCTGGCAGCTGCTCCTGGTCGTGATGGCGATCGGGTGGTTCTCGGCGGATCCCAGCGCGTGGGCGCTCGTCCTGCTCGTGGCCGTGGTGTTCGTCGTGGTCGCCCTGCTCCTGCCCGCGGTGGTGGCCGCGACGTCCGGCCGCGCCGCCGCCGACGACGACGCGCGATGACCGCCGCGGCCTGAGGCCCGGCCCCGCCCGGGATCGCACGCCAGCGCACGCCCCCTCATAGCGCGCCTCCTCGGACGGCGCCGCGTCACGCGAGCGTCGGGTCGAGCACCTGGACGACGACGACGTCGCGACCGTGCTGGCGGACGGCGCGGCCGGGGGTGTGGGCGTGCCCGGGCTCCACCACCCAGTCGAGCGCGGTGCCGAACACGTCGGCGCTCCCGGGCTCGGTCGGCGTGAGCACGATCCCCACCCGCTGGTCGCGCAGCGCGCCGAGCGCACCGCGGTAGGAGATCGCCGCGCGGCCCGTCTGCGCGGCCGCGACCACGATCGGCCCCGGCCCCGGCCCCGGCCCCGGTTCTGGACCCGGCCCTGAACCGGCGGGCTCTGCCGAGCGCTGCGCGAGCGCGCCGAGCAGGTCGGTCACACCAGGGTGGAGCCGCTCGAGCGCGTCGAGGTCGTCGACGAGCGCCACCGCCCCGGGCGGCGCGGCGGCGAGCAGTCGCGCGATCGCCGCCGACGCGAACCCGCACCAGGCGACGGCCGGGTGCGCGGCGGCGTACCGCTCGAGGGGCCCGTCGCGCGCGACCACGACGATCGGGCGACCCGCGGCGGCGAGTGCGGCGGCCAGGACGGCGAGTGTTGTCGAGCGGCCGGACCCGGGCGGCCCGACGACGAGCGCGCCGCGGCCCAGGGCCAGCCGGACCGGCCCGGCGTCGTCACCGCCGATCCCGACGACGGGCGCCTCGTCCGGGCGCGGCGAGGGGCCGCGCTCGCGCCGGACGGCCGTCGCCAGCGCGCCGCGCCCGACGCGCGCGGGTACGGGCGCCAGGCGCAGCGCCAGGCTCTCGGGCGCGGTGTCGTCGGGCGGGGAACCGTCGGCCACGCCGTCGGCGGCGACCTGGCACACGAGCGCGTCGCCGGGCTCGCCGATCGCGTCTGGCTCGTCGGTGCCCTCCTCGACCAGCGAGCCGGCGACGGACGGGAGCACGATCGCGCGGCCCGGGCCGCGTCGCGAGCCGGCGAGCGCGCCGGGGACTCCCGCGACGACGTCGGCAGCTCGGTCGCCGACCGCGAGCACCAGGCGCTGCGGGAACAGCGTCGCGACCGCCCCCGGGGGTGCCGCCGAGCCCGTGGCGAGCACCGCCGTGCCGTGCTCGCGCGCCCGGCGGAGAAGGTCGATCAGGCGGGCCGCGCCGCTGCCGCGCCCGAGCGGCGCGAGCGCGTCGAGCGCGGCCTCGATCTCGTCGAGGAGCAGCAGCCGGGGGGCGGCACCGGCCGGCGCAGGCTGGGCGAGCAGGAGGAGGAGCCGGGCGAGCCGGCGGGGGTCGTCGACGCCGACGGCGGTCCCGAACGTCGGACGGGCCGTGAGGTCCGCGATCAGGCGCGCCGGGACGCCGACGGCGTGGACGTGCCAGCCGCGGGCGAGCGCGGCGAGGGCCGCGGTGCGCAGGGTCGTGCTGCGGCCGGACCCGGCGGCGCCGACGACCAGCAGCGGGCCGGCCGCCAGGCCCCAGCGCACGACGGCGCGGCGCCGCTGCGTCGGCACGTCGGCGAGGGCCAGCGGGAGCCGGCCGGCGTCGGCGTCGCCACGTCCGGCCTGCGCTCCGAGTCCGTGCTCAGCGGCGGCGTGCGCCGCGAGGTCGTCCGGCCGCAGGAGATCGGGCAGCGGCGGCAGCCACGGCGCCGCGGGAGCGTCCAGGCCGAGCTGGGCGGCGGCGGCACGCGCCGCCGCGACGAAGGCGCGGGCCGGGCGCGGGTCGGCACTCTCGCCCGCATCCGAGTCCGGACCGGGCCGTGCGCACGGGTGCCGGCCCGCGGGGGGAGCGCTCGCGGCGGGGACCCAGCCGGTCGGCGTGCCGGGCCAGGGCGGGGCGATCCGGACCGCGCCGCGCGGCCCGAGCGGTGCACCATTCGCGAGGGCGATCTGCACCGGCTCCGGCGCTCCCGTCCCGCGCCGTAGGACGGCGCGCCCCGGGGAGCTAGCCGGGATGCGGGCGGCCTCGGGGGAGTCGAGCACGTCGAGGGAGTCGGCGACGTCGGTCACCCGCAGCGCGATCCGCAGCGTGAGGTTGGCGCGCAGGTCGGGGCCGACCGCGCCGGCGGGTCGCTGGGTGGCGAGGATGAGGTGCATGCCGAGCGATCGCCCCTGCGCGGCGAGCCGGAGCAGGCCCGGCACGAAGCTGGGCAGGTCCTCCGTGAGCGCCCGAAACTCGTCGACCACCACGAGCAGGCGCGGCGGCGGCGCGGACCGCAACGCCGCGAGGTCGGGCACCCCCGCGCGGGCGAGGAGCCGCTCGCGCCGACGCAGCTCGGCGCGGAGCCCGGCGAGCGCGCGTGCGGCGAGGGCCGGGTCGAGGTCGGTGACCTGGCCGACGACGTGCGGCAGCTCCGCGCAGGGCCCGAAGCTCGCGCCGCCCTTGTAGTCGACCAGCGCGAACGCCAGCTCGGCGGGTGAGTGCGTCAGGGCGAGCGAGAGCAGCCAGGTCTGCAGCAGCTCGGACTTGCCCGCTCCGGTCGTCCCCGCGACGAGGGCGTGCGGGCCGTCCCGGATCAGGTCGATCGTGACCGGCGCGCCGGCCGGGCCGAGGCCCAGGCAGGCGTCGAGCCCACCCGCCCGCGCGGCGTGCCCCTGGGCCCAACGGTCGATGACGCTGGCGGCGGACGGAGCGGGCAGCCCCGGCAGATCGGCGAGCGCGACGCCACCGGCGGCGTTCGGCGAGGCCCCCGGGGGCAGGTCGCGGAGGCGTCGGAGCTGCCAGAGGGCGGCGACGCGCCGCGCATGCACCTCGGCCCAGGAGTGCGAGACCGCGTGCAGCGGGAGGGTGCGCGTCGCGCCCGTCGGCAGGTGCAGCGTCGCGACGTCCTTGCCGGGGTGGACCGTGAGCACGGTTCGGCACCACGCGGGCACATCGACCAGGTCCGCCGCGATCAGCACCACGGCCGCGCCGTGCCCGCCGGCCCAGAAGCGCGCGAGGTCCGTCGCCTGCCCGGGGGTGTGCCAGCCGTCGCCGACCACGAGCGTCGTGGGGCCCGCGGGGTCCGTGGGGCCCGTGGGACCCGTGGCGTCGGCGGCGGACACACCGGCCGCGCCGGAGGGAGCGGGCGCGGCCGCCGGGGCGTGCGCGGGTGCGAGGCCCGGTAGCCACCGGCACCAGGACCAGTCCGCGAGGTGGGCGGGGTCGGCCCGGACGGCGACGGCGACGTCGGCGTCCGTCGGACCCAGCGGCAGCGCCGCCGCGACGAGCGCCCGCGCCGCCGCGACGGCCAGCCCGCGGGGTCCGACGACGGCAAGGGCTCCGTCCGGGCTCAGGGCGCGCACGTCCGCCGGGCCGGGTGCGTCGGTCGGCTCGGCGCCAGCGAGCAGGCGGAGCGCCCGCGTGGACAGGTCGGCGGGCGAGGGCGGCTCGGGGCCAGGCCCGTCGAGCCGACCCGGCGACGTGCGACGCGCCGGCCCGGCGGCGGGGGCACGCCCGCGCGCGGTGTGGGCGCGCGCCCGCAGCCTGCTCGCGATGGCCAGGAGCGGGCCCACAGCAGCGACGATCAGGAACATCCGGTTGCCGGTGCTCAGTGCGAGCGCCACCGACCCCGCGGCGGGCGCGAGCCAGGTCGTGGCCGCGAGCTCGCCGCGAGCCCGGCCCTCGGGAGCCCGGTCGCCAGCGGTCCGGTCGCCAGCGGTCCGGTCGCCAGTCGTCCGGTCGCCAGTCGTCCGGTCGCCAGTGGTCCGGTCGGCGGAGCTCCGTACGACGGTCGCGCGGGCGGCGCGCAGCTCGAGCACGGTCGACCCGATCAGGAGCCGGTCGCCCACGTGCAGCCGCGTCCACCGCGCCGCCGGGCCGGCCCGCCGAACCGGCGTCGCGGGCCGCCCGCGCACCCGCCGCCCGCGCCACCACCTCCACCCCGACTCGGCGCGCCACCCCAGCCAGCCCAGCCACCTCATTCGCGCGGGTAGCCGGACCGTGCCGTGGCTCGAGCGCAGGTCGAGCGCCATCGGGCCGGATCGCCCCAGCCGCAGCGCGAGGTGGCGGCGCGAGCTGCGGCCGTCGTCGATCGCGAGGTCGCCGACGCGACCCACGACCAGCGGCCCGCGCAGGCCGACGAGCGCGCCGCTGTCCGGCCCCGAGAGCACGGCGAGGTGCCACTCGGCCCGCAGCGCCGCGTCGCCGGGGTCGCGCGGTCCCGCGCCGACGCGCAGGGTCGCGCCGGCCAGCAGCGGGACCTGGCCGGTCAGCTGGTCGTCGTCCAGCACCGCCGCCCCCACCGCGAGCACCGCGCCGCCGGGGGCCAGCTCCGCACGACCGGTCGCCGACGCGAGGTGACCGCGAAGATCGCCGAGGCGCGCGCCGTCGGGCACCTCGAGGTCGAGGTCCGGTACCCGGGGCGGGCCGGGTGCGCCCGCCAGCGTGACGCGCATTCGGCCACTGTCGCCGCGCGGCGCGATCCCGGCAGCACCGAGGCGATCGCGGTGGGGACGGGGCGTCGTTCCACAGGCCCGCCGGTCGCCTCGCCGGGCGACGACAATTCGCGAGGTGTTTCTACCGGCGAAGAGACGCTGACATGACCTAGCATGGCGCAATGACTCAGGTACTGCTGGCGGAAGACGACCCCGCAATTGCCGAACCTTTGGCGCGGGCCCTGACGCGTGAGGGTTATGACGTACTCGTGCAAGGCACTGGTCAAGGCGCCATCGATCATGCGCCGGACGCCGACCTGGTCGTGCTCGATCTCGGCCTGCCCGATATGGACGGCCTCGACGTCGCGCGCGCGATCCGCAATCTCGGGCTGACGACGCCGGTGCTCGTGCTCACGGCGCGGGCCGACGAGGTCGACCTCGTCGTCGGGCTCGACGCGGGCGCCGACGACTACGTGACGAAGCCGTTCCGCCTCGCCGAGCTGCTCGCGCGGGTCCGGGCGCTGCTACGCCGTACCCACGGCGAGCCGGTCGACGAGGACGAGCTCCAGGCGCAGAACGTCCGGGTCGACGTCGCCGCGCACCGCGCCTTCCAGGGCGAGCGCGAGCTGCACCTGACCGCCAAGGAGTTCGATCTGCTCCGCGTCCTGGTCGCGGCGGCCGGCACCGTGGTCGCTCGCGAGACGCTGATGCGCGAGGTCTGGGGCACCGACCCGTCAGGCTCGACAAAGACGCTCGACATGCACGTGTCCTGGCTGCGGCGCAAGCTCGGCGACGACGCGAACGCGCCGAGGTACGTCACCACGGTGCGGGGCATGGGCTTCCGGTTCGAGACCGGCGACCACACGGGGGCTTAGCCAGGTGCGCCGGCGGGTACTGCAGGCGACGATCGCGGCGGTCACCGTCGCGGTGGTGCTGCTCGGCTTCCCGCTCGCCTTCCTCGGCGCGCAGTACTCGCGCGACAACGAGGTGCAGGAGCTGAACAACCGCGCGGCGCAGCTCGCGTCGACGATCGACTTCCGCGACTCGCGCGCGATCCTGATGACCGACACGATGCTCGAGCCTTTCACCGGCAGCGCGACGACGCTGCCGGCGTCGGTCCTGGTCGTGCAGCCGGACGGCGAACGCCTGCAGGCCGGCGTGCCGATCGCAGGCAAGTCGCTCTCCGCCCAGGCGACCGCGAGCACGGGGGCGCTCGTCATCCTCACCACCTCCTGGTGGGACGTGTTCTGGCTCAGCGCCCGCGTCGTGCTGCTCGTCGTCGTCGCCGCCGTCATCGCGTTCGGCGCGGGCATCGCGATGGCGATGTGGCAGGCGAACCGGCTGGCGGCGCCGCTGGTCTATCTCGCGGCCTCCGCGGAACAGCTGGGCTCGGGGCAGGTCCGTCCGCGGCTCGAGCCGTCCGGCGTCGAGGAGATCGACCTGGTCGCGGCGGAGCTGGCGCGCAGCGCGGACCGCATGGCGGGCCGGCTCGCGGCGGAGCGGCAGTTCGCGTCGGACGCGTCGCACCAGCTGCGGACGCCGCTGACCGCCCTGTCGATGCGCCTGGAGGAGATCTCGGCGGCGTCGGACAGCCCCGACGTGCGCGACGAGGCCCGGATCGCGCTCGAGCAGGTCGACCGGCTGGTGGCGGTCGTCGACGACCTGCTCTCGCGGTCCAAGAGCGCGCAGGGCGGCACCACAGAGGCGGTGCTGCTCATCGAGGTGATCCGTCAGCAGGAGGAGGAGTGGGCGCCGTCGTTCGTCGCGGCCGGCCGCCGGCTCGTGCTCGACGTCGCGGAGGACGTCAAGGTGCTCGCGACGCCGGGCGCGCTCGCCCAGGCCATCGCGACGCTCATCGAGAACTCGCTCAAGCACGGGGGCGGCACGACGACGGTCCGCTCGCGCCCGAGCGGGCCGCGCGGAGCGATGGTGATCGAGGTCGCGGACGAGGGCGCGGGCGTCCCGGACGACCTGGCGCCGCGGATCTTCGAACGGGGCATGACGTCGGGCGCCGGGACGGGCCTCGGCCTCGCTCTCGCCCGGGACCTCGTCGCGGCCGACGGCGGGCGGATCGAGCTGGCGCAGCGGCGCCCCGCCGTCTTCGCGGTGTTCCTCGCCGGGGTGCCGAAGTCGCTGGACCCCGACGTCGTGCTGCCGCGCGGGTCACGGGTCTCGATCGGCAAGCTGCGCGGCTGGCGCTGACGCGGCCGGGCGGTGGCGCGAGCGCCGGCTCGGGGCGCCCTACGTGTGCGCGGACTCGGCCAGGGGATCGCGGACGAGCCGCCCGGCGCCGAGCCGGGACGCGGCGGCCTCGCGCAGCAGCGCCGTCGGCTCCCCGGTGAACACCACGCGCCGGTAGAAGTAGAAGCGGAAGATCGTCCCCAGCACCATGCCGACGACGTTGGCCGAGATGTTGTCCGCGAGCGCCGACGTGAGCCCGAGCCCGTAGTGCGAGATCGCGAGGCACCCGACGCTGACGACCATGCCGCCGGCGTTGACGAGCGCGAACGTGACGAGCTCGCGCCCCCGCGAGTCCTGGCGGCGGTCCGAGAAGGTCCAGTACCGGCTGCCGAGCCAGGCGAACACGGTCGAGATGCCGACCGCCGCGGCCTTGGCCGTCAGGGGCTGGTCGCCCAGCAGCGTGCCCGGCCCGAAACTGAGCAGGTTGAAGGCGGCCAGATCGACGAGGAACGCCATCGTGCCGACCGAGCTGAATCGGAGCAGCGTCGTGAGCCGGGTGCGGACCTCGGGCAACCGGAAGTGTCCACGCAGAGTTCCCCGAATCAGGGCGAGTTTGGCCACGGGGCCGGCGGGGGACACCGCGTCAGATTACCCGGCACACCTGACGATGGCCTGGGAACGCTTGTGTGACCTCGCACTATGTCGCGATTGACCGCAATGCACCGGCGACGCACGCGGGCGCCCGCGGGTGCTCGGCTAGGCTCACCCGTCGTGGCAGCTCCCGTGGTGGCAGTGGTGGGCGGCGGGCAGCTCGCCCGCATGATGGCGCCGGCGGCGACCGCGCTGGGGGTGCACCTGCGTGCCCTGGTCGAGGACGCGACGTCGTCGGCCGCCCAGGTCATCCCGGACGCGCCCGTCGGCGCGGCGCGCGACGAGGCCGCGCTCCGCGCGCTTGTCGCCGGCAGCAGCGGCCCCGCGGCCGGCCGGCCGGCGGACGTCCTGACGTTCGAGCACGAGCAGGTGCCGAACGCGCTGCTGGAGCAGCTCGCCCGCGAGGGGCACGCGGTGCGGCCCAGCGCGGCGGCCCTCGTGCACGCGCAGGACAAGATCGTGATGCGGCGCAGGCTCACCGAGCTCGGCGTGCCCTGCCCGCGATGGGCGGAGCTGCCGGATCTCGCGGCGCTCGAGACCTTCCTCGTCGCCGTCGGCGGGACCGCCGTCGTCAAGACCGCCCGGGGCGGCTACGACGGCAAGGGCGTGCGGGTCGTGCACTCGGCCGAGGACGTCGCGGACTGGTTCGAGTCCTCCTACGGCCCGGACGGCACGGGGATCCCGCTGCTCGTGGAGGAGAAGGTGCCGTTCACTCGCGAGCTCGCGGTGCTCGTGGCGCGGCGACCGTCCGGGCAGGTGCGCGCGTGGCCGGTCGTGGAGTCGGTGCAGGTCGACGGCGTGTGCGCGGAGGTCATCGCGCCGGCGCCCGGCCTCGCGCCCGAGGTCGCGCGCGCCGCGACGTCGCTCGCGGTGACGATCGCCGCGGGGCTCGGGGTGACCGGAGTGCTCGCGGTCGAGCTGTTCGAGGTGCCGGGCGACGGCGGGGGTCCGCCGACCGTCGTCGTGAACGAGCTCGCCATGCGCCCGCACAACAGCGGCCACTGGACGATCGAGGGCTCGGTGACCAGCCAGTTCGAGCAGCACCTGCGCGCAGTGCTCGACCTGCCGCTCGGGCAGACGTCGGCGCGGCAGCCGTGGGCGGTGATGGCCAACGTGCTCGGCAGTGGTCACGCCGAGCTCACCGACGCGCTCGCTGCGGTGACGGCCCTCGACGCCGGCGCGAAGGTCCAGCTCTACGGCAAGTCAGTCCGGCCGGGCCGCAAACTCGGGCACGTCACGGTGCTCGGTGACGACCTCGTCGAGGTCCGGGCCCGCGCCCAGGCCGCCGCGGCGATCCTCGCCGGTTAGGCGCGCGCGCCGCCGTCGGCGGCGGGGATATCGGCAGCCGGGACCTCGGCGGCCGGGGCCTCGGCCGCCGGTCCGGAGCCCGTGAACACGAGGCGCCGGTAGGCGACGTAGCGAAACGCCGTGCCGAGCGCGAGGCCGACGACGTTGGCGGACACGTTGTCGGCCAGCGCCGAGGTCAGGCCCAGCACGTAGTGCGAGAACGCAAGGCAGCCCACGCCGATCACGAGGCCGCCGAGATTGACGACGACGAACCCGGCCAGCTCGCGCCCGCGGGAGGCCGTGCGCCGGTCTGAGAAGGTCCAGTAGCGGTTGCCCAGCCACGCGACGATCGTCGCGGCCGCCACCGACACGACCTTCGCGGTCAGCGGCTTGGCCTCGAGGAGCTCGCCGGGCCCGAACCTGAGCAGGTTGAACAGCCCGAGGTCGACGACGTAGGCGACCGCGCCCACGGAACCGAACCGGCCAAGCTCGGCGATCCGGGTGCGCACCGCGCGCACGCGTCGACGCAGGGCGGGGCGCGCTGCGGCGTCGGACAGGAGCACGTGACCAGGCTAGCCGCGGTGGCTGTGCGCGCGCACTGCCGCCGGTCTGAGAGGCTGGTGCGGGCCGAGCGGCCGGCCGCGGCCAAACCAACCGCAGCCAACAACCGCAGCCGACAACCGCATCGCGAAGGAGTCGACCATGGGCGTACGAGACACCGCCGCGCGAGCCGCGCAGGTCGGGATCGTCATGGGGTCGGACTCCGACTGGCCGGTCATGCGGGCCGCCGCCGACGCGCTCGCCGACTTCGGCGTCGACATCGAGGTCGACGTCGTGTCTGCCCACCGCCAGCCCGACAAGATGCTCGCGTACGGTCGCACCGCCGCCGATCGCGGCCTGCGGGTCCTGATCGCGGGGGCCGGCGGGGCGGCGCACCTGCCGGGCATGCTCGCCGCCGTCACTCCGCTCCCGGTGATCGGCGTGCCAGTGCCGCTCGCCGTCCTCGACGGCCTCGACTCGCTGCTGTCGATCGTGCAGATGCCCGGCGGCGTCCCGGTCGCCGCGGTCGCCGTCGGCGGCGCTCGCAACGCGGGCCTGCTCGCGGTGCGCATCCTGGCGGCGGGGGTCGACGACGACGCCGCTCGCCTGCGGGCGGCGATGCTCGCCTTCCAGATCGGGCTGCGCGACGAGGCGACAGCCAAGGGGGAGCGGCTGCGTGCGCAGTACGGCGCCGGCCACCGCGGGCAGCCCACCGGCTTCAGCGCCTGAGTCGTCCGTCCGTCGGCCACCGGGCCTTTCGTCCCACGCCACGTCGCGATTGAGCCGCCGGGGCGGCCGTCGCGGCCCGCTTGGGTGCGGCCGAACGGGGGAATAGTCGCGGCCGAATAGCGCCCCTTTCGGGGCGCGCGGCCCGCGTCCGGTCCGCTCGCCCGGCACGCCGTAATGCCCGATTCTGTCCCGAAAAAAGCGGATCAATTCGCCCACCTGCCGCCCGATTTTACCCGGAAAAGCCCTTTTGAAAAGGGGATACCCAAGCCGCATCGAATCGGGCATTGCGGTGCAATCAATGGGTATTCGGGCGGGACCTTCGGCCTGAGCAATGTGATTTGAATCACCGGTACTGTTGCATTTATCACCCGGGCGCCACCGGGGGTTGCCGCAGATGGGACGCCAAATCCTGCCACCATCGAGGCTTGTTAACCCCTTGGCAGGGGCGGGAAGAAAATCGCTGCACGGCGGTCACTCGAAAGGGTGACCGGCAATGACAAACCGGATCTCGGCCATCTATTTCGGACATTTGTCGTTGGTGTTGCCCTTCTCCTGCAGGCGACCGAAAGAGGCCTCATCGTGAGCAATCCTCGACGTTTCGTCCGCCGCCATGCGGCCGGCTCAGATCGTGCGGTCCGGGCGCTCGGGGTGACCCTCGCGCGTCGAGGCGTGGCGATCGCAGCGCTCGGCGGGCTGGCCGTGGCAGGCCTGGCCTCCCCAGGGATGGCCGCCGATCCGCAGCCACGGATCGCCGCGCTGCACCCGTTCGCGGTGTCCTCTCCCGCCAACACCGCGATCGGCTCCGGCGCGATCTTCGAGGCCGCGACGGACGTCCGCACGGCCGCGCTGCTCAGGGGCACCCCGACGATCAACTCGACGGGCTGGTCCATCGCCGTGGCGATCGCCACCGAGGCGGACCCGATGGTGACCCTGACGAACACCTCGACGGGCGTCGTCCGCAGCATCCGGATGCCCAGCGGTGCGCAGGTGACCACGGGGACCGACAAGGCCATGACGATCGTCCAGCCCGACGGGTACACCGCGTACGAGTGCTACAAGATGACCAAGGTCTCGGCGACGTCGTGGACGTCGACGCACATCGTGCAGACAGACCTGCGCTCGGATGGTCTCGCCGGCGGGACCCGCGCGGCGGGCATCAGCCAGCTCGTCGGCCTGATCCGCACGGCGGAGGTCGCCGCCGACGCCATCCCGCACGCGCTCGCGGTCTCGATCCCCGACTCGATGCTCGGAGTCGGGCCGGTGTGGCCGGCCCGGCTGCAGGACAACAACGCCGCGACCGCCTACAAGGGCCCGATCGCGATGGGCACGATGCTGGGCATCCCGGCGAGCGTGGACCTGGCGAGCCTCGGGCTGTCCGCCGAGGGCCTGGCCGTGGCCCGGGCGTTCCAGGACTACGGCGCCTACGTCGTCGACCGGTCTGAGACCGTGGCGCTGTACGCCGAGCCGCTGTCCGACCAGGGCGCGGTCGCCCGGATGAAGGCCGACTACCAGCAGAAGCTGTTCCCCCTGCTGCGCGTGCTCGCCAATAGCAGTGCGGGCACTGTCGGCGGCGGAGGCAACCCCCGCCAGCCCGCTGCCTCCGGCCTGACCGCGGTGGCGGCAGCGCCGGCTGCTGGCACCACTGCGAACGTGGCGCCGATCGGGTTTGTGGACTCGATGGTCGTGACGGGTGCCGGCGTGACGGTGCAGGGGTGGACTGGTGATGCGGACACGGCTGGGCCGATTGCGGTGCACGTGTACGTCGACAACAGTCCGACGGGAACGGTCGCGAACCTGGACCGGCCGGATCTCGGGGGCCTGTTCGCGAACACTTTGCACGGATTCTCGGTGACGGTGCCCGCGGCCGCGGGAACCCACCGGGTCTGCGCGTACGCGATCAACGTCGCGCCGGGCGCCAACCCCAGCCTCGGGTGCCGGAGCGTCACGGTGAGCAATGTGGCGCCGATCGGCTTTGTGGACTCGATGGTCGTGACGGGTGCCGGCGTGACGGTGCAGGGGTGGACTGGTGATGCGGACACGGCTGGGCCGATTGCGGTGCACGTGTACGTCGACAACAGTCCGACGGGAACGGTCGCGAACCTGGACCGGCCGGATCTCGGGAGCCTGTTCGCGAACACCTCGCACGGATTCTCGGTGACGGTGCCCGCGGCCGCGGGAACCCACCGGGTCTGCGCGTACGCGATCAACGTCGCGCCGGGCGCCAACCCCAGCCTCGGGTGCCGGAGCGTCACGGTGAGCAATGTGGCGCCGATCGGCTTTGTGGACTCGATGGTCGTGACGGGTGCCGGCGTGACGGTGCAGGGGTGGACTGGTGATGCGGACACGGCTGGGCCGATTGCGGTGCACGTGTACGTCGACAACAGTCCGACGGGAACGGTCGCGAACCTGGACCGGCCGGATCTCGGGAGCCTGTTCGCGAACACCTCGCACGGATTCTCGGTGACGGTGCCCGCGGCCGCGGGAACCCACCGGGTCTGCGCGTACGCGATCAACGTCGCGCCGGGCGCCAACCCCAGCCTCGGGTGCCGGAGCCTCACGGTCTAGGTCACGTCGGCACGTGGAGCGGGAGGCAGACTCGCTCGGGCTGAATGCTCGACGCCGGGCCCCTTCCGGCGCTCACGGTTACAGTGAATCGATGCCACTTGTCACCATGAGCCCCTCGGCGCCCTCAGCCGCACCACACGCGACCGCTCCGGCGGCGGCCGGGAGGCAGTTCTCGCGGGCACGGCCCGGCGCTCGGTTGGCCGCGCTCGACGGACTACGGTTCCTCGCGGCGGCGGCCGTCGTGACGTATCACTTCACCGTCCGGAACTCCCAAGCCTGGGGCCAGTCGCCCGCGCAGGTGTTCCCGAACTTCGGCGAGTGGGCGGTCTACGGCGCGCTCGGCCCCGAGCTGTTCTTCGTGATCAGCGGGTTCGTGATCCTGATGACCGCCTGGGGCAAGTCGGTCAGCGACGTGGTCGCCTCACGCGTCGCCCGCTTGTTCCCCGCGTACTGGGCGGCAGTGCTGCTGACCGGCGTGCTGCTGTTGTGGCTGTGGCCCGGCGGCAAGGAGGTCACGCCCGGTCAGGTCGCGGTGAACCTGACGATGCTGCAGAGCCTGTTCGACGTCGGCAACGTCGACGGCGTGTATTGGACGCTGTGGGCCGAGCTCAGGTTCTACGCGCTCATCCTGCTGCTCGTCGGCGTCGGCATCACGCGACGCCGGGTGATGGCCTGCGCGGCGCTCTGGCCCGCGGCGGCGCTGCTGGCGCACGCGGGCGGGCCGCAGTGGCTGCGGACGCTGCTGATCTGCGAGTACGCGCCCCTTTTCGCTGCCGGGATGGTGCTCTTCGTGATCCGCCGCGAGGGCAGCTCCTGGGCCGCCTGGCTGCTCGTCGCGGCGAACACGGTCGCCGCGGTCTGGCTCGTCGTGCCCGACCAGCTGGCCCGGCAGGCGCGCAACGCCGACATCGTGCCGTCCGGCTCGATCATCGGCGCGGTCGTCGTCGGCTCCATCGCGCTCGTCGGCGTCGTCACGCTCACGCGCGTCTCTCGCGTCGCGTGGCCGTGGCTGACGACCCTCGGCGCGCTGACGTTCCCGCTCTACCTCGTGCACGAGCACTGGGGCTGGTGGGCGATCACGCATCTGCCCGCAGGCCTGCCGCCGTTCGTCACCCTTGCGATGGCGACCGCGTTCACGCTCGCCCTCGCCGCCGGCATCCACTACGGCATCGAGCGCACGGTCGGGCCGCGGCTGCGCTGTGCCGTGAAGTCGGGCCTGACGCGCGAACCCGCGGCGCCGCGGGCATAGCCAGCCGGCGATCGCGCGTGCACACTGGGGGACACCCTTTTGGAAGCAGCGGAGGGCAGTCGTGGGTCCACACAGTGTCGGTGAGGCCGGGTGGCGCTGCCCGATCGCCGCGGTCCAACGCGCCCTGAGGGGTGCGGCCGATGCCTAGGCTGCTTGAGCGGTTCTCGACGATGAGCGTGCTCATCGTCGATGACAACGAGGCCAACGTGGCGCTCGTGCGGGCGCTGCTCATGAACGAGGGCATCCATCGCATTACGGCGGAGACGGACTCGCGTCGCGTAGCGGGCCGGCTTGCCGCGATCGACCCGGACCTGGTGCTCCTGGACCTGTACATGCCGCACCTCGACGGCCACGCCGTGCTCGAGCAGATCGTCCGGTTCGCGGCGGGGAGCTACCTGCCGGTGCTGGTCCTGACCGCGGACTCGACCCGGCAGAGCCGAGATCTGGCGCTGAGCAAGGGCGCCCGGGACTTCCTGACCAAGCCGCTCGACACCGTCGAGTTCGGGCTGCGGGTCGCGAACCTGCTGGAGACGCGCCAGCTGCACACGGCGATCCGGCGCGCCGTCGGCGGCGGTCCCGCCGTCCCGCAGGCCACCGAGGGCGAGCTGGCCAGGATGCGGGACCGCGTCGAGACCGTCATCCAGGACGGGAGCATCACGCCCGTGTTCCAGCGCGTCGCTGAGCTCGGCACGCGCGCGACCGTCGGCCACGAGGCGCTGGCCCGGTTCGCCCGCCCGCACGAGCACGGCCCGGCGGGCTGGTTCCGGGACGCGTTCACGGTGGGCCACGGCATCGAGCTCGAGCTCGACGCGGTCACCCGGGCCCTGCCGTTCCTCGACGACGACGCGGGCACGTTCCTCGCCGTCAACATGGCCCCGGCGACCGTGCTCCAGCTGCGTCGGGGTGACCTGGAGGACCGGCCGGTCGACCGGATCGTCATCGAGCTCACCGAGCACGCGCCGGTCGAGGACTACGCCGCCGTGCGGCGCGCGCTCGCGAGCATGCGCGCGGACGGCCTGCGGCTCGCCGTCGACGACGTCGGCTCGGGGTATGCCGGATTCCAGCACATCCTCGCGCTCGAACCCGACATCATCAAGCTGGACATCTCGCTCATCAACGGGATCGAGCGGAGCCGGATGCAACGCGCGCTGGCGAGCGCGCTCGTGGCGTTCGCGACCGACATCGCCGCCGTGGTCATCGCCGAGGGGGTCGAGACGGCCGCGGAGCTCGAGGTGCTCGGCGACATCGGGGTGCCGTGGGGGCAGGGGTACTTCCTCGGGCGCCCCGAGCCCGCCCGGGCGGTGCGCGCCTGATCAGGCCCCGGGCATCCCGCCGACGGCACCCGCCGGCAGCGTGCCCGTCATGATCGCCGTGAAGAACGCCGGGCTCGTGTCCGGGTCCAGCTCGACCGTCGAGCCCACGCCTCCCGGCCGGTAGTCGATGCTCAGGATCGGCGGCGTGCCGGTGATGCCGCCCGGACCGGTCGCGCTTCTGAAGGCGAGCGCAAGGCGGCCGAGGTCGACGATGTTCGTGCCGTTGCTCACGAAGAGTGCGCCGAGGCCGGCGGACACGAGCCGGACCTGCTTGGCCGGCTGGAGCGCCAGCGACGGCTTGGCGACCGCCCCGGTGACGGCCGAGATGAGCTGCTGCTGGCGCTGCGCGCGGCCGATGTCGGAGGTCGGGTCGGAGTACCGCATGCGCGCGAAGGCGAGGGCCATCGGCCCGGCGACGTCCTTGCAGCCGGGCGCGTCCCAGACCAGCCCGGAGTTCACGTCGTTTAGGGGGAAGGACAGCGGCGGGCTCTCGAGGCAGAGATTGACGCCGCCGGCGGCGTCGACCACCTGTTCGACCCCGCCGAACCCGATCTCGGCGTAGTGGTCGACGTGGATTCCCGTGAGCGTCTCGACGGTCGTGACGAGCAGCGGCGCGCCCCCCAGCGAGAATGACGCGTTGAGCTTGCCGGCATCGTGGCCGGGAATCTCGACATAGGTGTCGCGCGGGAGGCTGATCAGTGCCGCTGGCCCGCTGGGCGGGACGTGCAGCAGCATGATCGTGTCCGTGCGGGCGCCGGGAGTGGTGGTGTCCTCGATGGTGCCGTCAGCGCGAGAGTCGGAGCCGGCGATGAGGTACGTCGTGCCGGGGGTGTTCGCCACGCCGGACAACGCGTCCACGTGCTCGATCTTGCCGTTGGCCCACACGAGCATGCCGATAGGCCAGGCGAGGAGCGCCACGACGACGACTGCCACCGTGATGGCGATCCGCTTGCGGCGCGAGCCGGGCAGGCGCGAGCCGGGCAGGCGCGGGCGCGCGGGCGGCGGCGCATCGACCCGACGACGTGGCGGGGCGGCGGGCGCGCGGGGGCCGACGGGCGGGCGGGGGCTGACGCGGTCCGCACCGGCGGGTTGTGCGGGGGCACGTACCGCGGCCGCAGGGCGTCGCGGTGTCCCGGTGGGCGACGCTGGGCGACCGACCGTGATCGCGTCGGCAACAGCCGGGCGGCGCCCGGCCGACGCGGGATTGATGCTCGGGGGGACGCCTGCGGGTGCCGACGGCGCCGGGGGGCCGGACGGTGCGGGTCGCGCTGCGCGTGCGGGCGGCGCCGTTGGCCGGCTCGCCTCGCCGCCGACGGGCCGCGCTGACCCGCCCGTGCGGGCGCGGCTAGCGCCGGCAGGGCGGCGGGGCTTGTCCTCGGGGGCCATGGTCGCTCAGCCGCAGACTGCCGTGACGGTTTCGGCGGTAATTGCGTCCTTGCCAGGCACAGGGGTCTCCTGCTCGACGGAAGCGTCCGCGGAGGGGTCGGGCGTGGCGGCCGGATCCACCGGCGCGACCGGTTCAGCCGCCGGGGTGATCGGCTGGTCGGCCGCTAGCGCGGCCCAGATCGCATCCGCCTCGTCCGTCATCACCACGCGGTTCGGGTCGGACGGCGCGGCCGCGAACGGGATGGTCATGAACGTGATGTTGCTCGACGCGGTCCCGCGCAGACTGAACGCGAGGCCGGTCAGGTTGGGGATCGAGGCGAGCGTCGTGCTCGCGGTGATGGACGACGTCGCGGCGTTGAGGAACTGCAGCAGGTTCGGCAGGTCGGTCAGGAGGTTCTGGGACTGCACCGTTCGTACCATCGCGGCGAGCAGCTGCTGCTGTCGGCCGAGCCTGTTGGTGTCGGACCCGTCGCCGACGCCGGTGCCGGTCCGGGCCCGGGCGTAGGCGAGCGCCGTCACGCCGTCCAGCGTCTGCTGCCCCGCCGTCAGCTCGAGCCCGGCCTTCGGCGAGCTCATATCGTTCGGGATACAGATCGGGACACCGCCGAGTGCATCGACCATGCGAGTGAAGCCAGCGAAGTCGATGACGACGAACTCGTTGATGAACACTCCCGTGTTCTCCTCGACCGTGCGGATTGCGCAGGCCGCCGCGTCCGAAACCTGGCCGGACTCCGAGCCGATCGAGAAGGCGGCGTTGAACTGACCGTCCTGCGCCTCGGAGGTCGTGCCATCGGACCGCGCGCACGCGGGGATGTCCACGAGCGTGTCCCGCGGGATCGAGACGAGGTCCGCACGCGTCCGGTCGGCAGACAGGTGCAGCACGATCGTGGTGTCGGAGCGCATCCCGGAGACGTCGCCGCCGATCTCCGCGTTCTCGCCGTCCCGAACGTCCGAGCCCATCAGCAAGATGTTCAGAGCCTGCCCGGCGTTCGGATCGTTGGGGTCAGGCGTGGCTGCCTGCTCGGGGCGGTCGTCGCCGAGCAGGTCGACCACGTTCGCCGACGTGATGTTGGACTGAAGCCTCGTGTATGCCGTCGCGGCCCCGGTGATGCTGAAGGCCAGCACTGCGGTGACCAGGAGCGCGATGGTTCGGACGACCCGGTGCGACTCCGGCCGTCGGGCATGGCGCGTGGCGCGTGGGCGCGCCGAGGCTGCGTGGGGTGAGGGCACCCAAGGAGTTTAGAGGCCGAGACCGGCGGGTAGTGGGAGGCGCAGGGGCGACTGCGTGGAGGGTCTGTGCAGATGGGAGATCGGCAAGGCCCCCGGCGCGAGCCGGGGGCCGCGGCCGTCAGCGCCCCAGCGTGACGTATTTCGCCTCGGTGGCGTCCTTCTGCGGGCGCCACCAGGCCTCGTTCTCGCGGTACCAGGCGACGGTGGCGGCGAGGCCGTCCTGGAAGCTCGAGAACTGCGGCGCCCACCCGAGCTCGGTGCGCAGCTTGCTCGAGTCGATCGCGTACCGCATGTCGTGGCCGGGCCGGTCGTTGACGCGGTCGTAGGCGTCCCGGGGCTGCCCGGTGAGCTCGAGGATCAGCTCGATGACGTCCTTGTTGTTCTGCTCGCCGTCGGCCCCGATGAGGTAGGTCTCGCCGATCCGGCCCTTGTCGATGATCGCCCACACTGCGGAGTTGTGGTCCTCGACGTGGATCCAGTCGCGGACGTTCTCGCCCGTGCCGTAGAGCTTGGGGCGCACCCCGTCGATCACGTTCGTGATCTGGCGCGGGATGAACTTCTCGACGTGCTGGTAGGGGCCGTAGTTGTTCGAGCAGTTCGAGATCGTGGCCTGGACGCCGAAGGAGCGCACCCACGCGCGCACCAGCAGGTCGCTGGCGGCCTTGGTCGAGGAGTACGGGCTCGACGGGTTGTACGGCGTCTCGGGGGTGAAGCGGTCCGGGTCGTCGAGCTCGAGGTCGCCGTAGACCTCGTCGGTCGAGATGTGGTGGTACCGCGTGCCGTGGCGCCGGACGGCCTCGAGCAGCGTGTACGTGCCGATGACGTTCGTCTGCACGAACGGCCACGGGTTCTCGAGCGAGTTGTCGTTGTGCGACTCGGCCGCGAAGTGCACGACGACGTCGGCGTCGGCTACGAGGCGGTCCACGAGCGGGGCGTCGGTGATGTCACCCTGGACGAACGTGATCCGCCCGGCGACCGGCGCGAGGGAGGCCTCGTCGCCGGCGTAGGTCAGGGCGTCGAGCACCGTGACCTGGACGTCGGCGCGGTCGCGGATCGTGTGGTGGACGAAGTTCGAGCCGATGAAGCCGGCTCCGCCGGTGACGAGCAGACGCATGATGGACCTCCTGTTGACGCAGAGGTCACGAGCCTAACGGGAGGCGCAGCCTTCTCGAACGGCCGCGCTCGGGGCTCGGGGGACTCGCGGTATCCTCCGCACTGTGCACAGACAGCCTTCAACGCCGACGGTGACGCCGAGGCGTCGAAGGCGCCGGCAGGCGACGCTCGCGACGGCCGCGGTCCTGGTCGCGGCGCTCGTGCACCTGGTCGCGCAGGCGGGGATGATGCTTCGCTGGGCGGGGTGGCACCCGTCGATGTTCCGGAACTACTACTGGTCTGACCAGCTCGCCTACCTCGCCATCGCCTCGAATGCCGCGAACGGGAATCTCTCGGCGGTCGAACCCCTGACGATGACCGGCTCCAACTACTATCCGCGGGCGTACTACCTGCTGCTGGGGCTCGCCGCGGACGCGACCTCGACCAGCGTCGCGACGATGTGGACGGTGCTGGGTCTCGCGGCGCAGGTCATGCTCGTCGTCGCGATCGGCGCGACGTGCGTGCTCCTGACGCGCCGCTGGTGGACCGGGCTGCTCGGCTTCACCCCGTTCATGTTCGGCACGTTCTCGTGGCTCGTGAGCGACTCGTGGATGACGACCTTGGACTCCCATGCCGTCCTGTGGGGACCCTTCGGGGTGATCTACACGCTCAACGGCGAGTCGGTCGCGCTGTGCCTGGCTGGCGTGGCGCTGCTCGCGCTGCTGCTCGTCGGGGCAGGCCGCGTCCCCGAACGCGCCGCCTGGCCCGTCGCCGTGGCTGCATGTCTCCTCATTGGTGCCCTTGCCAACGTCCAGACCTACTCTTTCCTCGTCGCGGTGTACATGCTGGCGGGCGGCGCGGCGGCCGTCGGACTCGTTCGGGAGCGATCGCGGATCGCACTGCTCGCGACCGCGGTTGCCCTCGTGGTCGTGCTCGCGCTGGGGCCGGCCGCCGGAGCCAGGGTCAGCCCGCTCGCCGTCCTCGTTCTTGGCCTGCTGCCCATGGCACCGGGACTGGTGGTGCTCGCCCGAGCGACCCGCTGGCGCCTCCTGTGGTGCGTGGCTGCCGTCGCCGTCGGAGCGGCGCCGCAGGTGCTTGGCACGGTGTTCGGCATCCTCGGCGGCGATGCCTTCCTCACCTACCGCGAGAGCTCGTCGAAGGACCTCGGCGTGTCCTTCGAGGCTGGGCTGGTCGCTGCGGGCGTCATCCTCCCGGCCCTGGCGTTCATCGCGATGCTCGGGGTGCGCCACCGGCGGACCCTCTGGCTCGCCGTGCCGGTGGCATCGGTTGCCGTGTGGGCCCTCCTGGCGACGAATGACCGTTGGGGAGCGAATCAGGAGCCGTACCGGTTCTGGCTCGACGTCTATGTGCTCGTGGCCGTTCTCACGGTTCCCCTCGGGGCCTGGGCTGCGCTGGAGGCGGTCACGTCATCGGTCGCCCATCGGGGTCCGGCGGATGACCCGTCCCGGGCAAACACGCGCCCGGGATCCCCGCCGCGGGCCGTCGTCGTCGTCGCCCTGGTCGTCGTCGTCGCGTGGGCAGGTGCGGGAATCCCCGACTGGATCCGTTTCCGCGCCGATGTGGCGTCCGCCGGCTACTTGCAGCTCTCGTCGCCGCTCTATGTCGAGGGCGCGACGATCTCCGCCGCGGCCGAGGCCGGCGGGGGCTCGGTGCTGACCGACATGTGCATCGATCCGCTTTTCTTCAAGGTGAACTGGGGCGGCTCGGTGGCGGCCTTCAACCGTGGCCTGGCGTGGCCTGACGAGGTCGAGGCCCTGGACCAGGTGCTGCACATGCGGGCCTCGGGTGTCGTGGACGAGGCGGCGGCGCGCACGGCCGGCGCGCGGTGGCTCCTCACCAGCACTGCGTGCGCCCCTGCGCTCGCGATCCCTGCCACCGCGGAGCGAATCACGTCTGGGGAGTACCCGGCGCACGGCGCAGATCCGGCTGGAACGGTCACGCTCTGGCGCCTGCAGGGCTGAGGACACCGCCGCGACGCACGCCTGATCTCGTCGGGCGACGGCGCGTGCCGGCGTCGGCCGGGACGAGGGCGCGGATGATCACCAGGTAGTCTGCTCGTCATGTCAGTAGCAGCAGACGTCTCCACCAAACCGTCGAAACAGGCTCGACGGCCGACGCGTGCGAGCCGGGCGCAGACCCGGCTGGAATACCGTGCGGCACGCCAGCTCCTCAAGAACCTCGTTCGGCGCGATCTGAAGATTCAGCATCGGGGCACAATCCTGGGCGCCCTCTGGTCACTCATCACGCCGCTCTTGCAGGTCGCCGTCTACACCTTCGTATTCACCGTCATCATGCCTTCCTCGCCGGTCGCCGACGCGGGAGACACACCCTTCGCCGTGTACCTGTTCGTCGGTCTGGTGATGTGGAATCTCCTGCAGAACGGCGTACTCGCCGGCACGGGATCGGTGCTCGGCTCGGGCTATCTCCTCCAGAAGGTCTACTTCCGACGCGAGATCCTTCCGTTGACGAGCGTCCTGTCGGCCGGAGTGACCTTCCTCTGGGAGATGGCAGTGGCGATCATCGTCGTCACGATCTTCGTCGGGCCCCCCGGATGGCAGATCGTCTTCCTCCCGCTGCTGGTGCTCATCACCGCCACGCTGGCCTTCGGGATCGCGGCGCTGCTGTCCGCGGCCGCCGTCTTCTTCAGGGACGTGCAGCACTTCATCGGGATTGCGATCCAGATGTGGTTCTGGGCGACGCCCGTCATCTACTCGCTCACCATCATCGAGGACCGACCGAGCTTGTTGAAAATCATCCAACTCAACCCGATGGCAGGCATCCTGGTGTCCCTGCGCAACATCCTGATCATGCACACGATGCCGGACTGGAAGCTGCTGGGGTACGCCGCTGTCGTGTCGGTGTTCTTCCTGGTGGTTGGGCTTGCGGTCTTCCGACGGAACGAACGCATGTTTGCGGAGATGATCTAGCCATGACTGACGTCGCGATCGAAGTTGTCGACATGTGGAAGAACTTCCGCATCTATCACGAGCGGTCCCACACGCTCAAGGAGCGCTTCGTAGGACGCTCGAACAAGTACGAGGACTTCGTCGCTCTCAAGAACATCAACTTCGAGGTCCCGGCCGGTTCGACCGTGGGCATCATCGGGTCCAACGGCTCCGGCAAGTCGACCCTCCTCAAGGTGCTCGCTCGGATCATGACGCCGAACAGCGGATACGTCCGCGTGAACGGGTCGATGTCCTCGCTGCTCGAGCTCGGCACAGGCTTCCACCCCGACCTCACTGGCCGGGAGAACGTGTACCTCGCCAGCTCAGTGCTCGGGCGGAACGAGAAAGAGACGAACGCGCTCTACGACTCGATCGTCGATTTCGCTGGCGTCGAGCAGTTCATGGATCTCCCGATCAAGAACTACAGCTCGGGCATGAATGCCCGCCTGGCTTTCGCGGTCTCGATCAGCGTCGAGCCCGAGGTGCTCCTCCTGGACGAGGTGCTCTCGGTCGGTGACGAAGAGTTCCAGATGAAGTGCTACGAGCGGATCGCGCACTTCCGCAACGAGGGCCGCACCATCGTGCTCGTCTCCCACAGTCTCGGGACGATCACGACGATGTGCCAGGACGCGATCTGGATCGAGCACGGAGAGCTACGCGCGCAGGGGCCGTCCGACGAGGTGGTGGGGGAGTACCTCGGCAACGTCCACGTCGCCGACGAGGCGAGCTCGCCGCATTCGACGAGCGACACGCGGTGGGGAAACGGCAAGGTCCAGATCACGGCGGTCAACTTCGTCGGCGAGAGCGGCCGGCGGACGACCAACCTCCGTGGCGGGGAGCCGTCGGCCATCGAGATCGACTACGTCAGCTCGGAGCCGGTGGACGAGCTCGTCGCCGGGATCGCGATCTATCGTGCCGACAACGACCAGCTGGTGCACGGGCAGAACTCGCTCCACTCCGATATCGGCGCCAAGCTGCCCGCCAACGGCACGGTGCGCTTCGAGCTCGCCGAGACGCCGCTGCTGAAGGGCCCGTACCTGCTCACCGCCGCGCTGCACGACCGTGCCTGCGCGACGATCTACGACTGGCGTGAGCGGGAGTTTGCCTTCTCGGTCATGAACGGGGCGCGGAGCCTCGGTCAGGCGGGAATGGTCTACGTGGAAGGCACGTGGTCGGTTCCCGTGCGCACGGCCTGACTCCAGAGCTGCGATGAGCGAACAACGTGAAGGACACAATGCTGAGAAATTCTGACGTCGCCACCATGATGCGCAAGGTTCGGGGAACGCTCTCCCGTGCACGGCGGGAACGGGACGACGGTGTTCTGTTCATCGAACTCGAATCGCTGGACCGGTTCGGGCTCGATGCTCTTCGCAGGGACGCGCGTCTTGTCGTCGACCTCCCCTCTGGCTCCGGCCGCCCTGTGATCGGGCCGGTGATCGTCTTCTCCAAGCGGGTCTTCCGCCGGCTGGTGCGCTGGTACGTCAAGCCGATAGCGCTCCAGCAGTCGGGTGTCAACGAGCGCCTCCTCGATGTCGATGCCCGGGTCGCCGGGGTGGCCGCCCGCGCTGAGGCGGGAGTCACGGACCTCCTGATCCGGCTCGAAGAGCTCGAGCACGAGGTCGACCGGCTCTCGTCCGAAGCGCCGCGCCGCGCCCAGCAGTCCCGACCGGACTCCGACGAATCGTCCGCTCTCGATCTCAGTGTCCAGCGGCTGCTCGCCTACAGCGGGTTCGAAGATCGGCACCGCGGCAGCCAAGAGGTGGTGCGCCCGTTGCTGGCGACCTATCTGAAGTACTTCGAAGACTCGAAGGCCGTGGTGGATCTGGGGTCGGGGCGTGGCGAGTTCGTCTCGGTCCTCGAGGAGGCCGGGATTCACGGGTACGGGGTGGACTCCGACGAGTCGCAGGTCGCCACCGCCCGCGCGGCAGGCCGGGACGTGCGGCTCGAGGACGCAGTCGAGCACCTGCACGGGCTGGGCGTGGGCGAGGTCGATGGAGTGTTCTCGAGCCAGGTGGCCGAGCACCTGACCACCAACGAGCTGATGACGACGATCGACCTGGTGCGACGCAAGCTGGCGCCTGGTGGGGTCTTCGTGATGGAGACGCCCAACCCGGAGGCTCTCTTCATCTTCTCGACGTTCTTCTACGTGGACCTGACGCACATCAAGCCGATCCACCCCGAGGCGCTGCGCTGGGCCTTCGAGGCGTGCGGATTCGACGACGTGCAGATCGTGCGCACCCAGAAGGTGCCCGACTCTGCCCGCTTGCAGGCCATTCCTGCGGAGCTGCGTGGCGAGCCCGGCTGGGACGTCGTCGGCCACAACCTCGACATGCTCAACGACCTGATCTACGGGTACCAGCACTATGCCGTCGTGGGACGGAAGCCGGAGGCAGGATCTCGATGAGTGACCTCGTTCCCATCCTTGAAGGCAGCAACGGTGGGCCCCGGCCCGTCGTCCTGGTGCTGCTCACCTGGAATGCCCTCCCGTTCACGAAGCAGTGCTACCGATCCATTCGGGCGACTGCGGGGGCCGACGTTCCGTACCGGCTCGTGTTCATCGACAACGGCAGCGTCGACGGGTCGGTCGACTGGCTTCGGGAGCTCGCAGCTTCCGAGGCGGACGTGACGGTCGTCGAGAACCCGACGAACCTCGGCTTCACCAAGGGCGTCAACCAGGGGATCGCGGAGTCGACCGCGGCCGAAGACATCATCCTGATCAACAACGACATTCGGTTCGACGATGACGGCTGGATCGCGCGCCTGCAACAGGTTGCCTACGCCGAGCCGGGCATAGCGGTCGTCGGCTCTCGCCTGATCGACCAGAACGGTCTCGTGAACCACCTGGGCGCGTACATGCAGCCCGTGGGGATCTACGGCCAGCAGCTCGGCGGGAACGAGAAGGACGTCGGTCAGGGCGGTGGCCTCCGCGACGTCGAGGCCGTGATCTTCGCCTTGGCGTACCTCACCCGTGCAGGGCTCGACGCGCTGGGTGGGCTGGACGAGGGCTTGTTCGCGTACTTCGAGGACACGGACTACTGCCTGCGTGCGCGCCGCGCCGGGATGCGGATCGTCTACTGCGGAGACGTGTCTCCGGTGCATTTCCACAACACCTCGACCCGCGAGAACAAGGTTGACATCTGGGGGCTGCTCGGCCAGTCCCGCGAGTATTTCAGCGAGAAGTGGGGGGAATGGCTCGATGACGGCCGCTACGACGTGGACGTCAGGTGGCGTTCCGTCGCGCACTCGCCGTTGGGTTACGCCGTGGGCAGCCGCCAGCTCATGGAGCAGCTGCACTACCAGGATGTGCGGGTCTCGTTCGAGAACGCCTACGGTGCCACGGAGCCTCCGACCGGGCATGCGCTGATCGACGACTTCATGGTCCGGGAGCCGCGAGACTCGAAGGCGATCCGAGTCTCGTACAGCCAGGCCGACGCCTTCAAGCGACGGTCGACCGGACATGAGGTCGGCTACACGATGCTTGAGGTCACGGGCCTGCCGAAGACCTGGGTCGATGGCTGCAATGCCATGGACGAGGTGTGGGTGCCGGCCTCGTTCAATGTCGACACCTTCCGCAGCAGCGGCGTGACCGTGCCGATCCAGGTCATGCCGCTCGGCGTGGACGACGTGTACTTCAACACTCAGATCAAGGGCGAGCGGATTTCGGAGGCGTTCACCTTCTTGTCCGTCTTCGAGTGGGGCGAGCGCAAGGCTCCCGAAGTCCTGCTGCGCGCTTTCGCCCAGGAGTTCTCCCGCAAGGAGAACGTCATGCTCCTCCTGTCAGTCTTCAACCGCGACCCGTCAATCGACGTCCGCGCCGAGATCGCGAAGCTCGATCTGCCGAAGACCGCTCGAATCGTCGTGATGATCAACCCGGAGTTCGCTGGGTATCAGATGGGCTCCTTGTACCGGTCAGCCGACTGCTTCGTGCTGCCGACCCGCGGCGAGGGCTGGGGGCAGCCTGTGCTCGAGGCTATGGCCTGCGGGCTGCCGGTCATCGCTACCGGCTGGAGCGGCGTGACCGATTTCCTCGACGAGGAGGTCGGTTTCCCGCTCGAGTACTCGATGGCACCGGCCGAAGCGCGTTGCGTGTACTACGACGGGTTCGACTGGGCCGAGCCGGACAAGGACCACCTGCAGGCAAGGATGCGCGAGGTCGTCAACGGCAGTGATGTCGCGAAGAAGCGCGGCGCGCTCGCGGCCCAGCGCGTGACCGACCAGTTCACCTGGCGGCACTCCGCGGAGCGGATCGCCACGCGACTGCGCGAGATCGGATAGCGCCGCAGACCCGTCCGTTCGACGCACACGGAATGCGGCGCCGAGCGGACGGGTCAGCAAGGGGAGCGCTCCTGCTGGCGGCGTGCACGGCGTGCACGTCATGGTGAGGTCAGTTCAGGACGTTGTACGCCACGCCCTCGTAGGCCCAGTTCGGGTCGGCGGTGCGCAGTTGGTGCGCCTCCGCGCTGTCGGCGGTGTAGAAATGCTTGCCGAAGCGGGCGCTCCAGAACCGAAACAGCGGAGCCGTGCCGGCCGCGGTGTCGGTCGGGGCGCAGTACGCCACTCCTTCGTAGTTCCAGTTCCGGTCGTTTGCGCGAACGCTGTTCATCTCGGCTGCGCTCGAGGTGAAGAAGTGCGACTCGAACTTCGGGGAGTAGAACCGGTAGATCGACGTCAGCCCCGCCGTCGCGCACGCCTGCCCTTGGGTCGCATAGGCGGAGAAGGCTACTTTCTCGTACGTCCAGTTGGCGTCAGTCGTGTAGATGTTGATCGCCTCGTCGCCGTCGGCCGTGAAGAAGTGAGCATTGTTGTACGCCTGGCTCCAGAAGCGCTGGACAGTGACGATCGGCAAACCGAGGCCGCTCTGCGGGCCTGCGCTCACGTTCCAGCTGGGGCCGAAGGGGTTGGAGTCCGCGTAGTCGAACGAATCGCCAAGCTCAACGTAGTGGTAGGCACTGACAGCGGAGGGCGTTCCAAGGCAAGCGGCACTGGTCGACATCGCGACGGACTTCTCGGCGGGAGCGAACGTCACGGTGACCGGACAACCAGGAACGGGAAGGGTGTTCCCTGTCTCGTCGATCACCTGGACGAGAACCGCAGACTCGCTACCACCAACTTTTTCCAGCATGAAGTTCCCGTCACTTGCGGATACGTGCAGATATGTCCGCGAAAGCGCATTTACCAGAGTGGCGCGATCCCACGAGCTGAAGTAGACCGTTGAGACGATCGTGCTGGCGTCCAGGCTGACCCGGTACCGCACGACATCGATCGCCGGGATGGTGCCCTCTTCGCCGGAGGGGTCGAGAAAGATCGCGGAATCCGCTGAGGCGGAGGTAGCCGACAGGCCGATGCCGAGCGCCGTGCACGCCACGAGGGCCCCCCACCGCCGCCACCGCAGCGAATGCCGTTGCGGGGGGACGCTGCCAGTCGGACGAGTAATCACGAGTGCTCCCGATGTGTGAGGGGTGGTGTGTACCGATTTTTCGCCGAGGCCGTCGTCGGTACTGTCGAGAACATAGGGGTGCAAGCGCGCCTGATGTGCCCGCTTTGCCGCGCATTCGGGTGAATAAGGGCTGGATGTCACCAGCGCCCAGACCGCTTCGATGGCGAAGGGCACGGAGGCCTTAGAGTGCCTCGCGACGACAAGGGGGTTCTCGTGCGGCAGTTCAGACGAGGTATGGCGGTCTTGGTGGTCGCTGCAATCGCGTTCGTGACAGCGTCATCGGTCGCGTCCGCCGCCATGGGTGTGGACCTCAATTGCAGCGACTTCAGGTACCGACAGGATGCGCAAGATCACCTCGATGCATTTGCTGGCGACCCTGACGGGCTCGACCGCGACGGAGACGGGATCGCCTGCGAGTGGCTTCCATCGCGGCCAGTCAGCCAACCTCCGAGCAGTTTGGCTGTGGTTCCGGTCTGGCGCTTCTGGAGCCCGGGTTTCAACAACGCGCACTTCTTCACCACGAACGCAGCCGAGTCCGCGCACATCCGGGCTGGGGATCCGAACTGGAGATACGAGGGTCAAGCATTCGCGGCCTATGCGCCCGATGGGCAAGGCTGCGATGCTGCCACCGCGGTTTATCGGTTCTACTCCGTGCGTTTCCAGAGCCATTTCTTCACCGCGAGCCAGGCTGAGGCCGACAACATCCGGCTAAACGACTCCAACTGGGCGTACGAAGGAATCGCGTATTGCGCGACGACCGAGAAGGTCGTGGGGTCGACAGCCGTGTACCGGTTCTGGAGCCCGGGATTCGGAAAGCACTTCTTCACCGCGAGTGCTGCCGAGGCGGCGCACCTGCGGGCCAACGACCAGAACTGGAACTTTGAGCGCATCGCGTACTACGTCGTTCCCTAGGTATCTCGTGACGGCGGGAACGAGTTTCTCTGCTACCGCTGGTGTCAGCCCAGGAACGACGCCGTGATCGATCGATTCCCGGTCTCGCCGGTCCGGTCGACAACCTGATTGCGCTCGTTGCCCTACCCCCAGGTGGACGCGGTGTCGCCAGCGCTGCCGAAGCTGAACCCGGACGCCGCCGACCCTGACGTCAGCGTGTTCACGAGGTACCAGACCCCGGCCCGGAAGGCGCCCAACGTGTCGCGACCGTCGTGATTCCAGTCCCCGGCGACCGGCCGGTCGCCGGGGCTAGCGAACCTGACCGCCTGGACGTTCGAACCGTTCACGCCGTCGTCCATCAGGTACCAGGTGCCGTTGCGGAACACGCCGGGGCTCGCGTCGCCGTCGCCGTCCCAGTCGCCAACCACGGGCAGGTCTGCGGGCGACGCGAAGCGCACGACGCGGACGGTCCCGGGGTCATCGGGGTAGGTCAGGTACCAGGTGCCGGTGGACGGCCGGAAGACACCGATGTCGTCCTTGCCGTCACCGTTCCAGTCACCCGCAACGGGGATGTCTGAGGCAGAGGCGAAGACCATCGTCCGGTAGGCAGCCCCGCCGCCGTCGCCGTTGCGCAGGTACCAGGTGCCCGTGGACGGACGGAAGACACCGAGCGTGGCGTCTCCGTCTCCGTCCCAGTCACCCGTGATCGGCTTGTCGGCGGCGTCGCCGTAGGCGTAGCAGGCATCGGCGGCGCCGTTGGAGTAGCCGAGCCGGCCGTACCAGGTAGACCCCCGGCGCACCATCGGGAGGTCGGCGACGGATGCGAGCACGGTCGTGCACGCCGCCGGCTGGGTCGGAGTGAAAGTGGTGGGGATGACGCGGGACTGGTATTGCGGGAAGGGCAGCCCCCCGCGACCTGCGGTGTCCCAGGCGTACACCCGGCCTGAGCCGGCGAGCTCTTCGAGGGTCCCGCCACGCGGGCCGTTGTTCGCCGCGGAGCCGACGACGACCTCGTTCGTCCCGTCTCCGTCGAGGTCTCCGATCGCGGGGCTGCCGAAGATCGCGAACGTCGTGCCGGTGTCGGCGGAGACCTGACCGAAAAGGTCCCAGGCCTTGACGTGCCAGTTGGCGTCGGCGGCGACGATCTCGGGCCTGCCATCGCCCGTCACGTCCCCGAGCACCGGCCCGCTGAAGTGCGCGCCGCTGCCGCTGGGGGCTGTGGTCGTGCGCCCCTCGCTCGCCCAGCGGAGCGAGCCGTCCCAGTTGAGGAGGTAGACGACGCCGCCTGCGCATGATCCGTCCAGGCACGTGGAATCCGCGACCGCGATCTCGGGCCGACCGTCCCCGGAGAGATCCGCCGCGACGGCGGCGCCCAGTACGACGCCGCGCGTCGCGAAGCTCCAGCGGACAGTCCCGTTCCCGTTGACCGCGTACAGGTGATGCCCACGGCTGGCGGGTTCGCTCGGGAAGTAGCCACCGCCGATGAGCACCTCAAGACTTCCGTCGGCGTCGAGGTCGGTCAGTGTCGGAGCGCCGGCCATGAAGGAGTCCGTGCGGAACGGCCAGCCCGGCAACTCATCTCCGGTGATCGTCAAGGCGTGCACCAGGCCGCCCTTGGTCAGGACGCCGTAGGGGCGGCAGTCCCCGCAGTTGCTCTCCACGTCGCTGCCGACCACGATCTCCGGCCGCCCGTCGCCGTTGACGTCGCCGACGGCGGCGCCCGACGCGATGCCGTCCCAGACATCTCGCGGCCAGCCGGGAAGCACGACGCCGCTGCCGTTCCAGACCCACATGAGGTGGCTGTGCGAACCGACGATCACCTCCAGGGTCCCGTTCCCGTCGAGGTCCGCGAGGGTCGGTGCAGCGATGACGCCGGTACAGGCGTTCGTGGCGCACCGCGCCGGGTAGTCGGCGTTGTAGCCGGTGAACTGAGGCCAGCCTGGCTTCAAGGTGCCGTTGGCCGCCCACGCGAACACCCACCCATTGTCCGAGCCCGCGACGACCTCCGGGGACCCGTCACCGTCGATGTCGCCCACCGCGGGTGAGCCGTTGACCGGCCCCGCCTGGACGTTGGCGTCGAGGTAGTTGCTCCAGCGCAGGGACCCGTCGTGGCCGTACACGTAGACCCGGCCGTCGAGCGAGCCGATGACGACCTCGTTCCGGCCGTCGCCGTCGAGGTCCGCAAGCGTGGGTGACGATGCCTTCGCCCAGCCGCTCGTGCCCGTACTGCCCTCGATGGGCACATTCATCGGCCGCGCAGAAGCCAGGTGCGTGGTCACCGGCCATCCCGGCTGAAGTCCCCAGGAAAGCTCCGCGGCGACCGCTGGGACGCTAGCAAGCGCCGTCAGGCCCGCCGCCAATCCGACGGCTACGGTCATAGCGGCCAGGGACCGGAATTTCGCGATGAGGGCTTTAGGCACCTCAGTAGTCTCACTGAAGAACGTCAATTAGGCGAGCCTCCGAGGGGTTTGCCCCAATTCACGTGCATTCCGCGGCCTACCAGGCGGACCTTCCGTGAGTCGGCCTCACGGTAAAGTTCGCCTGTGGAGGTAATGGTGAAGAATCGCAGGTGGATCATAGTTTTTGTCGTCGTCTCGCTCGTCACGAGCGGTGTTCTGTGGCTCTCGTTCGGGGCCGGGGGAGCTGCGGCTCCCGAGGCGTCGTCCTCGACCGGAACGGCATCGGCAGCGCCCGCGCAGACGTCGGCCGGGGTCCAGCCGACCGTCGCGGCAGAAGGCTCGTCCACCCCTGTCCTCGCGACTCCCGCGCAACCCGCTCCGGCCGCCCCCACGGCAACTGCGGGGGAGGAGCTCGCCCCCGGCGGAACCGCCGGGACGCGCGCGAGCGTCGAGGTCGTCATCACCTATGCGACGTGGGACGACGCGACGGCGCAGGCCGAGATCAGCGGGTACGTCACGGGCGTGGTCGAGCAGTCGGGAACGTGCTCGGCGACCTTCAGCCAGGGATCGCAGACGATCGAGGTGCGCGCTGATGCGCTCGCGGACGCCACCACAACATCGTGTGGGGGCTTGATCGCCACCGGGGGCACCCTCAGCACGGGGACCTGGCAGATTAGCCTCGCCTACGACTCCGCCTTCTCCTCAGGTAGGTCGACTACCGTGTCGATAGAGGTGCCATGACCTACGCTCCTCGGCGTCCACGCACGCTACCCAACCGACTGCGGCGCGCCGCTCTCGTCGTCCCGTTCATCGCGGCGCTCTTCATCGTCGGAGCCCCGGTGCCGGCGGACGCTGCCAATCTCTCGAACTTCGACCCTTCGTACCTGATCAGTGACTTGGTCTTTTACGATGCGAGCGCGATGTCGGTGGATGCGGTGCAGTCGTTCCTCGTCGCGAAGGGTGCGAACTGCGTGCCAGCGGCCGACGGCACAGCGTGCTTGAAGAACTATCGACAGAGCACCGTCTCCCGCGCGGCCGATGCGCGCTGCACCGGTGCCTACGCCGGGGCCGCGAACGAGACCGCCGCCGTCATCATCGTCAAGGTCGCGCAGGCCTGCGGCATCAATCCCCGGGTGCTACTCGTCACGCTCCAGAAGGAGCAGAGCCTGGTCACGCGTTCCAGAGCCGGCACAGCGGCCGTGTACCAGAAGGCGATGGGCTACGGCTGCCCGGACACGGCCGCGTGCAACTCCCAGTACTACGGCTTCTTCAATCAGGTCTATTCGGCCGCGTCGCAATTTCGGAACTATGGGCTGAAACCAACGAGCTTCTCGCATCGGGTCGGCGTTGCGCAGACACTTCGGTACCACCCGAACGCCATCTGCGGAGGATCCACCGTCGTCATCCGCAACCAAGCCACCGCGAACCTGTACAACTACACGCCATACCAGCCGAACCCGGCGGCGCTCGCCGCGGGGTACGGCACCGGGGACTCGTGCTCCGCCTACGGGAACCGAAACTTCTGGTCGTACTTCACCGATTGGTTCGGTTCGACGACCTCGCCCAATCCGGTCGGTTCGTTCGACGTCGCCGCCTCGGTAGGCGGCGCAGGGGTGCGGCTCGCGGGCTGGGCGATCGATCCCGACACGACCGCACCGGTGATGGTGCACGTCTACATCGACGGCCAGCCTTCAGGCGTGGTCGCCAACCAGCCGCGTCCGGACGTCGGTGCGGCGTATCCCGGCTGGGGCGATACGCACGGCTTCGACGTCACCCTGCCAGCCGCCGAGGGCGTGCACCAAGTGTGTGCCTGGGCCATCAACCAGCCGGCTGGCTTCAACCCGTTGCTCGGCTGCCGGGCCGTGACCGTCACAAACCATGCGCCGGTCGGGTTCGTCGATTCCGTGACGGCGACGGCGTCGTCGGTGCTGGTTTCCGGGTGGGCGATCGATCCGGATGCCACCGACTCGCTCCAAGTGCACGTCTACATCGATGGGCAAGCGACGGTGCTCCGGGCCGACGGAGCGCGGGCCGACGTCGCAGCGGCCTACCCGGGCCAGGGTGCCGCGCATGGATTCGCGGCAGAGATCGCCGCGGGCGCTGGAACGCACCGGGTGTGCGTCTACCCGATCAACCTCCCGGCGAGCGCCAACCCGGCGTTGCGGTGCGTCACCGTGACTGTGGTGAACGCGTCTCCCATCGGCGCTCTCGACGCCGCTACGGGCGCGCCAGGATCCGTCACGGTCGAGGGCTGGGCGATCGATCCGGAGACCAGCGCGCCGGTGCAGGTGCACGTGTACCTCGATGGCCGCTTCGCCGGGTCCGGACCGGCGGACGTCTCCCGCCCCGATGTCGCTGCTGCGTACCCGGGGCAGGGCGCCGCGCGCGGGTTCTCGCTCGCGGTGCCCGCCGCGCCCGGTTCGCACCAGGTGTGCGTCTACGCGATCAACCAACCCGTCGGGTTCAATCCCGCCGTCGGCTGCCGAGCGGTCACGAGCAGCTGATCTACGCCGGAATCCCGTAGGCGTCGAGCGTTCGGTCGGCGCACGTCGACCAGGACCACCGCCGCGCCCAGGCGCGGCGCCGGTCCCGGTCGGCCGCACCGTCCGGCTGCTCCAGCACGTCGATGAGTGCCTCTGCAAGCGCGTCGGTGTCCGTCGGCGCGATTGCGACGCCGAGTCCTCCTGAGACCTCAAGCAGCACCGGGAGGTCCGAGATGACCACCGGACGACCGCACGCGAGGGCCTCAAGAACAGGTAGCCCGAAGCCTTCGTCGAGGGACGCGAGCACGAGGGCGCGGCTACCGGCGACCAGCGCTTGGAGCTCGCCGTCGTTCAGCCATCCGGTCAGGTGGACTCCGGGCCGGTCGCCCAGGTCCCGCTCCCGGCCCGCCGGCCCGGCCAGTACCAGATCCGGGAGTTGCGGGAACTGGCTGCGCGCGCGGCGGTGCGCGTCGAGCAGGCGGGGCAGGTTCTTTCGGGGGTCAAGAGACCCGACGTAGACGAGGTAGTCCGGTGGCAGCCCGCGGGAGGCGAGCCACGCCCTCGATGCCGCGGGTGCCGTGAACCACCCGTCGTCGACTCCGAGCGGGGTTGCCACGACCCTGCCGGGCTCGAGCCCGTAGAAGTCGCCGACGACGCCAGCCATCGTCTCGTTGAGGACGGCGACCTGGGCCCCGCGGTCGAGAGCCCGGGCAACCAGGGTCTCGTATCGCCTGCTTGTCGCCGAGACGGTGTCGCGCCGCAGCGCGTACGTGAGGTCGTGGACCGTGACGACCTCGCGGGCACGACGCGTAGGCGGGGAGACGAAGTTGGTCCCGTGGAAGACATCGCAGCGGCCGACCAACGTCTCGATCCGCGGGTGGTCGGTGCGTTCCCATGCCGTGAACAGCGCCGTCGCCGGCACGGGCAGCCCGACGTGCTCGAAGGCGGGTGGGGCATCGGCCGGCCGGCCGCGGTGCCGCGTCCAGGTGCTGATGGCGAGCGACGCCTCAGCGTCGCGCCTGGCAATCGCTGCTGGCAGCTCGCGCAGCAAGTGCTCGACGTACCGACCGATGCCGGTCCGCACCCCGAGCAGCGCGGTCGCGTCGATCACGAGGCGCACGGACGCTAGCTCGCCTCGGGCGCCGGCACCGCTGGGCGCATGCGCTTGCCGAGCACCGCGTACGCGGCCCTGCGCTGCAGCTCGGCTTTGCGCGCCATGACGTTCCCCCGCCAGACGTCGGTCACCCGTACGGTCTCGGGCGCGAGCTCACGGGCGAGCCGGTGGAAGGCCTCAGCCTGGCTGCTCTGCTCGAGCGCGAGCCGGACGCTCCACTGGCCGGCGCTCACCCGAAAGGCGGCCAGCGAATCGTGTAGCGCCGCGAGATCTCCGTGCATGAGCACGCGGGCGTACGTTCCCGCGTCGATGTAGAACGGGTTCGTGCCGTCCCACCACCCGGCTGCTTCGAGAGCCGAGCGCCGGAACAGCACGCACGCCGGCTCGCCCAGTGGGTTCGTACCGCTGCGGACGATCGACCGCACGGCGAGCCGCCCATCGATCCGTCCGTACATTCCGTTCAGCCCGCGCGCGCGCAGGAACACTCGACCCTGCCCGTCGACCAGGTCGCGCGAGCACGCTGTCATCGCGACACCCGCGTCCAGGCGGTCAAGCTCGGCGACCTGGCGCTCGAGAATCGCAGGGTAGAGGAGGTCGTCGCCACACACGAGTTTGAGATACTCACCCGTCGCGGCCTGGCTGACGCAGTTCCAGTTCCGCTGGGCTCCTCCACCGGCCGGCGTGCGAGAGATTCGGACCCGAGAATCGGCGGCGTAGCGCTCGATCAGGATCGCGGTGTCGTCTGTGGACGAGTGGTCGGCGATGAGGAGCTCAAAATCAGCGAAGGTCTGCGCGAGCACCGAGTCGATCGTTTGCTCGATGTAGTCGGCATTGTTGAACGCCGGGACGACCACGGAGACGCGCGGGGTCACGGGGTAGCACCTGTGCTGCTGTGTGGTTTCGGATCGAGCACCGGCGGGCGGCGGAACGAGAATCCACGGTGCCCGAACCAGCTGACGAACATCGTGACCGTCGTGATCAGCAGCTGGGCGGGGATCGGGGGTACGCCGAAGGCCTCGACGAGCAGTGGCAGGAATGCGGCGTTGATGCCGAGCGCAGTGAGGTTGACCACCTCGAATCGAGCCAAGTCGAGCCAGACGTGACCCCGAACGCGGAACACAAAGCGGCGGTACAGCACGAAAGCGCACAGCACCGCGGCGACGTGCGCGCAGCCCAGGCTCGCCATGTAGCCGTAGCGGGTTCCGACCGTCAGCTGGAAAAGGACGAACCAGCCGGTGCCGACCAGCGTGTTGATCGCGCCGACGAGGAGAAAGGCGATGCGCTGATCCTTGACAAGGCTGAACAGCGGACCGAGCGCGCCCACCATGCCGGCCGGTGGCTGGCCGGCTTGCGCATCCGAAGGCTGGCTCACGTGACTCAATCGTCGGGGGGTAGACACGGTGGGCCCCGACGTCCGGGGGTGTCGGGACGACTATAGTCGCTTCGTGATGAGCGCAGCCGACCGTCCGGAAGGGCGCACCCACCGACTCTCAGTCGTGATTCCGGTGTACCAGGGAGAGATCACCCTCACGGAACTCCTGGGTGAGCTCGACCACCTGACGAGCGAGTTCACCACCCCGGACGGCAATGTCGCGGTCGTGGCCGAGGTCTTGCTGGTCTTCGACAACGGTCCCGACGGCTCGGCCTCCGTGATCCGGACACTCGCCGAGAAGTACCCGATGGTGCGGCCGGTCTGGCTGAGCAGGAACTTCGGGCAGCATGCGGCGACCCTGGCCGGGATGGCCTCGTCCGGGGGCGACTGGATCGTCACGATGGACGAGGACGGGCAGCACGACCCCGCCGACATCGGTCGAATGCTCGACGTGGCTATGCGCGCAGGCGCGAGTGTCATCTACGCCAAGCCGGAAAACGCGGCGCCGCACGGGGTCGTTCGCAATGCCGCCTCCAAGGGGGCCAAGCGCGCGATCCGTGCGCTCGCCGGTGGACTGGACACGACGGTGTACCAGAGCTACCGGCTCATGCTGGGCGAGGTGGGTCGCAGCGTCGCCGCGTACGCGGGTGCAGGCGTCTACCTCGACGTTGCCCTGGGGTGGGTGGCCGGTGACGTCGCGACCTGCCCCGTGCTGCTCCGCGCCGAAGGCGGCCGCCGCTCCGGGTACAACCTCCGTTCGCTCCTCTCGCACTTCTGGCGCCTGGTCCTCTCCAGCGGCACGCGTGGACTCCGGGTCGTCAGCGTGACGGGCTTCCTGTTCGGGGTGGCCGGGCTGCTGCTCGCGATCGTGATCCTTGTCGGAAGGCTGGCCGGCGACGCGACGCCCGCAGGATGGACCTCGATGGTGATCATCGTGCTGCTGACGACGGGCGCCGTGCTGTTCTCGCTCGGCATCGTGGCCGAGTACATCGGCGTCGCGGTCAACATGGCGATGGGCAAACCGCTCTACCTCATTGTGAGCGATCGCGAGGCCGGCCCGCTCGGTTGGCATCGACCGCTGCCATGACGCCGGGGCCGCCGATCTGGGTGGTGGGTGCCGGCGGACTCCTCGGCGGAGCAATCGTTCGGCTGGCCGGCACACACGGCCGTGATGTGCTCGTGTCCAGCATCCCGTGGCACGACGCGGCCGCCGCGGCCACGGCGCTTGCCCAGGACCTCGACGCCGTCGTCGTACGTGCGGCCGGCGGGCCGTGGGACCTCCTGTGGTGCGCGGGTTCGGGCGTCACCTCGACCGGAGAGCGCCTGCTCGACGCGGAGGTACGCACGATCCGGCAGTTCATCGACGAGGCGATCGAACGCCATGGCGCGGGCCTCGGGCGCGGGGCAGTCTTCATGGCGTCGACGGCTGGCGGGATCTACGCCGGTTCGGTCGACCCTCCCTTCGACGAGCTCTCGCCGCCGCAGCCCTTGTCGGCCTACGGAGAAGCCAAGCTCGCGGCCGAGAAGGAGTTCGCACGCCTCGCCGCGGAGGTCGGGTGCCGGGTGCTCGTCGGTCGGATGTCGAATCTCTACGGTCCCGGGCAGAACCTCGCGAAGTCCCAGGGACTGATTTCACAGCTGTGCCGGTCGCAGCTCCTTGGCGAGCCGATCGGTGTCTATGTCTCGCTCGACACCGTGCGGGACTACCTGTTCGTGGACGATGCCGCCGCGCTCATCCTCGACGGCCTGGCCATGCTGCGCGACCGCGCGAGCGCGGGCTCGACCGTCGTCAAGATCCTGGCCTCGCAGCGCTCGTCCTCGGTTGCTGCAGTGCTCGGCGAGTTCCGACGCATCTTCAAGCGTGGGCAGCTCCTTCGGCTGGCCGCCTCAGCGCAGTCCGGTCAGCAGGCCCGGGACCTGAGGTTCCGCTCGGTCGTGTGGACCGACCTGGACCGCCGAACGATGACTCCGCTGCCGGCGGGCATTGCCGCGACGGCGGCCGACATCGGGCGGCGCATCCGAGCGGGAGAGCTCGCCGCGGTCGCCCGGACGTAGGCATCGATGTGAGTCCCGTGCGTGCTCGGCAGGCGGCCTAGCCGCCGACGACGTACTCCCAGGCCTCCGTCGCGTACTGGTCCCACGTCCGCCCGGGGACGTCCCGGGCCTCGGTCACGAGGCGAGCGTGCGCCTGCTCGTCGTCGACGAGCGTCGTGATGGCCTGCGCGATCGCATGGTCGTCGCGCGGATCGACGAGAAGCGCGCCGCCCGCCTGCCCGATCTCCTGCATGCTGCCGAAGGACGAGGTGATGACGGGGGTGCCCGACGCGATCGCCTCGGCCACCGGCAGGCCGTACCCCTCGTTGAGAGAAGGGAACACGACGCATCGCGCCACGTCGTAGGCGGCCCACAAGAGGTCGTCCGAGAGCGCCGAGACGGACTGAACGGGCCGGCCTGCCTCCTGGAGCTCCGACATGCGCTCCCGGAAGCCCTCGCCGCCCCACGAGTTGCCGCCGACGAACACGAGGCTGAAGCGCGTGCCGGCCCGCCAGGCCAGCTCGGCCCCCTGCAGCACCGCGAGGTGGTTCTTGCGCGGCTCGTGGCTGCCGACGCAGAGGATCAAGGGCAGGGCGTCGGTCGTGAGCGTCGACCGCACCATCTCGACCGCGTGGGGAGTGGGCTTCTCCGCCTCGACGGGGAGCATGATCGTGGCGATGCCCGGCCCGGGCAGGCCGACGCCGACCAGCATCTCGCGCCATCCCTCGTACTCGCGGGCCGCGGCGTGGGAGATCGCTGCGACCCGGTCCATGTGGCGCACCGCCGCCAGGTTGTTGGCGAAGGCGGTGCCCATTTCGGCACCGATCGTCTCGCCGCTGCTGAGCGGCACGCAGTCGAAGCCGATCACCGATGTCCGCGACCGGGAGAACCGGGCCAGCGCGAGAAGCCGGTTCGTCCGACGCATCTCGGTGGCGAGCTCAGGCAGGATGTACGTGGCGCCCCACGGGACGACGATGGTGCCGTCACCGCCGACATGGTGCACGGTCGTCTCGTCGCCACCTCGCAGCGCCACCGCTCGCTCGGACTCGTCCAAGAGCCGCATCGCGCGGTGATCCTGCGTCCAGCCCACGAGGGTGATCTCATGGTCGCGAGACCACCTGGAGGTGGTCTGCCGCGCGACCCGTTGGATGCCCGTGGCGAGCGCCGTGTGGGACGTGTGCTCGACGTCGACCAGGACGGTGCCGCTCATGACCGTGACTGTGCGCAGCTCTCGGCCGCGGTGCAGCGGATTGGCGGAGGGCAGGAGGATTCGTCGCAGGACGTCGAGCGGCCCGTCGAGCGCGATCTCCCGCGCGGCTGCGATGACGTCGGCCTCGAGCGGGAGCTCGGCGCGGAGCACCGCGAGCGTGAGCCACACCGTGCTCTGGTCGGGCGCCGAGAGCAGGCGGACCACCAGGGGGATCAGTTCGCGGCCGGACTCTGGGGGGACCTGTCGCTCGTCGAGGGCGCCGACGAGGGCTCGGAGTCGTTGCCGCAGCGACGCCGAGCGCGCCGAACGGCGCACATCGACGATGGAGCCCAGACGCCGTTCGGAGATCCCCGCACGCCAGCCGTTCACGCGCTGACCTCGACCTTCTCGACGAGCTGAGTCCAGAGCTCGCGCGCATAGTCCGACCAGGTGCGCGGAGGTCGGGCGTGTGCCTCGGCGGTGAGAGCCGCGAGCCGCTCGTCGTCCGTGAGTAGGAGGCGCATCGCCGACGCCAGAGCCTCGTCGTCTCGCGGATCGATCATGATCGCCCCGCCTTCGTGGGCGATCTGCGCCATTGAACCGATGTTGCTCGTGATCGCCGGCGTCCCGACCGCGAGCGACTCGGCGACTGGCAGACCGAATCCCTCGTGCAGCGATGGAAACACGGTGAAACGAGCGGCACGGTAGGCCTTCCACAGGGAGTTGTCGGTGACGCCGCGGCCGACGCTCACGGGTCGACCACGGCGGCGCAGCGACCGGAGCACGGAGTCAAAACCGGCAGAAGCCCAGCTCGAGCCCCCGATGAACTCAAGCCGGAACTTCAAGCCCTCGCGCCAGAGCACCTCGGACGCGTGGAGCACCGCGAGATGGTTCTTGCGCGGCTCGTGGCTGCCGACGACGAGAACGAGGGGCAGCTCCCGGGCCGTCCCCACCGGCGGCGCGACGGCCGAGGCCGGAATCTCGACGGGGAGTGTGCACTCGGAGACCTCCGGCCCCGCCAGGCCCTGGGCGGGCAGCATGTGCACGAACCCGCGGAACTCCGCGCTCGCCGAGGCGCTGATCCCGCTGACGCGGCGCGAGTGCTTGATGATCGTCAGGTACCGGACGAACCGACGTGGCTCGACCGGAGGCATCAGGTCGGCGCTCACCACGGGGATGAAGTCGTACCCGATCGCGCTGACCGCCGTGCCGGAATGCTCGGCGAGGCTGGCGAGGGCGGTGCAGCGATCGGGACCGGGCACCTCGGGGAGCACCAGCACGCTCTGCCACGGGACGATCACGCGCGGGGCGCTCGCGCCACGCGCGGGCGCTGGACGTCGGGTGCCGGACCACCGCAGCACGCGGTCCTCCTCATCGGGACCGAGGGCCCGAAAGGCACCGCTCGCAGTCCAGGAGACGAGCGTGATGTCATGCTCGCGCTCCCAGATCGGCACCGTAGACCGAACGACCCGCTGGATCCCGGTGTTCAGGTCGTTGCGAGAGCTGAAGTCGACGTCCACGAGCACGGCATCGACGACGACGTCGATCTCGGTCAGCGGTGCGCCGGTCGCCCGAAGTTCGGCGAGGCCGAGGTCAAGGAGCCACAGCATTCCGTCGGCCGTCGTGTCGAGCTCGAGGCGGCGTCGCGTCGCGCGGACGGTCGCGTCGTCGGGGAACGTCCCCGAGATGGCCACCAAGAGCAGCCACGTGGCCGCGGTGCCGTCGCTGGAGCGGACATGGCCGACGAGCGCATGGAGGATCGTCGCCGCGTCGGCGGCCGGGTTGGCCGACGGTTCGAACTCTTCGGACAGCAGCACTGTCGCGGCGGCGCGCAGGCGCTGGGCGAGGGCGGCTCGCACCGCGGTGGCGTCAGCGGGTCGCTGCATCTGCACGAGCCTTTCGGGCGGAGCGGTTCAAGATCGTCTTCACGACGCGAAGTGGCCGGGTGATCCGCCAGGACAGCGTCTGGTGCAGGGCCGTGAGCTCGGCGGCGATCGCTTCGTTGCTCCGGCCGCGCCCGGCGTACTCGATGGCGGCTTCGGACCATCGCTCCATCGCGCGAGCGCGCCAGGTGGTGTTCTCCTGCTCGAGCGCTGCAATCCTCGTCTTCAGGTCTGCCCTCTCAGCCTCCACTTCGCGTAGCCGCCGCTCAAGCTCCGAGACCTCGAGCGTCTGAAACGAATCGTCAGGGCCTGCCGGGTGATCCACCTGGGCCAAGAGCGCGGCGCTGTGCTCGGGCGCTACGAGGTACTGCGCCGCGCCGTCGAAGAGCGCGGGTTCGTAGCCGGCCGCCAGGAGAAGGGCGAGTCCGGACGCGGCCTCAGCAGGGGCACTTCGCGTCGCGGCGGGCGCAGCGAGCACCGCGATCCAGGGCCGCACGGTGAGGAGGTCGAGCGCGCCGACGACGGCGCCGGTCGGATCCGCGACGCCGATCAGGACGGCATGCAGCGGCTCTGCGCTCGACGGGGGCTGGGTGTGCAGGGAGTCGACGGCCACGGTCGTTCCTACCCAGCCGCGCGACTCGAGCGCGACGCAGCGGCTAAGGGCGTTCGGGTCGGCGGTCACCTCGAGGAACCGTGGCTGACTGAGTCCCCCCAGGGCCCGGTGGAGGATCACATCTTCGCGTCGAGGCGCGAGGGACACAAAGAGTTCGGCGGGCACCCGGTTGAGTCTACCGACCCGTCGACTGGCCCAGCCTCGCCCGTCGAATGGGGTGAAGCCGGTGTCGTGGCCGGTAGAGTTTCGATGCAAACACTCGCCGACGACCGAACAGGTGTCTGATGAAGCGCGCGCTGATAACCGGTGTGACCGGTCAAGACGGCCTTTACCTCTCTGAGTTGCTGCTCTCCAAGGGGTATGAGGTCTACGGGCTGATACGCGGCCAGAACAACCCCAAGTTCGAGTTGGTGGAACGCCTGGTTCCCGGGGTCAAGCTGCTCACCGGTGACCTCACCGATATGTCCAGCCTGATCAGGGCCTTGAACGTCTCGCGCCCGGACGAGGTGTACAACCTGGGTGCGATCTCGTTCGTCGCGTATTCGTGGGAGAACGCGATGCTCACGACGGATGTGACCGGCAAGGGTGTGCTGAACATTCTTGAGGCAGTGCGGTTGTACTCGGGTGATGACCCGGCCAAGGTGCGCTTCTACCAGGCGTCCAGCTCGGAGATGTTCGGCAAGGTGCAGGAGGTGCCGCAGCGCGAGTCCACGCTCCTGTGGCCCCGCTCGCCGTACGGCGTCGCGAAGGTCTTCGGGCACTACATGACGATCAACTACCGCGAGTCCTACGGGATGCACGCGTCCTCCGGCGTCCTGTTCAACCACGAGTCGCCGCGCCGGGGGTTCGAGTTCGTCACGCGCAAGGTGAGCCAGGCCGTCGCGCGGATCTCGCTCGGCCTGCAGGACACGATCACGATGGGCAACCTCGACGCCAAGCGGGACTGGGGCTTCGCGGGCGACTATGTCGAGGCGATGTGGCGCATGCTGCAGCAGGACACGGCCGACGACTACGTGATCTCGACCGGCGTGACCCACTCGATCCGGGAGCTGCTGGAGGTCGCGTTCGCGCGCGTCGGCATCGAGGAGTGGGAGCACCTGGTCACGCAGGACCCGCGGTTCATGCGACCGGCCGAGGTCGAGTTGCTCATCGGCGACTCAGCAAAGGCCCGGGACGTCCTCGGGTGGACCCCGAAGGTCGGCTTCGAAGAGCTGGTCGGCATGATGGTCGACAACGACCTGGCCTTGCAGCGCGCCCAGGCACGGCTGTAGCACCGCCGATGGGGATCGCATTTGTCACTGGCGCCACCGGTCAGGACGGGTCGTACCTCTGTGAGGCGCTCGCCCGCGAAGGCGCCGAGGTGCACGCCCTCGTGCGCCGGGGCCCGGGCGGCGCGCAGGACCCGGGGCTCGATGAACTGCTGACGTGGGTGCCGGGCCTGATCGTCCACGAGGGGGATCTCGCGGACGCGGCGACGGTCGACCGGCTGGTGGCCGAGATCGCTCCGGACGAGATCTACAACCTCGCGGGGATCTCGTCGGTTGCGTACTCGTGGGCGCACCCGGTCACCACCGGCATCGTCTCGGGCGTGGCCGTCGCCTCGGTGCTGCACTCCGCATGGCTGCTGCAGGAGCGCACCGGTAGGACCGTGCGCGTTCTCCAGGCCTCGAGCGCGGAAATCTTCGGAGACGCACCGGAAAGCCCGCAGACGGAGGCGACCCCCGTCAGACCCCGGTCGCCGTACGGCGCGGCGAAGGCGTACGCGCACCACATGGTGGGCGTCTATCGCGCTCGCGAGCTGCACGCGTCGGCCGCGATCCTGTACAACCATGAGTCGCCGCGCCGGCCCGAGGCGTTCGTGACGCGGAAGATCACGCGAGGCGCGGCGAGGATCGCGGCCGGGCTTGACACAGTGCTCACCCTCGGAACGCTCGACGTCACCCGGGACTGGGGCTGGGCGCCCGACTACGTGCAGGCCATGACCTCGATCGTCCGGCACGAGGCGGCGGATGACTTCGTGATCGCGACCGGGGTCGGTCATACCGTGGCGGACTTCGTCCGGGTCGCGTTCGCGCGGGTTGGCATCGAGGACTGGCAAGCCCACGTGCGGACGGATCCTGCCTTCGTCCGGCCCGCGGACGCGGCGATCCAACTGGGAGACGCGAGCAAGGCCAGGCGTGAGCTCGGCTGGAGCCCGTCCACCGCGTTCGAGCAGATCGTGGCGTCGATGGTCGACCACGACGTCGAGCTCATCGCCGACGGCGGCCGCGGGACGCCTGCGTGAAGCAGTCTGCCGTTGAGGTGGGCGCCGAGTCGGGCCGCTCGGGGAGGCAAGCAGTCGGCAGCGCCGGGAGACCCCTCGCCAGCGGCGCGGCGCGCCGATCCGGCGGGTCGCTCCCATGGTGGCGGTCCGAGCCCGTTCTGTATCTGCTCAGCGCGGTCGGCTCCGCGCTCGCCACCGTGGGCGCGCTCCAGCTGTGGCGAGCGGACCTGCGTGTGCCGTTCGTCTACTGGGGCGACGCCGTCGCGATCGCCGCGCACTTCAAGACGGTGCTGGAGACCGGCTGGTACGAGTTCCAGCCGCTGCTGGGCGCGCCGACCGGCCAGATCTATCACGATTTCCCGACGGCGGACAATCTCAACTTCGTCGCAGCGCGGGTGCTCGGCTGGTTCACGACGGACTTCGCGACCGCGATGAACGTCTACTACCTCGCGGGCTTCGTCCTCGCGGCCCTCACGATGACTTGGTTCCTGCGCGTGTGCGGCGTGTCCAGGATGTTCACGGTCGTCATGGCGGTGCTGTTCTCGATCGCCCCGTATCACTTCGCCCGCGGCGAGGGTCACCTGTGGCTGGCCTCGTACTATGCGATCCCGCTCGCCCTCGTCGTCGTCCTGCGAGCCCTGCGGGGCGAGCGGCTGTGGGGAGCCCGCGACGGGTTGCCTCGCGCTGTGGGTCTACTGACGGGGCGGGGTGCGAGCACCGCGCTGTCCGTCGCGCTCGTCGCCACGGCGTCGTCGTACTACGCGATCTTCATCGTCATCCTGCTCGCGACGGCCGGCATCGCCGCCTGGTGGCGCGACCGTGACATCCGGAGGTTCCTGGGCGCCGCGACCGCCGGAGTGCTCCTCGTGCTCGTGGTCGCCGCCAACATGGCGCCGGACCTGCTCTACACGATGCAGCACGGGGACAACACGGAAGGCCTCGTCCGAAACCAGGGCGAGGTCGAGATCTACGCGCTGAAGCTGTCCCAGCTGTTGCTGCCCGTGCCCGGGCACCGCATCGCCTTCCTGGCCCAGATCCGGAGCTACTACGACTCCGAGTACCCCCTGATCTCTGAAAACCCTGCCTTGGGAGCCGTCGCCGCGTTCGGCCTCGCCTGCGCGCTTGTTCTGGCCGTCCTGGCGATCACCCGGGCACGCAGGGTCGACCGGCTCCGCGTCGACCAGCATGAGCGGACGAAGACGCTCGCTGAGCTGTCCATGCTCACCCTGGTCGCGCTGCTGTGCTCGACCGTCGGCGGGCTGGCGAGCCTGCTCTCGTTCTTGACCTCGGACCTTCGCGGGTGGAACCGCATGTCGATCGTCATCGCTGCGCTCTGCCTGGCCATCGCCGGCCTCGTGCTGGACGCCTGGCTCGTCAGTGCGCTCCGCGCGCGCCAGGCGAGCCACCTGCGGGTTCGGCTCGTGGCGGGCACTGTCGCGATCGTCGTCCTCGCGGGCGGCACGTTCGACCAGGTGACCCCGGGCGCGGTGCCGGACTACGCCGGCTCGGCCGCCGCGTACGCGAAGGACGAAACCTGGATCGCGAGCGTCGAGGACGCGCTTCCGACGGACGCGATGGTGTTTCAGCTCCCCTACGCCGGCTATCCGGAGACGGGACCGGTCAACGGCGTCTACGACACCGAACAGCTCAAGCCGTACCTCCACTCCGCGGCACTGCGCTGGTCTGCGGGCGGGATCAAGGGGCGGGCGACGAGCGATTGGCCGCGCGCGGCCGCGCAGCTCCCCGCCTCGGACATGGTGTCGGCGCTGGCCGCCGAAGGATTCGCCGCGATCATGGTGGACCGCACCGCTCTGGGGCTCGCGGCGCCCGATCTCGAGGCCGGGCTCGTGGCCAACGCGGGCGACCCGATCCTGCAGAGCGCTGATGCGCGTTACGCGCTGTACTCGCTGCTCGACGAGGGTGCATCCGTTCGGGCACTGAACTCGTCGGCCGACGTGGACCGGGTAGCCCAGGCTCTGGTGGGCCCGGTCATGGCGTACCCGGCCCCGACGATGACGGTCGTGGCCAGCACGGGCGCGGCGGACTCGAGCGGCGTCGCGCTTCCGGTCGTGTGGGTATCGACCGCCGCGGGTGGATCGCTGACGCTCGACAACCCCCGTGGTGCACCCGTGCAGATCGAGCTGCACGCGGAGCTGTCGCCCACACCAGGAGTCGGGCAGGAGAAGGTCTCCGAGGTGGGGGTCGCCGTCGCCGGCGTGACGCTCCGGGAACCGATCGTGGCGGGAGCCGGCGCGCTTGACCTCACCTTGATGCTCCCGGCGGGTCGCTCAGTGCTGCAGCTGGACGCCGCCGCAAGCGTCACGGTGACCGGCTTCCAGGTGACCGAGCTCGGTCTGCCTGTGCTCAGGCGCTAAGGCCCGCGCGATCGGCGGCGGCGCGGTACGCCGCCGTCGTCTCAGCGGCGCACCGTTGCCAGGTGAACGCCGCGGCCTGCACTCGGGCGTTCGCGGCGAGCGCGTCATGTCGGTCGGTGGCCGCGCTGATGATCGCTCGAGCGAGTTCGACCGGGTCGGCCGCGTCGGCGAGGAGCGCCCCGGTGCCACAGATCTCGGCCATCGCCGTGCCACGAGAGGTTACAACTGGCACCCCATGGCTCATCGCCTCCAGCACCGGCAGCCCGAATCCTTCCCAGTGGGACGGAAAGCAGAACACCGAGGCGCCAGCGTAGCCAGCGTGCAGGTCACTCTCGCTGAGGATGCCGAGGCGGTGCACCCGGGCGGCGGGAAGGGCAGCGGCGGCCTGTGCGAGTCGCGCGGAGGCGTCTCCCCAGCCGACGGGGCCGGCGAGCACCAGGTCGAGCTCGTTGCCGGAGGCGACGACGAGCGCGTAGGCAGCGAGCAGGCCCTCGAGGTTCTTGCGCGGCTCGGCCGTGCCGCACCAGAACACGTACGGCCGGACCAGGTTGTGTCGAGCCCGAAAGGCACGGACCGCGGTCACCGGCACGTCGGGGACCGTCGCGCCGTGGTGCACGACCCGCACCCGCTCAGGTTCGATGCCGGCGCGCAAGCAGTCGGCGCGCGTCGCCTCGGACACGGCGATCACCATGTCGGCCTCCCGGCGGACGATGTCGAGCGCCCGCCGGAAGAACGCGTTGCCGCGCGCGGTGAAGTGGGCTGGTTCGCGCAAGAAGGCGAGGTCGTGCACCGTCACCACCAGCGGGGCGGTCCGCGGCGGGATGGCCCAGGTCGTGGCGTGCAGTACGTCGATGTGCTCGGCTCGCGGCGCAGCCCGCGGGAACCGCAGCGTGTTCCACGATTCGTACAGCGCGACCCGTGGCAGGCGGGACAGGTGCAGCCTCAGGTCGCTCGGCAGGCCCCACGGGTCGGGTGGCGCGGAGGGGTGCCGTGCCCCGACCCCGAGCAGGGTGATGTCGTCACGGAGCGCGAGGGCCTCCGTCAGCTCGCGGATGTAGGTGCCCGAGCCGCCCGGAGACGGTTGCCACAGCTGTTCGACGGTCACTGCGACCGACAGGGTCGTGTTGGGGCGAGTGCTCACGTGGTGCAACCTACGCGAGCGGCGCCGGGGATTGACGCGGGCCGCGGCCTCGCTCGAGCACGGGTCAGGCGAGGACGTCGTATGCGACTCCCTCGTACGCCCAGTTCGGGTCGGCGGTGCGCAACAGGTGCGCCTCGCTCGGGTCGGCGGTGTAGAAGTGCTTGCCGAATCTGGAGCTCCAGAACCGGAACAACGGTTCGGTGCCGGTTGCGGGTGCGGCCGGCGCACAGTACGCGACGCCTTCGTACGCCCAGTGGGAGTCGCCAGCGCGGAGGGTGTCCTTCTCGACGCCGTCGGCAGTGAAGAAGTGAGACTGGAATCGCTGCGAGTAGAACCGGTAGACCGGGGTCAGCTCAGTCGTGGAGCAGACCTGCCCCTCGGGGGCGTAGGCGCTGAAGGCGAGACTCTCGTACGACCAGTTCGCGTCGTTGTCGAAGAGGTTCTCGGCCTCGGTCGGGTCGGCGGTGAAGAAGTGCGCGTTGCTGAAGGCTTCGCTCCAGAACCGTTGCACCGTGACGATCGGCAGCGGCAGGCCGGTCACGGGGCCGGCACTGACGGCGCGGCTCGGACCGAACGGGTTCGAGTCCGCGAAGTCGAACGAGGCCCCGGAGTTCAGGTCGATGACGTGGTAGAGGCTCACGGCTGCGGGGTCGCCCAGGCACCCGGCGCTCACCGACATCTCCACCGAGTGCCTGGCGGCCGAGTAGGTGACGGTGACGGGACAACCGGGTATCGCGCCGCCGTCGGACGACGAGGTCGTCGTGAGGATGGCTGACGGGCTTCCGGCACCCTTGAAGAGGACGAATCCTTCGTAGACGCTGTCGCCAGCAACCAGGACCGTGGTGAATTCGGCGGCATCGAGTGCGGCCTGGTCCCACCCCTGGAAGTACACCGTGGAGGTCGCCGCCGCGGCGTCGAGGCTGACCTGGTACCGCACGATGTCGAGCGCCGGTGTCGTGCCGGCCTCGGCCACCGGGTCGAGCAGGATCTCGGTGTCGGCCGCGGCCGTGGTCGCTGCCAGCCCGACGGCGATCGCCGCCGCCGTTAGCATCGCGAGGCACCGTGCCCCGCGGCCAGGCGCCCGGCGCGACGCGGCTCGACCACGGTGGAGGTCGGTCGAGGGGTCTGACATCAGGGCTCCCGAGAGACGATGGAGGAACGTGAAGAATCGACAGCCTTGCCGAACCCGGATTCATAGCCTACGCCGGTTCTTTTGCGCAGGCGCGGGAAAGGGCCATCCGGTGAGCGGGAGTGTCGGGTTGCAATGGGCGTGACACGTGCTCGAATTGATGAGAATGCATGCCATTTCCGACATTCTCGCGGCAGCGCCCTGCGCTATCGTGGGGCTCATGATGATTCCCGCGAGCCTTTCACGGTCGGCACGGGCCGTGCTTGGTGCTGCCGTCGTGTCGACGCTCGGAGTGTCCGGGGCCGCGGCCGTTGCCCCGACCACGCCACCGGCGGCGCAGGCGAAGTCGGTGTCGGTCCGCGCGCCAGCGACGTATCCGCTGACGGGTACGACCGCCGCCGCGACGGCGGCCGAGATCGCCGCGTGCTCGACGGACCAGGCGAGCACGGTCAGGGACCCGCAGGCTCAGATCTACTACTTCAAGCGAGGTCAGGTCTGGTATGTGTCGTCGGGCGCAGAGGGGACGGCCGGCTTCTGCTTCATCTTCGGCAATCCCGGCGACATCGGCGTCATCGGGCAGTGGGGTGTGAACGGCAAGAACTATGCGACCCCGGGGGTCTTTCGGCCGTCGACGGGGGAGTGGTTCTTCAGCGGGACTGAGTTCGGCGGCACGGCGGCCGGCACGCGAACGCTCGGTGGCCCTGGAGACATCCCGGTGGTGGGCGACTGGAACAGCGACGGCGTCTCCGACCTGGGGGTCGTGCGGGGAACGACGTGGTATCTGCAGACCGACCCGACGAGCACGGTCGCTCAGGGCACGAGAAATGTCGGAAACGCCGGCGACATCCCGCTGGGCTCGGAGATCAGCTACACCAACGCGGGCCCGTCCCTCGTGCTCAATCTGTATCGCCCAGGCAACGCCACGTTCTACAGGGTGGGAGATCTGTTTCCGATGACCGCCTGGATCACCGCGGGTCTCGGCGATCTGCCGGCCGCGCCGGCGCAGGTAGCCAGCATGCGTTCCACCAACTCCCCGTCGGGGCCGACTGTCTTCCGCCCGTCAACCGCACACCTGTTCGCGAGCAGCTACTTCGCGGCAACCCTCAGCTTCAGCGTGACCGGAGCCGCGATCGGACAGGCCGGCGACCAGGTGCTCAAGGTAGGGGTCATCTGTGACGGCTGGGGCGGCTGCCCCTACCCGTGATCGACGCGCGCGGCCTTCGCTCGGTGTGAGCACGGCAACCGCACGCTCTCCCGTGTCGCGGGGTGAGCGTGCGGTCGTCTCGTGCGCGTGGAGGGAGGACCTAACGGAACAGCAGCGCCTTGTCGCCGCTTCCGCCGAAGCTGAACGAGCCCTCGGCGGTGCCGTGATCGAAGAAGTTGCTCAGGTACCACATGCCGTTCCTGAAGACCCCGAGCGTGTCCGTGCCGTCACGGTTCCAGTCGCCGGCGACCGGCTGGTCGCCGCGACTGCCGAAGCCGAACACCCCGTCGGCATACCCGCGGTCGAAGAAGTTCGTCAGGTACCAGAAGCCCCCGCGGAAGACTCCGAGGGTGTCGGTGCCGTCGTTGTTCCAGTCCCCGACGACGGGTTCGTCACCAGCCTGCCCGTACCGGAAGTTGCCCTCGCCCGCGCCGGAGGTGTTGCTGTTGCGGACGTACCACATGCCGGCGCGAAACACCCCGATGGTTTCGACGCCGTCGTTGTTCCAGTCCCCGACCACGGGCACGTCGCCCGGGGACCCGAAGGCGAAGGCGATGTCAGCGCCGCCAGGGCTGTTGCTGTTGCGGAGGTACCAGACCCCGTTGCGGAAGACGCCCGGGGTCTTGGTGCCGTCACCGTTCCAGTCGCCCATGACGGCCGAGTCCCCCGGGTTGCCGAACGTGAACCAGCCGTCGGCATTGCCGCTGGAGTAGCTGGCGCGCAGCCGGAAGAAGCCGGCACGGAAGGTCCCTGGACTCTCGACGGGCTGCGCTCCGATCGATTGGGAGTTGCTGGCGGCAGCATCCCGTGCCATCGCGCGAATGCTCGGGAGCGCGTTCCATCCGCCCTGGCCGGGGCAGGCGGTGTACGCCGTGTCGCGGTGCCCGAAGACTCGGGGAAGGACGACGTCCTGGTTCGTGTAGCGCGAGTTCTCACCTGCGCCCGTGCGATACGTCATCGTGCTCTGGGGGTCAACTCCATAGGCGCCGAGACGCCAGCCGATGATCCGTGCGACGGCGGACTGGGTCGCGGCCGACGGCGCCGCGTCGAAGGTCCCGAGCATCGCGACGCCGACGGTGGCGGTGTTGAAGCCGCCGGTGTGGACCCCGATCACCGGCTGGGTCAAGCTGTTCGCCCGACCCTCGTAGATGTTTCCCCACTTGTCGACGACGAAGTTGTACCCGATGTCGCACCAGCCGCGAGAGCTGATGTGGTACTGCGCATCGTTCCGGATCTGTTGCATCGCCTGGGCGACCGTGGAGTAGGCGTTGCTGCCCGCGGTGTGGTGGACGACAGCGCCGACGAGGGTCGAGGCGACGTCGGGCGTGCAGATCTGGGCCGGGGCACCCCAGTCGGCGCGCGAGTAGACGGCGGGCGCCGCGCCCGCAGCGGTGGCGACGCCCGTCGAGTAGCTCGCGTTGCGGATGCTCGCCGTCGACGTTGCTGCGGAGCCCACCACGGACCCCGCGGTCGTGGTCGTGGTCGCGTTCGAGCCGATCAGTGCGAACTTCATGCCGTCGGGGCCTCCCTCTGGCGTTGCGGCGAAGCTCAGCTGGACAGCGTCGACGTCGCCGATCGCCAGCGGATCGGTCCCACCCCGGACGGCGTTCCGAGCATCGGCCGTGCCGGCGTCTGGCGCGATATCACCCGGCTCGAGATCGAGCCACGGCGACCAGACACCGTCCGTGCTCGTGCGGACTTGACCCTCGAGATCCGCGACGGCCGCTCCTTCGGGCCAGGTGACGCCCACAGTCTGAAAACCTGTCGCGTCGACAACCTCGCTCGTCACACGGCCGGGAGCCGACAACTCGTCCGCCACGACCTCGAGCGGGAGTGGCTCGACCGCGGGAATGGTCGCGTCCGCGGCGCCTGCCACCGCCTCGTCGACCGGCGGGACGACGATCGGGATGTCGGCCTGCGCGATCGGTTCCGCATCCGAACCCTCGGCGGTCTTGACACCGGAGGCGGCCGCGGCGAGGGCGTTGGTGGTGACACCCCTGACCGCCTGCGCGCTCCCAGCATCCTCGCTGGCCGTGCCCGCCGGGTATGCGAGCCCGGTGAGCGCCAGCAGCGCCGCGAGAGCGAATTGCATGTACATGGTGATCCTGACCTTCGGGGGGCTGAGCCTCAGTCGTCACTCGGCGCCGGCGGCTGCCCTTCGCCGACACGCTCTTTCGTTGATGCTACGTTGAGGCCGTCTCGAGTACGAGGAGCCCAAAGCAATGTACCGGGGTCGAATGCCGACCATGGCGGCGCCGCTCCGCGCGGATACATCCGATCGCATTCCAAGGCCCGCCGGCAAGTAATGATCGAGAACCGGCCAAAACCACCCATTGTTACCGTTTTACCCGTTGGCGCGAGCGCCGGGTCGCGCCCGTAAGGAATGATGAGATCATGCGCGTGCTCCTCGATGCCACGGCCGTCCCGTCCGATCGCGGCGGTGTTGGGCGCTACGTGGACGAACTCCTGCCCGCGCTCGCGCGCCAAGGCGTCGATCTCGTGGTGGCCTGCCAAGCGCATGACGCCGCGGCGACGTCAGCGCTGGTGCCGGGGGCCGAGGTCGTGCCCGCACCCGCCGCGATCGAGCGCCGGGCCGTGCGGCTTGCCTGGGAGCAGGTGCTGCTGCCGAAGCTCGTGCGGGCTACCCGCCCCGACGTGCTGCACAGCCCGCACTACACCATGCCCTCGCTCGCAGGCGTCCCCGTCGTCGTGACCCTGCACGACGCGACGTTCTTCAGCCACCCCGAGCTGCACACGCCGGTCAAGGCGCGGTTCTTCCGGTCCGCGATCCGCGTGGCGGTCCGCCGCGCCGCCGGCCTTGTCGTGCCCTCGGGAGCGACCCGCGACGAGGTCCGGCGCTTTGTGGGCGGGCGGCCCGACAAGTTTGCGGTTGCCTACCACGGCGTCGATGCGAGCGTCTTTCACCCCGCCGCGCCCGAAGCCCAGGCCCGGATACGTGCCCGCCTCGGGCTCGGCGACCTGCCATATGTCGGGTTCCTTGGGACGCTCGAGCCACGAAAGAACGTCCCCGCGCTCATCCGCGGCTGGGTCCGAGCGGTCGAACGGAGCGCCGAGCCGCCTGCCCTGGTGCTGGTCGGCGGCCGAGGGTGGGACACCGAGGTAGAACCTGCGATCGCGGCCGTCCCGCGCGGCCTCACCGTGATTCGGCCCGGCTACCTGGCGCTCGCTGACCTGCCCGGGTTTCTTTCCGGAGCGCGGGTGCTCGCCTATCCAAGCCTCGGTGAGGGGTTCGGGCTGCCCGTCCTCGAGGCGATGGCCTGCGGGGCTGCCGTCCTCACCACCCGAGAGCTTTCGCTCCCCGAGGTGGGCGGAGATGCCGTGGCCTACTGCGGTACCGATGACGGGAGCATCGCTGCAGCGCTGGCGAACCTACTGGCGGAGCCCGAGCGGCGCGCCGAACTTTCCGCGGCGGCGATCACGCGCGCGGCAGGTTTCACTTGGGACGCTGCTGCAGCGGTGCACCTCGCGGCCTACGTCAAGGCGCTGAGCGCCTGACCCGGACGCTCACGCAGGGAGCGTCCCGAGATACGTCTGGACGGCGTCGTAGTGGGGAAGCAGGTCCTGGGCGACCGCCTCCGCCAGGGTGGGCGCCGCGAGGTCCTTGGCTGACAGCTGCGGAGCCATCGGGCTCCCGTCCCGCGCGGTCGTCGGCCAGGCGATCGCGACCTCGGCGTCGAGTGGGTGGATCCCATGCTCGCGGCCGGGGGAGTAGCCGGTGGAGCAGAGGTACAGCACCGTCGAGTCGTCCTCGAGCGACATAAAGGCGTGCCCGAGGCCTTCGCTCAGGTAGATAGCGCGCCGATCGACGTCGTCGAGCAGCACTGAATCCCACTGCCCGAACGTCGGAGATCCGACGCGGATGTCAACAACGACGTCGAGCACGGCGCCCTTGGCGCAGGTCACGTACTTGGCCTGCCCCGGGGGCACGTCGGCGAAGTGAATCCCGCGCAGCACGCCTGCCGCCGAGACCGAGCAGTTGGCCTGCTGCAGGTCGAACCGATGCCCGATCGCCGCTCGCAGGGGGTCGCCCTGGAAGACCTCCAGGAAGACCCCGCGTGGGTCGCCGTGCTGCTTGGGGGTCACCTCCCAGGCGCCGGGGACGGAGAGCTTGCGGAACGTCATGGGGGGCCTTTCGGAGGGAACTTGAGCCGGTTCAGCGTACCGGCGACCTTAGACTGTCTCGCTCGCGGGACTCTTCGCGGGCGTCGAGTCAGGAGTCGCAGATGCGCTGGTTGGTAGTCGGTGCGAGCGGGATGCTCGGCCAGGATGTCGCGAGCACGCTCACCGTGCGCGGTCACGACGTGCGCACGACGGGCCGCAGCGTCCTCGACGGCGACGCCCTGAACGGACACCGTGCCCTCGACATCACCGACGCCGACGCGTGCCTCGCCGCCGCGGCGGGCGCCGACGTCGTCATGAACTGCGCGGCGTACACCGCGGTGGACGCGGCCGAGACGGACGAGGCCGCCGCGTTCGCGGTCAACGCCGTCGGCGCCGCGAACCTCGCGCGCGCGGCTCGGCGCGCGGGCGCGCGCCTGGTGCAGATCTCCACCGACTACGTGTTCGACGGCGGGGCGAGCACGCCCTACGCGGCGGACGCTGCGCTTGCCCCCCGGTCCGCCTACGGCCGGACGAAAGCTGCGGGCGAGTGGGCCGTGCGCGCGGAGGCGTCCGACGTGCTCGTCGTGCGCACCGCGTGGCTCTACGGCGCCGGCGGGCGCTGCTTCCCGAAGACCATCGCCCGGGTCGCGGCCGAGCGCGGCGGGCTTGACGTGGTCGCCGACCAGGTCGGTCAGCCGACCTGGACGATGGACCTCGCGGACCTCGTCGTGCGGCTCGTCGAGGCGAACGTGCCGGGCGGGACCTACCACGGCACGTCATCCGGGCAGGCCTCCTGGCACGAGTTCGCGCGCGAGGTCGTCGCGGCGGCCGGGCTCGACCCGCAGATCGTGCGGACGACGACGAGCGCGGCCTACGTGGCCCCCGCGCCGCGGCCCGACTACTCCGTGCTCGGTCACGGCTCGCTCGAGGCGGCCGGCGTGACCCCGATCGGCCCGTGGCGCGACCGGTGGGCGGCGGCGTCGGCCGCGGTGCTGGCCCCGGCGGTCGAGGCGCGCTGACCGTCAAGCGCACTTCCGGCCGCCGGCGCGCCGGCGGCCGCGGCGGTCAGGGGTTCTCGAGGAGCCCGAGCAGGTAGGTGCCGTAGCCGGACTTGACGAGCTTCTCGGCCCGCGTGCGCAGCTCGTCGTCGGTCAGGAAGCCGCGTCGCCAGGCGACCTCCTCCGGGGACCCGATCTTCAGGCCCTGGCGCCGCTCGACGGTGCGCACGTAGTCGGACGCCTCGAGGAGCGAGTCGAACGTGCCGGTGTCCAGCCACGCCGTCCCGCGGGGCAGCACCTCGACCTGCAGGCGACCCTGCTCGAGGTACACGCGGTTGACGTCGGTGATCTCGTACTCGCCGCGCGCCGAGGGCTTGAGGTCCTTCGCGATCGCCACGACGTCGTTGTCGTAGAAGTAGAGCCCGGGCACCGCGTAGTTGCTCTTCGGGTGCGCCGGCTTCTCCTCCAGCGACAGCGCGCGGCCGGTCTGGTCGAACTCGACGACGCCGTAGGCCGTGGCGTCCGCGACCCGGTAGGCGAACACGGCGGCCCCGTCGATGCGCTCGAAGCGCGAGAGCTGGGAGCCGAGCCGGGGTCCGTAGAAGATGTTGTCGCCGAGCACGAGCGACGCGGCGTCGTTGCCCACGAAGTCGGCGCCGAGCACGAACGCCTGCGCGAGCCCGTTGGGCTCGGCCTGCACGGTGTAGCTGATCGAGACCCCGAACTGGGAGCCGTCGCCGAGCAGCCGGCGGAACTGGTCCGCCTCGTGGGGCGTGGTGATGACGAGGACGTCCCGGATGCCCGCGAGGATCAGCGTCGACAGCGGGTAGTAGATCATCGGTTTGTCGTACACCGGCACGAGCTGCTTGCTGACGCCGAGAGTGATCGGGTGGAGCCGGGTGCCCGAGCCGCCGGCCAAGATGATTCCGCGCATGGTCCAACAGTCTGTCGCACTGCCGCCGGGATTTTCGCCAAACCGCCGACATCTGGGCGTTCGTGCGAATCTGTGTGGGCGCGAACCGTGCATTCGTTACCATCGGGGCATCCAGCTCCCGACGATCGAGGATCCCGTGATCAGACTTGCCAACCCCGCCCAGCACTATGCCTGGGGTTCGGTGACGGCGATCCCGGAGCTGTTGGGGTTGCCGGCGGCGACGGAGCCGCTCGCCGAGTCGTGGCTCGGCGCGCACCCGAGCGCGCCCTCGGTCGTCCGGACCGAGCACGGCTCCGCGGGGCTGGACTCGTGGCTCGCCGCGGACGCCGAGGGCCTGCTCGGCGCCGACGTCGTCGCCCGGTTCGGGCCGTCGCTGCCCTACCTGCTCAAGGTCATCGCGGCTGAGACGCCGCTCTCGCTGCAGGTCCACCCGACCGCCGAGCAGGCGGCGGTGGGCTTCGCGGCCGAGGAGGACGCCGGCGTCCCGATCACGGCGGTGCACCGCAACTATCGCGACCGCAACCACAAGCCCGAGCTGCTCTACGCCCTCACTCCGTTCGAGGCCCTGTGCGGTTTTCGTGCGCCGCGGCGCGCCGCGGAGCTGCTCGCCGACCTCGACGCGCCGCTGGCCAAGCAGCTGCACGACGTGCTCACGACGCAGCCGTCCTTCGAGGGGATCCGCGCCGCCTTCACGCAGCTGCTGCAGGCGCACACCCGCCCGAGCGCCGACGCCGTGCACGAGGTCACCGACGCCTGCGCCGCGCGCCTCGCCGCGGGCTCGTCCTCGCCCCGCGCCGACCGCACGGTCGTGCTCCTCGCGCAGCAGTACCCCGGCGACCCCGGGGTGGTGACCTCGCTGCTGCTCAACCCGGTCACGCTCCAGCCCGGCGACGCGATGTTCGTCCCGGCCGGCGGCGTGCACGCCTACCTGCACGGGCTCGGCATCGAGATCATGGCGAGCTCCGACAACGTGCTGCGCGCGGGGCTGACCACCAAGCACATCGACGTCGACGAGCTGCTCCGCAACGTCGACTACGTCGCTGCCCCCCCGATCCGGATCGCCCCGGAGATCTTCCACCGCGCCACCCGGGTGTTCTACGCGCCGGTGGACGACTTCGAGCTCTCGGTCACCTCGATCGACGACGCGGTCGTGCACCCGTTGCCGGGCCGCGGCCCGCGCATCCTGCTGTGCCTGGCGGGCGAGCTCGAGATCCGGACCGCCCGCGGGTCGGTCGTCAAGCTGCTGCGCGGCGAGTCGATCTTCGCGCCGGCCTCCGACGGCGACCTCACCGTCCAGGGGTCGGGGACCGTCGTTCAGGCCGACGTGCCCTGATCGATCCGCTCGCTCGCGACCAGCCGGGCGAGCCGCTGCGGGTCCTGGGCCAGCTCGGCCGCGGGCTCGGCGCCGACGAGCACGACCGACCCGGCCCCGGCGAGCACGCCCGTGACCGTGCGCAGCATCGCCGCGACGTCGTCGTCGCGCCCGGCGCCGGCCGGCACGAGCGTGCGCGCGCCCGGGCTCGCCGTCGTCGCGAGCGACCACGGCACGAGCTCCGCGTGCGAGATCACGCCGCCGGCACCGTCCAGCGCGGATGCGCTCGCCTCGACCGGCGGCGCCCAGCCGACGACGTCGCCATAGGTCATGACGGCGCCCGCCGCGTCGATGGTGCCGGGCGGCATCGGCCCGGCGAACCGCCGCGCGAGCCCGGGCAGGGCGACTGCGACGAGCTGCGCCGCGCCGGCGTGGCGGTCGGGCCGATCCGTGACGACCACGTCGCAGTCCGCGGCGCCCGGCCCGAGCACGACGCACGCCCCGCAGCGCCACGCCGCGAACGCCCACACCGCGGTGCGCCAGTGCGCTGGCAGGTCGAGCCCGACGCGGACGCCGGGGGCGCCGTCGAACTCCTCAACCAGGAGGTTCGTGGTCTTGGACACCCAGTTCGCGAGCACCGCGCCCGAGAGCTCGATGCGCTCGCCAGCGCCCCCATACCAGGTCAAACGGGGACGACCCGGGTCGGCGGTCAGCAGCGCAAGGATCTCGGCCACGCGGGAGGGCTGGTTCACCCCGCAAGACTAGGCGGGCAGGTCACTCGGCGATTCCCGGACGCATACCCGCGCTTACCACCCGTGGGCTTGACTAACGCGAACGACACGCGTGTAATTCCCCTAGCGCGTTTTCTATCCCAGGCCGAGCCGGAGGCACCCAGATGTGGAATCTGCTCGACGCGGACGGGTCCTTCCCGTCGGACCATCAGCGCGCCGCCGACGTCGCGCCAGTGCTTCCGATCTTCGGCGAGCTAGCTGACGACACTGCGGCCGGTTGGCAGGAGCGCGCGCTGTGCGCCCAGACCGACCCCGAGGCGTTCTTCCCCGAGAAGGGCGGCTCGACGCGCGAGGCCAAGAAGGTCTGCACCGGCTGTGACGTGCGCGTGGAGTGCCTCGAGTACGCCCTCGAGCACGACGAGCGCTTCGGCATCTGGGGCGGCCTCTCCGAGCGGGAACGGCGCAAGCTCAAGCGCCGGGTCGTCTGACGGTTCCCCTTGCGGGGCCCGTCCAGCACATGACCGATACCCCGCAGACCAGCTCCGTGCCGGCCGCCCAGGCCACCCCGATCGCAGCATCCTCCATCGTCGCCGTCCTCGTCACCCACGGCGTCACGTCCTACCTGCCGCAGACGCTCGCGGCGCTCGCCGCGCAGACGCTCGCCCCGGCCCGCGTCGTCGTCGTCGATGTCGACGCTGACGCAGCTCCCACCGACGATTCCTCCGTCGCGCAACTCGTGGCCCGGCTGCTCGGTCCGAGCTCCGCGGACGTGCGGGTGCACGCGGCGGCCGGCGCCCGGACGTTCGGCGCTGCGGTCGGCGCCGGGCTGGCCGGCGAGCCGGCGGCGACCGGCTGGGTGTGGCTGCTGCACGACGACAGCGCGCCCGATCCGACCGCGCTGGCGGAGCTGGCGCGCGCGGTCGAGCACTCGTCCTCGGTCGCGGTCGCGGGTGTCAAGCAGCGCAGCTGGACCGACGGCGCACGGCTGCTCGAGGTCGGCGTCACGACGTCGCGGCTGGGGCGGCGCGTCACCGGGATCGAGGACGGCGAGGTCGACCAGGGCCAGCACGACGGCCGCGTGGACGTGCTCGCCGTCGGGCTGGCTGGGGCGCTCGTGCGGCGCGAGGTCTGGGACGAGATCCGCGGCACCGACCCGGCGCTCGGGCCGTTCGGCGACGGCCTCGACCTGTGCCGGCGGGCCCGTCTCGCGGGGTACCGCGTCGTGGTCGTGCCGTCGGCGGTCGTCCGGCACGCGCAGGCGTCCTACCTCGGGCTGCGCCGGCAGGGGGCCGGCCCCGCGGGCTCGGTCGCCGCGGCGGGCGCGGCCGAGGGCACTGACCTCGCCGCGACCGATCCCGATCCCGAGGCCGATACCGGTCCCGAACCCGCCGCCGCCGTCCCCTCGTCTGCCGCCGACCCTGGCGACCCCCGCCGCTCGTTCGGCGCTCGCCGGCGCGCCCAGGTGCACGCCCGACTCGCCGCGGTGCCGCTGCCGCTGCTGCCGTTCCTCGGCGCCGGCTACCTGCTCGCCGGGGTGCTGCGCTGCCTCGTGCGGATCGCGAGCAAGGAGCTCGGGCTCGCGCTCGCCGAGCTCGCCGCGCCCGTCGCCGCGCTGGCGCACCCGGGCCGGATGGCCCGCGCGCGGGCGGTCGCCCGCCGGGCCTCGCGGCTGCCGCGCCGCTCCCTTCGCCCGTTGCAGGCGACCTGGCGTGACGTTCTCCGCGAGCAGCGCGACGGCCACTTCCAGCGGTCCGAGAGCCGTCGCGCGGGCGGCGCCCCGAGCGAGCTCGAGCGCGCCGAGCTCGCGGCGGTCACCTCCCGGCGCCGGCTGACACTCGGCGTCCTGGTCATCATCCTCGCGGCGCTGACCGCGCTCGCGCTCGACACCCTCATCAGCGGCGTGCTCGGCGGCGGCGCCCTCGCCGGCGGCGCGCTGCTGCCCGCGAGCGCCGACCTGGGCGAGCTGTGGCGCGCTGCGACGTCCGGCTGGGTCGCGGACGGCCTCGGCGCGCCGGGACCCGCCGACCCCCTCCTCACGATGCTCGTTCCCGTCGCCCTGCTCGCCGGCGGCGCGACGTCCGCCGCGGTCGCCGCGCTCTACCTCGGCGCCCTGGCGCTGGCCGGCGTCGGAGCCTGGTTCGCCGCAGGCGCCGGCACCCGGTCGGTCGGCGTGCGGCTGTGGGCTGCGCTCGTGTGGGTCGCCGCGCCGGCCCTGACGACCGCCCTCGACGGCGGGCGCCTCGGCGCCGTCGTCGCGCACGCGGCGCTGCCCTGGGTCGTGCTCGCGGTGGCGCGCGCCGTCGGGGTGCAGCGTTACGACGTGGTGGTCTCCGGACTCGTCGGTGCGCAGCGCCGCGCGGCCCGGGCGCCGGACGCCGCGGCCGAACCGTCCGCAGGGCCCCACCAGGTTGCCGCCGGCGACGTCCCGGCGCAGGACGTCGCGACGGTCGCGATCGAGTCCGAGACCGCGGCGTGGCTTGGCGGCGGCGAGCGCGAGGTCTGGCCCGACAGCGAGGCCGCGGCGCGCGCGACCGACCGCGCCGCCGTCGTCGCGCCCGAGCCCGAGCCCGGGGTGGGGAACTCCACCGACCCCGCCGACCAGCGCGCGGACCGGCCGCTCGGCTCGATCGGTGCCGCCGCGGCGGCGGGGCTCGCTTTCGCGGTCGTCGCCGCCGGCGCCCCCGTGCTCCTGCCCACCGGTCTGCTCGCGCTGCTCGCGGTCGCCGCCTGCGTGCCGCGCCGCCGCCGCGGCCGCCTCGTCCTCGTCGCCCTGCCCGCGCTCGCGCTGTTCGGCCCGACCATCGTCGAGGCGCTCTCCGACGTCGGCGGAGGCAGCTGGCGGGTCCTGCTCGCCGACCCGGGGCCGCCCGTCGCCTCGACCCCCGCGGCGCCCTGGCAGCAGCTGCTCGGCTGGCCCGTGGCGCCCGTCGACGGCGACCTCGCCTGGCTGCCCGCGCCCGTGGCCACCGCGCTGCCGTTCGTGCTGGGCGCCGTCGTCGGACTCTTCGCGCTCCTGGCCCTGCTCCGCGGCGCCGCGGTCGCGCGCGGGGTGCGCCTCGGCTGGTTCGTCGCGGCCTGCGGGCTCGGCGCCGCCTTCGTGTCCGCGCAGGTCGAGACCGCCGCCGGGCCGGCCGTGTTCGTCCGCGGCTGGAGCGGAGCCGGCGGCTCGCTCCTGCTGCTCGGCCTCCTGACCGCGGCCGTGCTCGGCACCGACCGGCTCGCCGCCCGGATGGCCCGCTACTCCTTCGGCTGGCGCCAGATCGTCGTCGTGGTCCTGACCGGCTGCGCCGTGCTCGCCCCAGCCATCCCGCTGACCGAGTGGGTCGTGCGCGCCCGGACTGATGCGACTTCCGGCGCCGGCGCGTCCGAGGTGAGCGTGACCGACGGCTCCGTCGTTTCGGCGGTGGGCGAGCAGTCGCAGCTCTCCGCGGACCGATCGAGGGTGCTGGCGCTCGGGCTCGACGGCGACGGCGTCCTGACCTACCAGCTCCTGACCTCCGACGGGGGACAACTCACCGACGTCGCCGCGGCCGTCGAGGCGCGCGGCGTCACGGGTGCACCCGGCAGCCCGGTGGACGCGCGCGGCGACGAGGCCGCGGGCGAGCTCGCCCGCATCGCCGCCCGCCTGGGCAACGCCGCGTCGACGGGCGCCGCGGCCGAGCTCTCGGAGCTCGCGGTCGCGACCGTGCTGGTGCCGCCCGCGACCGGCGCGCAGGCGACCGCCCTGCGGGCCGGCCTCGTCGGCCGGCTGGACTCCACGGCGGGCCTCGAGCGCATCACGGAGAACGGCTCGGGCGTCATCTGGCGGGTCGTCCCGGTGGCGGCCGACGCCGCGACCGAAGCCGACGCGGCCGACCCCGACGCCGCGGCCGACCCCGGCGTCGCGGGCGCGAGCTGGGCCAAGATCACCACCCCCGGCACGGACGGGCAGCGGGCCTCGTCCACGCCGGTCGCAGCCGAGCGGCTCGCCGTCGACACCGAGATCGCCGCCGGCGGCGCGGACCGCCTGCTCGTGCTCGCCGAGCGGGCCGACGCCGGGTGGCACGCCCAGCTCGACGGCCGGCCGCTGCGCTCGGTGGACTCGGACTGGCGGCAGACGTTCGCCCTCGGCGCCGACGGCGGGCAGCTCACCGTGACCTACGGCCGGGCCGACCGCATGCCCTGGCTCTGGCTCCAGGGCGCCGTCGGGCTGCTCACCCTCTTGCTCGCGCTGCCCGTCCGCCGCCGCCGGGGAGGGACCCGATGACCCGCCGCCCACCGCCCGCCGCGGGCGCCGACGCGTCCGGCGCTGCCGCCGCGGGCGCCGAGCCGTCCGCCGCGGCCGCCGAGCCGTCCGCCGAGGCCGCTGCGCCGGCGGTGCTTCGAGCGCCCGGCCGCCTGCGGGGGCGGCTCGCGCGGTTCGCGGGCGCGATCGCCGTCCTCGCGGTGACCGGCGCCGCGGCCGCCGCGGCCGTGGTCGTGCCGCCGCCCGCCGACGTTCCCGTCACGCCGGTCACGGTGGGCGTCCCCGCGGCCGCGAGCGTGGTCGTCTGCGCCGGCGCGCTCGCGCAGCCGGCGGGGGACGGGGTCGGGGACTCCGCGTTCGACCCGACCCCCGTGGACACCGTGAGCGAGCTCCGCGCGGTCTCGGCGGCGAGCGGCGACGACGACGCTGCGCCGGCCGGGACGCTCGCCCCGCTCGAGGGCGGGGAGCCGCTCGGAACGCTGCGCGCGGGCGGGTCGGGGGCGGGCGCGCTGCGGCTGGCCGGCCACGTCGGGCCGACCGTGCTGCGGGCCGAGCCGGTCGGCGACCTGCCACCGCACGCCGCGGCGTCGTCGGCGTCGATCACTACTGCGGGCGACCTGCGCGGCCTCGCGGCGGCGTCCTGCCAGGTGCCGGCCGCGGAGCAGTGGCTCGTCGGCGGCAGCACGGAGCTCAGCAACAGCGCGACCCTCGTCGTCGCGAACCCCGGCGCGACCGCCGCCGAGGTCACCATCGAGGTGTTCGGCCCGTCCGGCGCGGTCGAGCTCGCCGGCTCGGCCGGCTTCCTGGTCGCGCCCGGTGCCGAGCGCGCGCTGCTGCTCGAGGGCGTCGCCGCCGAGCAGCGGTTGATCGCCGTGCATGTCAGCGCCGCCGGCGGCCAGGTCACGGCGCGGGTCCAGGACAGCCGGCTCAACGGGTTCACCCCCGCGGGCGTGGACCTCGTCAGCGCCGGCGCCGCGCCCTCGACGCGGCAGGTCGTCAGCGGCCTGGTGGTCCCGGACTCGGCGCTCGACGACGCCGACACCGCGGTGCTTCGGCTGCTCGCGCCCGCGGCGGGAACGACCGCGCGGATCAGCCTGCTCGGCCCGGCGGGCGTCGTCGCCCTGCCCGGCGCGGACTCGGTCGAGCTCGTGGCGGGCGAGGTCACGGACCTGTCCCTCGGCGGGCTGCCCGCAGGCCCCTACACCGCAGTGGTCGACGCCGACGAGCCCGTCGTGGCGGCGGCGATGATCACGCGCACGGGGATCTCTGGTGAGTTCGACGACGTGCCCCCGCTCGAGCGGGCGTGGAGCGCGGCGGCGGTGCCGGGGCTGGACGCCACCGTGGCGCTGCCCGCGGGGGTGACCGGCACGGTGGTGCTCACCGGGATCGGGTCCGGGGCCGACGGCTCCGGCGAGGGGACGGCGACCGGGGTGCTGCGGGCGATCGGGGCCGACGGCGGCGTGCTCGCCGAGCGTGACGTGTCCGTGCCCGCCGGCACGACGACGAGCCTCGACGTCGGCTCGCTCTTTCCCGGCACGGTCGTCGCGGGGCTCGACCTCGTGCTGGCGCCGCCCGCCGGCGCGTCCGGCGACGAGGAGGCCGGGCCGGAGCTCGCGTGGTCGGTCGTCGGCTCCGTCCAGGCCGCCGACGGCGAGTTCGTCTCGGTGCTCACCCCGACGCCGACCGCCGTGGTGCCGGACTCGGTCGAGGTGCGCGGCTCGCACGCCCTCGGCCTGCCGTAGCGGCGCGCCGGGCCTCAGCGGTGGGCGGCCCGGAGCTCGAGGCGCAGCCGCAGGTGCAACCCGGCGGTGATCGCGGCGCGAACCGGCCACTCGAACCAGCGGTCGTAGCGGTGGTGGAGGTAGCGCTCGGCGCTGGTGTGGTGCGCGGTGATCATGCGCGCGGGGCGCTCGCGCCATGACGTGCCGCCGACGTGGGTGACCCGGGCGGCCGGGACGTAGACGTTGCTCCAGCCCGCGGCGCTGAGGCGCTCGCCGAGGTCGACGTCCTCGAAGAACATGAAGTAGGCCGGGTCGAAGCCGCCGACCTGTTCGAACGCGTCGCGGCGCAGCAGCAGGCACGCGCCCGAAAGCCAGCCCGCGGGGCGTTCGGCCGAGTCGGCCGACTCCTGGCGGGCCTGGTACGTGCGGGTCCACGGGTTGCCCGGCCAGACCCGCGCGAACAGCGCGTGGCCGACGCCCTGCGTCAGCGACGGCAGCTCGCGGGCCGACGGGTAGACCGTGCCGTCGGGATTGAGCAGGGCGGGGCCGAGCGAGCCGGCGCGCGGGTAGCGGTCCGCCGCGGCGACGAGCACGTCCAGCGATCCCGGCTCCCAGCTGATGTCGGGGTTGACCACGAGCAGCCACGGCTGGTCCGCGCCCGCGGCGCCGAGGTTGGCCGCCCTGCCGTAGCCGAGGTTCTCACCCGCGCGGATGACCCGGCCGCCGTGGGCCGCCGCGACGCGCTCGGGGGCGTCGTCGGTCGAGCCGTTGTCGACGAAGACGAGCTCGAGCGGCGCCGCCGTCGCTGCGCGCAGCGACGTCGCGAGCCCGTCCAGCTCGGCGCCGGAGTTGTAGGTCACGCAGATCGCGCGGATCGGTTGCAGGGGGCCGTCGGGGGTGGTCATCGCGGCCAAGGTTAGTGCCCGTTCCTGGGGGTCTCCCGTGCGGGCGGTGCGCGCGGGCCAGCAGGCCGGAGGTGCGGGCCGGAGGTGCGCTCAGTGCCCGCCGTCGCGGTAGTCGGGATCGACCTCGTCGGGGCTGCGCGCCAGGAGGTGGGCGACCTGCTCGACGACGACGTCGCGCACCAGGTCCTCGAGGTCGGCCGCGTCGATTGCGCGGGTCTCGACCGGGCGCCGGTACACGACGATTCGCGCCGCGAGCCCGATGTCGGCGGCGAAGTATCGGCCGAGCGGGACGCCGCCGTGCTCCCACGGGGCGGGGCTCGACGGCGGGACGTCCTCGACCGCGAACTCGGTGCCGTCGAGCTGGCGCGCCCACCGCTTCTCGAGCCGGCCGACCGCCGCGAGCACCAGGTCGTCGAACCGCTCGGCGCGGGTCCGGAACGCCGGCAGCCCGGCCGGCAGCAGGGGGCCGCGCGGACCGCGGCCGCGCCGGTCGCGGCGCCGGGCCGGCCGGATCGGATCGCGCGGAGCGGGAAGCGTGGTCATCGCATCGATCGTAGTGCTGGTCATGGATCGTCGTGCTGGTCGCCTGCGATCACTCGTCCCGGGGCGCGCCCGCCAGACGTACCGGCGTGCGGTGCGCCTAGGACCTCGCCTAGGACCCCCCTACGGCGCCTGGGCGCGCCGTCCACCTGCGCAGACGTGTGCGCGCGACGCGCGGGGGTCGACGCGCGAACGGGCGCGGCGCCGCGGGAGCGGCTGTACCGTGGTGAGGTGAGAACCGGCAGGCAGTGCTCGCGACCGACGTGCATCGGTGGTGCCGTCGCGACCTTGACCTATGTCTACGCCGACTCGACCGCGGTGCTCGGCCCGCTCGCACACCTTGCCGAGCCGCACTCGTACGACCTGTGCTCGGACCACGCCGAGCGGCTGACCGCCCCGCGGGGCTGGGAGGTGGTCCGGTTGATGCCCGACTTCGTCGAGGTCGGGCCCAGCCACGACGACCTGCTCGCGCTCGCCGACGCCGTCCGCGAGGCCGGCCGCCCGCGGCACCGGGTCGAAGCACCCCCCAGCCCACCGCTCGCGGAGGCCGGCCGACGCGGCCACCTGCGCATCCTGCGCGGCGACGGCTCATGAGCGATGACCGGACGAGGGCGGACGACATGGCGCGAATGCTGACCGAGTCGGGCGGAACGACTCGACGACCCCTGTCCCCACTCGCCGGCGCGACGCTGCCCACGACGTTCGCGGCCCCCGAGGGCGCCGTCGAGGCGGCCCGCACCGCCGGCTCGGTGCCGACCGTGCCGAGCCAGCGCCCGCGGGGACGCCGCCGCGCGGTGCCCGCGGCCCCGCTCGGCTCGATCACGCTCGAGACCACGCGCACGGTGCCCGGAACGTTGACCTGCGCCGAGTGCGACAGCGCCGAGCTGACCCACCTGCGGCTCACGCTCACCGACGGGAGCCCGGTCGTGTTCGTCTCCTGCCACGCGTGCGAGCACAAGGGCTGGTTCGCGGTCGGCGGCGCCGGTGAGGCGCTGTCGCTCGAGTCGGTGCTCGGCAGCTCGGCCAAGGTGCGTTGACTGCACGCTGCGCTGACTGCACGCTGCGCTGACAACACGCTGCGCTGACAACACGGCGCGCTGGCCGCGCCACGCGCGTGGGCGGGGTCGCTTAGGCTGTCCGCCGTGCCCGCCGCCAGCTCGAGACCGAACCCGTTCGCGCTCGGTGCGGCCTTCGCCGAGGTCATCGTCCTGCCCGACCTCGCGCGGTCCGGCGGGACTGATCCCGGCCGCGCCCTCGTGGGCCACGACGGGCAGGTGGGCAGCGCCGAGCGGGCAGCAGAACTCGCGGCCGGCCTGGCGGGCCGGGGCGTCGACGTCGAGCTGGTCGGCCCGTGCTCGATGGACGCCCTCCTCGCCGCGGCGGGTGCGCTTGAGGCGCCCGGCGCGATGGTGGCGGCCGAGCCCGGCTCGGGACGGCCCGCCGGCGTGCTGCTGGTCCGGGCCGACGGCCGGCCGGTCGAGCCCGGGTCGGGCCTGCCGGCGGTGCTCTCGCATGCCCTGGCCGAGCCTGCCGCCGTCGAGTCTGCCGCGGCCGAGACCCCCGGCGACGGCACCATCCGGCTGCGCCCCGCGCTCGCGAGCTACGCGGAGCTCCTGCGGTCGCTGGCCGACCTCACGCGCGTGCGCCCGCTCACGGTCGTCGTCGAGGCCGGGCACGGCGTCGCCGCGCTGACGGTCCCCGCGGTCCTCGGGACCGCCGTCGGGCTCCCCGCGCTGCCGCTCGAGATCATCGTGCTGTCGGCCGGGGCCGCCGGCGACCTCGGCTCCGCCCCGGCGCCGCACCCGAGCGACCCCGCCCACCTGCTCGCCCTGCGCGCCGAGGTCGTCGCCCGGGGCGCCGACCTCGGGCTGGCGTTCGACGCCGATGGCGACCGCGTCGTCGTCGTCGATGAGAACGGCGACCTCGTCAGCGCGGCCGTCGTCGCGATGCTCGTCGGGCTGCGCGAGGTCGAGCGCGAGCGGCGCGAGGGCGCGGCGCCGACGGTCGTGCTGGATCGGCTGCTCTCCGAGGCCGCCGGGGACCTGCTCACGGCCGCTGGCGCCGCCGTCGTGCGCTCGGGCGGGGGCGGGTCGTCCCTGCGGGCGGCGATGGCGGCGAGCGGCGCCGTCGTCGGTGCCTCGCCGGGCCTGCACTACGCCTTCCGCGACCTCTACCTCGCCGACTCCGGCCTGCTCGCCGCGATGCACGTGCTCGCGACGCTCGGCAGTGGGGGCGTCCCGCTCTCGGCGTTCGCGGAGGTCTACCAGCCGTACGCGCAGTCGGGCGAGATGGAGGTCCCGGTCGACGACGTCGCGGCCGCGCGCGCCCGGGTGGTCGCCGCGTACGTCACGCGGGCGGGCGCGGGGCCGGTGCAAGTCGACGCGCCGGACGGGGGTGACGCGGCCGCCGGCCTGACCGTGCGGCACTGGGCCGCGGCGCCGCGCTGGTGGTTCGACCTGCGGCCGGGGCCGGCCGGCACGACCGTGCGGCTTACCGTTGAGGCGGCCGACGAGGACATCATGGAGAAGGTGCGCGACGATGTGCTCGCGCTCGTCCGGGCCGGCGACGCACCGAAGACAGCCAACAAGGAGTGACATGACCGACGCACCGACCGCGCAGGAACCCGTGCTGGAGCCCTGGCTCCGCGAGATCCTGCGGTGCCCCGCAACGGGTGCGACGCTCGTCGACGGCGTGGGTCCCGACGGTCAGCCCGAGCTCGTCTCGACCGACCCGGTGAACCCGCTCGCCTACCCCGTCCGCGACGGCATCCCGGTGCTGCTCGTCGACGACGCGCGGCCCGTCCGGACCGCCTGATGTCGACGGGCGGAAGCAATCGCGCGATCATCGCTGCCCTGGCGGCGAACGTGGGGATCGCGATCACGAAGTTCATCGCCTTCCTGCTCACGAGCTCGAGCTCGATGCTCGCGGAGTCGGTGCACTCGTTGGCCGACTCGGGGAACCAGGCCCTGCTCCTGGTCGGCGGCAAGCGGTCGCGGCAGGCCGCCGACGCGAAGCACCCGTTCGGGTACGGCCGCGAGCGGTACCTGTACGCGTTCATCGTCTCGATCGTGCTGTTCAGCGTCGGCGGGCTGTTCGCGCTCTACGAGGCGTGGCACAAGTTCGCCGAGCCGCACCCGATCGAGTCGTGGAAGTGGGTGCCGATCGTCGTGCTCGTCGCGGCGATCGGGATGGAGAGCTACTCCTTCCGGACCGCGATCCACGAGTCCAACCACGTGCGCGGCGCGCAGTCGTGGGCCTCGTTCGTGCGGACCGCGAAGGCGCCCGAGCTGCCGGTCGTGCTGCTCGAGGACCTCGGCGCGCTCGTCGGGCTCGTGCTGGCGCTCGGCGGCGTCGGGATGACCCTCGTGACCGACGACGGCCGCTGGGACGCCGCCGGCACCGCCTCGATCGGGCTGCTCCTCGTCGTGATCGCGATCATCTTGTCGCTCGAGACGCGCTCGCTGCTGCTCGGGGAGTCCGCGACGCCGGCGAACGTCGAGTCCATCGCCGCGGCGCTGGTCGGCGGCGGCGTCGTCTCCGTCATCCACCTGCGCACGTTGCACCTCGGGCCGGAGGAGCTGCTCGTCGCGGCGAAGGTCGAGCTCGAACCGCTCGGGACGGCCGCCGAGGTCGCGGCCGCGATCGACGCCGCCGAGGTACGGGTCCGCGCGGCGGTGCCCGGCCTCGCCGCGGTCATCTACCTCGAGCCCGACCTGCGCCGATCGGTCACGGCCGCGGGGTGACCCGCGCTGCCGCGAGGGGCGGCGGTAGGATGATCCGTTCACCTCGACCACGCGTCGGATCCACCCAGCAGAGAGCGGTGCCGTGCCCCAGCCCAGGATGAACGTCGAGAGCTTCAACCTCGACCACCGCACCGTCGCCGCGCCCTTCGTGCGCGTCGCGGACACCAAGACGCTGCCGCACGGCGACCTCCTGACGAAGTACGACGTCCGGTTCTGCCAGCCCAACACCGATCGCCTGCCCATGCCCACGGTGCACTCGCTCGAGCACATGATGGCCGAGCACATGCGCAACCACTCGGGCGACGTCATCGACGTCTCGCCGATGGGCTGCCAGACCGGGTTCTACGTGCTCATGCAGGGCGAGCACACCTACGAAGAGTTCCTGGCCGTGCTCGAGGCGACGCTCGTCGACGTGTCGACGGCGACCGAGGTGCCCGCGGCGAACGAGGTGCAGTGCGGCTGGGCCGCGAGCCACACGCTCGAGGGCGCGCAGGCCGCCGCGATCGCCTTCCTCGCCGACCGGGCCCAGTGGAGCCAGGTCACCGCGTGATCGAGGTCGACGCCGTCATCATCACGGCGATGCGCGAGGAGATGGCGCCGTTCGAGGAGCGCTCGGACACGCTGGGCCGCTCGAGCACGCTCGGCCAGGCGACGATCCGGCTGTCGTCCTTCGGGCCCGCGCACGTGCTGCTCGTGACGTGCGGGATCGGGCTCGTGAACGCCGCGATCGCGACCGCGCTCGCCGTGAACCGGTCGCGGCCGGCGCGGGTCATCAGCGCGGGCTCGGCCGGGGGCCTGCACGCCGACGTGCGCGTCGGCGACGTCGTCGCCGGCACGAGCTACGTCTACGGCGGCGCGGACGCCCGCATGTTCGGGTACTCGCTCGGGCAGGTTCCGGGCATGCCGCCGAGCTACGCTCCCGCGCCCGACCTCGTCGCGGCCGCGCGCGCGTCCGACGGCGTCCGACTGCTGCGGGGGCCCGTGATCTCGGGCGACGCCTTCGTCGACGGCACCTCGGTCGACCAGGTCCGGGCGCGCTTCCCGGACGCGCTCGCGACCGACATGGAGTCCGCCGCGATCGCCCACACCTGCCACCTGTTCGACGTGCCGTTCCTCGCCGTCCGGGCCATCTCCGACCTGTGCGGCCCGGCCGCCGGCGCCGAGTTCCACCTCGCGGTCGAGGACGCCGCGGCGCGGTCCGCGGACGTCGCGCTCGGGCTCATCGCCGGCGCGGACCGGGCTCCCCAGCCCGTCTGACCGGCCGCCTCCGGCCGATCGGGCTCCCGGGGCCGGACCGTAGCGACGCGCGTGGGACGGGAGTGGCCAGCGGGGCGCATGCGCTGTCGCACCGGCCCCAGGAGTCACCTGCGTCACCCGCGCGTCGCTCCGGTCCGCGCAACCGATCCGGACGCGCTGCGCGGCCCCCGGATCGCCTCGCTGATCCCACCGTCCGCGCGGAGCATGTGGCGCGAGTGACGGCAGGGGCTGGAAGTGCCCCAGTTCCCGTCACTTCCGCCTCTTCCGCACCATGCTCCGCGCGGACGGTGCTCTGCAGAACGCGCGAGGCGCACCGCCCAGACATCGGACGGTGCGCCTCGCGGGTCGTGCCGAGCGGGCTACGCCTTGTCGGCCGCTGCCTTCAGGGTCGTGACGAACTCGGGGTTCTCCTCGAGCCACTGCGCGGCCGAGCCCTCGTTGTCGTCGCCGCCGTTCTCGTTGAACATCAGGTTCTCGAGAGTGAACAGCTCGTCACTGGTCAGCGTGAACTGCGCGAGCCACGAGGCGAGCTCGGGGTAGTCCTCGCCGAAGCCCGTACGGCCGACCATCTCGATGTTCTCCGCCTCGCCGAGCGTGCCCTCGGGGTCCTCGAGGTCGCGCAGCGGGAAGGCGTCGTACGCCCAGTGCGGGCGCCACAGCGTGACCGCGATGTTGCGGTCGGCGTCGATCGCGCCGCTGAGCTCGGCGAGCATCGCCGGGGTCGAGGACTCCACGAAGTCCAGGTCCTCGAGGCCGTAGGTCGGGATGACCTCGTCCTTCGTGATGCGCGTGAGGCCGGCGCCGGGCTCGATGCCGACCAGCCGGTTGTCGACGACGTCGCCCTGGGTCGCGAGATCCGCGATCGTCACCAGCGGCGAGTCCTCGTTCACGGCGATGGTCAGCCGCGCGTCGTCGTACCAGGAGCCCAGCTGCTCAAGGTCGTCGCCGTACTTCTCGAGGTAGTCGGCGTGGGTGACGGGGAGCCACATGTCGAAGTTGACGTCGAAGTCGCCGCCGGCGATGCCGGTGTAGACGATGCCGGGGTCGGCCGTCTCGAGCTCGACCTCGTAGCCCTCGTCCGCGAGGATCGCCTGCCACAGGTACGACGCGGCGATGCCCTCGTCCCAGCCGTTGTGGATCGCGATCGTGAGGTCCTTCTGGTCCCCGCCGGGGGTGAGGTCCGCGGCGTCGGCCTCCCCGCTCGCGCAGGCTCCGAGCAGGAGCGCGAGCGCGGCCGCCGAGGCGGTCAGGGCCAGGGGGCGGCTCAGGTGTGCGGTCATGGTGTCCTTTCGAGGTGCCGTGGCGTGCTGCCGACGGCGAAGGGTGGGTGCGAGCTGGGGCGCTGCAGCGTGGTCAGACGGCGGCGAGCTGCAGCGCGCGGGAGACCGGCGCGCGGGCGGCGAGCGCCGACGTCATGCGGTCGAGGTAGATCGCCAGGATCACGACGGCGAGGCCGGCCTCGAAGCCGAGTGCGACGTCGACGCGGGACAGGGCGGACAGGACGTCGCTGCCGAGCCCGTCGGCACCGACCATCCCGGAGATGACGGCCATCGACAGCGCGAGCATGATCACCTGGTTGATGCCGGCCATGATGGTCGGGAGTGCGAGCGGGATCTGGATCTGGCGCAGGATGCGGCCCGGCGACGCGCCGAACGCGTGGCCGGCCTCGACCACCTCGGAGTCGACCTGCCGGATGCCGAGCTCGGTGAAGCGCACCCCGGGGGCCATCGCGAACACGATCGTCGCGACGATCCCGGGCACGGCGCCGGTGAGGAAGATGACGACCGTCGGGATCAGGTAGACGAACGCGGGCATCGTCTGCATGAAGTCCAGCACCGGCCGCAGGGCGGCGGAGACCTTGTCGTTGCGCGCGGCGAGGATGCCGAGCGGCACCGCGATGGCGAGCGCGATGACGCTCGCGACCAGGACCAGCGCGAGCGTCGCCATCGCGTTCTCCCACTGGTCGACCCCGATGATCAGCGCGAAGCCGACCAGCGCGGTCACCGCGAGCTGCCAGCCCTTGAGGAAGAACGCCAGCGCGGCGAGCACGAGCACGACCGCCCAGGCGGGCGGCGCCGCGAGCACGTACTCGAGCCCGTCGTAGCCGCCCTCGAGCACGGACTTGATCGCGTCGAAGAGGCCGTCGAACGTGTGGGTGATCGCGGTCACGGCGCCGTCGACCCACTCGCCGAGCGGCAGGCGGAACAGCGGGTCGGAGCTAGCTGCGAGGACGGTCATTTGACGTCTCCCGTCCTGGAGAGGTTGAGTGCTTCGGATTCGAGCGCGTCGAGCTCGGTGTCGAGGTCCTCGCCCAGGCCCTCGGGGTCGACGGCGTCGACGGGCTCGACCACCGTCGGCTTCATGGCCTCGAGCAGCGTCACGCGGGGGATCACGCCGACGAGCTTGCCGCGGGCGTCCACCACCGGGACCGGCAGCGGCGTCTCGGCGGCGGGAGCGAACAGCTCAGCGAGCAGGGCGTCCTCCGTGACCGGCGACACCTCGTCGCGCGTCAGGTCGACGAGCGCGCCGCCGCCGGCGCGGACCGCGGCGACGACGTCCTGGTCGCGCACGACGCCGAGCAGCAGGCGGTCGCGGTCGACGACGTACGCCGCCGAGGTCTGCGCGTCGCGCATCGTGCGCAGGGCCACGTGCGGTCCGGCGGAGGCGACGACGACGGCGGTCGGGCGCACCATGACGGAGCCGGCCGTCAGGACCCGGGTGCGGTCGACGTCGGCGACGAACTGCGCGACGTAGTCGTCGGCCGGCGCGGACAGGATCTCCTCGGACGTGCCGATCTGGACGATGCGCCCGTCGCGCATCATGGCGATCCGGTCCCCGAGGTGCATGGCCTCGTTGAGGTCGTGCGTAATGAAGATGATGGTCTTGCCGAGGGTCTGCTGGAGCTCGAGCAGCTGCTCCTGCATCTCGCCGCGGATCAGCGGGTCGAGTGCGGAGAAGGCCTCGTCCATGAGCAGCACGTCGGTGTCGGCGGCCAGGGCGCGGGCGAGGCCCACGCGCTGGCGCATCCCGCCGGACAACTGCGACGGCAGGGAGTCCTCCCAGCCGTCGAGCCCGACGAGGCCGAGAGCCTCGGCGGCGCGCCGGCGGCGCTCGGTCTTGTCGACCCCGGAGATCTCCAGCGGAAACGCCGCGTTGTCGAGGACGGTGCGGTGCGGCAGGAGCGCGAAGTGCTGGAACACCATGCTCACGCGCTTGCGCCGAATGTCGCGCAGCTCCGACGCGCTGACCTTCGCCAGGTCGTGCTCGCCGAGCATGATGCTGCCCGCGGTCGGGCGGACCAGCCCGTTGAGCATGCGGATCAGGGTTGACTTGCCGGACCCCGACAGGCCCATCACGACGAACGTCTCGCCGGGGGCGACCTCGAAGCTCGTGTCGATGACGGCGGCCGTGCCGAGGCTCTTGACGTCGTCGCGGCCGGCGCCGTCCCGCAGGCGACGGACGGCCTCGTGCGGGCGTCGACCGAACACCTTGAACACGCCTTCGGCGCGGATTGCAGTCACAACTGTCCCCGTTCAGTAGCTCGCGATCCGGACCGCGCGCCCTCGGAGGCACGGCACAGCGCGCCACGCGCGATCGCGGGGCGGCAGTTCTTGGTCCGGGCAGACGGTCGATCGGTGGACGACGGCGGGCACCTGGTGCAACGCCGTGCACGTCACTCACGGGGCCGGCGCGCCGCCGAGTCAGGCACCAAAGGAGGCCTGTCGGGGCATGTCGCACGTCGCCCGGTTCAACCGATCGTAAATCTGTTCGACACCTACGATGCCTTGCCGACGCCAGATCGCCTAACGGGATTCGGCCCGGATCGTGCCCACGGGCGTCGCTCAGACCCGGATAAAGGGACCCTGACCGGTGGCTTTACCTGGTTTTGAGGTATGACCATAGTGAGGCCGAGCCGACGCGGTTTCGAGCCCGTCTGGCGCACCGATGCGGCTGAGCTACTCCTCGCGGACTGTCCCCGCGGCCACGACCCAGCGCCGGTTGACCGCGACGGCGTCCAGCATCCGGCGGTCGTGCGTGACGAGCAGCAGGGTCCCGGTGTATCCCGCGAGCGCCGACTCGAGCTGCTCGATCGCCGGCAGGTCGAGATGGTTGCTCGGCTCGTCGAGCACGAGCAGGTTGACGCCGCGCGCCTGCAGCAGCGCGAGCGCCGCGCGCGTGCGCTCGCCGGGGGACAGGGACCGGGCCGGGCGCTGCACGTGCGCCGCCTTGAGGCCGAACTTGGCGAGCAGCGTCCGCACCTCGGCGGCCGGCCACGCCGGCACCTGAGCCTCGAACGCGTCGGCGAGCGGAAGGGTCGAGTCGAGCAGGGCGCGCGCCTGGTCGACCTCGCCGATCGCGACGCTCGTGCCGAGCGACGCCGCGCCGCTCGCGAGCGGGACCCGGCCCAGCAGTGCGCCGAGCAACGTCGTCTTGCCGGCGCCGTTCGCACCCGTCACGGCGATCCGGTCGCCGGCGTCCACCTGGAGGTTCACGGGCCCGAGCGTGAACGGCCCCAGGTGCACGACGGCGTCGCGCAGGGTCGCGACCACGGCGCTCCCGCGGGGTGCGGCCGCGATCTCGTACCGCAGCTCCCACTCCTTGCGTGGCTCGGCGACCTCCTCGAGGCGCTCGATCATGCGGGCGGTCTGGCTGACCTTGGCGGCCTGCTTCTCGGTCTGCTCGACCCGGAAGCCGCGGCCGATCTTGTCGTTGTCCTTGCGCTTGCGCGCCGCCGCCTTGACGCCCTGATCCATCCAGCCCCGCTGCATCTTGCCGCGCTCCTCGAGGGCGCCGCGCTTGTCGGCGTACTCGTCGTAGTCCTCGCGCGCGTGCCGGCGCGCGGTCGCGCGCTCGTCGAGGTAGGCGTCGTAGCCGCCGCCGTACACGCCGACGCGCTGCTGGGCGAGGTCGAGCTCGACCACGCCCGTGACGCACCGCGAGAGGAACTCGCGGTCGTGCGAGACGACGACGATCCCGGCGCGTTGACCCTGGACGAACGCCTCGAGCCGCGCGAGGCCGTCGAGGTCCAGGTCGTTGGTCGGCTCGTCCAGCAACAGCACGTCGAAGCGCGCGAGCAGCAGCGCCGCCAGGCCGACGCGCGCCGCCTGACCGCCCGACAGCCCGGTCATCGGGTGGGTCAGGTCGAGCCGCAGCCCGAGGTCGGCCAGCACCTGACCGGTGCGTTCGTCCAGGTCGGCCGCGCCGAGCGCCATCCAACGGTCGAACGCGGCCGAGTAGGCGTCGTCCGCGCCGGGGCGCGCCTCGCCGAGGCCGGCGGCGGCGTCGTCGAGCGCGAGCTGTGCGGCCGCGACGCCGGTGCGGCGCTCGAGGTGCCCCGCGACGGTCTCGCCGACGCGTCGCTCAACCTCCTGCGGGAGCCAGCCGATCGTGGCGTCGGCGGGGGAGAGCGAGACGCTGCCGGTCGCCGGCGCGTCGAGCCCGGCGAGGATGCGCAGCAGCGTGGACTTGCCCGCGCCGTTGGCCCCGACGAGGCCGACCACGTCACCGGGGGCGACGGTGACGGCGAGGTCGGCGAAGAGCGTGCGGTCGGCATGGGCGGCGCTCACGCCGCGGGCCACCAGGGTTGCGGTCACGGTGCGAATTCTCGCAGCCGCGCGCGGGCGGCCGAACCGGCGGGCCGGTCCAGTGTGGGGCGGACGCGGGCCTGGCGGGGGGCACCGTCCGCGCGGAGCATGTGGCCGGTGGTGCTGGCGGGGTTGGTGGGATGCGCTGGCGGTTCACTCGGGTCCCGCCCGTCCCATGCTCCGCGCGGACGGGTGCTGACCGCCTGGCGGATGCGGACGGCTGGACGGGTGCTGACTGCCGGAGGGTTGCTGACTGCTGGAGGGTTGCTGACTGCCGGAGGGTTGCTGACTGCCGGAGGGTTGCTGAGCGCGCGGACGGGTTGCCGACCACCGGGGAGGGGCGCGTGGGCGCGTGCCGCGGCGCCGGTGACGAACTGGAGGGGGTTGTGGCGGACCGCAGCGACGCGCTTGGTGCTGGAGTTGCTGCGGGGGCGCGTGGGGTGTCACGTCCGCATCAGTCGTCACTCCTGTCACAGGCGCGTCGCTGCGGTCCGGTGTCCCGCGGTGGTGGGCCTGGCGGGGGCACCGTCCGCGCGGAGCATGTGGCCGGTGGTACTGGCGGGGTTGGTGGGATGCGCTGGCGGTTCGCTCGGGTCCCGCCCGTCGCATGCTCCGCGCGGACGGACGGGATCGGCGCGCGCGGTGCCCGGGTCGATCGGTAGCGTGACCGGTGTCCGTTTCGATGCAGCCTGCGGAGTGAGATGACCACCGTGACGTTCGACGAATCGCCCGGCCGGTACAAGGTGCGCGACCTCTCCCTCGCGGTCGCTGGCCGGCATCAGATCCGGCTCGCCGAGCACGAGATGCCCGGTCTGATGGCGTTGCGGGCCGAGTACGGTGCGGCGCAGCCGCTCGCGGGTGCGCGCATCGCGGGGTCCATCCACATGACGGTCCAGACCGCAGTGCTGATCGAGACCCTCACGGCGTTGGGCGCCGACGTCCGCTGGGCGTCGTGCAACATCTTCTCGACCCAGGACGAGGCCGCCGCCGCCGTCGCGGTCGGGCCCGACGGGACGCCGGCCGCGCCGACGGGCGTGCCGGTCTTCGCGTGGAAGGGCGAGACGCTCGCCGAGTACTGGGAGTGCACCGAGCAGATCCTCGCGTGGCCGGGCGATGTGCGGCCGAACATGATCCTCGACGACGGCGGCGACGCGACCCTGCTCGTGCACCGGGGCGTCGAGGTCGAGGCCGCCGGCGCGGTGCCGTCCGACATCGCACCCGGCGAGCCCGGCTACGCCGAGGAGGCCAACGTCGTGCTCGCGGTGCTGCGCCGCTCGCTGGCCGCGGACGCCGGCCGCTGGACGGCGATCGCCGCGGAGATCGTCGGGGTCACCGAGGAGACCACGACGGGCGTGCACCGGCTCTACCAGCTGGCCGAGGCCGGCCAGCTGCTGTTCCCCGCGATCAACGTCAACGACTCGGTGACCAAGAGCAAGTTCGACAACAAGTACGGCATCCGGCACTCGCTCCCCGACGGGCTGAACCGCGCCACCGACACCCTCATGGGCGGCAAGGTCGCGCTGGTGGCGGGGTACGGCGACGTCGGCAAGGGCGCCGCCGAGGCGCTGCGCGGGCAGGGCGCGCGGGTCGTGATCAGCGAGGTCGACCCGATCTGCGCGCTGCAGGCCGTGATGGACGGGTACGAGGTCGCGCGCGTGGACGACGTCGTCGGCGCGGCCGACTTCGTGATCACGACGACGGGAAACCGCGACGTCGTGACGGCAGTGCACCTCGCGGCGATGAAGGACAAGGCGATCGTCGGCAACATCGGGCACTTCGACAACGAGATCGACATCGCGGGCCTCGCCGCGACTCCGGGCGTCGTCCGGGTCGAGATCAAGCCGCAGGTGCACGAGTGGACGTTCCCCGACGGGCACTCGGTCATCCTGCTGAGCGAGGGCCGGCTGCTCAACCTCGGCAACGCCACCGGCCACCCGAGCTTCGTGATGAGCACGTCGTTTACCAATCAGGTCATCGCGCAGATCGAGCTGTTCACTCGGCGCGCGGAGTACCCGACCGGCGTGCACCGGCTGCCGAAGGTGCTCGACGAGAAGGTCGCGCGCCTGCACCTCGCCGCGCTCGGCGTCCAGCTGACCGAGCTGACGAAGACGCAGGCGGAGTACCTCGGCGTCGACCCGGCAGGCCCCTACAAGCCGGACCACTACCGCTACTGAGGCGCCGGCCCCGTCGCCGGGTCGGCGTTCGCGGCCGCCGGGGCGGCGAACCGGGTCAGGCTCAGCGCGCCCGCCAGGACCAGCGCGAACCCGAGCGCCGAGGCGAGCCCGGTGCCCGCCGCGGGCCGGTCGCCGCACAGCAGCATGCCGAGCGCCGACCCGAGGACCGTCTCGATCGCGACCATCGGCGCGGTCGCCCCGACGACCGAGGTGCGCTGCAGCGCGGTCGCGGTCAGCAGCAGGCCGAGGGCCCCGCCGCCCGCGATCGCCCACGCCGCGGGGTCGGCCACCAGGGCGGCCGGGTTGGTGCTGCGCAGGATGCGCGCGCCGAGCGCAAGGATCGCGAACGCCGCCCCGGCGAGCGCCCCGAGCGCGACGCCGGCGTGCGCCCGGGCGCCGCGCCGCCCCACGGCCGCCGCGGCCGCGGCGATCGCCACGAGCGCGATGAGCAGCCCGATCCGGGTGCCCGCCGGGACCTCGCCGGTCCGGCTGGGTCCGGCGGCCAGCCCGAGCAGCAGGACCCCGCCGCCGACGGCGACGACCGCCCCGACCTCGATCCGGCTGAGCCGGGCGCGCAGCACCAGAGCGGCCAGCACGGCGGCCACGGCGAGGCTAGAGGCCCTGCCCGCCTGGACGACGAACAGCGGCAGGGTCCGCAGCGCGAGGAACGACAGCGCGAACCCCGCGGCGACGAGGGTCAGGGCGCCGAGATACGTCGGGCGCCGCAGCAGCCGGACGAGCAGCCCCGCGTCGAGGCCGGTACCCGCAGGCTCGTCGCGCGCGGCCCGCGCCTGCAAGATGGTGGCTGCCCCGGAGCAGCACGCGGCTGCGGCGACACCGACGAGCGCGAGCGACACCTGAAACTCCCTCGAAGATGCTGTGAACTGCATGTGGATCCGGCCGCACGCCGGTAGGATAGGCCCGGATGCCCGGGGCGCCCTGCCCAAGGCTGCCTGGGGGATCCATGCGAACGGTAGTGCCACGAGAGCCTGCAAAGATCGCAGGCGATCGCAGTACTGCGCTTCCGGCGTTCGCGACGGCGAACTTCCCCCTCTGGCCCGTGCTCGGGGCGTTCGCGCTCGTCGCGGCGGTCCTGAGCGCCGTCGTCGGCCTCGCCTCGCGCTCGGTGCCGCGCGCCGTGCCATACCTGCAGGGCCCCGACTGGCTCGACGGCTGGTTCCAGTACGACTCCGGCTGGTACTACGGCATCGTCACCGGCGGGTACGACTACGTCCCCGGCCAGCAGTCGTCGATCGCCTTCTTCCCGACGTACCCGCTCGCGGTCCGCGGCCTCGGCGCGCTGCTGCGGGACTACCAGTTGGCGGGCTCGCTGATCGGCGTCGCGTCGGGGGCGGCCGCGGTCGTGCTCTTCGGCGCGTGGGTGTGGCAGCGGCTGCCGCGCGCGAGCGCGCTCACCGCGATCGCGGTCCTGATGCTGTACCCGTTCGCGCTCTACCTGTACGGCGCGATGTATGCCGACTCCCTGTTCCTGCTCAACGCCATCGGGGCCTTCCTGCTCCTCGAACGGCGGATGTACTGGCTCGCCGGGCTGGTCGGGGCGCTCGCGACGGCGGGCCGACCGGTCGGCGTCGCCGTGATCATCGGTCTGGTGGTGCGGATGCTCGAGCTGCGCGCCCAGGACCGGCTCGCCGAGCGGGCCGTCGTCGACGGCGTCGCCGAGCTTGGGCAGGCGCCGCGCCCGGGCTGGCGCGAGGTCGTGCGCGCCACGACGAGCGTCCGCTGGCGGGAGGCGGGCGTGCTGGTGTCCGCCGCCGGCCTGGGCAGCTGGGCGCTGTACCTCTGGATCGAGTTCGGCAACCCGCTCGCGTTCGTCGAGGTCGAGTCCGCGCCGGGCTGGGACCAGGGGGTGGGGCCGCACACGTGGTTCAAGATCTCCTACCTGCGTGGGCTCATCGAGGCGCCGTTGACCACCGGGCGCCTCCTGACGGTCCAGGCGGTGGTGTGCCTGCTCGCGGTGCTGCTGATGCGCCGGGTCTGGCGCCGCTTCGGGTACGGGTACGCCGCCTACGCCGGCGTGGTGCTGCTGATCCCGATCATCGGCACGGACGACTTCATGGGCACCGGGCGGTACGTGCTCGTCGCGTTCCCGGTGCTCGCCGCCGCGGGCGACTTCCTCGCGACGACCGAGCGTCGGTGGGTCCGTCCCGTCGCGCTCGTGGTGTGCGCGATCGCGCTCCTCGCGATCGCGACCTTCTACGGACGGGGGATCGAGGTCTCGTGACCAACGAACTGAGTGTGGAGCACTTCGGGATGCTGTCGATCTTCTTCCCGATGTGGAACGAGGAGCAGTACATCCACAAGGCCGTGCGCGCGGCGCAGGAGACTTGCGACCGACTCGTGGCCGAGAACGAGATCGGCGACTACGAGATCATCGTGGTCGACGACGCGTCGACCGACCGCACGGGCGAGCTCGCCGACGCGCTCGCGGCGGCCGACTCGCGCGTGCGGGTCGTCCACCACCCGGTCAACCGCAAGCTCGGCGGGTCCATCAAGAGCGGGTTCGAGGCGGCCAAGGGCGACCTCGTGCTCTACACCGATGCGGACCTGCCGTTCGAGATGATCGAGCTGGTCCGGGCGGTCCGGGTGCTGCGCACCTACGAGGCCGACATCGTCAGCGCGTACCGCCTCGACCGCACGGGCGAGGGCCCGCGGCGCGCGGTGTACTCGTGGGTGTACAACGGTCTGATCCACACCATGTTCGGTACCCGCCTGCGCGACATCAACTTCGCGTTCAAGCTCTGCCGGCGCGAGGTCCTCGATCGCGTGCACCTCGCGAGCGAGGGCTCGTTCATCGACGCCGAGCTGATCATCCGCGCCCAGCGCTCGGGCTTCCAGGTCGTCCAGATCGGGGTCGACTACTTCCCCCGCACGCGCGGCGTCTCGACGCTGTCCTCGATCGGCGTGATCCGCACGATGCTCCGGGAGATGTGGGCGCTGCGCGGCGACCTGCGGTCCGTGACGCCGGACGCTCGGTGAGCCACCTGCTCATCGTCACGGCGGACGACCTCGGCCTCACCGCCGGCGTCGGCCGGGCGATCCGCCGCGCACACCTCGAGGGGATCGTCACCGCGACGACCCTGCTCGCCGTCGGCCGCGCCTTCGACGCCGCGGCGACCATGGTCCGTGACACCCCGACGCTCGAGCTCGGGGCGCACCTGGCGCTCGTCGGCGAGGACCCGCCGCTGCTGTCGGCCCGGGAGGTGCCCACGCTCGTGAACTCCCGCGGCGAGTTCCCGCGGTCCTACCGCACGGTCGTGGCCCGCGGCCTCGCCGGCCGCATCGACCCGGACGACGTCCGCCGCGAGCTCGGCGCGCAGCTCGAGCGGGTGCTCGGCGTCGGGGTGCCGGTGACCCACGTGGACACCCACCAGCACACGCACCTGTGGCCCGTCGTCGCCCGGGTGGTCACCGAGCTCGCCGTGGAGCACTCGATCCCGGCGGTCCGGCTTCCCGGCAGCCGACGCCGCGGCGTCGTGGGTGCGGGCGTCGCCGTCCTGCGCGGCCTCCTCGCGCGCCGCCTGCGAGGCGCGGGCCTGGCGACCACGACCGACTACGCCGGGCTCGACGAGGCCGGATTCCTCGACCTCGCCGCGATGGGCCGGGCGCTCGACGGGCTCGCCCGGCGCGGGCGGCCGACCGCCGAGATCAACGCCCACCCGGGCGAGCCGGGCGACCCCGACCTGCGACGGTTCGGCTGGGGCTACCACTGGTCCGAGGAGCTCGAGATGCTCACGGACCCGCGGGCGCGCACGCTGGTCGAGGACCGCGGCTACCGGCTCGGCGGCTTCGCGGACCTCGTGGCGGCCCGCTCGTGAGCCGGCGGCGGCCCGTCAGCGCCGGCCGCGAGGCGCTGGCGCTGTACGCGCGCGAACCCCTCGGCGTCCGCGTGCACGTGCACGGTCGCTGGTGGAGCGCCCCGTTCGCGCCGGCGGCGGCCGCCCTGCCGCCGACGGGACGCATCCTCGAGATCGGCTGCGGGCACGGCCTGTTCGCGGCCTACTGCGCCCTGAGCGAGCCCGGCCGCACCGTCGTCGGCGTCGACATCGACGCGGCGAAGATCCGGCACGCGCAGGCGGCCGCGATCGAGGGCCGGCTGAGCTTCGCGGTCGGCGCCTCGGGGGAGGTCCCGGCCGGGCCGTGGGACGCGGTGGCGATCGTGGACATGCTGTACCTGCTCCCGGCGAGCGAGCAGCGGCGGTTGCTCGCGGCCGCCGCGCGGACCCTCGCCCCCGGCGGCATCCTCGTCATCAAGGAGATGGGCACGCGACCGCGGTGGAAGGTCCGGTGGAACACCTGGCAGGAGACGGTGTCGGTCCGGGTGCTGCGCATCACGGCCGGCTCGTCGCTGGAGTTCGTCCCGCCGGCCGTGATGGCAGGCTGGCTCGGCGAGCTCGGGCTCACCACGACGGCGCGGCGCCTCGACCGCGGGCGGATGCACCCGCACCACCTGCTCGTCGCACGCCGCTGACACTGCTGACACCGGTGATACTGCTGGGATGAGGACTCGACGCCCGGCCGGCCCGGCCGGCGCCCTCGCGGGGGCGCTGCTGCTGGCCGGCTGCGTCGCGCCAGGACCGGGCGAGCCGGCGCCGACGCCGCGGTCGAGCGCCGCGTCGACCGTCGCGCCCGCGCCCACTCGGGCCCCGAGCCCGACGCAGACGCCGACGCCCGCCCCGAGCCCGACGGCGGACCCGGCTCTCGCCCCCGCCCCGCCCCCGGACGGCGCTCCCGCGCCGGCGCCGGCTGAGCCGGTCCAGCCGCCCGAGCCGGCGTTCGCCGCGACGTCGGCGCCGATCGGCCCGGAGCTCGCCGCGCGGATGGCGCCGTCGTGGCGGGCCGGGTGCCCGGTGCCGCTCGAGGAGCTGCGCTACCTCACGCTGACCCATCGCGGGTTCGGCGGCGAGGTGGTCACCGGCGAGCTGGTCGTGCATGCCGACGCCGTCGAGGCCGTGACGGGTGTGTTCCGCGCCCTGTTCGAGGCGGGCTACCCGATCCGCTCGATGCGGCTCGTCGACGACTTCGACGCCGACGACGACGCGTCGATGGCCGCCGACAACACGTCGGCGTTCAACTGCCGCGCCGTGGCGGGAACGTCGTCGTGGAGCGAGCACGCCTACGGGCGGGCGATCGACCTCAACCCGGTCGAGAACCCGTACGTGAGCGGCGCGGGCGTGTTCCCGCCCGCCGGGGCGCCGTTCGCCGACCGCCCGCAGGCGCCGGGCGTCGTGCACCCGGGTGACGCCGTCGTGCGCGCCTTCGCCGCCGCCGGCTGGGGCTGGGGCGGCACGTGGCGCGGCGCGAAGGACTACCAGCACTTCTCCGCGACCGGCCGCTGACGGCCGGTCACGGGCTGGCGATCGGCCGGTCGCAGGCCGGTCGGGCTACTCGTCCGGGTCGGGGATCGCGTGCGGGAGGCGGCGCACGACGGCGGCCTCGGCGTCGGCGAGCACGCCCGCGCGGCTCGCGGCGGCGAACTCCCGGTCGCGGCGCTCCGTCAGCACGGCCGCGAGGAATGCCTCCGGGTGCGTGCCGGGCGGCGGGGGCGGCGCGACGTGCCGCTCGAACTGCCGGGTGAGGTCGCTGCCGAGCCGCACGCGCGAGGCGGGGTGCAGCGACGCGGCCCGGCCGAGAAACTGCCGGGCGGCGAGCGCGGCGCCGTCGGGCAGCCGGCGCATGTCGGCCGTGTGCGCCCAGCCCGCGAGCTGGTAGGGCATCGCGAGCGGCGCGAGCGCGCGCTGGGCCCCCCGGACGCGGACCGCGTAGGTGCCGGCGACGATGTCGCCCACGCGCTTGCCGCGGGAGTTGAGCATCGAGGTGATGAGCGCGATCGAACCGAGGCTCAGCCAGAGCTCGCCCACCCCGGTCAGCGCCCGCACGAGCGCGTGCCGCAGCCGGACCGGGCCGCCGTCGTCGCGCACGATGCGGATGCCCGCGGCGAGCTTGCCGAGCGATCGGCCGCGGGTCAGCGTCTCGACGGTCGTCGGGAGGACCACGAGGAGGAGGACGACGGCGGCGATCGCGACCGCGCTCGCGGCGGCGTCGCTCAGGCCCGTGCCCAGCGCGCCGACGGCGGTGGTCAGGATGAGGGCGACCACGACGACGACGACGAGGTCGAGCAGGGCGGCGAGCATGCGCGTGGCAAACGCGGCCGGGCGCGCGTCGAGCAGCACGCCCTCGCCCGTGAGGATCCCGTCGCTCATCGCTGCGCCTCTCGTCGGTCCGCCGGCACCGGGTGGTGCCCGCGAGCGGGCCACCCAGTTGCGCGCGGGACGCCGACCGGCGCACCCGTGCTGTGGCAGGGTAGCGGGCGTGGACCTCGACGCGTTCTCCGCCGTGCGCGGCCCGCAGTGGGCGCGCCTGCGCGAGCTCACCCGGCGACGCCGGCTGACGGGCTGCGAGGCCGACGAGCTCGTTCGCCTGTACCAGTCCGTCGCGACCGATCTGTCGACCGTGCGCTCCACCGCGCCCGACCCGGCGACGGTCTCGCGCCTGTCCGACCTGCTTGGCCGGGCCCGCACCGCGATCGCCGGCTCGCACGAGCCGGCGCTGCGGGACGTCACGCACTTCGTGGGGGCGTCGCTGCCCGCCGCGCTGTACCGCATCCGCTGGTGGACGGTCGCGGTGACGGCCAGCTGCGTCGTGCTGGCGCTGATCGCGGGCTGGTGGGTCGCGACCGAGCCCGGCGCCCTCGCCGCGCTGATGACCCCGAGCCAGCAGGACGAGTACGTCAACAACGCGTTCGAGCAGTACTACGACCCGTCCGCCGGGTTCGCCGCGATGGTGTGGACCAACAACGCGTGGATCGCCGCCCAGTGCGTCGGCCTCGGCATCACCGGCATCTGGCCCGTCCTCGTGCTGGTCAGCAACGCGGTCTCGGTCGGGGCCATCGGCGGCCTCATGGCCACGCACGGCCGGCTCGACGTGTTCCTGTCTCTGATCGCCCCGCACGGCCTGCTCGAGCTGACCGCGGTGTTCGTCGCGGGCGCGGCGGGGCTGCGGATCTTCTGGACCTGGGTGGACCCCGGCCCGCGCCCGCGCCTGCAGGCGCTGGCCGAGGAGGGCCGCGCGCTGTTCACCGTCGCGATCGGCCTCGTCGGCGTGCTCGCGGTCTCGGGTTTGATCGAGGGCTTCCTCACGGGCTCGAGCCTGCCGTGGGCGGTCAAGCTCACGGTGGGTGTGCTGGCCCTGGCCGGCTTCTGGACCTACACGATCGTGCTCGGGCGGCGGGCCGTCGCCGCGGGCGAGACCGGCGACCTCGACGCCGACCGCGCCGGTCACGTGCTGCCGGTCGCGGGGTAGGCCGCGGGGGAGCTGGCGCCGATCAGCGCCCTAGCCGTCGGCCGGCAGGACCTCCACGCGGCGGGTCTGCGCGGTGTCGGCCATGAACTCGACCAGCGCGGCGCCCTCCGCCTCCACGGCGGCCCGGTCCGCCCGCGCGAGAGTCGCGAACGGCTCGACGACGAGCGTGGCGTCCCGGCCCGCGCGCCGCGTCGTCCACGCGCCCGCGACGACGCCGCCGACCAGGAGCGTTCCCGGCACGGCCCCGTTCGCACGCCACAGCCGACGGCGGTCCGGCTCGCTCACGAGGCGGGTGCGGTCGGCGTGCGCGACGGTCAGGCCGTCGAACTCCGGCAGGAAGCGGACCGGCGCCGGTGTGCCCGGGTCGGGCCGCGGGGCGTCGGGCAGGTCGAACAGCTCCCGCCCCGACCGCGCGCCCGGGCCCGGCTCCGAGCGGAACGTCACCAGGCGCGGGCGCAGCCGCTCGAGCGCGGGGGCCAGGCGCGTCAGCCCGCTCCACCGCTGGGCGTCGGCGACGCTGGCCGGACCGTACGCCGCCAGGTAGCGCAGCACGAGGGCGTCGAGCGCCTCCTCGCGGGCGCCGGGTGCGGCGAGGTCGGGCGGCTCGCGCTGGAGCCAGGCGCGCGTCGTCGTCCACACGGCGGGGCCGGTCCGGCCCCACACGGCGCGCGGCGGCACCTGGACGAGGGGGAGCAGCGCGCGGGCGGCCTGCGCGAGCGCCGCGCCGTCGGTGCCCGGCCAGCCGGCCGCGAGCCGGGCGCCGAGCTCGGCCGGGGCGAGCGGGTGCTCCTCGAGCAGCTCGCGCGCGGCGGCGGCGACCGCCGCGAGGTCGACGCCCTCGAGCGCGCGGCGGTACGTCGCGTTCACGCGCACCGCGTCCGCGAGCAGCGGCTCGAGCAGGACCGGCAGCGCGAGCGCGTCGTCGGCGGTGAGCAGGTGGATCGTGCCCCGCATCACGACGATGCGCGCCGCGGTCCGGTCCACGAGGCGGTCGGCCAGGTCGGCGTGCGCGAAGCCCGCGAGCCGCGTCCACAGCCCGGCGTAGGGCGCCCACGGCGCCTGCGCCTGCAGCCCGATCAGGTGCTCGAGCAGGGCCGGCACCCCCAGGTCGGTGCGCGCGAGCAGGTGCTGGCGGGCGAGCGTCGCGCGGCCGAGGGCGGCCGGGCTCAGAGGGGGACCGGCCGCGCGGGTCACGGCGCTCAGCCCCGGCGCCGGCCGGAGCTCACAGCCGGCCCGTGGCCTTGAGCGCGAGGTACCGGTCGGCGAGCTGGGGGGCGAGGTCGCCGGGGAGCGCGTCGACGACCTCGACGCCGCGGCGGCGCAGCCGCACGGCGACGGCGGCTCGCTCGAGCTCGCCGCGCTCGGCGGCGGCGGCGTCGAACACGGCGGCCGCCCCGTCCCGGCCGGTGAGCAGCTCCGCGACCTCGGGGTCGCGCACCGACGCCAGCACGACCTGGTGCCCGGCCGTGAGCTGGCCGACGACGCCGAGCAGCCCCGACTCGACCGCGGCCGGTTCGAGCGAGGACAGCAGCACGACGAGCGAGCGCTGGGACAGGCGCTCGCGGACCAGCCCGACGACGCCGGGCCAGTCGGTCTCGACGAGCGCCGGCTCGAGCGGCGCCAGCGCGTCGGCGAGCGCCGGCATCAGCTGCGTGCCGCTCGCGCCGGCGACGCGCGCGCGCAGCCGGCGGTCGTACGCGACCAGCTCGACGCGGTCGCCGGCCCGCGCGGCGAGCGCGCCCAGCAGGAGCACCGACTCGATCGACGCATCGAGCCGCGGCGCGTCGCCGACCCGGGCGGCGGCGGTCCGGGACGTGTCGAGCACCATCAGCACCCGGCGGTCGCGCTCGGGCCGCCAGGTGCGCACCACGACCTCGGAGCGGCGGGCGGTCGCGCGCCAGTCGATCGAGCGGACGTCGTCGCCGATGACGTACTCGCGCAGCGAGTCGAACTCCGTGCCCTGGCCGCGCACCTGGACCGCGGCCAGGCCGTCCAGCTCGCGCAGCCGCGCGAGCCGGCTCGGCAGGTGGCGCCGCGAGGCGAACTCGGGCAGCACGCGCAGGCGCGCGGGCACGTCCATCGACGCCTGCCGCGCCGCGAGGCCGAGCGGCCCGAACGAACGGATCGTCACGCGGTCGGCGAGACGGTCCCCGCGCCGGGTCGGCACGAGGACGGTGGTCAGGCGGCGGGACTCCCCGGGCGGCAGGTCGAGCGGGTGCCGGTTGCCCCGCGCCCCGGCCGACGGCTGCCACGCGTCCCGCACGAGGGCGCGCAGCCGCCGGTCCGACAGGTTGGTCAGCGTGAGCACCGACCGCGCCTGCTCCGTCAGCCGCACCGAGCCCGGCACGTCGCGCGCCACGGCGACCGACCGGGGTGACGCCGCGAGTCGCGCGTCGAGCGCGCAGGCCGCCACGACGGCGAGCGCCCAGAGCAGGACCGTGCCGGGAACCGGCACGAGCGCGACCGGCACGAGCCCGAGCGCCGCCAGGACGACCGCGCGCCAGGTCACCGCCACGGGATCGGCCCCCCGGCCCGGCCCGCCGGGAATGACAGCTGAGAGGGCATCGGCGTCAGCGGGGGACCGGGACCGCGGCGAGCACGGTGTCCAGCACGCTCTCGGCCGTGACTCCCTCGAGCTCGGCCTCGGCGCGCAGCTGCACCCGGTGGCGCAGCGTGGGGTGCGCGAGCGCCTTGACGTCGTCGGGCGTGACGTAGGCGCGGCCCACGAGCCACGCCCACGCCCGTGCGGTCGCGAGCAGCGCCGTCGCGCCGCGGGGGGAGACGCCGAGGGACAGCGACGGCGAGAGCCGGGTCGCGCGGCAGACGTCGACGGCGTACCCGAGCACCTCGCGCGAGACCTGCACGCGCGCGACTTCGGCGCGCGCCCGGGCCAGCACCTCGATGCCCGCGACCGGCCGGATGCCGGCGGCGCGCAGGTTGCGGGGGTCGAAGCCGGCCGCGTGCCGGGCCAGCACCTCGATCTCCTGGTCGCGCTCCGGCATCGGCAGCACCAGCTTGAGCAGGAACCGGTCGAGCTGCGCCTCCGGCAGGGAGTAGGTGCCCTCGTACTCGACGGGATTCTGCGTCGCGATGACCAGGAACGGGTCGGGCAGCGGGCGCGGCGTGCCGTCGACGCTCACCTGCCGCTCCTCCATCGCCTCGAGCAGCGAGGCCTGCGTCTTGGGGGGCGTGCGGTTGATCTCGTCCGCCAGCAGCAGGTTCGTGAAGACCGGCCCCTTGCGGAAGGAGAACTCGGCCGTGCGCGCGTCGTAGACCAGCGAGCCGGTCACGTCGCCCGGCATGAGGTCGGGCGTGAACTGCACGCGCTTGGTGTCGAGGTCGAGCGCGGCGGCCAGCGAGCGCACGAGCAGCGTCTTGGCCACGCCCGGGACGCCCTCGAGCAGCACGTGGCCGCGGCACAGCAGGGCGATGACCAGCCCGGTCACGGCGGCGTCCTGCCCGACGACCGCCTTGGCGACCTCGGCACGCACAGCGCCGAGGGCGTCGCGCAGGTCTGTCTCGGGCGGAACAGGGTCCGGGCGGGGAACAGAGTCCGTGGGGGGAACAGAGTCCGTGCGGGGAACAGAGTCCGCGGGGGGCCCGGAGTCAGTGACGGGCTCCGCACCGCTCGGGTCGGTTGGCGGTGCCTCGGGGTATGCCTCGGTCACAGGTGGTGAACCTCGCTCTCCAGGTCGTCCAGCCGCCGGGCCAGCAGCTCCAGCCCGGCGTCGTCGGTCGGTGGTGGTCCGTACAGCAGCGCCGCCACGTCGTCGGTGCGCCGCCCCGTCGCCGCGGCGAGCGCGTCGATCACAGCATGCGCCCCCGCCGTCCGGGGCAGGCCGACGCGCGCCGCCGCGCGGGACGCGGTGCCGGCGCGCAGGGCCGCCGCCGCGTGCCCGTACACGCGCGAGCGGCGATAGAGCCGCCCGCGCCCGCGGGTCGTCTCGGCGGCGCGGACGATGACGGGCAGCGGCTCGGTGACGAGCCGCCCCAGCCGGCGGCCCCGCCACACCGCGGCGACCGCGGCGACGAGCAGCAGCTGGAGCCCGACGACCGGGGCCCACGGCGGCAGCAGGTCGCTCGTGCCCGGCCCGGCGGCCTCGGTGCCGAAGTCCGTCGACGACGGCACGTACCAGGTCAGGGCCTCGTGGCGGCCGAGCACGCGGAGCGCCAGCGCGGCGTTCCCCTCGGCCGTGAGGGCGTCGTTCGTCAGGATCGACCGGTCGCCGAGGGCGACGACGCGGCGCGCGCCGTCGTCGACGGCGAGGTAGGCGCCCGCCCCGCCGGCAACCGCAGGGAAGCAGACGACCGCGTCGGGGGTGCGCGCGAGGTACCCCGCGCCGCCGGTGCGGATCGAGCCCGCGGTCGCGGCGTCGTCGTCGGCGCACTCGGCCTGGCGCACGGACGAGCCCGCGGCCGGGGCGACGTCGGCGACCTCGCCGGCGGTCGTCACCGCGTCGAGCAGGTACGCGTCGGGGTCGAGCAGGACGAGGTCCGCCTCGGTCGCGGCGATCGCCTCGACCTGGTCGTCGCCGAGGAGCGCGCTGCCGGTCACGAGCAGCGTGCTGCCGGCGACGGCGGCCTGCACGGCCTCGCCCGAGGTCCGGACGTAGCGGATCTCGACGCCCTGGCGGCCGAGGATCTGGGCGACCGCGCGGGCGCCGGTCCCCGCGGGGTTGTCGGGGGCGAGGGCCACGCTCGAGGTGACGGGCTGCGGCAGGGCCGCGGCGACGGCGACGATCGCGACGAGGCTCGCCAGGGCGAGCGGCCAGCGCCACCGGCGCCAGCGTCCCCGCGCGCGGGTCCGGGCGGTCGTGCCGTCCCCGACGACGGCGCGCCGCGGCTGCGCGCGCACGGCCGGGTCCGCGCCGGGTGAGCTCGCCGGGATCAGTGCGGGCGCAAGCGCGGGCGCGGCGCTGCCGGCCGGCGGCACGGGCACGGTCACGGCGCGTCGACCAGCGGTCGGGCGGCGGGCGCGGCGGGCCGGGTGCCGGCCGCGGCGGCGTCCAGGCCGCGCAGCCACGCGTCGTCGGCCGGGCTCGCCGCGGCCTTGCCGTAGAAGACGTCGTCGAACAGCCGGCTCGCGCGCGCCAGGTCGCCCGCGTGCGCCGGCAGGACGGCGCCCGCCGTGAGCGCCGCCTCGTGCGCGGTCCGGCCGGGCCGCTCGTCGAGCAGCGCGCGCTCCTCGAGCCCGCGCACGATGGCCCGGAACCGCTCGAGCACCGCGGCGGGCCAGTCGCCCCGCGCCGCCTGGGCATCGGCCGCGGCGCGCAGGTCGGCGGCGCTGCGCGCGTCGGCGCCGAGCACGACGGCCGACGACGCCGCCCGGCGGGCCAGGCGGACCGGGCCGGCCACCCAGAACGCCACGGCGACGACGATCAGCACGGCGAGCACCACCAGCGCGGCGACGACTCCCGCGGGCAGGCCCAGGCCCGGTACCTCGACGCCGTCGAACAGTGACACGAACCAGTCGATGAACCGGTCGAGCAGGCTCCGGCCCTGCCGGTACACGGGGTCGGCCAGCTCCTGCGTCGCCCAGCGGCGCGCCGTCGGCGCGTCCGGCGTCACCGGCACGTCAAGGAGCAGGCGGCCCGGACCTCTCACGCTCGGGGCTCACCCGCCGCGCGAGCCAGCTCGACGTCGAGGCCTTCGCGGCGCATGCGCACGTCGATGTACAGCAGGGCGATGACGGCGGCGGTGAACACCGTCGTCAGGGTGAGCGCGACGATGTTCGAGACGCCCAGGATGACCAGGTAGCCGAACGAGGTGGTCTCGCCCTGGGTGATGAAGGTGGCGATGGCGGTGGCCGGGACGGTGATGATCGCGCTGACGATGTTCACGATGACGGACGTGAGCAGGTAGATCCCGAGCAGGCGCCAGTAGCTCCCGCGCGTCAGCTTCCACCCGCGCACGATCGCGGAGCCGAAGCCGGCGCCCTCGAGCATGATCGCCGCGGGGATCAGGAGCGTGCGCACGAGGAGCCAGAAGCTCGCCACGACGATCAGCAGCGAGCCCACCAGGGCGATCACGACCGCGAGGATCTCGGCGTCGTTGGTCCCCACGAGGACGATGACCGCGACGAACGCGCCGAGGATCACGGACGTCGCGAGCGCGACGAGGATGGTGAACAGCACGACCAGGCCGACCCGGCCGCGGTACGTGCGCCAGACCTCGCCGATCGTGACCGTCTGGCCGAGCACCGAGCGGCTGACCGCGACGATGAGCAAGCCCGTGAGCACCGTCGTCGCGAGCGAGATCGCGGGCAGGGTGAACAGCTGGGCGAGCAGCGGCGCGAGGGTGTCGGCGAGCTCGAGCTCGCCGGTCGGGTCGACCTGCGCGGTCAGGTCCTGCGCCGGCCCGGCGAGCAACCCGCCGATGTACCACTGCACGACGGTCTGGATCGCGACCGTGATCGTCACCACGAGCGCCGTGAGGCCGAACATCACCCGCGGGTTCGCGCGGATCGCGCGGAAGGCGCCGTCGAGGATCTCGCCGAGGCCGAGCGGCCGCAGCGGGATGATGCCGGGCTGCGCGGCGGGCGGCCGGTAGCCGCCGGGCGGGCCGTAGCCGGGCGCCGTGCCGTAGCCGGGCGCCGTGGGGTAGCCGGGAGCGGTGGGGTAGCCGGGCGCCGCGGGAGGTCCCGGGGCCGCGGTGTAGCCGGGGGTGTCCTGATAGCCGGGGCCGCCGGAGTAGCCGGGTCCGGTGGGCGTCGGGTACCCGGGCGGCGTCGGCGGCTCGTGGTCTGGGCTGGTCATTGCGGACTGCTCCCCTGCTCCTGCGCTGCTCGCGGACGCGAGCCGCGTGATGGACACGCCCGCGCAGCTCGAGGTGGCTCGGCCCGCTCGCTCGCCTCCGCGAGCCCATCGTGCCACGCGGCGCGGCCGCCGGGGCGCTCGCCGACCGGCCCGGGCGGGTGATTGCGGGCTCTCGCGCACGTGTCCTGACGTGCGAAGTGACACGATGGGGTCATGAGAGGTCGTGTATTGGTCGTCGACGATGACGTCGCGCTCGCGGAGATGATCGGCATCGTGCTCCGGGCGGAGGGTTTCGACCCGGTGTTCTGCGCCGACGGCGATCAGGCGCTCGGGGTGTTTCGCAGCTCCCAGCCGGACCTGGTGCTGCTCGACCTGATGCTCCCGGGCAAGGACGGCACCGAGGTGTGCCGGCTGATCCGCGCCGAGTCCGGCGTCCCGATCGTCATGCTCACCGCGAAGAGCGACAGCATGGACATCGTCCAGGGCCTCGAGTCCGGCGCGGACGACTACATCTCGAAGCCGTTTAAGCCCAAGGAGCTGGTGGCGCGGATCCGGGCCCGGCTCCGGCGCACCGACGACGCGGCGCCCGAGCACCTGTCGATCGGCGACCTCGAGATCGACGTCACCGGGCACCGGGTCAGCCGCGACGGCGCCCCGATCTCGCTGACCCCGCTCGAGTTCGACCTGCTCGTCGCCCTGGCCCGCAAGCCGTGGCAGGTGTTCACCCGCGAGGTGCTGCTCGAGCGCGTGTGGGGCTACCGCCACGCCGCCGACACCCGGCTGGTCAACGTGCACGTCCAGCGGCTGCGGTCGAAGATCGAGGCCGACCCGGAGCGGCCCGAGATCGTGATGACCGTCCGTGGCGTCGGCTACAAGGCGGGCGCGACGGCTCGGTGAGGCGGACCTGGCGCCGTGCCCGTGTCCGGATCCGGTGGCTGGCCCGGACCGTGCTGCGCGGCTGGCGCACGTCCCTCCAGGTGCGCGTCATCACCTCGACGATGGTCATCGGGCTGGCGACCGTGCTTGCGCTCGGCGGGTACCTGACCGACCGGATCCGGGACGGGATGTTCAGCCAACGCCTCGAGGAGGTCCTCGACGAGAGCGCGCGCTCGACGCTGCAGGCGCAGGACACCTTCGACGCGGCGCCCGCGGACGCCCAGCTGCAGCAGCTGTTCGTCGACCTCGTCAAGGCGCTGCAGGTGGGCGGCTCCGGCCAGCGCGACGTGTTCATCCAGCGGCCCGTGGTCCGGGCCGGCGGCGCCCCGGTGTTCGTCAACTCGTTCGTCTCCGACGAGCGGCTCGTGCCGCTGATCAGCGACGAGCTGCGCGAGAGCGTCGGCGCCGGCGACGGCCAGCGCTACCAGTCGGTCGCGATCCCGGCGGGCAACCCGATCGGGGCTCGGCTGGAGCCAGGGGTCATGGTCGGCTCGACGGTGAGCGTGCCCGGGACCGGCTCGTACGAGCTCTACTTCCTGTACTCCTTCGCCCCGCAGCAGGAGACGTACGACCTCCTGCTGCGCACGCTCGTCACGGGCGCGTTCACGCTGGTCGCGCTGCTCGGGGCGATGACCTGGCTCGTGACGCGGCAGACGGTGCTGCCCGTGCGCAACGCCGCCGCGGTGGCCGAGCGGCTCGCGGACGGGCACCTCACCGAGCGGATGCACGTGCGCGGCGAGGACGAGATGGCGACCCTCGCGCGGTCCTTCAACGAGATGGCCGAGTCGCTCCAGGTCCAGATCCATCGGCTCGAGGAGATGTCGACCCTGCAGCGCCGGTTCGTCTCCGACGTCTCGCACGAGCTGCGGACGCCGCTGACGACGATCCGGATGGCGGGCGAGGTGCTGCACGGCGCCAAGGACTCGTTCGAGCCCGCGATCCGGCGCTCGGCCGAGTTGCTCACCCAGCAGCTCGACCGGTTCGAGGACCTGCTCGCGGACCTGCTCGAGATCAGCCGGTTCGACGCGGGCGCCGCGATGCTCGACGCCGAGGGTCGGGACGTGCGCGTCGTCGTCGCCGCCGCGGTCGAGCAGGCGATGCCGATCGCCGCGAGCCGCGGCACGTTCGTCCAGGTGAACATGCCGGCCGAGCCGTGCACGGCGGACATCGACCCGCGCCGCGTCGAGCGGGTGCTGCGGAACCTGCTCGTCAACGCGATCGAGCACGCCGACGGCAGCACGGTCGAGGTGACCGTGGCCGCGGACGCGCGGGCCGTCGCCGTGACGGTCCGCGATCGGGGGGTCGGGCTGACGGCGCAGGAGGCGGAGCACGTGTTCGACCGGTTCTGGCGCGCCGACCCCGCGCGGGCGCGCACGATGGGCGGCACCGGTCTCGGCCTCGCGATCTCGCTCGAGGACGCGCGCCTGCACGGCGGCTGGCTCGAGGCCTGGGGGCAGCCGGGGCGGGGCGCGTGCTTCCGGCTCACCCTCCCGCGGCGCGCGGGGATCCAGCTCGTCGGGTCCCCGCTCCCGCTCGTGCCGGCGCCCGACGAGCCCTTCGCCGCGGTGGACGCTGGGGAGCACGGCGCCAACGATCCGGCCGCGCTGCCGGACCTCGACCACCTGGAGCTGCGATGAGTTCCGCACGCGCCCTGCGCCGCGCCGCGGTCGCCGTGATGGTCGCGGCGACCCTGCTGCTCGCGGGCTGCATCGGGTTGCCCACCTCCGGGCCGGTGGGCGAGGGCGACGGCGCGGTCGACGCACCTGGCCCCGTCTTCCCGCTCGCGTACAGCCCGGACGTGGGCGCGGACGCGCAGGCCATCGTGCAGGGCTTCCTCGCCGCGAGCGCCGCCGGGCTGAGCGACAACTACGCGGTCGCCCGGCAGTACCTGGCCGGCGCCGCGCAGGCGACGTGGCAGCCGTCGGACGGCGTCGTCGTGTACTCGACCGCGTCCGGGCTCGACCTCGCCCAGGTCACCGAGACGCAGATCAGCGTGACGCTGCCGGTCGTCGCGACGCTCGACGCGGACGGCCGCTACGCCGAGGGCGCCCCGGGCGCGCAGCAGGACGCGGTGTTCGAGATGCTGCGCAACGCCGACGGGCAGTGGCGGATCTCCGGCCTCAGCGACGGCGTCATGCTCTCCGAGCCGATCTTCTCGACCGTGTACCGCGCGACGTCGCTGTATTTCCTGACCCCCGCGCGCGACCTCCTGGTGCCCGAGGTGCGCTGGTTCCCGCAGCGCAACACCCCGACGTACGCCGTGCGGGCGCTGCTGTCCGGGCCGACGCCGTGGCTGCTCGACGCCGTGACCACGGCGTTCCCGGCGGGCACGCGGCTGGCGGTCGAGTCGGTGCCCGTCGATGCCGACGGCGTCGCCACCGTCGACCTGACGGCGGCCGTCGCGGGCGCGAGCTCCGCGGACCGGGCGCTGCTCAAGGCCCAGCTCGAGCACGTCCTCGAGCCGGTCGGGGTCCGGTCCGTCAACGTCTCGATCGGCGGGCTCCTCATGGCGGACCCCCTGGCCGCCGACCTGCCGAGCGACCCCGCCCCCACCGGTGGGCTCGAGGCACTGAGCGGCGGACGGCTTCAGCGGCTGTCCGGCTCGGCGTTCGAGCCGGTCGAGACCGTCGGCCCGCTCGACGGGCTCGACGCGCGGAGCCCGGCCGCCGGCGTCGACGGCGATCCGCAGGTGCTGCTGTCGGGGCCGGACCGGCTCGTGCTCGCGCCCACCGCGACGGCCGCCGCGCAGACCCTGCTCACCGGCACGGCGCTCCTGGCGCCGTCGGTCGACGAGCTCGGCTGGATCTGGTCGGGCCCGGCGGCGGCCGCGGGCTCGCTCCAGGTCGTGCGCGCCGACGGGACGACCGTCGTCGTCGGCGCGGGCTGGCTCGAGGACCGGACGGTGCGCTCGATCAGGGTCTCGCGCGACGGCACCCGGATCGCCGTCGTCTCGACGGGCCCGGACGGCCCGACGGTCGACGTCGCGGGCGTCGTGCGCGACTCCTCGGGTGCGCCCCAACGCCTCGGCGACCAACTGCGCGTCGGCGCGCGGCTGACCAACGCGACGCAGGTCGACTGGGTCGACGAGTCGACGCTGGCCGTGCTCGGCACCAGCGGCACGATGACCGGCCCGACGATGCACCTCGTGCCCATCGCGGGTCGCACGCGCGCGCTGCCGGCCCTCGAGGGCGCGAACGCGATCGCGACCGGCAAGGGCGAGCGGGCCCTGTATCTCGGCAGCGACGACGGCTCCCTGTTCACCCTGCAGGGCACGAGCTGGCGCGAGGTGGCCACCGGCGTCACGAGCCCGACCTACTCGCGCTGACTCGGCCGGGCGGATGCTGGCTCTGTCGATCCCGCTGACTCGGCCGGGCGGGCGCTGGCTCTGTCGATCCCGCTGACTCGGCCGGGCTCGAGTGTGGGCGTTCGACTCTCAACGGTTCGAGTGTGTTCATTCGGTCCCCACCGCGCGCGTCTGACCAGCAGATCGCCCACACGTGCGTACCTTCCAGCAGAACGCCCACACTCGCCACGCTCGTGAGCCGGTGCGCAGATCGGTGTGCAGAACGCGCCACCAGAGGCGGCCAGGGGAGACCCTGAGCCGATGGAGGGTGCGCGGTGGCCGGGCGAGCTGCGGGCGGCCGTGCGGGACCTCGGGCGGCTCGTGCTGCCGGTCGAGTGTGCGGGCTGCGGCGCCTTCGACGAGCCGCTGTGCGAGCGGTGCCGCGCGCTGCTCGCCGGCCCGCCTGTGCGGTGCGAGCGGTCGGCGCCGCGCCTGGACCGGCTGGACGGCCGGCTGCCGCTGCCGGTCTGGGCGCTCGCGCCGTACACGAGTCCGGTGCGCGAGCTCGTGGTCGCCTGGAAGGACCGCGGTCGCGTGGACCTGACCGCCGCGCTCGGCGAGGCGCTCGCGGCCGGCACGGCCGACGTGGCCCGCGCCCTGCGCGCGCTGCCCGCGACCGGGCCCGGTCCGGCGCGCCTGCCCGTGCTCGTCGTCCCCGCCCCGTCCGCGGGTGCCGCCCGCCGACGCCGCGGCGTCGACCTGGTCGGCGAGCTCGCCGTCGCCGTGGCCCGGGCGTGCACCGCGGTAGGCGTGCCCGCCCAGGCGGCAGCGGTGCTCGCGCAGCGGCGCGGGGCGCGCGACCAGGTCGGGCTCGGCGCGCGTGCCCGGGGCGGCAACCTCGGCGATCGGGTTCGCTGGCGCACGCGGGCGCCGCTGCCGGCGCCGGGGCAGCCGGTGCTGCTCGTGGACGACGTGCTGACGACCGGTGCGACCCTCGCGGCCTGCGAGCGAGCGGTCGAGCGCGCCGGTGCCCGCGTCGTCGGCGCTCTGACGCTCGCGGTGACGCCGCCCCCCGGCGGGTTCGGCTCGGCCGGGCCGACGGCGGCGGGCCGCCCGTGACGCTCGCGGGCGACCGTTGACCATTTCACCCTCGACGAGGGCCCGGGTCCGCGGTTGGTGCCTCCGGTGCGGGGGGTTACGGTGGTGTCACGGTCGCAGCACGGACCCCGGCAAGGACGCGAGGACGGTCCTTCCCGGCGGACGCTGCCGCGGGCGCGGGAGGAGGTGGCGAGCGACTGAACGCCCCGCGGGGGCGAGTCAGCATCAGCACGTCCGTCTGGTGGCCAGGACACGCGCCACCACAGAGCCTGCCGGAGGTCCGCATGGAGATCGTCGTTGTTGGTCGGCACACTGAGCTGCCCGAGAGGTTTCGGCTGCACGTAGAGGACAAGCTCGCGAAGATCGGCCTGCTCGCGCCCACGGCGCAGCGCATCGATGTCGAGGTCACGCACGAGACGAACCCGAGGCTCTCGGGGATCTCGGAGCGCGTCGAGCTCACGGTCCGCGACAAGGGTCCGGTGGTGCGCGCAGAGGCGTCCGCGGACGACTCGTACGCGGCGCTCGACCTCGCGACCACGAAGCTCCAGGAGCGCCTGCGCCGCGCTCGGGACCGGCACAAAGACCACCGCACCAACACCCCGCTCGCTCCGGTCGACGTGCGCCCCGCGCCCGTCCTGCCGGCGGTGCCCACCCCGGTGTCACCCGCTCCCGGCGAGGCGGTCGAGCACATGCTCGGCGACTCGCCCGTGATCATCCGCGAGAAGGTCCACGAGGCGACCCCGATGACCGTCGACGACGCGCTGTACGAGATGGAGATGGTCGGGCACGACTTCTTCCTCTTCATCGACGTCGAGACGGCCCAGCCCGCCGTTGCCTACCGGCGCCACGGATGGAGCTACGGCGTGATCAAGCTCGACAAGCCCGTCGCGATCGGCGCGCCCGCCCACGCGGGCACGGTGCGCCCGGCGCAGCAAGCCGCGGGCTGAGGCAGGTCCCGGGCGTGAGCGGCTGAGGTTCGCGGCGCCCGGGTGACACCTCGTGTGGGTGCGGGGCGGGAGGATGGGCCGGTGCCTTCCTCCCGCCCCGTCGACGCGCTCAGCCTCAGCCAGGCCCGGCGCGTCGCGATCGCCGCACAGGGCCTCGACCGACCCCGTCCGGGGCCCGACTCGGTCGTCACGATGCGCCACCTGCAGCAGGTCATCGACCGCATCGGCCTGCTCCAGATCGACTCGGTCAACATCCTGGCCCGCGCGCACCTGATGCCGCTGTACTCGCGGCTCGGCCCGTACGACCCGGCGCTGCTCGACCGCGCCTCGGGGAGCGCCCCGCGGCGGCTCGTCGAGTACTGGGGCCACATGGCCTCGTACGTGCCACCGAGCACGTACCGCCTGCTCGAGTGGCGCCAGCGCGCCTACCGGACCGAGGCGTGGGGGAGCATCAGCGGGGTCGAGCTCGCGCACTCGGGCGTCGTGGACCAGATCCGCGACCTCATCGCCGACCGTGGGCCGATGACCGCGAGCCAGGTGCACGCGCTGTTCGAGGCGGACCACCCGCGCACCTCGACCGAGTGGGGCTGGAACTGGACTGTCGCCAAGACGGCGCTGGAGTTCCTCTTCTTCACCGGCGAGGTCACGTCGGCGCGGCGCAACGCGGCGTTCGAGCGCTGCTACGACCTCACCGAGCGGGTGCTCCCGCCCGCCGTCGTCGCGGCGGCGCCGATCGCCGACGACGACGCCGTCCGCGCGCTCGTCGAGATCTCCGCGCGGGCGCACGGTGTCGGCACGCTGCGCTGCCTCGCGGACTACTTCCGCCTGCGGCCCGAGCCCGCGCGCCGCGCCGTCGGCGAGCTCGTCGACGCCGGCGTGCTCGCGCCGGTCACCGTGACCGGCTGGGACCGGCCGGCCTACCTGCACACGGGCGCGCGGCGGCCCCGGCGGTCGGCCGCCCGGACCCTGCTGAGCCCGTTCGACCCGCTCGTGTTCGAGCGTCGGCGGCTCGAGGAGCTGTTCGGCATGCGGTACCGGATCGAGATCTACGTGCCCGCGGCGCAGCGCGTGCACGGCTACTACGTGCTGCCGTTCCTGCTCGGGGAGCGGCCGGTCGCCCGGGTCGACCTCAAGGCGGACCGCGCGGCCGGCCGCCTGCTCGTGCTGGCGGCGCACGCCGAGCCCGGGGCGCCGCCGACGACGGCAGCCGAGCTCGCGGCCGAGCTCCGGGAGCTGGCCGGCTGGCTCGACCTGGGCGACATCGAGGTGGTCCTGCCGCACCGCGGCGACCTCGCGGCGGCGCTCGACGCGGCGCTGCGACGCGCCCCATGAGGCGCCCGACCCCGGCGTCGGCAGGCCCGACGGCGCCCGGCCGGCCCGCGACGATGCGGCCGCGCGACTTCGCGCTGGTCGCGGGCGGCGCCGTGGCCTGGGGGACGGGCGGCATCGCGGGCTCGCTCCTGGCGGCGGGCAGCGGCCTGTCGATGCTCGCCGTGGCGAGCTATCGCCTGCTCGTCGGCGGCGCCATCGTGGTCGTCGCCCTCGCCCTCGCCGGCCACCTGCGCCGCGTGCCGGTCTCGCGACCCGTCGCGGCCCGGGTCGCGGCGACCGGGCTGCTCGCGGCGCTGTACCAGGGCTGCTACTTCGCTGCCGTCGCGCTCACGACCGTGAGCACCGCGACCCTCGTCGCGCTCGGGGCGGCGCCGATCCTGGTCGTCGCCGCGACGGCCGTCTCCACCCGGCAGCGGCCGACGGCGCGGGTCACCGTCGCGGCCGCCGCGGCGCTCGCGGGGCTCGCCCTCCTGCTCGGCGCGCCCGCGGCGTCGTCGGCCGGCGCCGGCGCGGCACTGGGGCTCGGGCTCGCCCTCGCCGCGGCCGCAGCGTTCGCCGCGATGACCATGCTGAATCGGCGCCAGGTTCCGGGCCTTGACCCGCTCGCGCTCACCGGCCTGTCGTTCACCGCCGGCGGCCTCGTGCTGCTCCCGCTCGCCGCGCTCGGCGCCGGCCTCGGCGCGCCCCACGGGGCGGCCGGGTGGGTGCTGCTGGCCTTCCTCGGCCTCGTGCCGACCGCCGGCGCGTACGGCGCCTACTTCGCCGGGTTGTGCCGGGTGCCGGCGACGACGGCTGCGCTGCTGGCGCTGCTCGAGCCACTCACGGCGGCGGCGTGCGCGGCGCTCGTGCTCGGCGAGCGGCTCGGCCCGCTCGGTGTGGCCGGCGGTGCCCTGCTCGTGGCCGCCGTCGTCCTGCTCCGACCGCGCCGCTGGGGCTGATCCCGGGCCGTCGCTCGCCTACGATGAAGTGGAACGGATCCGCCCGGCCGTCCGGCCGCGGATGTGCGAAACCCCAGGGAGTCATGCGTGCCTGCGATCCTCGAGAAGGTTCTTCGCTTCGGCGAGGGCCGGATCGTCAAGAAGCTGTCCGGCATCGCCCACCAGGTCAACGCGCTCGAGGAGAGTTTCACGTCCCTCTCGGACGCCGAGCTGCGCGAGGAGACCGACCGGTTCAAGGCCCGCATCACTGGCGGCGAGGACCTGGGCGATCTGCTCCCCGAGGCGTTCGCGGCCGTCCGTGAGGCCGCCCAGCGCACCCTCGGCCAGCGGCACTTCGACGTCCAGCTCATGGGCGGCGCGGCCCTGCACCTCGGCAACATCGCCGAGATGAAGACCGGCGAGGGCAAGACGCTCGTCGCGACGCTGCCGGCGTACCTCAACGCGCTCAGCGGCGACGGGGTGCACGTCGTGACGGTGAACGACTACCTCGCGACCTACCAGTCGGAGCTCATGGGTCGAGTCTTCCGCTTTCTTGGGCTCACGAGTGGCGTGATCCTCACGGGCCAGACGCCCGCGCAGCGCCGCGCCCAGTACGCCTGCGACATCACGTATGGCACCAACAACGAGTTCGGGTTCGATTACCTGCGCGACAACATGGCGTGGAGCACCGAGGAGCTCGTCCAGCGCGGCCACAACTTCGCGATCGTTGATGAGGTCGACTCGATCCTCATCGACGAGGCGCGCACGCCGCTGATCATCTCCGGCCCCGCCTCGGGCGACGCGAACCGCTGGTACGCCGAGTTCGCCAAGGTCGTGCGGCGCCTCGAGGCCGATCGCGACTACGAGGTCGACGAGAAGAAGCGCACCGTGGGCGTCCTCGAGCCCGGTATCGAGCGGGTCGAGGACTACCTGGGCATCGAGAACCTCTACGAGTCCCTCAACACCCCGCTCATCGGCTTCCTGAACAATGCGATCAAGGCCAAGGAGCTCTTCAAGCGCGACAAGGACTACGTCGTGATGAAGGGCGAGGTGCTGATCGTCGACGAGCACACCGGCCGGATGCTCGCCGGGCGGCGGTACAACGAGGGCATGCACCAGGCCATCGAGGCCAAGGAGGGTGTGGTCATCAAGGCCGAGAACCAGACGCTCGCCACGATCACGCTGCAGAACTACTTCCGGCTCTACACCAAGCTCGCGGGCATGACCGGGACCGCCGACACCGAGGCCGCCGAGTTCTCCGGCACCTACAAGCTCGGCGTCGTGCCGATCCCGACGAACAAGCCCATGCGCCGGCTCGACCTCGGCGACCTGGTGTACAAGAACGAGAGCGGCAAGTACGACGCCGTGGTCGCCGACATCGTCGAGCGGCACGCCGCCGGCCAGCCCGTCCTGGTCGGGACGACGAGCGTCGAGAAGAGCGAGCTGCTCGCGAGCAAGCTGAAGAAGCAGGGCGTCCCGCACGAGATTCTCAACGCCAAGCAGCACGCGCGGGAGGCCTCGATCATCGCGCAGGCCGGGCGCAAGGGTGCGGTGACGGTCGCGACGAACATGGCCGGCCGCGGCACCGACATCATGCTCGGGGGCAATGCCGAGTTCATGGCCGTCGCCGAGCTCGCCTCGCGCGGGCTGGACCCGGCCGAGCAGGCCGACGAGTACGAGGCCGCCTGGCCCGCTGCGCTCGCGAGCGCGACGGACGCCGTCGCGGCGGAGCACGACGAGGTCGTCGAGCTCGGGGGGCTGTACGTGCTCGGCACGGAGCGGCACGAGTCGCGCCGGATCGACAACCAGCTGCGCGGCCGGTCGGGCCGCCAGGGCGACCCGGGTGAGTCCCGGTTCTACCTGTCGCTGCAGGACGACCTCATGCGCTTGTTCAACTCGCAGATGGCCGAGTCGCTCATGACGCGGGCCGGCTTCCCGGACGACCTGCCGCTCGAGTCGCGGATCGTCACGCGCGGCATCGCGAGCGCGCAGTCGCAGGTCGAGGCGCGCAACTTCGAGATCCGCAAGAACGTGCTCAAGTACGACGACGTGCTCTCCCGCCAGCGGTCAGTCATCTACGCCGAGCGCCGTCGCGTGCTCGAGGGCGAAGACATGGAAGACCAGATCCAGCACTTCACGGCGGACGTGCTCGCCGCGTACGTCGAGGGCGCGACGTCGGACGGCAGCCCGGAGACCTGGGACCTGGACTCGCTCTGGACCGCGCTGAAGGCCATCTACCCCGTCTCGATCACCCCGGACGAGGTCGTCGAGCAGGCGGGCGGGCCCACGCGGGTCTCGGCCGAGCTCATCGTGGCGGAGGTCACGAGCGACGCGACGCTCGCCTACGCCGAGCGCGAGGAGCGGATCGGCAGCGAGAACATGCGCCAGCTCGAGCGGCGCGTCGTGCTCAGCGTGCTGGACCGGAAGTGGCGCGAGCACCTGTACGAGATGGACTACCTCAAGGAGGGCATCGGCCTGCGGGCGATGGCCCAGCGCGATCCGCTCGTCGAGTACCAGCGCGAGGGCTTCCAGCTCTTCGGTGCGATGACCGACGCCATCAAGGAGGAGTCGGTCAGCTACCTGTTCAACCTGGAGGTCAAGGTCGCCGAGCCCGAGGCGGAGGCAGGTCAGGCCCCGGTCATCACGGCCGAGTCGGCGGCGCAGGCAGCGGTCGGCGCGGGCGCCGGCGCGGCTCGGACGCGGCCGAGCGCCGACGCGTCGACGCAGGACTCACCGACCGACGACGTAACCCCGGTGGACGACGCGGCTCCGACCGACGACGCGGCGCCGGCGACCCGCCGCGAGGCGAAGGGACCGGCCTCGGGCCGGCGCGCCGCCGGAACGCTCGTCGCGAAGGGCCTCGACGGCCCCGACCGCAGCGCGCCGCTGCAGTACTCGGCGCCCAGCGTCGACGGCGACGCTGGGGGCGCGGTGCGTGTCACCGCGAACGACGGTGCCGCCGGTGACCAGGCCGACGCGGGGACGGCAGCGGCGGCCGCCGCGAACCGTGAGGCCCGGCGCAAGGCCGAGCGCCAGGCGCGCAAGAAGCGCTGACGGCGGGGCCGATCTCAGTTCAGCCGATCTCAGTTCAGCCGATCTCGAGGGCCGTCGCGCGCCATTGGCCGCGGTGGCCCTCGAGCCGGATGGCGACGGCGCGCACGCGCGGCCCGTCGTCGACGACGACGGTCGCCTCCGCCGCGCCCTCACCGAGCCGGAACAGGCGGATCCGGCGGATCGTGGCGCGATGCGAGCCCACGCCGAGGACCCGACGCGTCAGCTCGGATCGGATCTCGAGCTGCTCGTAGATCTCCGGCGACACCCACCGGCAGAGCTGGGCGAGCGGCCGGGTGCCGCGCAGCGCCTCGACCGCAGCCTGCACGACGGCGCAGCACAGCGCCGTCGGGTCGGGCAGCGGCCCGTCGGCCCCGGCGAGGCTCGGCCGACGCGGGCGTCCGGGTGCGTCGGCGCCGAGGCCGCCGGCCAGCTCCCGGACGGGGCTGGGGGCCGGCGCCACCGCGAGCGGGGGACCGGCCGGCGCGAGCAGCTGCGCCGGCGGCGCCCCGGTCGGGACGAGCCGGGCCCGCACCGGGGACGGCGAATCCGCGGCATCGTCGGCGGTCACGGTCGGCGCGGTCATGACAGCTCGCCCGACGCGTCCGTCGCTGGGGCCGTGAGCTCCTGGCCCGGATGGATCCGACCCGGGTCCGGCCCGACGGTCGAGCGGTTCGCGGCGTACCAGCGCGGCCACGCCGCCGCGATCTCCGCCGGGCTCGCGCCCGCGGGCAGGCTCTCTGCGGCGATCCGCCACAGGCTGTCGCCGGGCCGGACGACGACGACCTCCGGCGCGACCACTGCCTGCGGCGCTACTACCGCGTCCGGCGCCACCGCGGTCGGCGGCGCGCTCGCCGGTGCCGGTGCCGGTGCCGGCTGGGACGCTGGCGCGGCCGCGGTCTGGTCGATCGCGGGTCCGGTCGGCAGCGTCACGGCCCAGCCGAGGTCCGCGGGCGGCGCGACGTCCTGCGCGCCGGCCGGGACGATCGCGGCCGAGGCGCCGACCCCCGCGCCGACCGCGAGCACGAGGAGCCGGCGCACGAGCGCGGGGGCGCGCCGTGCGACGAACCGCTCGCCCCCGGACCAGGTGCGGCCGAACGCCTGACTGACGGCGCAGCCGACGGCGACCGCCGCCCCGAGCGCGAGCCAGCACGCGATGGCGACGCCGGCGGCGAGGACCCCGAGCTCGACGAGCTGATCGATCCGCAGCGCCTCGGCGGGCCGCGCGGGCGCGAGCACGGCGAGCCGCCACAGCAGGGCCGCCGCGAAGGCGCCGGCGGTGACGGCGCCGGCCCCGAGTGCGCCGAGAGCGAGCGGTCCTGGCGCGAGCCGGCCCCGCGCGGGCAGGCCCGTCGGTCGCGGGGCGCCTGAGCCGGTCGACGCCGGCGGACGAGCGATGCGGGCCATGGATGCCTCCGGATGTCGTTTGGTGCAATTTGGTGCTGTTTGCCGTAGGCGGTCCAGCATCGCCCGACCGGGCGCGTCTGTCCAGGGGTGGCGGGCCGGGAGGCGACATCGGTGGACAGCAGGCCCGGCGTGGCTCGGCCGGCCGGCCGAGCGCTGGCGCCGGCCCGCAGGCCGCCACCGCACGCTCGGGGGGTGCCCGTCGTACCGTGGTCTCATGCGGTGGGAGGCACTGTTCGCAGATCTGGAGGCGCAGCTCGAGGCCGCGCTGGCGGCCGACCGCGCCGCGGAGATCTCCGAGCTGACCCGCGCGGAGCGGGCCACCGTCCTGCTCGCGGACCGTCTTCGCTCGGCGCGCGGCGCGGACGTCGCGCTGCTGGTCGCCGGCGGCGCGACCATCGCGGGGGAGCTCGTCGACCTGGGGGCCGACTGGGCGCTCGTCGGCGACGGCGGCCGGCGGGCACTCGTTCCGCTGCAGGCGGTCATCGCGGTGCGCGGCCTGCCCGTCCGGGCCGCGCCGGCGCCGGGCGCGGTGGCCCGCCGGCTGGGCCTCGGGTCAGTGCTGCGCGCGCTCTCGCGGGACCGGGCGACCGTTCGGCTCGCGACGGAGTGGGCCGAGCTCGCCGGCCGGATTGAGCTGGTGGGGGCGGATCACCTGGACCTCGTCACGGGCGTCGATGCCCCGCGCAGCGGCGCACCGATGTGGACGGTCCCCTTCGCCGCGCTGCGGGTGGTCCGCTCCGACTAGCGCGCGACGCCGGGCAGCCGGCTCAGTCGGTGGACGGCTCCGACTGAGCGAGCGACTCGGACCCGATCCGGGCTCGCGTCTGCGCGTACATGCGGGTGATGTACGCCTCGAGCTCGACCGTCTCGATGCGCCACTGCGACCGGCCGCCCACCTGGATCGCGGGGAGCTCGCCCGAGCGCACGAGCGAGTAGGCCTGCGCGGCGGAGATGTTGAGCACTTCGGTCACGTCCGCGAGGGTGAGGAACCGGGCAGCCATGGGGGAAGTCTGGCACGTTCGCGCTCGGCGACGGCACCGTCCACAGCAGTTCCTGCGCAAATGCCGCAGAACGCCCATGATGGGACTCCTCGAGGTGATTGGGCGCGTCGAGGCGATTGGGCGCGTCGAGGTGATGGGACGCGTCGAGGAGACGGCCGAGCAGGGGGAGCACGGGCATGGACACGTTGGCTGCCGAGATGGCGAGTCCGGTCGCGGCGCGGCTGCGCCGGCCAGGATGGCGCGACCCACGACTGCTCGTGGGGCTTCTCATCATCGTCGGGGCGATGGCGCTCGGCTCGTGGGCGGTCTCGACCGCGGCGTCGAGCACCCCGGTCTACCTCGCGAGCGCGACCCTGACCGCGGGTGATCGCCTCGACGCGGCGGACCTGACGGTCGCCCAGGTCCGGCTCGACGACGCCGAGGCCGCCCGCTACCTCCCCGCGACCGCGGCGCCGCCGACGGGTCTCGTCGTGCTGCGCACCGTCCAGCGGGGCGAGCTGGTGCCGGCCTCGGCCGTCGGCGCTGCGGGCTCCCTGGACGTGCGCCCCGTCCCCATCGCGGTCGCGGACGAGCCACCGGCCGGGATGGTCCCCGGGGCCCTCGTCGACCTCTGGGTGATCCCCGAGGCCCGCGACGGGGTGCCGGCGCAGGAGCCGCACCTGCTCGCGTCCGCGCTCGACGTCGCGGAGGTCGCGCGCCCGAGCGGGGGCTTCGCCGTCGGCGGGACGTCCACGGTGCACGTGCTCGTGCCGACGGGGGACCTGCCGGCCATCCTCGGCGCGCTGGCCACGGAGGGGTCCGTCCGGGTCGTCCTCGTCCCCGGCTCGGGCGGGTAGGCGCGGATGTCGGTCGGGGTGCTCTGCGCCGTCCGGGGCCAGGGCGAGACGGGGGTCGTGACCGCGCTCGACGGCGCGTCCGGGCAGCTCAGCGTCGAGCGGCGCTGCGCCGACCTGGCCGAGCTGCTGGCAGCCGCGGCGGCGGGGGTGGGTGCCCTGGCCGTGGTCTCGGCGGACCTGCCGCACCTGGACCGCGACGCGGTCGCGCAGCTGCACCTCGCCGGGGTCCGGGTGCTGGTTCTGACCGAGCCCGGTCCGGGCCACGACGAGCGCATGCTCGCGCTCGGTGTCGATGCCGTGCTCGGTGGGTCCGTGTCGCCCGCCGCGCTCGTGGCCGCCGTGCTCGCCCTCGCGGAGACCGGCGGGACCTCCGGCGCCCCGGCGGCGCGACCGGCGTCGACCGCTCCGGCCGGCGGCGAGCCGACGGCCCGGCCCGTCGCGTCCGACGACGGCTCCGCGGCGTCCGACGACGGCGCCGAGTCCGGCCCGGCCGACCTCGCGCCCGCGCCGGCGGGGCTGGTCGTGGCCGTCTGGGGCCCGGCCGGCGCGCCGGGCCGGACCACCGTCGCGATCAACCTGGCCGCCGAGCTCACCGCGCTGGCCCCGGGCGGGGCCCTGCTCGTCGACGCCGACACCTACGGCGGCACGGTCGCGCAGCTCCTGGGGATGCTTGACGAGTCGCCGGGGCTCGCGGCCGCCGCCCGCGCTGCGGGCCAGGGCGGGCTCGACCTGGCGGCGCTGGCGCGCCTGACCCCGCGCCTGCTGCCCGGCCTGCGCGTGCTCACCGGGATCTCGCGCGCGAACCGCTGGCCCGAGCTGGGGGAGGCGGCTCTTGAGGTGGTGTGGGAGCGGGCCAGGGACCTCGCGGCGTGGACCGTCATCGACTGTGGCTTCTGCCTCGAGCAGGACGAGGCGCTGAGCTACGACACCCGGGCGCCGCGCCGGAACGCGGCGACGCTGTCGGCGCTCGAGGCCGCCGACGTCGTCGTCGTGGTAGGCAGCGGCGACCCCGTGGGGATCCAGCGCCTGGTGCGCGGGCTCGCGGACCTCGCCCTTCTGCCGACGGCGGGCGCGGCGCGGCGCCTCGTGGTCGTGAACAGGCTGCGCGCGTCGGCGGCCGGACCCCGGCCGGGGGCCAGCGTGCGCGAGTCCCTCGCCCGCTACGCCGGCGTGCGGGATCCGCACCTCGTGCCGGACGACCGCCTCGCGGTGGACGCCGCGACGCTGCGCGGCACGGCGCTGCGGGAGTCGGCCCCGGGGGCGCCCGCCCGCCGCGCGATCGCGGCGCTCGCGGCGGCGATCGCGGCGCAGCCCAAGGTGCCGCACGCGCCGGTCCCGGCCCGCGGGCGGCGGGCGCGGCGGCGTGGGGCGGGCCGCTGACGGGGCAGACTGGGGTGGTGCGCATCTACCTCCCGGCCAGCCTGCTCGACCTCGCCCCGTCCGACGCCGGGCTCCGGCCGCCGCTCGTCCCGCGGCGGGCGCACGCGGTGACCCCGGGGCTTCGGGCCCTCTTTCCGGACGACGACGACGAGGGCCTGGAGTTCGCGGCCCAGCTCGCCGCCGCCGATGACTCTCTCGAGCTGCTGCGGACGAGCCCGGACGCGCCGCGCCTGCGGCTCGTGCTGACGGCCGACGTGGCGGCCGGCGACGTCGTTCCCGTGCACGACGACGACGCGGCGCCGAGCGCGGTCGACGTCGTCGTCGCCGTGCCGTGGGACGCGATCGCGTGCGGCCACGTGGACGAGCCCGCCGCGGCCGCGGACGTCACCGCCGCGCTCGCCGGCGCGCCGGCCGACGTCGAGCGTCTCGACGAGCGCGACCTGCTCTGGTACGACGCGAGCGAGCTCGGCGCGGTCCCGCGCCCCTAGGGCCGGCGCGGTCCCGCGCCCCTAGGGCCAGCGCGGTCCCGCGCCCCTAGGGCCAGCGCGGTCCCGCGCCCCTAGGGCCGGCGCGGTCCCGCGCCCCTAGGCCCAGCGCGGTCCCGCGCCGGTAGCCCCACGGTTGCGGTCGGGATCCGTGCGTCGCAGGCACCGATCCTGACCACAACCGGCCCGGGTGCCTAGTGGCGGCGCGGGCTGGTCCGGTCGAGCGGGTCGAGGATCTGCAGCGCGGCGTTGTGTAGCAGCCCGTTGGTGACCAGCGCGGAGCCGCCGAACGGCCCGGGCACGCCCTTGATCGACGTGAACGTCCCGCCGGCCTCCGTCACGATCGGCACGAGCGCCGCCATGTCGTGCAGCGCGAGCTCGGGCTCGCACGAGATGTCCACGGCGCCCTCGGCGACCATGACGTGCGACCAGAAGTCGCCGTAGGCCCGCGTGCGCCAGACCTGCCGGGTCAGGTGGAGGAAGTCGTCGAGCAGGCCGCGCTGCTCCCAGCCGCCGAGGCTCGAGTACGACAGCGACGCGTCCGCGAGGCGCCCGACACCGGACACGTGCAGCCGGGTCGCGGCGGCCAGCGACTTGCCGGTCCACGCGCCGGAGCCGTTGGCGGCCCACCACCGGCGCCCGAGCGCGGGGGCGCTGACCAGGCCGATGACCGGCTGGCCTGCGTCGATGAGCGCGATCAGGGTCGCCCAGACCGGAACGCCGCGGATGAAGTTGGCGGTGCCGTCGATCGGGTCGATGACCCACTGCCGCGGTCCGTGCCCGGTGTCCTCGAGCTCCTCGCCGTGCACCGCGTCGCGCGGGCGCGCCCGCGCGAGCTGCGAGCGGACGATCTCCTCCGCCGTCCGGTCGGCGTCCGAGACCGGCGTGCGGTCGGGCTTGGTGTCGACGTGCAGGTCGAGCGCCTTGAACCGGGACATCGTCACCGAGTCCACCTGGTCCGCGATCACGTGGGCGAGCCGCAGGTCGTCGTCGTACCCGGATCGGATCATCCCGCCACGCTACCGGCCCGCGATCCCCGCCCCGGCCAGCGGCGCGGGACGAGCGAGGGCTACCGGCTGTCGCGCTCCGGGGTGTTCTCGGCGCCGATCGTGCCGCTGCGGCTCGCGAGCAGCCGGCGGAAGCTCTCGAGCCGGGCGGCCCGGGCGGCCCGGACGCCGTCGTCGGGGGCGGCCTCGACCCACTCGTCGAGGCAGCAGTCGGGCGCGTCGTCGGAGTGCGTGCACCCGCGCGGGCACTCCTGCGCGACGTCGGCCAGGTCGCCGAACGGCGCGAGCAGGTGCTCGAGCTGGACGTGCGCGAGCCCGAACGAGCGCACTCCCGGGGTGTCGATCACCCAGCCGGGCGCGGCCCCCGCGGCCGCCGGCATCCGCAGCGCGATCGCGGAGCTCGAGGTGTGCCGGCCTCGGCCGGTCACGTCGTTGACGATCCCGACGGCGCGGAACGCGTCGGGCACGAGCGCGTTGACGAGCGTCGACTTGCCGACGCCGGAGTGCCCGATGAGCACCGACGTGCGCCCCGCGAGGGCCTGCCGCACGTCGTCGAGCGCCTCGATGGTGCCGTCCGTGCCGCGGCGCGTCGAGACGACGGCCACGCCGATCGGTGCGTACATCGCGATGAGCTCGGTCGGGTCGGCGAGATCGGCCTTGGTCAGGCACAGCAGGACGTCCATGCCCGCGTCGTACCCCGCGACGACGCAGCGGTCGATCATCCGCGTGCGCGGCTCGGGATCGGCGAGCGCCGTGACGATCACGAGCTGGTCGGCGTTCGCGACGATGACCCGTTCGATCGCGTCGGTGTCGTCGGCCGACCGGCGCAGCACCGTGGTGCGCTCCTCGATCCGCACGATGCGGGACAGGCTGCCGGCGTCGCCCGTGGTGTCGCCGACGATGTCGACCAGGTCGCCCGGCACGACCCGGTTGCGGCCGAGCTCGCGGGCCTTCATCGCGATCGCGCGGTGCTCGTCCGGGCCGCCCGCGTCGACGAGCAGCGTGTACCGGCCGCGGTCGACGCCGGTCACCATCGCCGTGATCGCGTCGGCGTGCTCGGGTCGCTCCTTGGTGCGGGGCCGCGAGCCGTGCCGGTTGGGCCGGACCCGGATGTCGGACTCGTCGAGGCGCCGCTTGCCCGGGCTCACGGGCGGCCCAGCGCCCCGAGCATGCCGTGCCACAGCCCGGGAAAGTCCGGCAGCGTCTTCGCGGTCGTCGCGACGTTCTCGACCAGCACGCCCGGCACCCGCAGCCCGAGCAGCGCGCCCGCCGTCGCCATCCGGTGGTCCTGGTAGGTCCGCACCGTGCCGGCGCGCAGCGACCGCGGCGTGATGACCAGCCCGTCGGACGTCTGCTCGACCTGGCCGCCCAGCCGCGAGATCTCGGCGGCCAGGGCCGCGAGCCGGTCGGTCTCGTGCCCGCGCAGGTGCGCGATGCCGCGCAGCCGCGTCGGGGAGTCGGCGAGCGCGGCCAGCGCCGCGATGGTCGGGGCCAGCTCGCCCGCGGCCCGCAGGTCCAGGTCGATCCCGTGCACGACGCCGGTCCCCGTGACCGCGAGCACGTCGCCGTCGAGGCGGGTCGAGGCGCCCATCCGCTCGAGGATCGCGGGCAGCAGCGCGCCCGGCTGCGTCGTCACGGTCGGCCAGCCGGGGACGCGGACGGTTCCGCCCGCCACCAGGGCGGCGGCCAGGAAGGGCCCTGCGTTGGACAGGTCAGGCTCGACGCGCACGTCGCGGGCCGCGATCGGGCCCGGCGCGACGCGCCAGATCGCGGGCCGGGAGTCGTCGACCTCGACGCCGGCGTCGCGCAGCACCTGCACGGTCATGTCGATGTGCGGCAGGCTCGGCAGCGTGCTGCCGACGTGCCGGACCGTCAGCCCCTGGTCGAACCGCGCGGCGGCGAGCAGGAGCCCGGAGACGAACTGGCTCGAGCCCGACGCGTCGACGTCGACGGCCCCGCCCCGCACGCGCCCGCGCCCGACGATGGTGAAGGGCAGCCGGCCGGGCTCGCCGGCCGCGGTGACGGTGACCCCGAGCGCCCCGAGCGCCGTCAGGACGGGCGCCATGGGCCGCACGCGCGCGCCGTCGTCGCCGTCGAAGGCGATCGGGCCGGTCGCGAGCGCGGCGACCGCCGGCAGGAAGCGCATCACGGTGCCCGCGAGGCCGCAGTCGATCGTCGCGGGCCCGCGCAGGGGGGCGGGGGCGACGTCCCAGTCTCCGTCGGCCCCGGCGCTCGTGAGCTGCGTGCCCAGCGCGCCCAGCGCGCGAGCCATGAGCTCGGTGTCGCGCGAGCGCAGCGCGCCGCGCAGCCGGCCGGGGCCGTCCGCGAGGGCGGCCAGCACCAGGTAGCGGTTGGTGAGGGACTTCGACCCGGGGACCTCGACCGTCGCGTCGAGCGCGCCGCCGGCCGTCGGCGCGGCCCAGGCCTCGTCCGCCTGCGCGCGCGCGGGTGCGACGTCGGGGCTGGGGGAGGCCGTGTCGGTGGGCGTCGTCATGAGGCTCAGGCTAGCGGGGGCGCGCGCAGGCCTGCGGCGGCGGCCACCCGGCGGGCCGGGACGGGCGAGCGCGTCAGCGCGAGAGATGTCAGTGCGAGACGACGGCCTTGGCGTGCTCGACGGCGCCGGAGGCAGCCGCGCCGGTGCGGGCGGAGGCGACCTGGCGGGCCTTCGCCAGGCGCCATGAGACGCCCGGGCGGCCCTCGGTGTCGACCCCGGTCAGGAGCGCGGCGCCCGTGAACGCCAGGGAGCGCACGAACCGGTCCCGCCGCTCGCGGCGAAGCTCCGGCGTCAGCGCGGCGTCCGCGGTCTTGCCGCCGGGCAGGCTCGCGGCCGCGATCGGCAGGGTGAGCACGGCGAGCACGAGCGCCGCGGTGCGCGGCGCCTTGCCGGTCGCGAGCGCGAGCCCCGCGAGCGCGGTCGCCGCGCCGTGCGCCTGGATGATCGTGCGCAGCTGCCCGTCGCTCGGGCGCGGGATCCCGGTCGTCTTCGCCAGCAGGCCGTCGACGGCGGGGCGCGCGAACGCGACGTGGGCGCCGGGCCGGCGCGCGGCGTCGAGCCCCTCCGTCACGAACCACGAGGCCAGCAGCGGACGGGCGAGGCGGCGGAGCAACATCACGGGTTTCTTCCCTTGGTCGAGGCGAGCGGGGAGCGGGCGGGGCTGCATGCGGGGGTGCGGAGGCTAGAGGGCGCCGCCGGCGGCCGCCGGCGCGTCGGCGGACTCGCCGGCGTCGCCGATCTGCTCGCGCGCGACGTAGTTCTCGAGGTCGAACAGGTTCGTCCCGGCGCGCTGGGCGACCGTGAGCAGCGTCGTGGCGGAGGCGACCTCCTCGACCTGCTCCTTGAGGAACCAGAGCAGGAACTGCTCGCCGAGCGGGTCGCCCTCGGCCCGGGCCGCCTGGAAGATCGCCTCGATCTGCGCGGTCACCTCGCCCTCCTGCGCCAGCGCGAGCGCGATGGGGCCGACGACGTCGGTGAAGTCGTTGCGCACGGGGCTGCCGGCCGGGATCGCGATCGTCAGGTTCCGGTCGAGCATGTACTGCACGATCATCATCGCGTGGTTGCGCTCTTCGACGGCCTGCCGGTAGTAGTGCCGGGCGAGGCGCGGAAGGTCCTGGCTGTCGAACCACACCGCGATGGCGACGTACTGCTGATGAGCATCGAACTCGTGCCCGACCTGTTCGCGGAGCAGCTGGAGAAATCTCGAATCGGTCATACGGGCACGGTAGTGCTTCGCGCGGCCGTGAGCACGCGCGGCAAGGCAGCACGCGCCCGTGGCCGGGGGCGGGAATGTGAACCCGCACGCTGAGGTTGTCGACATCATGAGCTGTTCTCTCGTGTCCCGGTCGGACGCTTCGCCGGCGTTCGGACCTCCGCTCGGGCCGTACGCGCCCGGGCCGGTGGCGCCGCCTGCGGTGAGTCTGTCGGCGGTGACGCCGTGGAGCGGCCTGCACCCGTCGTCGGGTCTAGGCTCGACCGCGATGACCGAGGACACGCACCGGGCCCCCGAGGCCGAGGATTCCGCCGCACGCGTCGAACGCTTCGAGACGGAAGCGCTGGTCTACCTGGACCAGTTGTACGCCGCTGCCCTGCGCATGACGCGGAACCCGGCCGACGCCGAGGACCTCGTCCAGGAGGCGTTCACGAAGGCGTTCGCCGCCTTCCACCAGTACCGGCCGGGGACGAACCTCAAGGCCTGGCTGTACCGGATCCTCACGAACACCTTCATCAACACCTACCGCAAGAAGCAGCGCGAGCCGCTGCGATCGTCGGCGGAGACGATCGAGGACTGGCAGATCGCCCGGTCGGCCTCCCACACGTCGTCCGGGTTGCGGTCGGCCGAGGCCGAGGCTCTCGACCACCTGCCCGACTCCGACGTGAAGGACGCGTTGCAGAAGCTCCCCGAGGACTTCCGGATCGCGGTGTACCTCGCCGATGTCGAGGGGTTCGCCTACAAGGAGATCGCCGAGATCATGGGTACCCCCATCGGCACGGTCATGTCGCGGCTGCACCGAGGACGCCACCAGCTGCGCGAACTGCTGAGCGACTACGCGCGCGGCCGCGGTCTCGTCGACGCGCGCGGGAAAGAGAGCACGACGTGAGCGCGGAAGAGACGGAGCCCGCTCTCGGCGGGACGGACGTGGGCCGCAGCCTCGAGTGCGCTGAGGCGCTCGAGCGCTTGTCGGCCTTCCTCGACGCCGAGGTTGACGACGCGGACGGCGACCGGATCCGCGCGCACCTCGCCGACTGCGAGCCGTGCCTGACGGAGTACGACGTCGAGGACCACATCAAGAAGCTCGTGCGCCGGTCGTGCCGCGAGTCGGCGCCGGTCGAGCTGCACGTGCGCATCCGCACGCAGCTCACCGTGCTGCGCACGCAGTACACCGCCGAGCAGCAGCAGCGCTGAGCGGGCGGGGTGCGCCCCGAGAAAAACGTCGAGCCCGGTGCGAATCGCACCGGGCTCGTGACAACGTGTCTCAGCTCAGGAGTTGGGACGCTTGCCGTGGTTCGCGTTGCTGGACTTGCGGCTGCGCTTCTTGCGTGAACGCTTGCTCATGGTCTTCTCCTTAGCTGCTTACCGGCGCGCGCTGGCTCGGCGACGAATCGGGGTCCCCTCTAGGATCCCACACCTGCGCCGCCGGCCGGTACGCGGAGGGGTGCGCGGGCCCTCGGCCGGGTTGGCCGGGCGCCGTCGGCGGGGTCGACCGGGCGCCGTCAGCGGGGCGGGCCGGGCGGATCGGCGCTCAAGTGGGCGCTCGCGAATGCCGATAGGCCGAGGGTGAGTGAGCAGCCGCTGTCCGTGATTCCCTTCCTGCACGCCCTCGCGGGCACGGGGGGATCGGACCTGCACGTCAAGGTCGGCTCCGCGCCGCGCGTGCGCGTCGACGGCCGGCTGCGCAAGCTCCAGGTCCGCACGCTGACGCCGCTGGACACCGCGCAGATGGTCGCGGAGGTGCTCCCCGCCGATCTCACGGACTCGTTCCGCGAGACGCACGAGGCCGACTTCGCCTTCTCGTTGTCCGGCGTCGGCCGCTTCCGGGTGAACGCCTACCAGGCGCGGGGGACGTACGGGATCGTCTTCCGCCGGGTCGCCGTCGGCGCCCAGTCGCTCGCCGAGCTCGGCCTGCCCGACGTCGTCGGCGAGCTCGCGCTCGAGCCGCGCGGGCTCGTCCTCGTCACGGGGCCGACCGGCTCCGGCAAGACGACGACGCTCGCCTCGATGGTGGACCTCATCAACACCTGCCGCGAGGTCAACATCGTCACGATCGAGGACCCGATCGAGGTGCTCCACCAGGACAAGCTGGCGATGGTCTCCCAGCGCGAGATCCGCCAGGACACCGCCAACTTCACCACCGCGCTGCGCGCCGCGATGCGGCAGGACCCCGACGTGATCCTCGTCGGTGAGATGCGCGACACCGAGACCGTCCGGGCGGCCCTGTCAGCGGCCGAGACCGGTCACCTCGTCATGTCGACGCTCCACACGATCGATGCGGCGGAGACCATCAACCGGATCGTCGACTTCTTCCCGCCGTTCGAGCAGAAGCAGGTCCGTACGGCGCTCGCCCAGGCGCTGCGCGGCATCGTCTCCCAGCGCCTCGTGCGCCGGTCCGACGGCGTCGGGCGGCAGGCGGTCGTCGAGGTCATGGTCAACACCGGCCGCACGGCCGAGGCGATCCTGCTGCCCGCCGACGCGCCGCCGATGATCGACCTCATCCGCGATGGCGGCTACTACGACATGCAGACGTTCGACCAGCACCTGTTCATGCTGGTGCGCGACGGCATCGTCACCTACGAGGATGCCTGCCTCGTCGCGTCGAACCCCCAGGACCTCACGGTCGAGCTTCGCGCCGCCGGCCTGGTCGCCTGAGGGTTGCGCAACCCGGCCCGAGCGCTATCGTGGGACAAACGCGATATATCTCGAGTAGGGAGAGTGGCATGAGCACGGAATCGTGGGTTGTGACCGGTCCGCAGATCATCGAGATCGACGACGTCGCGGGCGTCCGGGTCGGCCTCGTGCGCGGGCGGGCCGACGTCGTCGCGCACGACGGGCCGGGCGTGCGGATCGAGGTGCACGCCGTCGACGGGCGGCCGCTCGAGGTCAGCCTCGCCGACGGCGAGCTGCGGGTCGGCTACGCCTTCACGTTGCGCAACTGGGAGGGCTTCCTCGACACGGTCCGCAACGTGCGCGACCGCGACACGGCCGACGTGCACATCGCCGTGCCCCGCCAGGTGAGCGTCAAGCTCGGCACCATGAGCGCGGAGGGGCTGCTCACGGGCGTGCGCGCCGGCGCCTCGGTCTCCACGGTCTCCGGGTCGATCGTGACCGACGGCACCGCCGGGCTGCTCATGGTCAACACGGTCTCGGGCGACGTCGCGATCCGCGCGCACACGGGTGACCTGCGGCTGAACTCGGTCTCGGGTGAGCTGACCGCTTCCGGCGACCTCGGCCGCGTCTCGGCGAACACCGTCTCGGCCCCCGTCACGCTCGACCTGACCGGGGTGCAGGGCGCCGTCAACGCCTCGACGGTCGCGGGCGACGTGACCGTCCGGCTGCCGGCCGAACGCGGCGTGACGGTCTCGGCGCGCAGCGTGTCCGGCCGGGTCGTGATCGACGGGCACGAGCACAAGGGCAAGGGCCAGGGGCCGGGGCAGGTGAGCGTCGAGCTGCAGACCGGCGACGGCGCGTGCGCCATCACGGCGAAGACGGTCTCGGGCCACCTCACCGTGCTCCGCGGGGTCGCGGACCACGCGAGCCCGTCCGACACGGCGGGCGCCGGCGGGCTCCTCTGATGGCGCAGGTCTTCGCGCACGGCCAGCTGCGGCTGTACCTGCTGTCCCTGCTCGAGTCCGGCCCGAAGCTGGGGTACGAGCTCATCGTCGCGCTGTCCGACCGGTTCGGTGGGACCTACCGCCCGAGCGCCGGCACGGTCTATCCCCGGCTCGCCCGGCTCGAGGAGGAGGGGCTGGTGCGCCGCTCGGACGAGCGCCGCAAGGGGGAGTACGCGCTCACCGACGCCGGTCGCGCCGAGATCGAGGCGCGCCGCGGCGACCTCGCCGCGCTCGAGGAGGGCCTGGCGGAGACCGTGCGGGCGCGCGCGCAGGCGGTGCGGGCCGACGTCCGCGGCTCGATGTCCGGCCTGCGCGCCCACCTCGCCGCGGCGGCGCAGGACGCGCGCGCGTCCGCGGTCCCGCCGGCCGCGGGCGGACCCGCCGCTGGGTTCGACGGCGGGTCCGACGGCGGGCGGACCGAGTCCCACCTGCATCGGGTCGATGCCGAGGCGCTGCTCGTGCGCTTTCGCGACGACGTCCGGGCCGAGCTGCGCCTGTCCGACGCGCGGGGCCGGGTCGACCAGCTGACGGTCGACACGGTGCGCACCGTGCTGGACAGCGCCCTCACGGCGGTCCGGGCGACCCTGCGCTGAGGGGCCGGCGACTCGAGCTGAGACGAGCTTGAGCTGAGACGAGCTTGAGGTGAGACGAGGTCGTGAGGCGAGGTCGAGGTCAGGCGACGTCGTCGGGCAGCCCGAGCCAGGCGTGCCAGCCGGTGTGCAGCACGAGCCACGCCATCATCCCGTAGCCCGCTTGGCCGGGCAGGACGCCGTCGCCGGTGGCGAGGTCGGCGAGCCACTGCTCGTGGGTGGCGAGCGGCGTGCAGGTGTCCACGAACGGCACGCGACGCCGGGTCGCGACGTCCGCGAACGCCCCGGAGAGCTCCGCGAGGCGCTCGTAGTCCTCGGGGTGACCGGGCGGCGGGCCGACCACGAAGGTCCGCACGTTGCGCGAGTCGGCGACGTCGAGGATGTTGGCGAGGTTGAGGCGGCTGCGCGCGAGCGAGAGCCCGGCCCCGAGGTCGGCGCGGCCGAGCGCCACGACGAGCCGGTTGTCGGTGTCCGGCGAGAACCGGCGCGCGGTCTCCTCGTCCCAGCGGGCGCTGAGGGCCGTGCTCGTCTCGCCGGGGACGGCCAGGGTCAGGACGGTCGCGGGTGGCGCGGCGTGCGTCCTGGCCGCGACACGACCGACCCAGCCGAGCCCCTTCGGGTCTCCGGCACCCGCCGCCAGCTCGTCGCCGATCACCGCCAGTCGCATCGGCAACTCGCCCACACCCCTCACCCCAGTCCGTCTCGCCTGCGCGGCGCCCAACGTCGAGGGCGCCCGGACCAGTCTCCCGCGTCCGGCGCGACGCCGGAGCGCCGACGCGCTGGGGCGGCGGGGCGTGGCTCAGGAGCGGGGGCTCAGGAGCGGGGCTCACAAGCGGGGACTCAGAAGTACGGGTTGCCCCGGGCGGCGACGGGGGAGTCGTCCGGGTGCGAGCGCGGGGGCGGCGTCGTGCCGTACCCGTCGGAGCGGATGGTGAGGGCGAGGTCGGCGAGAAGCAGCACGAGGGCGGCGGCACCGAGCACGATCAGTAGAGTGAGCATGGCAGAAATTCTCCGATCATTCATATGTGGCCGCGAGTGGCGGAGCGGACACATGTCGCGCATTTTCTGCCACACTGGGGCGATGCTCAGACGTGTCGCCGCAATCGCGTTGCCGGGGGTCGCACCGTTCGAACTCGGTGTCGTGTGTGAGGTGTTCGGCGTCGACCGCGCTGATACCGGCGGCCCGACGTTCGACTTCACGCTCTGCACCGAGACGCCGGGCGCCATCCCCACGACGATGGGCTTCGACATCGTGGTCACCGCGGGGCTAGAGGCGGCGGCGGGGGCCGACCTCGTCGTCGTCCCCGCGTACGGCGCCGACGACGAGGTGTCGGCGCCGGTGCTGGCGGCGCTGCGCGCGGCCGCGGCGCGCGGCGCGTGGGTGCTCAGCGTGTGCACCGGGTCGTTCGCGCTGGGGCACGCCGGGCTGCTCGACGGGCGGCGGTGCACGACCCACTGGATGTACACCGACAAGCTTGCGCGGGCGTTCCCGTCCGCGGTCGTCGACCCCGCGGTGCTCTACGTGGAGGACCGCGGCGTCGTCACGAGCGCGGGCACTGCGGCCGGCATCGACGCGTGCCTGCACCTTGTGCGCTCCGAGCTCGGTGCGGCCGCGGCCGCCGTCATCGCCCGGCGCATGGTCGTGCCGCCGCACCGCGACGGCGGGCAGGCCCAGTTCATCGACACTCCGCTCCCGACCGACGCCGAGACGCTCGCGCCGCTGCTCGGCTGGCTGGGCGAGCACCTCGAGGACGACCTGAGCGTGCCGGACCTCGCGGCGCGGGCGCTGATGTCGGAGCGCACGTTCGCGCGGCGGTTCCGGGCCGAGACGGGCACGACGCCGGCCGCGTGGATCACCCGGCAGCGCCTGCTGCGGGCGCGGGAACTGCTCGAGCGCACGGAGGTCGGGATGGAGGAGATTGCCCGGCGCAGCGGGTTCGCGACGTCGACGGCGCTGCGCCACCACTTCGCCAAGTCCCTGGGGACAAGCCCGGCGGCCTACCGCCGCGCGTTCGCCTGCCCCGAGCCCGACCAAGCGGCCTAGGTCACTGGTGGTCACTGGTTCCACGGGCGCCGCGGCGCGGTGGCCTGCCTGGGCTGCGGGTGTCCCGGATCGGCGCCTGCGTGAGTCCGCGCACCGGGCGTGGGTTTGTGCACAGGGCGGATTGCGGGGTGGGGTGCGTGTGGGTGGTCCGTCCTAGTCTGTACGCATGTTCGAACCGAGCGAAGACGAGGTAACGGGGGCCCCGGCTTGGGCCGGCCCGGCGGGCGCGGGCGCCACATCGGTCTCAGTGGATGTGACGTTCGGGCTGTTGCTCGGGCGGGTGATGGCCGAGGCGGGGGCGGCGTTGGCGCAGGCCGCGGCGGCGGGGTCGTGCATAGCGGGGCCGATCGATCAGGTCGCGTTGGCTACGGCGTTGATGGGGCAGGCGCCGGGCTCGCCGTTGGTGGACCTGCTTGAGGGTCTGTGCCCGGGCGAGGTGCATGATGCGGTGTTGATCGAGGCGATCGCCGCCTGGGAACGTGTGACGTCGTTGGCTGCGGCGCGGCAGGGCGAGATGATCGCCGAGCTGGCCCGGCGCCGGGACGCGCAGCGGTTGGGTGAGTTCGTGGGTGACGAGGTCGCGTCGGTGCTGGTGATGTCCCGGTCGGTGGCGGAGGCGAAGGTCAGCCTCGGGACGTCGCTGCAGGCGTGGCCCGCGGTGCGCGAGGCGCTCGCATCCGGGGTGATCGATCACCGCAAGGCCACCGCCCTGGTCGACGGGGTCGGGCACCTGGACGACGACGCGGCCGCGGCTGTCCTGGACGCGGTGCTGCCGGTCGCGCCGGGTTTGACGGTGCCGGCGTTGAAGGCGCGCCTGCGCAAGGTCGAGCTGACCGTGAACCCGGCCGCCGTCGCCGAGCGGCGCGCCCGCGACGCCGCGGACAGGTATGTGCAGGTCAGCCCGGCGCCGGGGGTGATGGCGTGGTTGACCGCGTACCTACCCGCCAAGGACGCGATGACCGTGTTCACCGCGATCGACGCCATCGCGGCGTCAGCGGACCCCGCCGACCCACGCGGGGTGGCGGCGCGGCGCGCGGACGCCCTGACCGACCTCTGCGCCGACATCCTCGACAACGGCATCGCCCCCACCACCGCACTCCGCAGCGGGCGGGGACTTGAAGACGGAGCACAGTCGTCGCCCGCACCTGCAGGTGACCGCCGCGGCGACGACGTTGTTGGGGTTGGATGAGGTGCCGGGGGAGTTGGCCGGGTACGGGCCGATCCCGGCGGACCTGGTGCGGGCGATCGCGGCGGACGCGACGTGGCGGCGGATCTTCACCGACCCCGCCACCGGGTGCGTGACGGGGATCGGGCCGCGCGGGTACCGGCCCGGCGCCGACCTGACCGGCACCGTCCTGGCGCGGGACACAACGTGCACGTTCGTGGGGTGTCGGATGCCGGCGTGGCGGTGCGACCTGGACCACCGCGACCCCTACGACCACGACCACCCCGACCTCGGCGGGCAGACCTGCGCGGAGAACCTGCACTCGCTGTGTCGACACCATCATCGGGCCAAGACGTACGGCGGCTGGCACCCCGACCTCGACACCCGCACGGGCGACACGTGGTGGACCTCACCAACCAGACACCGCTACAAGCGACCGGCCACCGACGTCAACCCTGACCCGCCGCCACCCGATCGGCCCTGGCTCCACACGCCCCAGCCCGACGACCCACCCTTCTGAGCAGCGAGCAGCGAGCAGCGAGCAGCGAGCAGCGAGCAGCGAGCAGCGAGCAGCGGGCCGCGAGCCCTTCTCGCCGCGAGCTGGTACAACGGCCGCCCCGGCCAGCCCACCACACGGCCGCTACACGCCGACGACCACGGAACCCGTGGAATCAGGCACCTAGCGGGCGAAGGCGTCCGTGATGAGCTGGGCCTGCTCGGCCTGGTGCTTCTTTGCCGAGCCCGTGGCCGGGGACGCGCTCGCCGCGCGCGAGACCAGGCGCAGCTCGCGGCCCAGCAGCGGGGCCCCGTAGGTCGACAGGTGCGTCCACGCGCCCTGGTTGGCTGGCTCCTCCTGGACCCACACGAGCTCGGCGTTGTCGAACGGCGCGAGCGCGTCGCGCAGCTCGTCCGCGCTGAGCGGGTAGAGCTGCTCGAGCCGGACGATCGCGGTCGTCAGGTCGCCCGACTCGGTGCGGTGCGCGAGCAGGTCCCAGTAGATCTTGCCCGAGCACAGCAGCACGCGGTCGACGGCGCCGCCCGCGGCGGCCGCGGCGTCGTCGCCGATCACGGGCCTGAACGTGCCGGTCGTGAAGTCCTCGACCGCCGACGCCGAGGCCTTCAGCCGCAGCATCGACTTCGGCGTCAGGACCACGAGCGGGCGGCGGGGGCGCGCGTACGCCTGGCGCCGCAGGAGGTGGAAGTACGACGCCGGCGTCGTCGGGACAGCGACCGTCATGTTGTTCTCGGCGCACAGCTGCAGGAACCGCTCGGGCCGGGCGGACGAGTGGTCCGGGCCCTGGCCCTCGAAGCCGTGCGGCAGGAGCAGCACGACCGAGCTGTGCTGGCCCCACTTCTGCGCCGCCGAGGAGATGAACTCGTCGATGATGGTCTGCGCGCCGCCGGTGAAGTCGCCGAACTGGGCCTCCCAGAGCACCAGCGCGTCCGGGCGCTCGACCGAGTAGCCGTACTCGAAGCCGAGCGCGGCGTACTCGCTGAGCGAGGAGTCGTACACCCAGAACTTCGCCTGGTCGGCGGCCAGGTACAGCAGTGGCGTCCACTCGGCGCCGGTGCGCCGGTCGTGGAACACGGCGTGCCGCGACACGAAGGTGCCGCGCCGCGAGTCCTGCCCCGCGAGGCGCACAGGGGTGCCCTCGATCAGCAGCGAGCCGAACGCGAGGAGTTCGCCGTAGCCCCAGTCGATCGCGCCCTCGCGCGACATGAGCTCGCGCTTGGTCAGCAGCTGGGCGAGCTTCGGGTGCACCGTGAAGCCCTCGGGCGCGCGCGTGTGCGCCCGCCCGATCCGCTCGAGGACGGACCGGTCGACGGCGGTCTGCCAGCCGATCATCGCGCCCGCGTCTTCGCGCTGCGCCTCGGGCCGTTCGAGGCCGGCGACCGGCTCCGACGACGCCGGCAGCGTGTACCCGCCCTCTCTCGTCTCGGTGAACACGCGCTCGAGCTGGGCCTGGTAATCCTTGAGGACGGCCTCGGCCTCGGCGAGCGTGATGTCGCCCCGGGCCACGAGCGACTCGGTGTAGATCTTGCGCACGGACCGCTTCGCCTCGATGAGGTTGTACATCAGCGGCTGTGTCATTGAGGGGTCGTCGCCCTCGTTGTGGCCGCGGCGGCGGTAGCAGATCATGTCGATGATGACGTCGCGGTCAAACTGCTCGCGGAACTCGAACGCGAGCTCGGCGACGCGCACGCACGCCTCCGGGTCGTCGCCGTTGACGTGGAAGACCGGCAGCTGCAGGCCCTTGGCGACGTCGGTCGCGTACAGCGTCGAGCGCGAGGAGCTCGGGCCGGTCGTGAACCCGACCTGGTTGTTGATGATGACGTGGATCGTGCCGCCGGTGCGGTAGCCGCGCAGCTGGGACAGGTTGAGCGTCTCGACGACGACGCCCTGGCCCGCGAAGGCCGCGTCGCCGTGGATCAGGATCGGCAGCACGGAGAAGCCGTCGCCGCCGAGGTCGATCCGGTCCTGCTTGGCGCGCACGATGCCCTCGAGCACCGGGTCGACCGCCTCGAGGTGCGACGGGTTGGCCGCGAGGTACACCTGGGTGACCGCACCGGACTCGGCGGTGAACTTGCCCTCGGTGCCCAGGTGGTACTTCACGTCGCCCGAGCCCTGCACGGACTTCGGGTCCTGGTTGCCCTCGAACTCGCTGAAGATCTGGCCGTAGCTCTTGCCCGCGATGTTGGCGAGCACGTTGAGGCGCCCGCGGTGGGCCATCCCGATCCCGACCTCGTCGAGCCCGTTGTCCGCGGCCCTGGACAGGATCGCGTCGAGCAGCGGGATGACGGCCTCGCCGCCCTCGAGCGAGAACCGCTTCTGGCCGACGTACTTGGTCTGCAGGAAGCTCTCGAACGCCTCGGCCGAGTTGAGCCGGCGCAGGATCCGGAGCTGGTCCTCGCGGGGGGTGCGCGCGTAGCCGGACTCGAGCCGCTCCTGCAGCCAGCGCCGCTGCCGCGGGTCGGCCAGGTGCATGTACTCGATGCCGATGCTGCGGCAGTACGAGTCCCGCAGGAGCCCGAGCACGTCGCGCAGCTTGGCGCGGGACTTGCCGCCGAAGCCGCCGACGGGGAACGTCCGGTCGAGATCCCAGAGCGTCAGGGCGTGTGTCTGCACGTCGAGGTCGGGGTGCTTGCGCTGGTGGTAGGCCAGCGGGTCGGTGTCGGCCATGAGGTGTCCGCGCGAGCGGAACGAGTGGATCAGCGCCGCGACGCGGGCCGGCTTGAACAGGTCGGCGTCCGGGTCGAACGACGGGTCCCGGACCCACCGCACCGGCTCGTACGGAACCCGCAGCGCGGCGAAGATCCGGTCGTAGAAGCCGTCGTGCCCGAGCAGCTTGTGCTCGACGATCCGCAGGAAGTCGCCGGACTGCGCGCCCTGGATGATGCGGTGGTCGTACGTCGACGTCACCGTGATGACCTTCGAGACGCCGATCTTGTTGAGCTGGTCCTCGGACGTGCCCGCGAACTCGGCCGGGTAGTCCATCGCGCCGACGCCGATGATCGCGCCCTGGCCCGCCATCAGGCGCGGCACTGAGTGCACCGTCCCGATCGTGCCCGGGTTGGTCAGCGTGAGGGTCGTCCCGGCGAAGTCGGGGACGGTGAGCTTGTTGCCGCGCGCGCGGCGGACCACGTCCTCGTAGCCCGCCCAGAACTCCGCGAAGTCCATCGTCTCGGTGTGCTTGATGCTCGGCACGAGCAGCTGGCGCGTGCCGTCGGGCTTGGCCAGGTCGATGGCGAGCCCGAGGTTGACGTGCGCGGGCGTGACGACCGACGGCTTGTCGTTGTCGACGACGTAGCTGGAGTTCATCGCGGGCATCTCGGCCAGCGCCTCGACGAGCGCGAAGCCGATGAGGTGCGTGAACGAGACCTTCCCGCCGCGTGCTCGCATCAGGTGGTTGTTGATCACGATGCGGTTGTCGACCATGAGCTTGGCGGGGATCGCGCGCACCGACGTCGCCGTCGGCACGCCCAGGCTCGACTCCATGTTGACCACGACGCGCGCGGCCGGGCCTCGCAGCCGGGCCACCTCGTCGTGGCTGTCGACGTCGTCGTCGCCCGTGCGAGGCACGGTCGTCGCCGGCACGTCGGCGTAGGGGGCCGTGGTCGGCTGCGCGGTCGCGATCGGCGCGGTGACCGGCGCGACCGGCTCCGCGTCCGACGCGGCCGACGCGTCCGGCTCGGCGGCCGACGCCGCGGGCTCGGCGGGCGGCGTCCCGACCGGCGGCGCGTCCTCGCGCACGGAGACGGCGGGGGTCGTCGCGGTGGCGGCCGGGGCCGGGAGGGAGTGGGGCGCGGGGGCGGGGGCGTGCGCGGCCGAGCCGTTCGACGGGGCGCTCGGCACAGCCTTCGGCGCCGTGGTCGTCGCCGGGCTCGCTACGGCGTCGTCGGCCGGCTTGTAGTCCTGGAAGAACTCCCACCACGCCGGATCGACCTGGTTCTTGTCCTGGAGGTACTGCTCGTACAGGTCGTCCACGAGCCACTCGTTGGCGCCGAACTCGGCGCGGATCGAATCGGGCTCAGACTTCTTGGACACGTAACGTTCGCCCGCTTCCGTCGCGGCTCGTCGACCGCTTCGCTGGAGTTCAAGGTTGGCTCCAACCCTATGCCCTGACCGCGATCGGGACGAACGTCCCAGGGGGGTGGCGGCAGAGTAGTTCAGAGAACACCGGAAACTCACTGACCTTGGCAAACGTCGGGCAATTGGTGACCCGGCACGCACCCAAGGGCGGGTCGACGGCGCCCCTTCGCCCAGGGTGCGGCCGAGTCGCGCGGCTACGTGATGTCGCGGCGCAGCGAGGTGAACCGACCGATGATCGCGAAGGCGAAGGCGTAGACCAGGAGCACCGCAGCGCCCTGCCACGACGACAGCAGGCCGGCGGCCATCCCGCTGGCCGTGTAGAACGACGCGCCCGTGATGGCCTCCCCGGCGGCGCCCGGCATGAACTTCGAGAGCCCCTCGGACCAGTCGAACTGGCCGAGCACGAGGCGCAGGATCGGCTCGACGAACTGGGTGAACGCGAGCAGCACGACGATGACGGCGACCTGGTTCGTCAGCAGCGTCCCGAACCCGACGCCCACGACCGTCCACACGGTCAGGGCGAGCACCGACAGCGCCGCGCTGCGCAGCACGATCGGGTCGCTGAGGTACGCGGGTTCGCCGAGCAGCGCGAGCACGCCCGCGCCGGCGCCGATGGTCGCCGCCGTGCCGACCACGCCGAACAGGAGGCCGACGACGACGCTCGAGAGCATCTTCGCGCCCAGCACCAGGGTGCGGCGGGGCTCGGCGAGGAAGGTCGGCGTGATGGTCTGGTGCCGGAACTCGTTGGTCATCGCGAACGCGCCCACGATGACCGGGAAGACGTACCCGAGCGAGGTCGCGAGGGTGTAGATGGTCCGGGCGACCTCCTCGGGCGCCATCGGGCTCGCCTCCTCGGCGCCGGGCACGCCGGTGCTGACCGACGCCGGGTCCTGCGTGAGCGCGAACGCCAGGATGCCCGCGAGGAAGGCCATGTACGCCGCCATCGCGAGCAGCAGGATCCACCACAGGCGCGTCGTGACGAGCTTGCGGTACTCGGTGCGCAGCGCGGCGTTCATCGGGCACCCCCGGGCGTCGTCGTCGCGGGTTCGTCGGCCGGCCGGACGTCGACGAGCCGCAGGAAGGTGCCCTCGAGCCCGACGTCCCGCGGCGCGAGCTCGGACAGCTCGAGCCGCGCGGCGAACGCGCGGGCGCCGACCTCGGGCGCGCTCACGCGGCGCAGCACGACGGTGCCGGCGTCGCGCGGTACGGACGCGTCCACGGCGCCCAGCCACCCGGCGTCGGCGATCATCCGATCCAGCCCCGCGGCGTCGGGCGAGCTGACGCGGACGCTGGGCTCGGCGAGCGCCGCGAGCTCGGCCAGCGACGACGCGTGCACGAGGCGGCCGCGGGCGATGATCACGACGTCGTCGACCGTCTGCTCGACCTCGGAGAGCACGTGGCTCGAGACGATGACGGTGCGGCCCTGGGCCGCGAGGTGCCGCAGGAAGGCGCGCAGCCACGCGATGCCCTCCGGGTCGAGGCCGTTGGCCGGCTCGTCAAGGAGCAAGACCTGGGGGTCCCCGAGCAGCGTGGTCGCCAGCGCCAGGCGCTGGCGCATCCCGAGCGAGAAGCCGCCGGCGCGGCGGTCGGCCACGTCGGCCAGGCCGACCAGCGCGAGCACCTCGTGGCAGCGGGCGTCGCTCACGCCCGCCTGCGGCGCGTAGACCCGCAGGTGGTCGAGTGCGCTGCGGCCCGGGTGGAAGCTCGCGGCCTCGAGCGCGGCGCCGACCGACCGCATCGGCCGGCTCAGGTCCGCGTAGGCCCGGCCACCGATCGTGGCGGACCCGGCGCTCGCGCGGACGAGGCCGAGCAGGATGCGCAGGGTGGTGGTCTTGCCCGCGCCGTTCGGGCCGAGGAAGCCGGTCACGCGGCCGGGCCGCACGGTGAAGGAGAGGTCGTCGACCGCACGCACGGGGCCGAACGTCTTGGTGAGGTGGTCGATCACGACGACGCCGTCGTCGGCTCGCGTCGCCTCGCGCCGTGTGGTCGGGCTGGATGTCGTCATGTCGTCACGCGCCCTCGTTCGGCCAGTGCGTTCAGGAGCGCGACACCCTCGCCCGCGCCGTCGACCGTCACGACGAAGACTCCGCCGCCGGGTCGCTGCACGGCGATCGCCTCGCCCTTGCGCAGCACCAGACCGTAGCGCCCGTGGAGGTCCGAGCGCACCCCAAAGCCGCCGAAGTCGCGCAGCGGTCGGACCGTCGTGACGTCGGCGCGGACCACCTCGTCGAGAGCGATCCCGGTCCGGGGGACGCCGAGCATCCCGCGAGCCCAGAGCCCGGTGCGGTCGACCGTGACCCGCCAGCGCCCCAGCAGGACGAGCAGCACGGGGATTCCGAGCAGCGCGAGCACCGCGGGCTGCGCCGACACGAGCGTCGCAAGGATGGTGAGCACGGCCCAGGCGACCGCCAGCTCGTCCGTCGCGACGCTCCGGACGGACCCGGTCCACACGACGCGCTCGTCCGCGCGCACCACGGCGCGGCGCGCGTCGGCGGGGATGGGCGGGGCGGGAGGCTGCGCCGGGTCCGCGGGGGTCAGGACGGCGGCGGCGAGCGCGAGCGCGATGCTGCCCGCGGCCACGAGCGCCAGCCCGCCGATCGGGACCTGTCCGTCGTGGGCGTCGACGAGCCCTCGCTGGGACCAGACGAGCACCGCCAGCAGGCCGCCGACGAAGGCGGCCAACCAGACGCTGGTTGCGGCGGCCATCCGCCGCGTGCCGGCGGGCGGGCCGCCGAGCACCGCGGCACCGGACAGCAGCAGGGACAGCGCGGCGGGCGCCCCGAGCCCGCCCACGAAGAGGCCGGTCAACGACTCCGAGGTGCGGTCCACCCCGTCCGGGCCCCAGTGCGCCGCGACCGGGCTGGGCAGCTGCCCTGACCACGACCAGATGAGGGCCCCCGCCGCGAGCAGCAGCACGAGCGGCAACCCCGCCGTCAGGATCAAGGTCAGGGTGAGGGCTCGGCCGCGCGTTCGGGTGCGTGTCGGGGCGTGCGGTCGGGTGTTCGGCGGTCGAGCGGGGGTGCTCACGTGAGTCCTTCTTCTCGCAGGAGTGCAGTAACGGCGGCGGCGGAGAGCCCCAGCCGGGTGGTTTCGGCCACGACGGCGCGCAGCGCGACGCGCAGCGGCTCGTAGTTCTGCGCGGCCGCGGCGGCGACCGTCGCCCCGCGGCCCCGGCGCAGCTCGACCAGCCCCTCGTCCCGCAGCTCCTGGTAGGCGCGCAGGACGGTGTGCACGTTGATGTCGAGCGACGCCGCGAGCTCGCGGGCGGGCGGCAGCCGCTCGCCCGGGGCGGCATCGCCGCGGACCACGGCGAGCCGGACCGAGTCGGCGAGCTGCGCGAACAGCGGGGAGCCGTCGCGCGGATCGAGGCGGATGAGCATGGCGCCAGTGTATTGCTCTAGTTCAACTAGAACAAGTCGGCTTGGCTCGGCCCGTTCTGTTCCGCACGCGACCGCGACCGCCCGGCGGTTACTGGCCGGCGGTCACCGGTCGGCGAGCGCCCGCGCCTCCGGCCGGTCGACGGGCAGGGTCACGCGCATGATGCAGCCACTGGCGGAGTCCGCCACCTCGATCGTCCCGCCGTGCAGCAGGACCGCCCAGCGCACGATCGCGAGCCCGATGCCCGTGCCGCCCGTGGGGATCTGACCGGTCTGGGCGGGGGTGTTGCCGCGGGCGAACCGCTCGAAGACGATCGCCCGCTGGTCGCGGGCGATCCCGGGACCGGCGTCGACGACGTCGATGACGACGACGTCGCCCGCGCGGGTCGCGTTGAGCCGGACCTCGGCGCCCTTGGGGGAGTGCCGGACGGCGTTGTGCAGCAGGTTGGCGATGACCTGGTGCAGGCGCTCGGCGTCGGCGCGGACGCTCAGGTCGGGCGGCGTGACCGAGACCGGGAACGTCACCCCCTTCGCCGCGCCGACGATCCGCGCGCCGTCGGCCGCCTCGCGCAGGAACTCGTCGAGCGGCACGTCGGCCAGGTCGAGCCCGACGGCGCCCGCCTCGATCCGGGACAGGTCGAGCAGGTACGTGACCAGCCGGCCCAGGCGCTCGGTCTGCGCGAGCGCGGCCTGCATCGTGGCCGGGTCGGCCTCGCTGACGCCGTCGACGATGTTCTCGAGCTGTGCCTGCAGCGCCGTGACGGGGGTGCGTAGCTCGTGCGAGACGTTCGCGACCATCTCGCGGCGCAGCACGTCGGTCGAGCCGAGGTCGTCGGCCATCCGGTTGAACGCCGCCGCGAGCTGGCCGACCTCGTCGCGGCTCGTGGAGCGGACGCGGCGGGAGTAGTCCCCGCCCGCCATCGCGCGCGCGGCGGCGGTCATCTCGCGCAGCGGCGAGGTCATGCCGCGGGCGAGGAGCTGGGTGACGAGGATCGACACAGCGACGGCGAGCGGCAGCGTGCGGGTCGGCCCGAGGTGGTAGTTCAGGCCGAGCCAGGTCAGGAAGGCGGCGAGCGTCACGGTTGCGGCGACGAGCACGCCGAGCTTGATCTTGATGGACCGGAACCGGTCGAGCGGCCGGACGTCCGAGAGCATGTCGCGGTAGGCCGAGCGCTCGTGGCGGGGTGCGGGCACGTCAGCTCACCGGTGGCGCCGGCGGCTCGAACGCGTAGCCGACGCCGTGCACCGTGCGGATGAGGTCGGCGCCGAGCTTGCGGCGCAACGCCTTGACGTGCGAGTCGACCGTGCGCGTGCCGCTCGCGTCGACCCAGTCCCACACCTCGGCCAGCAGGCGCTCGCGGGTCAGGACGGTGCGCGGGCTGCTCGCGAGCATCACCAGCAGGTCGAACTCGGTCGGGGTCAGGTGCACCTCGCGCTCGGCGCGCGCGACGCGGCGCTGGTCCCGGTCGATCGCGACGTCACCGATCGTGATGGGCGGCTCGTGCTGCTGGTTCGCGGCCACGGCCGTGCGCATCGCGCGCTCCGTCCGGCGCAGCAGCGCCTTCGAGCGCGCGACGAGCTCGCGCATCGAGAACGGCTTCGTCATGTAGTCGTCGGCGCCGACCCCGAGCCCGATGAGCATGTCCGTCTCGTCGTCGCGCGCCGTCAGCATCAGCACCGGCACCGGGCGCTCGGCCTGGATGCGGCGGCACACCTCGAGGCCGTCGATGCCGGGCAGCATGACGTCGAGCACCACGAGGTCCGGGCGCAGCCGCGCGGCCGCGGCGACGCCGGCCAGGCCGTCGGCGGCCACCTCGACCGACCAGCCCTCGGCGGCGAGGCGGCGCGCGATCGCGCTCGCGATCGCGGGCTCGTCCTCGACGACGAGGACGCTGGCGATCGAGGTGGGGGAGGGGGACGTCACAGCCATGGGGTCAGGGTCGCACACGAGCGTGGGTGCCGGGTCGTCGTATGATTGAGCCACCATGACCAGCTCAAGTAGCGGCCGGCGGTGCTCCCTCGGGAGACACGCTGCCGGCCCCTCCACTGTCCTGAACATCCCCTTCGTACGGGCTCTGGCCCATGGTGCCCGGTGCTGAACGAGTGGTTGCTCGTCGGCTTCGGCGTCCTGCTGACGATTGGCACGTCGCTCTTCGTCGCCAGCGAGTTCTCCCTCATCGCGCTCGACCCGGGCATCGTCGGGAAGTCCACCGCGCCCGATGATCGCCGCGGCCAGTCCGTGCTCAAGGCGCTGCGGCACCTGTCCACCGAGCTCTCCGGAGCGCAGGTCGGGATCACCGTGACCACGATCCTGCTCGGGTACACGACGCAGCCCGCCGTGAGCCGCCTGCTCGGTGCCTCGCTCGAGTCCACCGCGCTCGGCCGCACCGTCGGCGGCCTCGTCGCGGGCCTGCTCACAGTGGTGCTCGTGAACGGGTTCTCGATGCTCTTCGGCGAGCTCGTGCCGAAGAACTTCGCGATCAGCCACCCCCTCGGCACCGCACGGGTCGTCGCGCCGCTGCAGCGCGGCTTCACCCTCGCGCTGCGCCCCCTGATCAGCCTGTTCAACAACAGCGCCAACTCGATCCTGCGCCGCGTCGGCGTCGAGCCCCGCGAGGAGCTCTCGGGCGGCCGCTCCCCACAGGAGCTGGCCTCGCTCGTGCGGCGGTCCGCCGCCGTCGGCACCCTCGACGAGGCGACCGCGATGCGGCTGACCAACACGATCCAGCTCGACCAGCTCACGGCGGTCGACGTGATGACCGACCGTATGCGCCTCGTCGTCGTGCGCCGCGACGAGACGGCGGCCGACGTCGTGGCGCGTGCGCGCGAGAGCGGGCACTCGCGGTTCCCGGTGATCGACTCCTCGACCGACGACATCGTCGGGCTCGTGCACCTGCGCCGCGCGATCGCCGTCCCGTACGAGCGGCGCGAGGACGTCCCCGCCGCCGCGCTCATGGTGCACGCCCCGCGCGTGCCCGAGACCGTCGGCGTCGGCCCGCTGCTGGTCGAGCTGCGCGAGCTCGGCATGCAGATGGCCGTCGTCGTCGACGAGTACGGCGGCACGTCCGGCGTCGTCACGTTCGAGGACGTCGTCGAGGAGCTGGTCGGCGAGGTCTCGGACGAGCACGACCCGCGCCGGGCCGGTGCCTCCCGGCTTCCCGACGGCGCCTGGGTGCTCCCGGGCGAGCTGCGCCCCGACGAGCTGACCGAGGTGACCGGCCTCGTCGTGCCCGACGACGGCCCGTACGAGACGCTCGGCGGCCTCGTGATGACCGCGCTCGGGCGCATCCCGGTCGCGGGCGACGAGGTCGAGCTGCCGGGCGTCCGGCTGCGGATCGAGCAGATGGCCGCGCGCCGCGTCGAGCGCGTGCGAGTCACCGCGACCGAGCGAGAGGAGCAGTCATGAGCAGCCAGCTGGCGCTCTTGCTCGCCGTCGTGCTCCTCGCCGCCAACGCCTTCTTCGTCGGCGCCGAGTTCTCGATCATCTCCGCGCGGCGGAGCTCGATCGAGCCCCTCGCGCTGGCAGGCAACGTCCGTGCGCGCACCGTGCTCTGGGCGATGGAGCACGTGTCGCTGATGCTCGCGTGCGCGCAGCTCGGGATCACGGTGTGCTCGACGAGCCTCGGCGTCGTCGCGGAGCCCGCGATCGCCAACCTCATCCACGACCCGCTCGTGGCGCTCGGGGTGAGCTCCGACCTCGCGCACCCCATCGCGTTCGTCGTCGCGCTCGCGCTCGTGGTGTACCTGCACGTGGTGCTCGGCGAGATGGTGCCCAAGAACCTCGCGGTCGCGGGCCCGGAGCGCGCCGTCATGTGGTTCGGACCGCCGCTCGTGGTGATCGCGCGCGCCGTCGCGCCCGTGATCGGCGTGCTGAACTGGACCGCGAACCACGTGCTGCGCCTGTTCGGCGTCGTGCCGCGCGACGAGCTCGCGTCGGCGTTCACCGCCCAGGAGGTGCAGTCCATCGTCGAGCAGTCCCAGGCCGAGGGCCTGCTCGACGACGCGCAGGGCCTGCTCGCGGGCGCGATCGAGTTCTCCGACCGGACGGCCCGAGACGTGATGGTCCCGGTCGGCCGGCTCATCACCGTCCCGGCGACCGCGACCCCCGACGAGGTCGAGCGGCTCGTGGCGCGGACGGGGTACAGCCGCTTCCCGGTGCTCGAGGACGCGGACTCCATCGAGCTCGCGGGGTACCTGCACCTCAAGGACGTGCTGTACGCCGACGCGGCCGCGCGATCGGTCCCGGTGCCGGCGTGGCGCATCCGGGCGTTCGCGACCGTCACCCCCGAGGCCGAGGTCGAGGACGCCCTCGTGGCGATGCAGGCCTCGGGCGCGCACCTGGCGCGCGTGCAGGAGGGCGAGCGCTGCGTGGGCGTGGTGTTCCTCGAGGACATCCTCGAGGAGCTCGTCGGTGAAGTCCGGGACGCGATGCAGCGCGGGCAGTTCCCCTGACCGCAGCGCCGCGACGGGCAGCGCCGGTGACCTTGCTCACACCGGCCGCGCGAGCCGCGGCTCGGCCGATCGCCCGTGGCATGGGCAAACGCCCGGGCGCGGCCGGCGGCCGCCGCTGGTCGGGACGTGGACGTTCGTCCAGTAATCTGGATATCGCGCCAGCGTTCCGTTATGGTTTCGTGACCGCCCCCGATGGCGGGTCCGGCGCCCGTCGCTGTTGACCTGCAGCAGCGGTGAAGTGCTCAGCCGCTGCATGACCAGAACCTCGGAGGTGTCGTGGGGCCGGAACACGTCGAGCCTGCCGTCGTCGGCGCCACGTCTCGCCGAGCGCTCCGCGAAGCTGAGCTCTCGGGCACGTCCGGGTCCCGCGCGCGCCCCGCGCGCCGTGCGGCCGGCCGGGCCAAGCCCGCTGACGCGCGCATCATGACGCGCTGGATGCCCCGGATCGGGCTGCTCGGCGCGCTCACCGCCATCACGATCGTGCTGCCGCTGTCCGGCAACGTCTCGCCCGGCAACGGGACGTTCGTCGCCGGCGCCGAGGCGGTCGAGGCGGGCCTCGTCAGCACCGTCGACGCCGTCACGGGCGTCCGGGTCGCGACCCTCCCCCCGCCGTCAGTCACGGTGAGCGCCGCCGCGGTCGCCACGCGCTCCGACGTCTCGGCGAGCCGCTCGCAGGAGCGCGGCGCGCTGCCCGGCTGCGACGGCACCGTCGAGGCCCCCGGCTCCAACGGCGAGCTGAAGACGAGCGACCTGTGCACGCTCTGGAGCGGCGATCTGCAGCTGCGAGGCGACGCGGCGTCGGCGCTCGCCGAGCTCAACCTGGCCTTCCGCGCGCGCTTCGGCCACGACCTCTGCCTGGTCAGCGCGTACCGCACGCTCGCCGAGCAGCGCACCCTCAAGGCGACCAAGGGCGGCCTCGCCGCCATCCCGGGGCGCTCGAACCACGGCTGGGGCCTGGCCATCGACCTCTGCTCCAGCGAGACCCGCGGCGCGAGCTGGACCTGGCTCAAGGCGAACGGCGCCATGTACGGCTGGGAGAACCCGGCCTGGGCCCTCAGTGGCGGCAGCGGCCCGCACGAGCCGTGGCACTGGGAGTACACGCGCGGCGTCAAGGCGAGCGGCGAGTACTTCGACTCCTGACGGAGCCCGCTCAACCCAGCCCGCCGGCCGGTGCCGGCTTAACGCAGTCCGCCCGCCGGCATCCGCCTAACGCAGCCCGCCCGGCGGCGCCACCCACCACACCTGCGCCGTCCAGACCTTCGCCGAGTGCGACGTAGTTGCGGCCGGGAGGCGCTAGCCAGCGCCACAGGGTCGCACTCGGCGGGTCAGAGCGGGCGACGCGGGCGTCGTCGGCTCAGAGCAGCGCGATGCCCCACGTGACCTCGTGGCTCGCGCCGGGCTCGAGCCGGATCAGCCGGTCGCCGGTGCGGAACGCGTCCGCGATGCAGCTCATGGGCTCGGCCGCGAGCCCCGTGCGGCGCACCGCGACGTTCGAGAGCGCGTCGCCCGTGCACACCTGCCAGGTGTCCATCGTCGCGTCCATCCAGACCGCGGCCGTGCGGCCGTCGGGCGCCGCGAGCAGCAGCCACGACAGCCCGTCGCCGTCGCGGATCACGTCGACGTACGCGTCGTCGAGCGCGATGCCCCGCAGCGACTGCGGGGCGCGGAAGTCGAAGCCGCCCGCGGCGGGCTCGGTGCCCGTCGGCAGCAGGCGCGCGTCCGTCGTCACGCGCGAGGTCGCGTCGAGCCGCAGCGTGCACTCGTCGAGCGCCGCGCCCCCGGGCGACAGCCACGGGTGGAAGCCGACGCCGTAGGGCGCCGCCTGCGCGCCCTCGTTCGTCGCCGCGACCCGGATGTGCAGGCCCGACTGGGAGAGCGTGTAGGTGACCCGCACCCGCACGGCGAACGGGTAGCCGGGCACGGGCACGAGCGCGAGCTCGAGGGCGACAGACGCGGCGTCGTGCGCGACGACCGTCCAGCGCTCCCACGACCCGAGCCCGTGCAGCGCGGTCGCGCGGTCCGGCTCGGTGATCGGCAGCTGGTACTCGACGCCGTCGAAGGCGTACTGCCCGTCCGCGAGCCGGTTCGGCCAGGGGATGAGCACCCCGCCGTTCGACGCGGGCGCGAGCTCGTGCTCGCCGAAGCTCGTGATGACGTCGCGGTCGCCCACGGCGTACTCGCGCAGGTTCGCGCCAACCTCAGTGATCGTGGCGCGCTGGTCGCCGAGGGCGATGCGGAACTGGGCTCCCGACGGCGCGGGGGGCGTCTTCGGGCCGGGCGACGCAGGGGTGGTCTGGGCGCCCGACGTTGCGGCGGAGATAGTGGTCACGCTCCCACGGTAGAGGCCGCAGGCGCTCCGGCGAAACCACCTGCCGCGCGGCGCTCACGCCGTCGCCGGCGAACTACGAGAAGTGGGCGCCGATTTCGCGGTTGGGCGGCCACAACTCCCAGATCGTCGACGTGTCGCGCGCAGGTGTCGGCGAGCTGGGCCCGTGTGCGAGGTGCGGTCCGGGCGGAGCGATGGGGTTGTCCACAGGGCGGTCGCGTAGGGGTGCGCGATGTCCGGTTTGTCCCGTACTCTCACGCTCACCGCATGGCCGCGTGATCGGGGGGCGCACATGGATGGTGTGGTGATCGTGGAGTCCGAGGTGCGCGAGATGATCCGTCGCCGCGGTCTCGACCCGAGCCGGGACCCGCAGGGCATCCGCGAGCTCATCACCGCCGCCGTCGCGGACTACGACGAGCGGGCCCTGCTCGGCACGGTTCCGCCGCTCGTGGATTCCTCGGCGGCGACGAAGCTCGTGGTCGACGCCGTGGCCGGGCTCGGTCCCCTGCAGCGGTACCTCGACGACGACGAGGTCGAGGAGATCTGGATCAACGCCCCCGCCCAGGTGTTCGTCGCGCGCCGCGGGGAGCCCGAGCTGACCACGACGATCCTCACCGCCGCCCAGGTCCGGGACCTGGTGGAGCAGATGCTCAAGGTGTCCGGCCGCCGGCTCGACCTGTCGAGCCCGTTCGTCGACGCCTCGCTGCCGGGCGGGGAGCGGCTGCACGTGGTGATCCCCGACGTCACGCGTCGCGACTGGGCCGTGAACATCCGCAAGTACGTCGTCCGCGCGAACCACGTGCAGGACCTGGTCGACCTCGGCTCGCTCACCCCGCACGCGGCGGCGTTCCTCGACGCCGCAGTCGCCGTGGGCCTCAACGTGCTGGTCGCCGGCTCGACCCAGGCGGGCAAGACGACGATGCTCAACGCGCTCGCGGGCTCGATCCCGACGCGCGAGCGGATCGTGACCTGCGAGGAGGTGTTCGAGCTCCGGCTCAGCCACCGCGACGTCGTGGCGCTCCAGTGCCGCCAGCCCAGCCTCGAGGGCACGGGCGAGATCCCGCTGCGCCGCCTCGTGAAGGAGGCGCTGCGCATGCGCCCGAGCCGCATCCTCATCGGCGAGGTCCGCGAGGCGGAGGCGCTCGACATGCTCGTCGCGCTGAACGCGGGCGTGCCGGGCATGTGCACGATCCACGCCAACAGCGCCCGCGAGGCGCTGACCAAGATCTGCACGCTGCCTCTTCTCGCGGGTGAGAGTTATCCCTCTCGGTGTCACTGTTTCTGAGCGGGGGAGTGCACTCTGCCTATGTTGGCGAGCATGCGGTCGGGGGCGTCCGCGGCGTAGCGCCGCCCCAGCGCGCGCCCGAGTCATGTCCCCGCGGAAACCGGAGTAGTTCGCTGGCGCTAGGCGGGCGTATCTGCAAGTACGTGCGAACGTACCCCTCTCCGCATAGCCTGTTCGTATGTCGACCGTCTCCAGCGGGCCCAGTGATCGAGTGGATGACGAGTTGCTCGTCTTGGCTGACCTGCCTGCAGGCTGGAACCCCCTCAGTCGTTCCGCTGGCAAGCGGCCCGAGGACGACAGGGTTGAGTTCGACGCGGTGCTCGGCTACGTCGACCAGACCCGGACCGGGCATGAGCCTCAAGCACAGCGCGATTCTGAGCAGAGCGACACGGCCGGCGGCCGATGGCGCTACATCCAGCACACTGAGACCAAGACTCGGGTGTACCTCCGGCTCCATGGCCAGGGTGCGATCGCTGGGGAGATCCGCATCACCGGCGTCGTGTACCTGCCCGGGCGACCCGGCGACCCGATCACCAGCCACCTGCTGCGCGAGCTACCAACGGCCCGGATCGAAGCGGCGATCAACAAGCGACTCTTCGCCGCGACGCGCACCAACGCGATCACCGGCGGCGAGATCGAATTGCCGAGCGGGCGCAAGGTCGCCGAACGCGACTTACTCGAACCACTCGCCGACCCGAAGCAGACTCCCGACTTCTACGAGCTCGTCGCGCTCCAGCACAGTCGCCTCACCGCCAACGGCGACGTCAACCCGTCCGCGACGATGGCCGAACTCAGTGGCGTCGCGCTCAGCACCACTCAAGGCTGGGTCGCCAAAGCCCGCACCCGTGAACTCCTGCCACCAGGACGCCGAGGACGCCCCGGATGACGACCAGAGCCAGCACCTGCCGGCAGGCACGATTTGGCGGTCCCGACCCCGGGACAACCGATCCCGGCTCACAGTCCGAGTGCTTCCCTCACTCGGTCGGTGAGCTCCTCCTCAGTCATCGTGGTGTCGACCTCGATCAGGTGCAGATCGAGGCTCGCCACGTCGTCGCGGAGGCGCTCGGTGAACATCCGATCACGCTCAAGGAGGTTCTGGAGGGCCCTGGCCGGATCACTGGTCTTGCCCGCGATCTCCCACGATGAGCCCCGGCTCGAGAATGCGGCCCGGCGAAAGGCTGGCGTCGGCAGTAGCCAGACAGCGTGGTCAGGTGAGTCGAGAAGAGGCCGAACGAGGTGTGGCAGCAGGCGGAATCCCTCGGCGATCACGCCTGGTTCTGGCGGTAGATGCACGAGGTCGTCAACGACTTCGTCGAAGCCCTCGCCGCGAAACCAGTGGAACGTCTCGAGCATCGTCTGGGGTGACCGGTCGACCCATCGCTCGTCCATGTCCATGGCGACGAAATCGCCCAGGAACGGGGCGACATTCGGGTCGCTCCGGTTGGCGTGATCGGACATCACATCATCCGTGACGTACAGGCGCATTCCGATCCGAGCAGCGATGCGCCGAGCAACGGTCGACTTGCCCCCGCCGCTCCCGCCACCGATCCAGTAGACGTGGCGCAGCCGTGCGCGCAGCGCTGCACCGTCATCAGTGCTGACGTGCCGTTCACCCGGCATTCGATCCAGACCCTCCGCAGCGCTCACGACGGTCGACGCGATCGTCGCGGTCACTCGCCATCACGTCGGGCTGTAGTGGGCGGCTGGGGCGCCGGTCGCTGCAGCCCAGTATCGATCGCCGTAGGACCAGTGCCACCACTCGGGCGGGTAGTTGACCAGGCCGGCCCTGGTGAGCGCTTCGCCGAGCACGTCGCGTCGGCGTCGCGCCGTCGCTGGGATGTTCTTCGCAGCGGTGAAGCAGGCGTTGGCGCTGGCCGCCGGTGTGGCGTTGACCCGGGTCCCCATGTCGAGTTCGACACCGTCTTGCCACAAGGTCAGGTCCACAGCCGCGCCGCACGGGTGCGGCGCGACCGACGGCGGGGAGACGTGCTTGCTCGCTTCGTCGTTGAGGCGCGAGGCAGACCAGCTCGGGTTGAGTTCGCTGAGTTCTGCTCGGTAGCTCTTGAAGTAGTGCCGTTGCAGTGCCACCGGCCGGTGGCCTTCGATGATGAGGAGCCTCATGCCGTTGGGAAGTGTTGCCTGCGCCACGAGCAGGCGTTCGAGGACTCCGGCCCGCAGGCGAGACCAGGCACCGTCGGCGTCTTGCTTGCGGTCGTCGATCAGCAGTCCGCGGTGCACCTGGAGGTCGAGCAAGTCCTCGCCCGACTCGAGAACGGGCACGGCGGCAACGGAGGGATCAGATAGCAAGAGCACGTCGACACCTTACGACCGTGCCAAACGGCCACCTTCGCCTCGAGCCGCTACTGCGCCTTGGCGACAACCTGCGATGCGCTGCCGATCGACTGGTTGGGTATTCGCCTGACGACGGTCTTGCGATCAGTGGCTCAGGGCGCTGGCGATAGCAGCGTCGAGGTGGGGGTGGGGGGCGAGGGTGCGGACGTAGGTCGCGGTGAGGTGTTGGTCGTCGCGGCAGACCATGGCGTTGCCGATGACGGGTGGGCATCGCCCGTTTAGGGGCCCTGTTCCTGTCCGCGTTCGCCGCCCTCCGCGACCCCATCTCCCGGAACTACTACGACCGCAAACGCGCCGAAGGCAAACGCCACAACCAAGCCCTCATCGCAGTCGCACGCCGCCGCTGCGACGTCCCGTTCGCCATGCTCCGAGACGGCGCCCTATACGACCCACCCACCCGAACCGCTTGCCGAACGACATAGGGGCACCCCCGGCGTCAAGTTCACCAACACCGCACGAGTTGACAACGACCTGCTGGTCGGCGCGGATACGATGACGCTCGTACTGCAATTAGCTGTTGACCGTGTCAGTGTCCAGAAGTTTGAAATGAGGGAATTGAGACAATGCTTATTGGCGCCTACGGTCGGTTTTGGGAGCGTGACTATGTTGATTGGAGCGGAGGTAACGGCCGTGCTTGGAGACTGTTGGGGCGCGTCAACATTAACAAGGGGTCACTAGCGGTCACTGATTTTCGATTCGCGCGCGGTGTATATGTGCTATACGACAACACGGGCATCTACTACGTGGGCCTCGCAAGTGGCAAAGGCGGCATTGGAGGTCGATTGAAGGACCACCTCGACGACGATCACCGCGATTCCTGGAGTCGCTTTTCGTGGTTCTCGCTCGATGCTCCTACTGATGAGCACGACGAAGACGGTGTCTCGAACGTGACTTCTTCGGCTGTCGTAAGCGAAGCCGATTCCACGATCGTCATTCGGGATGTTGAGGCACTACTTCAGTTGACGCTCGATCCAACGGGAAACATCAGTGCGACGAAACTATCCGGCGGTGCGAAGGAATGGATTCAGGTCCCCACAGAGGATCCGGAGCTCTGGACGTTTGCGAGTCTGAAGCACAAACTTGAGTAGCGGTTGCCGTCGCTGCGGGAGGCAGTCGACTGTTCGGCTCGCTTGAGCCGATTGAGGTCTCGCCACCCTGCGATATTGCTACGACCTGGAGTTGACCGGCAAGACTCGTCCGCGAGTGTGATTCGTCTCGACCGCGAGCGGTGACGCCGACGGGTAAAGCCAGCGGCTCGAGGCCGCCTTCGCTGACCATCCCAATGCGCGCGCTCAGTGAAGTGGTGGTCCTGGCTCCCGCGCCAAAGAGTTACGCGTCTCGGCGCCGGTCTCGATTCGACACCCGTCGCCCCGCAGGATCGGGTGGAGCCTGCGGTCACGGATGGTCAGGGCGGACGTGCTGATCAGTATCCGCAGCCCGCGCCGACAAAGCCGTCGTCGGGTGCGCTCACGACCGGCCACGCGAAGTCCCATTGAGGGGTTCCCTGAGGGGGTGGCGGGTGCCGCATAATCGCCGACATGCCGAAGTTGATTGACACGTGGGTCGCCGACGCGCTCGAGGATGAGCGTCTACTCGCGAGTTCGGTCGCCGTCGTCGAGTTCGCTCGCTCGTCGGGGGCGCTGCATGCCGACCACCCACGTCGGCTCGTAGGCGAAGCTCTGTGGTTCTGGACTGAACGCGGGAAGCCAGCTCGGAAGTACCGGATCAGGTACCGGACTCGTGCTGCGCTCCGACGCCAGGAGACGTTGGGGATGTCCGGAGCGGCGAAGTACCTCGCCCATGACCATGTTCATCAGCGCCAGACAGTGATCTCTTACCTGCTCCAACAAGACACGGATGTTCGCGCTGCGCTCCTCGCGGCGCAGGCGTGCGTCGTCACGCGTGAGGAGCATGCACAACTCGCGCAGTACAAGCACCTCCACGGCTGGGCGAGGTACCTCGAGGCAGGGATCGTTCCGCTGGATCTCGCGACCCACATAGAGGTGGATCTGGTCGCTTTCGTCGCGGCAGACCGGACCGCCTGGGGTACTTGAACTGCCGCGCCCCGGCACCCGTTATCCCTCGCCTCGTGCTTTAGCGGGCGAGGACCACCCGTTCGCCTGCGTTCGACTCGTTGACCGCGGGCCCCTTCACCACGAACCGCGAACCGCGAACCACGAAAGCCGGCAAGTCGGCTCGCTCGAGCCGGCGGCGCGGTGCATTCTGTGAGGCACGCTGGATCGGCGCCGGATATGCGGCGCTTCGGGTGCTCGCCGACTGTGTCGCGCCGCGAGACGCTCGGCGGCTGGAGTGAGTACCGTCGTCTCACTGCATGCTCCGCCATAGTGAACAGGAGGAGACGAGGTGGTCTTCGAGTTCGAGGTCGATTCTTGGATTGGATTCCGCTCGGGGTGGGTGATACTCCCGGCAGGCTCCGCCTGGGATCTTCTGGGTATCGACGACGAGACGGCAGAGATCGACATCCCCGAGATTGAAGGAGCAACAGTCGTCGATCGGAGTGCGGGTCGCGTCCGCGACGGCGCTCCTCTACCTAGGGAACTTGAATGGGTGACGGCCGAGGAGATCGAGCGGCGGTTCCCCTCTGTCGGTCGTATTGCGACCCGCGACGATCGCTGGTCGGAGCGGCTACCGACGCCCACCGAAATTCAATCGCACGTCGGGCGGTGTGCCCTCGCAGCCGAGATCCGCCGGGATCTAGCGCTTTGGGAGAACGCCACCCCTCTCACGAATGAGTCGATGGAATTGGCCAAGCGGGTGGCCCGCAATCTCCCAGAGTGGCGGAGTTCGGAAGTGCACATTCCAGAGCTCGCAGTCAACGAACGCACCGAAGCCGTTGAGCGTGCTCGTCACTGGGAAGATGCAGGGGTCGGCTTCCGTTTCCGCACGAAGCGTCGTGAGATCCCACTTGACTACCCGGACGCCGTGGTCGCAGCGCGCCAGAGAGAGCAGGAGTTGGCTGCCGGCCTTGAGAGGGAACTCAACTGGCGTGATGGAGCGGGCCTGACAGGGGCCGTTGCTGGGATGGTGCGAGACCTTCTTTTCAAGCAGGAAGACGAGCTTGTAGCGGTGTTCGAGGCGTTCACACGCGAAGTGGATGCTTATGACCGTGAGGAGAGAGCGAGCGCAGCAGAGTTGATGTCGGAACTGGAAGAGACGGGCGACCGCGCAGTTCAGGAGATTCTGGGCGGGAGACCACATCGGTCGGTGGAAATCAACAACTGGTACTCGGCCACCGCGTATATGGACAGGGCTCGCAAGGACCATCAAATATGCCAGGATCTGATGAAGATGGCAAGGAGCCACCCCGGAACTCCGCAGACCGAGTTCGCGGCACGCTTGAGTGTTAAGTCTGCCGAGTTGGGAGCGATCGCAGGGAAACTGCGTGCCGCGGGCCACCTGCATTGGATGAAGCGCCGCGGTCGCGTCCTTCTGTGGCCCGCAGACGCCGAGATGCCGGCAGGATCGACCGCCTGGGGAATGGAGATTGAATAGCCGATCGTGCCCAAAACTCGCGTAGCGTCACTGCGCATGAGTACCCCGAGTTTGCAAGCAATTCCGTCATGGGTCGATCGCACCGATCCGTGCGACCAGCACCAGTAGGTGCCGGACTTCCGACAGGGTTGGGGCCATTTCGTATGCATGGTGGTGCGAAGCCTGAGAGAGGCCAATCCATGCGTACTTCGCCTCTCGGGCCACCTGAGGCGCGGACCGCTCCATCGCTGACTCCAGGCACGCCAGCATCGACCTCATTGACGCGGTCCCGACCTGATGACCAGAGGCCTCCAATCGCTGCCGGACTGCGTCTTCGAGGGCAGCTCGCCCCAACCAACACGCACCACGGAGCGATTCCGACGGAGCATTTGTTGTGCCGCGGAGCAGATTGCCTGCCTGTGCCAAGAGTTTTGTCACTTGATTCCAGCCTTGACGTCTGTCATTAGTTCCTTGACGTCCTCGCAGGCGCCGATGGGATCGCTACGGAGCCCCTCGTGGAATCCGGAAGAACAAATCCCGAGACCACGTTTACGGAAAGGCCGCAACTCCAGCCACGGACCGAGCTCTTTCGACGCGTCCTCGAACACCGCCAAGCCGATCCGGGAGCCGGTCTTCTGCGCCGCAGCCCAGGCCGCCTCCGCGTCCTGCGGCGGGGTTCCCTTGGCCAGGCTTTCGGAGAAGTAGCGATCCCGGGCCTGAGTCTCCAGTGCCATCCGGAGCATCCCGGGCACCAACATCCGTTTGGTCTGCTCGGGCAGGCCACGGTCCTTAGCCATCGCGAAAGCGTCGTGGAGGTAGCGCTGCGCCGGGTCGTGCGCGTCTCGGACCGTCACGATCGAACCTTCGCCGCGAGTCACTTCCAATATCGTTGCATCCACCGCTCCGCGACGGACCGCAGCGGCCAGCCGGTCGTCGTGGGAGAACACGATTATCTGCCGCTTCTCAGCCAGCCTGGTCAGTACGGTCAACAGACCGTCGATCTTCGAAGGGTCCATCGCCTGGATCGGGTCGTCGAGCACAACGAAGCGGAACGGGCTCTCCGGTCTGGTCGCTCGAGGAAGGAAGAGCGCGAGGGTGAGCGCGTGCATCTCGCCTTGGCTCAGTACCGCTACGCCGTTGCCGTCAGACCCGTCCACCGAGGAAGTTATGTCGACTCTTCGCCTCGTCGCTGACCCTTCGAGGGTCAGTCCGGAGATCTCGACATTGCTCTCCTGACGCAGGTCGGCCCAGATCGCCATTGCCTCGGCGGTGATGGGCTCCAACCTCTCATTCTTCAGTGCGAGGTCGTTCTTCTTAAGCCACTTGACGGCGGCCTTTGCCGCGTCGGCCTCAGGTGCGGCCGCAGCGCACGTTTCGAGCTGATTGGCGAGAGTCGCGACTCGGGTCGCGACCCGAGACCAGGCGTCGTCTCGCTTCGAGAGAATCGGACCGATCGCCTCTTGGAGTTCAGTAAGTGCGATTTCTGCGGCTGGGTGCGTCGCCCGCAAGTGCTCGGCGAGTTCCAAGGGCTCCGTCGGCACGCCTGCCCACGACTCCCAGCTTTCACGCGCCTCCTCCTGGGCAGTTCTGAGCGCCTCGGGAAGGGCCACGGTTAGAGCGTCTGGCAGCCGCTGCACAAGTGCGCGGGCAGCGGCGAGTGAAGTTGCCATCCGGTTACGCGCTGAACGCAGAGTCGCGATGTCGGCTTCCATGGCGTCGACCTCGACCCGCATTGCCTCTGCTCGGGAAGCATTCAAGTCCCCGACGCCGCAGACTGGGCAGGTCATGTCACCCTCGTGCTGATGGGTCTCGAGGGCCGAATTCAATAGGTCTATTCTTCGATCGGTCGCGACCACGGATGCACTGCCAGCTTCCGCGAGTGCCGTGACGGTTTCTTGCAAGGCCCTACTGGCGGCGTGGACGGCTTGCTCGTCGGGCAATGCGAGTTGCAATATGGCACGCAAGCGGCCCGCCCACTCATCTTGTTCCGTGGTGGTCCCGGTGGCTAAGGCGCGGAGTGCCACAACGTCCGGCGCCCGTGGCTTGAGGAGAACAAGGGCTTGGGTTGAGCGACCGTCCTCAAGTGCCTCCAATGCCCTTGCCAGGGCCTTTCTCGTGGTCGCGACGACGGTGGCTGGCTCGGCGAGGAACTTGCTGCGGGCCTCCATGCGGGCGACGACCGCAGCGATCTCCTCAAGACCCAAGATGGTGGCCAAGGTGTCGTACAGCTTGCTGCGGCCGGCAGTCAGTAGCGACCCAAGCTCGTCATAGGTGAGCAATGGGCGGAATGTGTCGATCGCCGAGGTCCAGCCCAGGCCCGCAAGCCCGTCCTCGCGCTTCTTGCCATGTCGCTGTACCGCGATACTCATTGAGTGAAGCTCGCCTCCGGTTGGCCAACCGACGGTGACGTAAGTCGCCCCGACGCTCTCCTCGGCGAGGGTGACCTTGATCTGCGGGGCAGCACCGTCGTGGAGGTTGCGCCAAGCCTCCTTCCACTGGGTGCTGCTCTTCTCCAGCCACCGGTAGGTCGTCCCAGTAAGCGCCGTCTCCAGAGCCTCGGCCAAACTGGACTTCCCGGAGCCGTTGCGCCCGGCCACGATGGTGAGGCCTGGCATCGGTTTGAGATCGAGCGTCGCGGTCGGCCCGATGCCGCGGAATCCTGAGACTTGGATCTGACGAAGGAAGGCACCAGCGGGCTCGACGGAGAGCGGGGTCGTGGCCACGCTTCGGATCGGCGGGCTGAAACCGGCCATGTTGGCGAGCGCCTCGTCGCCCTCCAGCGCCGCGAGGATCAGTAGCGTCGCCTCATCGGACAGCTCGGAGTCTGCTTCAGCCTTGCTGCCGACCAAGTCGGTGAGGTCACTCATGCGGGTCCTTTCATTCGTGTCACAGTGGTCCACTTTGACCAAATCGCACCGGGAGGTGCTCCGGTCCTTGCTACGAAGCGACGGACGCGACCTTGACCTTGCAGTCCGCCTGGATGCACTTGGGACGATAACCCTTGCGCTTCCCAGTGCCGTGGCTGGCCCAGATCGCGTCGATGTCCCAAAGTCCCGGGTCGCGCGGTCCGGTGTCATCAGCTCTCATTCAACGCTCGCGTACCTCATGTCCCGCGGTCTGCCGCAGGCGCTACACCGCCTCCAGTTCATGGCGGGCGGGCGGGGGTGGACGTGGTTGCGACGGTCGTGCTCGACGCAGCGACCGCAGCGAGAGGCGCCGGCACCGCCACGGGGGGTGACGTCATCGAACCGCGGTGCCGATGACGGCGTTGTCATGTGGACATCGAAAGCAGTCGACATCGAACGTCCCGGCGACGCCGTGTTCGACGCACCAACGTCCCCCCTCGGCGCCGGTCTTGTCGGCGGTGTTCGGTTGCGGGTCAGGAGCGGTCGCGCTTGGCGTAGACGACACGGCGGGGGCTTCCTTCTATCGGTTAGTGGTGTTGATCTCCACCATCGAGCGCGCAAGAAGGCCCTACCTAGCGGTTGATGTCACACGATGTCGTCGGGGTTCGGTCTGCCGAACCAGTACGCCTCTCTGGAGGCGTGGCGCATCGCCTCCTCGAGCCGCCATGCTCGACGGCGTTCGAATGAACTGACAAGCCATGTGACCTGCTCATCCGTGGCGTCGGACGCGAGGACGGCGGCGATTGACTCGACCGGCCAGGTGCAGCCTGCCCGGAACGGCCCGCCCTGCACGCCTTGCTGGCCAGCGACGCGGGCGAACCGCTCCGGTTCGTCGACATGACGCGCGAGCTCTGCGTGCACCTTCTTGAGGTCACGCCAGTGCCCGCGCATGCCGCTCTCGACTACCCGCTGGCGGTTCTCGGTGGCTTTTGCCTCGAGGTGGTGCTGTTCAGTGGGTGTCAGCAGCCCCCATTCGACGGCGAGGCCAGCGGAAACCCACGGGTCGCTGATCTCCTCGGTCCGCAGGAGCACCAACTCAACCACGCTCGCCGGGACCAGGCGCGGTGTTGCCGCGAGCACGAGGTCGAACCGCGCGATGGGATCGCCGTCGATGCTGTAGGGCCAGATCGCCGAGCGCGATCCTGCGGTGATGCGCAGGACGCGACCTTCATCGACGTCAGCGCGCTGCTTCGAGGTCATTCCCTGCCCGTAGACGAACGGGACGGCCGTCCACCCGTGCGGCCTGACCAACTTCCACCCGGGTTGCGGCGTCTCTAGTGAGATCCGCGACGAGGAGTTCACTAGCCATTGCGCGATTTTGGTCTCCGTCAGCTTGCGTTCTGCGCGCCAAACAGCTGCGCCACCTTGCCCTTCATGGTCGAAGCGCGGGCGCGCGATGCAGTCCCGCAATAGTGGGGAGTCCGCCCACTCGGTGCGTGCGATTTCGTGCCGCTGGGTCTCGAAGTCCTCGTGCTGTTGCGTGATCATCAGAAGGTTCGCCGACTGCTGCGGGCCGACCAGCAGCTTGCGTGCCAGATGGAGCGCGACTTCGAAGCGCCACGCTGCGTGCCACGCGACGTCCCCGTCGTTCAAGACGGTGGCGAGGTCCGAAGCGGGTGTGATCAGAAGCACTCTTGCTTCGGCGTTGGTGAGCGTGGCTGCGACGGCCAGCCGCCACAACCCGATTGCTGCACTGTGCGTGATGAGTTGCGGAAGACCGTGTAGGCCGCAATCGGTGTACGGGTGGGCTGCCGCAATTGCGACGGCCAGCGCGTCCGTCAGCGGCCGAGGTGAGTAGTGAGCTGGTCCCCTTCTAATCGGCTGCCCGGGGAGTCGCAGTGCGAACTCGGCTGCACGTTCGGCGACACCCGGGTCGAGTCGGAACGCGATTCGTTCGCGGTTGTCGGTCTCGGTGCGCGAGATTGGTGTTGGCGGGAACCGCAACGCGGTGGATATGTGCGTCAGACGGGTGTCTTCATCGAGGCTCGACTGGACTGCGATGTACTCGGCGAGCAGCGCTCGCACGGTTGCGTCCCGGCTCAGCGAACGTGCTGTGGATATGTCTCCCAACGCCGCTACAGCCGCTGGTGAGAGACGAATGCTCGTCTGCGTGCGCGCCGTCCGCATCGCTCGCGCCCTACAGGGCGTCGAGGAGCGCACCAGCGACGAGTGCTGTCGCCCGGGCCATTACACGCGACTCGGCAACTGAGAGCGGTTGAGTCTTGTGCGGACCGGACGGGAGTCCGTGCCCCGTACCGGCGTCGTTCCGCAAGCGGTTCACCTGTGTCGCAAGCAGAAACAGGCACTGCTGGACGGCTCGGTGCGGGTCCGCGTCCAGGTCTGCCCGCGGTCCTACCGCGAAACCGACGGCTGTGAACGCGTTTGCCAGCGTGACAGGGATGCTGCCGGCGTTGCCGCCGACGGGGTAACTGCCGGTTCTCTGCTCTAGGACGTGGCGGGCAGCGGCCTCGTCGAGGTCCTTTCCGGTCCCAATTTGCAGCGGGACGTCGTCCGGGTTGAGGTTCAGGCGGTCGACGTAGGACTGAAGCGCTTCGGTGAGAGCGGTTCCTGAGAGGTTGTCGATCACCTTTAGTCGGAGTGCTCCGTCACGGGCGAGTTCGAACCCGAGGGTGTCGTACTCCGCGCGCAGGCGGTCGATCTTGATGGCGCCGACGTAGGCGTCGAGCTGTGGTGAGAAGTGCCCACCTGCTCGCAGCAGGGTCACAAGGTGAGCGGCGAGGGTCAGGCCGGCTCTTGGGTCGCGATCGTGCGCGTAGACGAATACCCGTCGAACCCGCTTCGTCTTGCCCAGGGGTGCGCCGAGCGGGGTGCGTCCTGTTGGTGCGGGGTCTCCAGCGGTAAGACCGGCTCGGCCGAACGCCTGGTCGAGTTGATCGTGTGACGGCCCGTCGCCGGCTTCGAAGAAGTCGCCTATGACCGCGCCCAGGCCGATGAGGTCCACGAGTTGCGCACGTCCTTCCGAGGGATGCCACCCGCCACCGGTCGGTGCAGGCTAGATCGCCAACTCAATTCTCTCCCGTACCCGGCCCACGTGGAGGAGACTCTTCGCACCCTCCCTTCCGCTGCTGGCGGGCGAGGGCTGTCCCCCTCGCTTTCGCTGATCCTGAGCGGGGGAGTGCAACCTTCCCTATTGTCCCCAGGCTCACGGTGCTATCCGGTCTAGGCGAAGGGCCTGGTGCCCCGGACGACATCGAACCAGTCGAGGAACTGGGCGACGGTCCCGATCTGGCGGACACGATCGTGCAATGCGGTCTGGTCGTGCCCAGGGAGGAACTCTCGGCCAGCAACCATGCCGCCGCACCCACACCGGCACGGGCTCTGGTCAACTGGTCCGTCGACGTAGGTAACCGGGTTCCGCACACCCTGCACCGGGGAGGTCTTGTGGACGTACATGTCGTATACCGGGTGGCCGGCGGTGAGCACCCGGCCGTTGATGATGCTGCGACCTTCCTGCTTGTCTCCAGCAGGGACGCCAACCACCGGGTCGATGCTCTCGATCTCAATCGCCTGTCGTACGAAGCCCCCGTACGACATGAGCGTGTACTGCTCTCCCTGGGCACGCTCACCCAGCTTCCAGGTGCCGTGGTTGGCGTCGTACAGCGCAAGCTGGCTCATCTGGTCGGAGTACCCGACCCGATCCCGGTGGAGTGCATCCTGAGTGGGATCCACGTGCCGCTCGGCACCGAGAGTGATGTGGATCATGAGGCTCAGCTCCGATAGTTGATAGTTGCCCCTGCGGGATGTATCAACTATGGCATGTCGATCGGATAGATGCCTTGTCTGGGAGGGTGAAGTATCGGCGGGGTGCACCGGTGGGGTCAGGTAGTGCTGCGCGTTAGCTTCGGCGAGTTTCCTTGAGGCCCCCTTCACCCGCACGCGCACGGAAGAGTCCGCGAGAATCCCCAACACGCGGCGTCCGACCTGCCATGATCGCCACGGAACCACCACCCCGAGAGGCCATCTCAAATGAGCCAGCGCCTACCCGTCATGCTGACCGTTGTTTTGCTCGCCACCGTCCTGGCGGGCTGTGGTGGCAGCGGAGCCGGCACCACACCAGTCGACGATGCTATCGCCGTCCCTTCTGCGTCTGGGTGCGACCCTGCCTCGACCAACGCGTACAACGGTGAAATTGTCGGCGCGGGCGAATCTGCAACGTTCGCCACCCAAATCGAGCTGGATCTGCGACCGGAGGCGATCGCCGCCCTGACGGACACCGTCGTAGTTGTCGCCGGCCGTCACAGCGACTGGGCTGCGGCCCCAGGCAGCCCCGCAGTCGTTGCTCGCCTCTCCCAGGAAACCGGTGAGGTTCTGGCGTCAACGACCCTGGACTTCGAGACGGTCGGCGCGGAATCGTCGGGCACGTCCGCGACGGTCAGCCAACTCGCCACCGGAGACGGGCGCATCTACGCACTTTGGGATGCACTCTCCTCCGACTCCGACAGTGACCGGCTCGTCGCCCTGGATTCCTGCACCCTGGATGTGCTCGCGACAGCGCCAATGGCATCGTCCCAGCTTTTCGGGGGGGATCAGATCGCGTTCAACCCGACGACGAACACCGTATGGGTTCCCACCACCGATGATGCGTTCACCGTCGTGGATGCTCTGACCCTGGCATCCCTGGCGTCGGTTCCACACGAGGAGACCGGACCGTCGGTTTGCACCGCCGTCACCAAAGCTGGCGTCTGGGTCAACAGCACGTCCATAGACGGGACGACCGGATGGGCCACCCGATTTGACTCGACCACCCAGATCGGCGCAGACATGCCTGCGCTCGCGGTCCCGTCCGGTTGCCTACAGGGCACAAGCTCCGGGGAGGTTTACCTTGCTGGACCTGATCAACTCGTTGCTGTGACCGCCGACGGTTCACCGGCGGCATCATTCGCTGTGCCGCATGCCTTGATCGCGGGCGTCGCCGCGGGAGACATATGGGCTCTGGGAAACACGTCCCCGATCACGCTGACCGGACTGACCAGCGGTGTTCAGCTCACAATTGAGGATGGACCGGGCGAGATCCTGGATGCGGCGGCCACGGCGTCGAACGTCTGGCTCGTAGACTTCGACGGGATCCTGTGGGTCCTGTGAGCTCGCGATGAGGTGAAGGAGTGCATCAACGGGTCCCGTTGCCTCGCTTTGTGGTCTGGCGAGCCACGGCTACCCCTTCCTCGCTTGCTGTATCCAACTGAGGGACTTCGCCGAGAAGTCGTAGGCTCCGGTTTGGGTGCCCCGTGGTCGAGCGAGGAGGCGCACCCCGAGCAAGCCGACCCCGATCAGCAGCACGTGGGTCAGAGCCACAACCCACCTTGCGGCATGGCGGTGATGGTCTGCGACGCGGCGATGATCGTCCCGATCGGGGCTACCCCTTCGGTGATCAGGCTGTGCTGACCGGTGGGAACCCGCGCGGGAAGCCGCTCCCACGCGGTGACAGACGTGCCCGCGGGCGCGGAGTGTCAACCTGCTTGTCCCAACCCTCATGTGTGGAGCGGGAGGCGTCCCCCGTTTGGGGGAGGCCGTTGCCGATGTAATGCGCGGGACAGTAGTTTGCCGCACAGACGCAACCAGACGACGCCGCCCAGGGGGAGTTTGCCGCAGAGCGGAGAGCCCGCTCGAAGGGAGAACCTGCGTCGGCGAGAGTGCCGTCATGTCGACAATGCGAACCCTGCCCACACTCATCGCACTAGTGGCAGCAGCAACGCTCGCTTTCACCGCCTGCAGCCCGGGTCGGGATGGTGCTGAGCAGGCCACCTCGGAAGAGGCTCCGTCCGAGTCGCCATCGGTAGGCCCCAGCCCCGCACCCCCCACGTCAACGGTGGCAGTTGCGGCGCTGCTCGAAGGGGCGACGATTGTCGGTACCGGCCCGCGCGTGATCGTCACCACTGACTACGGCACTGACGGCATGGCCGAGACCTACCATCTCTACGGGCAAGGCTCAGAGACTGGCGGCACGATTATCGTGAACGACCAGTGGGACCAGTCCCAAGTCGAGAACAGGTGGGCCGTCGTCCAAGGCGACGTCAGCCCCGGGATCGCCCTGGCTCTCGTCACCTTGGAGAAGGTTCCCAACGACGGACTGACCGCCGGGGGGCATCAGCTCGTTATCCGCACTTATGACGTGAATGGCGCCAAGGTGGGGCAGCAAGCGACGCCTGTGCGAGAAAACTTCGGAGACGAGAGCCTGCAAGAGGTAGGTCTGCTCGGGAACACGTTGGTGCTCCTGGATAACGGACTCACCCAGGACAACGGCAACGACACCTTTGCAGACGCCATCGACGTCACCACCGGAGCGTTGTTGTGGAGCAAACCATGCGGCTCCGGGTATGTGAGCACGACCCCGATGTACGCCGGAGGCAGCACGGTCGCCCTTGGTTGCGACTCAAATGGCGTGCGTGGTTTCAACCTGACTACCGGTGAGACGGTTTGGGAATACGCGGGCGGGCGGACGCAAGACTTCGACTTCGACCGGTCTGCCCCCGGAATCCTCAGCGCGGCCGAATACTCGGGGTCGGCCGACGTCACCATCGACTTGATCAACGGCACGAAGATCGTTGACGAGGGCAGAGCGAACGTGCTCGGGGACCCGATTACCGGCCTGCAGACGATGGGCCGGCTGGCCGTGTACGACCCAGTCACGCAGGCCACGGTGCTCTCAATCCCTTCGGACACCATCGACCAACTCGGGGACTTCACGCCGATCAGCGCCTTCGATGGACGGCTGACGTTCATGGCGTCCGACGGGCTAAACGTTGTGTCGCTGACCACTGGGACCGCAGACCCATCGTCCCCGGCGAAGTCTGCAGAGAAGCAGTCGTACACGACCGTGGTGGCTGATGCGGGCACCGGATGGGTGCTGATTGGATCAATCGGTGCAGGTTGGGATCCGGACAGTTGGTTGAATGCCAGCCCCGTCACGCCGTACGCGGTGGCATGGGCGACTGGGGCGGACGGTGCGGTCACATGGGAGGACATCGCGGGGCCTTCCATCAATTGACGGCGTGCAGGGTCCTGCGTTTCATGGAGGCTCGGCCAATGGATTTTCGACCAGCGCTTGGGTGTTCTGTCGGTGGCGAGAGGACGCATTCTCGAACTGTTGGTCTCGTGTTGGCGGGAGGTGTCGAACGCTGGCGGCGCCGTCGGCTTCCCCGTGCTTCCCGTCGCCGATGAGCAGGTCGCCGAGGCTGTCGGCGCCCTTGTCAACTCGATCGTTGAAGACACGAGAGCCGTGTGCGAAGGGTCGATGGCTCCGCCCTGCCGAATGCGATGCTCCAAGCTGGTCTACCCCAAGAGGACTTCCTGGAACTCGCGACCGAAGATGCGAGCGGTGATGGAACGGGATCGATCGAGTGCGATCCGAATAGCGCGGTCGATCAGGCGGTCTGTGATGACTTGGGCGACTCGTTGAACCAGGACAGCAGTCAGGGACCGTGCACGTTGGCGGACGGCTCCGCCGTCTTTACCCCGGCGCTCGCGGAAGCTGCCAACCTGCCCGTGCGTTGCCAGGTTCCCGACGAGGCCGAACTATTCGCTGCGCTGGCCACTCATGGCGCAACGATCGACGGGATTGCAGACCTCGGCAACGAAGGGGAACCCGACTACAACGTGTTCTATGTGGTGTGGGAGTGCGGTGGCCAGCCCACCTACTGGCCGGCGACCGGGATCTGGTCTCGGTACAAGGGCACCTCCCCGAGCTTGACCGATGAACGTTTCGCGTCCGCGTCCGAGCTCGTCGATGCCATCTGCGCGTAGTACCCACCGGCCTACTCCTGCGAACCATGACTGACAACTTCGCCAGGCGCACCAAGGCGAGCGTCATCATGTAGCAGGTCTCATACGCGGGCTGAGCAGGACTACCGTCGACGACCGCGGCGGAATCCGCTCGCCCTTGTCAGGACCGGCCAGTCCTGCTGGGTTTGACCGGCGGCTCCTCGCCGATCACTTATCCTCGATCCACCGATGAGTTGGCTGGCGACCCGCGGTTGAGGTCGTGGCCTGGATTTCGTGGTCGGGCGTGAGAATGCGACAGGCCTTGATGCCCGTGTGTTCCACGTCTGCTCGGTGTCGTGCCCTCGAGGAGCTGGTGGTCAGGTCGCCGGGCGTAGCGGTGGTCCGCAGGCGTGGTGGAACAGTCCGCTCGACTGCGTGGCCCATGGCACGCGTTCGGGTAGGTGTAGGTGTAGGTGTAGGTGCAGTCGGCGGGCGGTGGTGGCGATCCGGGCCGGGACGGCGATGAGCTTGTCCCGACCGGCCGGCAACGTCTGGCGCAGTGCTGGCCTCGGCGCCTGCCCGCGGCAGGGATGTTGGCGCCCGTCAGCGGAAGCCGACCGGATGGCATCAGCTGATGGCGGCCCCCCACGCGGAGGGAATCCGGCGTCGATTCACCCGCGATCAGGCTGCGAGCGTCCGACAAATCGCCCTACGGTGCTCATGGACGACCATAGAAGGTTACGCCGCGCCCACCTAGGAGCGATTCGTGAGTTGCCTCCGCCTGTCCGCGAGTCACCTGCCGTCGACGATAGGAACTGGTCGACTCGAAGAGGCTCTCGCCCGCAGATTTGCGGTCGTGGTGGTGGTCACGTTGAGCATCGGGCTGGCGGGCTGTTCCGCCGGGCCCTCGGCCACTGACCCGGCGAGCGCTGCCCCCGCTGAATCTGTCCATGTCCCTGATCCGACGGTCTCGAACGTCCCCGAGGCCCAAGCGGCACTGGTGCGGCTGCCCGACATTCCCACGTGCGGCCAAGCACTCAGGGACCATGATGCGTACACGGCGCTGGTCAACAAGCTCTTGAAGGACACGAGCGACCTGGACTACGTCAACCACGTCGTCTTCGAGAGCGAGAACGTGTGCGGGTCGCTGGAGGACTCCCCCGTCACAGACGCTCTCCTGCAAAGTGGGCTGACCCGGGACGACCTCAACGTCGACTGGAACTCCACTGGCGACGCACCGAGCGGACCGGCCGCCGAGCACGACAGCGCCCCAGGCGAGGACTGCGCAACGGTGATGATCTCGTCGAACCAGTCCGGTGAGGGCACTGTCTCGAAGGCTGCGCATGAAGTGACGCCGCCCACGGAGGCGCTTCCCGACGGCGTGGCGTTTCCGCAAGCCCCGTCTTGCGCTCTTGAGCTCACGGGATGGGACGACACCGTGGGTCGCTACGTCATCTGGGAAGGAGCCGATTTTGACGCGCTGCACACAGCGCTGCTGAACGCCGGGTGGGCTGACGGCGACACAACTTGGACCAGCGAGGACGGAACGCAACGCAAGTTCATGCTCACCACACCGGGCGGCGGGCTCGGGTGGTTGGATAGCGGCCAAGGTGTCATGGCTGGAATCGCCCCGTCGACCGTGATGCTCGTTTACCCGCTCTGATGCTTCGAGGAGCGTGGCGTGACCGCGAGTGACACATCAGGGGATACGGAAACAACCACCGAGGGCCGGCAAGACGCGCGTCCACCGCGTCGTCGACGCCGACTCCCGCACGTCAGCCGGACCTGGGCGTGGGTTGCCAGCATCATCGGTGCGCTCCTCGTGGGGTTCGCGCTCTCTCAACTCCTTGTACCCGCGTCCGTCACCACAGAGCGTGCAGCCGTCGCGGACGCACCGTCGGCTACGGCCGCCCCGACGACGGGTCCGGCGGCCATGCCGAACGTTCTCGGGCTCGACAGCGCCACCGCGCAACGTGCCCTCCTTGACGCTGGAGTCAGCACCACGGTCACGTTCGCTGCCCGGCCTGCCGCTGGGCCGAACGATGTTGTCGTCGCGCAAGACCCAGTCGGCGGGCAGACGACCAGCGGGGCCGTCGTTCTGACCCTTTCGACGTCGGCGACGGTGCCTGAACTCGTAGGCGCGAACCTTGCCGACGCGCGGGCGGCCCTTGAAGCGCTCGGCGCGGTCGTTCAGGTGACCCGGTCGGTCGACCCGAACCAAACGGAGGGGTTGGTACTGTCCGTGGACCCAGCGTCCGGGCAGAAAGTTCCCGCCGTGGTGACGGTCGTGGTCGCTGACCCGGGGGACGCGTTGACGTTGGCGTCGGTGAACATGGCTGACCACAGCGGGTGCGGGACCACCAGCAACATCACCGTCAACGGTGCTGCTGTGCAGGACTCCGTGAAGTGCACGTTGAACGATTCAGATTCGTCGTTCGCTGACTGGGTACTGGCCCGTGAAGCGGTCGCCTTTGAAGCGACAGTCGGTACGTCCGATCAGGGCGCTACGGGAAGCGCGCACCTGCGGGTCGTCGGGGACGACAGGGTGCTGCTGGATACGATTGTGATGTACGGGACGTCCTCTCAGGTGCGTCTTGACGTTCGCGATGTCCTGCGGTTGCACGTCGAAGTGACGTTCCCTGACCCGAAGAGCACCACCCCGACGGTCATCCTCGGGGACGCTCGCCTCCTCGGAACGGCTGAACAGCTCGCCGCGATCGAAGCTACCCAATGAGACCCCGCGCCAGTGTCGTCGTCTTGCTGGTCGGTTTCCTGGCGACTTTCCTGGCAGGTCCTGCTGTCGCTGACGACACGACAGACCCGTTCGGTTTGCACACACCGATCCTTGTCGTCCTGGACACGTCCGGTTCGATGAACGAACAGGTACCCGAACCTGAAACACAGACCGTCGCCATGACCCGCATCATGGCCGCTCGAGCGGCAGTCCTGGACCTGGTCGGGAGTTTGGGTGCTGGGCAGTCGTTCGGGCTCATCGCGTACCCAGGACGGAACGCACCGCAGGTCGACGGATGCTCCGTCGGACGCGTGGAGGTCACGCCAGGGGCTCTGGACGTCGCCTCCGCGTCTGCGGCGGTGCGTCGCCTGGAACCGGATGGAGAAACACCCACCGGACCGGCCCTGCAGAACGCCGCCGACCAGCTTCGGGACACGTACGGCGACGACACGACCGGGGTGATCGTGCTGGTCTCCGACGGCGAGTCGAACTGTGGCGACATCCCCGTGTGTGACGTCGCCAAACAGATCCGCGATTCCGGTTTGGACGTTCAGGTGAACACCGTAGGCCTGGAACTTGAAGGCGCCGCTGAACAGGAAATGCAGTGCATCGCTGACGCGACCGGCGGCCGGTACATCGATGTTGCCGCTAGGGACAACTTGACCGACGCCATCAACGAGTCCGCCCATGGTGCGCTGTCCGTGCAAGCCACTGCACCGGACAAGTTGCACGCTGTCGCCGGCACCAGCCAGGATGGCCTGCCGACGTTCACCGTCGCGCTGGGGTCCACCGGTCGGGTCACCGCTTCCGACGTGCGCGTCAGCCTGGTCATCAGCGTGGACGGCAACCCCGGAGCGGTCCTGGTGCCTCGCCCGGTGCGGTTCCTCGGCAACGTCGACACAGGGACGACTCAGACGGTCACGTTCGCCGTACGCCCGGAAGCGGAGGTCCTCGGGGACGTCACGTGGACGGTTACAGCAACCGCCCGCAACGCGTCCCCGGCCATCGTCACTAGCAACATCACGTTGTCGGACTCCCTGTCACCGGGCCAGCTCGGCGGTGTGCTCGAAGGGGTCCGAACCGTCGCTGTGGTCGGCGACTCGTACTCCTCAGGGGAGGGCGGAGATGTGTTCTACCAGGACGACACCGAAGGGTTCCCGGACCAGGATTCCAAGTGTCACCGGACCGCGAACACGTACGCCGGGCAAATCTGGGGCGAGAAGGAGACCACGATCATCGCGTGCTCCGGTGCGGTCACTGCTGACTTCTTCGCCCCTGACCAGTCCGGGGACATGAAGGTCCGGCCGCAGCTGCTCGCGTTGCGGGACCTCGCGATCAGCAAGAGCAGCCCCGACGCTGTGTTCCTGACCATCGGCGGGAACGACGCTGGGTTCGGTGGGGTCGCCACACGGTGCGTGATCGGAGCGCGTTGCGACGTGAGCGTGAGCATCGGATACAAAGGCGTACGCACTGCAACCGCGGACGCACTTGAGAACGCGATGGCCGTTCTGCCTGACGTTACCGACGTCATCCGGGCCGTCGACGCTGCCGTGAACGACAGGACCGCTCAGCGCGCACGAGGCGGTGGCGTCATCCCGATTATCGTGCTGCCGTACCCGCAGATCCTGCCTGAGACGCTCGCAGCCGGACGTGACGGATGCGTTCTGGGGCTCGGCACCGCCGAGCTCGCGTTGCTGAACGGATTCGAGAACGCATTGAACGCCGCGGTCACGAACGCCGCTTACACGGTCGCGAACGAGGACCGACCTGTGTACGTCGTCAACGATGTGGTCAACGCGTTCCAGCCGAACCACACAGCCTGCGAAGGTGGCGACCTCAGTTTCGTCAACATCCCCAGCACAGCCGAACTGGGCAGCTCCGCCGTTCACTTCATCGACGCAAACGAAAGGCAGCAGCTCCTGCACCCGACAGCAGACGGGTACGCCGCTGAAGCGCGCACCATCATCGCGTGGTCCCACTCGAACGCGGCCAGCGAGCAGAAGACCACCGGGACGCCAGTGTGGTCCCCGCAAGTCGTGGAACATGACGTGAGCTGGCTCGACAAGGTGTTCGCCCCTGGCGGGGCACGCACCCAAGCAGGCGGGGCCACCAAGGTCGACGCTGACGGGTTCCTCCCGGAAACGACCGTCATCATCCGGCTGCATTCTTCTCCGCGTGTCCTCGGAACGGTCACCGCTGACAAGGACGGGCACGTGACCGCGTGGGAGCGCCTTCCCGCCGGCGTGCCCACCGGGCAGCACACCCTGATCGCCGAAGGCTCTGCCCCGGACGGCACCACCATCGCGGTCACTCGAACCATCACCGTCATGCCGCAAGGTGGACCGTCGCTCTACGCCGCGCTCCTCGTCGGTGTCCTTCTGCTCGGCGCCGGCTTGCTCGCCGGCCCGTGGCGCTCCAGCAAAGCCATGACTAGGAGCCGTTCGTAAAGCGCCTATCCACTGTGAAGACCCTTACGGTTGCGGGCCATCGTCTTGAGCCCCCGGCCGTGCTGTCTCGCCCCGGGTTCAGTGGAGGCTCTGATCTGACGCTGGGTCTGCTGCACGAATAGGTGACGCCTGACCTGTGGTGCCGGAGGGCACCGCTGGAAGGATGTGCACCGTGCCCAGACCCCACCCCAAGGAGTTCCGCGACGACGTCGTGGCCGTGGCCCGCCGCGGTGATGCTCCGATCAAAGAGATCGCGAAAGACTTCGGGATCAGCGAGTCGTGCCTGCGCAACTGGATGCAGGCCGCCGACGTCCAGGACGGCAACCGTCCCGGCGTAACGGTCAGCGAGTCGGCCGAGCTGCGCGAGATGCGTCGCCGCAACCGGCTCCTCGAGCAGGAGAACGAGATCCTGCGTCGCGCGGCGGCGTACTTTGCCCAGGCGCACCTGCCGGGAAAATGATGTACCCGCTCGTGAGTGAGCTCGCTAGCGACGGGATCCCCGTCGCGGTGACGTGCCGGGTCCTCAAGCTCGCCAGACAGCCCTACTACCGCTGGCTCGCCGCGCCGATCACAGCTCGTGACCTGGACGAGGCGTACCTGGCGAACGTGCTGTTCGATGCCCACGTCGACGATCCCGAGTTCGGGCACCGGCTGCTGGCCGACGAAGCCGACAAGGCCGGCCTGCGCGCCAGTGACCGGCGGGTCTGGCGGATCTGCCGGGACAACCAGTGGTGGTCGGTGTTCGGCAAGAAGCGCGCCAAGAACGGCAAGAAGGCCGGCCCGCCAGCCCACGACGACCGCGTGCTGCGGATCTTCCGCGCCGACGCACCCAACCGGTTGTGGCTCTGGGACATCACCGAGCACCCCACCGCCGAGGGCAAGCTCTACCTGTGTGCGATCAAGGACGTGTACTCCAACCGGATCGTGGGGTACTCGATCAGCGACCGCATGACCTCCCGGATCGCGGTGAACGCCCTGGCCAGCGCCGTGCAGCGCCGTCGTGACGTGGCCGGCTGCATCGTCCACTCGGACCGGGGCAGCCAATTTCGAAGCCGAAAGGTGCTGCGCGAGCTGGACCGACACGCCCTGGTCGGATCGATGGGGCAAGTCGCCTCGGCCGGGGACAACGCGGCGATGGAGAGCTTCTTCTCGTTGCTGCAGAAGAACGTCCTGGACCGGCGCCGCTGGGCCAACCGCGACGAGCTCCGCCTGGCGATCATCACGTGGATCGAACGGACCTACCACCGCCGCCGACGCCAGGCCCGCCTGGGTCGACTGACCCCCATCGAGTACGAGACCATCAACACCCCTCAGGTCGCACTCGCCGCCTGAGACCGACTGTCACCTATTCGTGCAGCAGACCCGTTCTACCTGCAGGGGTTCGCGGGGAATGGCCGAATTGAAACAGTGCGACTCCCCGGCGACCAGCGCTTCACCCAGTCGGTGAACGACGCCTCCGTCGCCAAGAACTTCTACTCGGTCGTGGGACACGAGGACGGCGACGACGTTATCGAGTGTGCCCTCTCCGAGATCGAGGGCGCCACCGCGGCAGTCCTTCGGGCCATCGTCGGCGGGAGCTGGCCGCTGTCCTACGAGGACCGCATGTTGCTCGGGTACTTCCTCGCGCTCCAGGTGACCCGGGTGCCCGCGCAGCGTCGAACGATCGACCACGTCGCCCGCCAGATGCTCCGCATCCAAGTCGGAGTCGGTGGTAAGTCAGGACCCCGACAGGAACTAGAGCGGCAGGGCGGTCAGGTCACCGACGAACGTGTCGAGACTCTCTGGGAACAGGCAACACGCCCCGAAGGGCCGCCAATCCAGCAGCCTAAGGACGAGCACATCAAGCAGATGCCCAAAACCGGGGAGGAAATCGTCAAGTACATCGTCGGTCGACCATGGTCGCTCGTCCGCTTCGACCGACGCTCGCTCATCACCTCGGATGCGCCCGTTGGCCTCGTTCGCAATCCCGAGGACGAGCCCTGGTTCGGCGCTGGGTTCCTGACCGCCTGGGGCATCACCTTCCCGTTGACTCGCAAGCTCGGGCGCCTGTTGAGCGATCCGCAGCCACTCATCGACCCTGGCGATCCCGGTTGAGGAGGTCCACGGGGGACGGGCCGACATGACTCAGCCCGGTACCACGGCCCTGGAGAAGTTCTTCAACCACCACACGGTTGAGAACGCGAGCGAGTGGCTCTTCCATCACCCCGAGGATGAGAAGTTCGTCCCCGATGAACTTCCCGAGCCGACGCTCGTGAATATTGCGATGTCGGGGGAGGACCGAGAGTTCGACGGCGAACCGTGGTTCACGCAACACCGAGACGCGTAGCCCCGAACACCCAGGCTGCTGCACGCACAACCGGGCGGCCCGCGCGGTGGCACCCACTTGCACCCTCCCTATCGCGCTTTGGCGGGCGCGGGGTACCCCTCTCGCTTTCGCTGCTTCTGAACGGGGGAGTGCACCCTCCCAATATTGGTGGGTAAGTTGCCGGGGTGTTCGCGGCGTAGTGCCGCTCCATGGCCCGTCGACCTCAAGTCCCGCGATTACCGGCGGAGGTGATGAGCGCAGCGAGTCGGGGCCATGGGTTCCCCCGTGAGTGGACTTGCCCGAATAAGCTCCGCGACGCGAGCCTCAGCCCGCGCCGCGGAGACTCACTAGAGGGGAGGCCGACGCTGAAGGTACTCGGCGTAAGTGAAGGCAGCCATGGCAACTGCAGCAGTCCATACTGCGTGACCGAACTCGCGAGCGATAAGCGAGAACACGAACGCGATTCCGAATAGTACGGCAGCCACCAACGCTGCCAGGGCGGGGCGGCGCATCAGATGTTGGTGCAGGCGTCGTAGGCCCAAAGTGTTGCACTGAGCACCAGTATCCCCGTTCCGATCACAGCGCCTGTGGCAAGCCCCGCAGAAGGTGCCTCGGCAGCGAGCGCCGTACCGAACAGCACAAACGAGCCAACTACAGCTAGACCAGCGGCCGCACAGTTTGCCACAGACGCGCCCGTGGGGTCGGTGTGGTTGATGGGGTTGCAGCCGGCGTAGGCGTATCGGTTGGCGTTGAGGGGGTCGAGGGGGGCGTCGCGGGTGTCGTTTTGGGTCCAGCGTCCTTCGGTGCCGTTGTAGTAGCGGGCCCCGTTGAGGGTCCAGCCGGTGGTGCGGTCGTTCAGCCCGCCGGTGTACAGGAACGGGGTTTGCGGGTCGCCGTTGCCGCCGGTGGTCTGGGTCAGGTCGGCGGCGCCGTAGGGGTCGAAGCTGTAGGCGAAGGCGGTGGTGTTGCCGCTGGTGAGCAGGGCGATGGGTGAGCCTTGTGCGTCGTAGACGTACAGGGCTTGCTGACCGGCGCTGGTGCGAAGCATCACGGGAGTGCCCGTTGCGTCATTCTCTATGAAGGCGGTGTCGGCACCGCGGTGCACCTGCTCGATCACAGGCTTCCCGATCGAGCTTTCGCGCCCGTACGTGTACGCGTAGGTGGCGGCGGGGGTCTGGTTGCTCAGGAGCTCCCCATTTCCTACGCCGGCGTAGGTGTAGTTGTAGGTAGTGGCGGCCTTGGTGACCGTGGCCATCTGGTCGCCGGCTGTGTACGTGATAGCCCCGGCGGCCGGGTCTGCGGTCTGGTTCCCAGCCGCGTCGTAGGTGAACCCGGCGGTACTGGTCTGGTTCCCGGCGTTGAACGTGCGGGCTTGCGTCGCGGTGGTGGCGCCGCCGCCGGTGCCGGTGACGATGGTCTGCCCGGTCCGGTTGCCACGCACGTCGTAGGTATACGCGTATGTCTCCTGCGCGATCGGGTTGCCTAGATGGTCGGTGCCAGCGCTCTGGGTGGCGCCGGTGAGCCTGTTCGCGCCGTCGTAGGTGTAGCTGGTGACCTGCCCGGTCATCGTGTTCGTCATCCACTGGACGTACGACCGGTCATCGGCGGGCGCGGTCGAGCAAGACGGGGCAACTGACCCGGCGCCGTAGCAGTAGGACAGGTCGACCACCATCGTGGGTGACCCGGCGCTGCTGGAGGCGATATTGCGTTCGGCGTAGATGCGCGACGGGCGGCCGGAGGAGTCGTAGTCGGTGTGCGAGTGCGCCGCCCAGATCGTGTTCGCCGGGTTGGTCAGCATCCACGTGTCGGTGCGCCGGCCCTTGTCGTCGATCGCGAACTGGGTGGTCTGCGTGCCCGCGCCGGCCTTGTACGTCATTGCAGTCTGGCCACCGGAGCTGTCGTAGGTGTTCGTGGTCGTGCCGCGCGCGTCGGTGACGGACGCGACGCGGCCGGACTTGTCGTAGCCGTACCCGATCGTGATGGCATCAACGGTGTTGACGCGTGAGGTCAGCCGGGACATCTGGTCATACCCGTACGTCGTCGTTCCGGCGGCGTCCACCCGGGTCGCTGTCCGGCCGGCGGTGTCGTAGGTATAGGCGACGTCGGGGTTCAGGACGGTGCCGGAGTAGTCGACTCCGCTCTGGCGGTCGTCGATGTCGTAGGTGTACGTCGAGGTGATCCCACGGCCGTCTGTCGAGGTCGAAAGGCGCCCATACACGTCGTAGGTCATCGTCTTCACGCCCAGGCTAGTCCCGGTCGGGGGTGTAATCGTGGTCATCTGCTTGAGCGTGTTGTACGCGTAGCGGGTGGTGTTCGAGCCGTTGCCGGGTGCGGTCGCGGTGGCCACCGTGCCGTTGGTGTTGTACGTCAGCACCGCCTGTGCGGCGAGGCCGTCCTGGCTCGTCAATGCGTTCCCGGCTAGGTCGTACCCGTACTGCGGTGAGTTGCCCGCGTCGTCGGTCGAGGAGGTCGGCAGGTACTTAGTGGCGCCGGTGTTGGCGTAGCCCCACCCCGTGGACGCACCACCCTGGCTGGTCTGCGAGGTCCTCGACTCCCCGGAGTTGACCGCAGGGTCGAAAACGTTGGTCGTGGTCTGAACACTTCCTCCGGTGCCCACCGAGTTGGTCGCCGAGTCCATGTTCGATGTATATGTGGTCGCGCGGGAGCGGCCTTTCGAATCAACCGCGGTCGCCACATGGCCGGTGCGGTCGTTCGTCAACGTGTAGATGGTGCGCTTGGAGGTGGTCGGCGAACCGGCCTCGTCCTGAGCGCCGTCCGAGAACCACACCGTCGTTGACGTCGGGTACGCCAGCCGGGTCCAGGAGTCGCCGGGCGACCCGGCCGAGGAGTTGATCTGCCGGACCGCGGTCACGCGCAGCCGTGCGTCATAGGTGAACTCGGTCTGGATCCCGCCAGGTGCGGTCGCGGTAACGAGCTTGTGCGAGGAGTAGGCGAAGGTGGTGACCCGCCCGAGGGGGTCGGTGATGGTGACCAAGTCACCATTGCCGTCGTAGCCGTACCCGACCGTCCGCGAGCCCCCGGTGACGGTCTGCGACAGGCCGATGATTCGACCGGCGGTGGAGGCGACGGTGATGGTGCGTGCGTTCACCGGGCCCGCTGTGCCCACGACCGTCGCGGGGACGGTCGGATAGGTCGCGTCGTAGGTCAGGGTTGTCGTGTTGAGGTTGCGATCTTGAACCTTCGTCAGGAGGCCCACTCCTGTGAAGGTCAACTTCTGCGTTGAGACGTGATCGGTGAGCGTCCACTCGCCGCCGTACGTAGAGAGGTCCGCCGTCAACCCCGCAGGCGGGACGAAGCCCCCGCTGCCGTCAGGGACGAAGGTGCCCGACAGCCCCGCTGGTCCGTAGTAGACGACGCTCGCGTCGGCAGCGAACTCGAGCCGCACCGCGAACCCAAGAGTCTGCGTCCACCCGAACCCGGTCGCGTTGGAGGTCGACGCCTGCAAGCTCGGGCCCGCGACGGCGAGCGAGTTGTACGCCACCCCGACGGGCAAGTCGCCGTTCACTCCCGGCACGGACAGTCCCTGCGCCGTGACAAGCAGGTTCCCACTGCCGATGTCGACGGTGGCCTGCACCCGGTCTCCAAGGGAGAGGGGCACGGTGGTGGCGTTCTTGCGGGAGCCGGTGCCCAGGAGAGGGGAAATGACGTTCGTCTGGGTCGCTGCGGACGCTGAACATGCGCTCGCGTCGCATGACTGCACGGTCCACTCCACGGCCTGTCCGGACGCGGCGGCTGGCAAGGCCATGCGAGCGACCTGCCCTGAGGGCACGAGGGACTTGACCCCGTTGATCAGGTTCCAGGTCCCGGAGCCTGCCGTCCGCGCGAAGAACTTCCCGCCGACAGTGCCTCCGTCCGGATCCGAAACCGTGGCGGCAAGGACGGGAGTGAAGGTCACCGCCCGCTCGAACGCTAACCCGGTCGGCACCACCGGTGTCGCGGCGGAGGCCGGTAAGGCCGTCACGACCAACGCCATCACACTCACTCCTACGACTGCACCCCAACGACCGCGCATCGTGGCTCCCACTGATAGCGGTGTCTGCTGACGCATTCGCTGCCGATCACCGCCACGAACGGTCCGCTACGCCACCAGCCCACGTCTATACCTTGAACACAATGCCGACCAATGGTCACCCCTTTGGGTGCAGCAAAAGCAAATTCGACCTCGACTTTGCGAGGTATGCCCCACGACGTCCCATGCGCGCCGGTTCGCCATAGTGTGTGGGGATTTGTCGGACTGAACAATTCTCCGATTTGCCAACCCTTGCAGTCGTCGCCTCCGACCAGATCGCCAACAACGACCGCGGCCAATGGATCCCCGCCTGTACGGGATTGAGCCGCGGAGCCGGCATGACGGGCCGATCTAGGCAAGGCCCCGCGCGCATCTCTGCTGGGACGGGTGCCGTGCTTGCACCGTCCCTTTTGTGCTTTGGCGGGTGAGAGTTATCCCTCTCGGTGTCGCTATTTCTGAGCCGGGGAGTGCACCTTGCCCATGTTGGTGAGCACTCTCTCGGAGGGTGTCTGCGGTGTAGCGCTGCTCGAGCGCTCGCCCGCGTCATGTCCAGCGGAACCGGAGTACTTCGCAGGACGTCAGCGGGCGTATCTGCAAGTGCGTGCGAAGGTCCGCCGTTCCTCGTAGCCTGTTCGCATGTCGACCGTCTCCCGCGGGCCCAGTGATCAGGTGGACGACGAACTGCTCGTCTTAACTGACCTGCCTGAAGGCTGGAACCTTCTCAGTCGTTCCCCGGGCAAGCGGCCCGAGGACGACAGTGGTGATCTCGACGCGGTGCTTGGCTACGTCGACCAGACTCTGACCGACCAGGAATCTCAAGCACCGCCCGACCCTGATCAGAGAGACAGCGCCGGCGGCCGATGGCGCTACATCGAGCACGTCGGAACGAATACTCGGGTATACCTCCGGCTCCAGCGCCAGGGGATCGATGAGGAGATCCGCATCACCGGCGTCGTCTACCTACCCGGGCGACCCGGCGACCCGATCACCAGCCACCTCCTGCGCGAGCTACCAACGGCCCGGATCGAAGCCGCCATCAACAAGCGGCTCTTCGCCTCCTCACGCACCGCCACCGTCACAGGAGGCAAGGTCGAGCTGCCGAGCGGGCGCAAGGTCGCCGAACGCGACCTGCTCAAACCACTCGGCAACCCGAAGCAGACCCCCGACTTCTACGAGCTCGTCGCGCTCCAGCACGGCCGACTCACCGCGAACGGCGACGTCAACCCCTCCGCGACCATGGCCGAACTCAGCGGCGTCGCGCTCAGCACCGCCCAAGGCTGGGTCGCCAAGGCTCGCACCTGCGGACTCCTCCCACCCGGACGCCGAGGACGACCCGGATAGCGAAAAGACACGGTAGATAGCGACAGCTAAGGAGTTTGTGGGGTTACGCCTCGAGCGCCTTCAGCACCTGTGTCAACGAGGCGCGGTACTGCTGCTCGTCGAACTCGAACGGCCCGAAACCCGCGTAGTCGCGCTTGGGACGATGGGGCTGCGAGAACTGGTCCCACACGACGCTGGCGGCAGGAGGGCTCCTCGGAGTCGAGTGATCGGGCGACGGGGGAGTGGGGCACCTCAGGTGAGAGGTGTCGGTGCTCAAGCTGGCCGGTCCCGTCTTGCACCCTCCCTTTCGTACGTTGGCGGGCGAGAGTTACCCCTCTCGGTCTCGCGGAGATTGAACGGGGGAGTGCACCCTTCCCCTATTCGTGCCAGGCTCACGGTGCTGTCGGTGGGGGGCGCGGTTGTAGCAAGAGTGGGGCGGTGGCCGGACCGGTCACGGCCTGCTGCGGCTCGTGTTCAGGGACCCCCGATCGCCGCTTATCGACAGTCAAGCGTCCGGAGAAGATCACGGCACGAGCGTGGGTGATCAGGTAGTCGAGCTTGGCCAATAGAACGTGAAGTCCCCGGCGTACGCCTCTGTCGAACTTGAGTCGGCAAGCAGCCGGGGTTTTTCTTTGCCCGCAGACAGCCGCCTGGTGTCGGAGTCGATCAGACGCCGAGGACCCCTCGGGTGAAGACGCGATGACGGGGCGCGCCGCTCAGGCGGCGCGAGCGGCCGACTCGCCTGAGCCGAGCGTGCGCTCAGCGGTCGCCAGCCCGGCGCCGGCCACCGCTGCCGGGAGATTGCGCACGGAGCGCAAGCAACGCTGCCGCCCGGTGACCGTCAACAGTCCCAGCCTGTCTGCGGCGACATCGAAGCCGTAGGAACCGCACAGACCCGACGTGTCGGTGTATCTAAACCCCCAGCAGATCTGCCTCGACCGCGGTAGTGCCGCGTTGCCGGACGGCCCAGCCGATACCGGCGCGAGGTCGGCGGCGGTGCACAGCCCGTAGCGGCTGAAGACAGTTCGACGTGAGCGGCGGTCGACGTGTCTCATTACTGGGACCAGGCACCGTTCACAAGACATAGACTGAATGACTGGTTAAGTGACATTCAGGCGCTAGTCAGTGAGATTGCGCGAAGCCGTCACGTATTCGGCCGTATAAGTGACAGGAGGAAGCAACCATGCTCGTCGGCTACGCGCGTGTCTCGAAAGCAGATGGGTCACAGACCACCGATCCGCAACGAGACGCTCTCCTCCAGGCCGGCGTCGAGGACGAACGCCTCTACGAAGACAGGGCGTCCGGTCGGCGCGATGACCGTCCTGGTCTGGCTGAGTGCCTGAAGTCGCTTCGTGATGGCGACACGCTCGTGGTCTGGAAGCTCGACCGGCTCGGCCGAGACTTGCACCACCTGGTCAACACCGTCCACGACCTCACTGCCCGCGGCATCGGCCTGAAGGTCCTCACCGGCCAGGGTGCGGCGATCGACACCACCACTGCGGCAGGCAAGCTCGTCTTCGGCATCTTCGCGGCCCTGGCCGAATTTGAGCGGGAGTTGATCTCCGAGCGCACGATCGCGGGCCTCGTCTCGGCGCGCGCCCGAGGACGAACCGGGGGCCGGCCGTTCACGATGACACCTGCGAAGGTACGACTCGCGATGGCCTCGATGGGAAAGCCTGACACCAAGGTCGCCGAACTCTGCAAGGAGCTCGGGGTCTCCCGGCAGACCCTCTACCGGCACGTCTCACCGACCGGCGAGGCACGACCGGACGGCATGCGAGTGCTCGCCCGCAAGTAGGGACCCGCAGACGCTGCGTCACGGACCGGACGACCATCACTTACGTGGCGCCCCCATACGAGAGCACAACGCCGTCGAACGCTCCTTGGCCCACCTCGAGCAATGGCGAGGACTGGCGACTCCGTTCGACGAATTCGCGATCGTCCACTGCTCCGGGCGGGTCCAGCACGCCGCCATCGCCAGACGCAGCACTTCATCAACGAGCCCTAGTCGAGAACGGGTCCGTCCGTTGGTTCGGGCTGTTCGCCGGTCAGGCGTTCCATACGGTCGGCTTGGTACCGCCGCAGGAATTCTGTGTTGACCGACAGTCGGTCGACGACCTTCCACCGGTTGCCGACTTTCCCGAGCACGCCTCCAGCGCTAAACGGGAGGTGGTGGCGGTGAGCGTAGATCGCCCAGTCGTACGCGACGCCGACGAGGTCAATGCCAACCCTGCGCGCCGCGCCCTCGACGTCCGCAAGGACGTGTACTTCTCCGGACTCAGCGCTGTCGCTCTCTTCCCGCGATAGCGACACGACCGGACCGATGACGTCGACAACGTCCGTCGGCTCGGTGTGCCGCTTCATGCGCTCGATCGTTGAGGGCATTCGCTCGACTTCCGTCGGCTCGAACACGATCTCCTGCGGCACGTCCGGCTCTTGGTCGAGCACGGGCGACCACTCGAACTTGAGGTCGAGGCTCGATGAGCCGGCCTGCGTCGCGATCTCTTCCAGGGCTTCGACGATCGGAACCGTCATGCCGTTGTCCTGTGCTGTGTCAAGGTCGACGAAGTCGTCGCCACGCCGCAGGTGTCGACTCGTGACGTCGAGGCTTCGGCTGAGGGTCGTCATGACTCGCCGAGTGAAGTCCATCTCAGATTGCGGTACTTGGACTGGCGGCGCTCCAGCAGGGAGATCCGCGATCTGCGGAACTTCCGAACGATCACTGATCAGTCGTTCCGGCGTGGCCAGGACGTCAGCGCCGCGCGTCGGTCGCTCGTGGAGCCGTGCCGCCACGGTAATGATGAAGCTGCCGCGGCGGGTGTGGGCCATGCGCAGGTCTTCATTGAGGAACGTCGAGACGCGCTCGGATGTGCGCCCGGTGCCCTTCGCGTGCGGGTTGTTGGTGATGATTGCAGCGCTCTTGACCATCTTCTCGATGGCGTCGATGGTTGAGCTCGCCTGTCGGAGCGGGATCGTCCCATCCGAGTCGGAACTACGCACGCGGATGTAGAAGATGTCGGCGTGCGCACCGGCGACTCGCTCTGCCAACTCGGAAATCGACCAGTCGTACGTTCGCGCTACCCGCTCTGCTGCCTCAGCGAGACGACGGTCGAAGTCGACACTTTCAGCGTCCCGGGGGATGTGGACGACGGCCGCCGCTTGCGTTGCGCTGTCCGCGTGGACCCACGTCTCCCTGAACGGCAACTGCGAGTGCAGGGTCCAAGCCTGGATCGCGAGGAACTGGTGCAGCGATCGAGGGGCAAGGATGTCAGCGAAATCGTGGAAGTCGTCGAGCCAGGACCTGGTCATGACCCGCTCCGCCAACGTGCAGCTTCACCCATGAGATCGAGAAGCACAGGGGTGGTCAACAGATTCGCGTACGGCAGATGGACCACGTGCGAATCCTGGCCATGGGGAACCGGCGGCAGGTCCTGTCCGCGAAGGAAGTATGGCTGGCAGTAGGCGAGGAGTCCTTCGTCGGTCCAATCGAGCCAATGGCCGGGATGCTCGGGCACTACCACCACACACAGCGCTGCCATCGACCCCCGATTCGGCGCCGACAGGAGCCGCGACGTCCTGGCGTCGAGTGGCCACGCAACATGATCGTCACGAAGCGCACGCTCCTGACCGGTGCATTTCATCTGCAGATCGAGACTCGGCCCCCACGTGTGCGGGCTGTAGTTGTGTGATGAGCTGAGGGTGACGTCGCGGCCGTCGTAGTCCATTTTCCACGTGCCCACGTCCAGGCCAGCGCTTGAGGCGAGCATCTCGATGACCGCGATGCTCAACCTCTCTTTGAGTCCCGACACGGGCGGGATGTCGTCCAGCAACTCATGCGTGTAGGGGCGGCCCGCTGCAGTTGCCCCGACTGACATGGCCAGCACGCTAGCGGATGATCCGGTCGCGCGGGCCCCCGTCACCCCAGTGACGTTCTGCCGCCTCGCGGAGCTGGAAGACCGAAGGGAGTCTCGTGCAAGCGACTTCGGACATCCGTGCAGGCGACTTCGAGAACTGACAACGTCGACGTCGCCGGCACACGGCCGCCGACGAACCGAAACCCACCACCGAAACTCCGGCGCACCGAAACCGCCTCTAGACCGTTTCTGGTTGGCCCGGTAGACTGGTGCTCTGCCCAGGAGAGGGGGGGCCGCGACGTGGCCACCAAGTTCGACGTCGAGGAGCGCTGGCCCGAGCTGTTTGCACAGCTCGACGCGACCCAGCGCCGCGCGGTCGTGCAGTCCCTCGCCAGTGCGTGGCACGAGGGCTGGGAGCCCAACCGCGAGGACGTGGAGAACCTGACCGACGAGGCCCGCGGAGCGATCGATCGTGCGGAGTACCTGCGGCGGGTCGACGCGGCTGCCGAGCGGCGTCGCAAGGTCTCAGTCGCTAGTTGATGGCCGCAGGGTTCGACACGTGGGAGTCGTACTTCTACCCGCCGCCCGATGCTGGCACGCTGCGCAACCTGCTCGACGAGCGCGACCCCGACGTGCTGCTCGTCAAGGAGTACGGGCGCGCCGCAGTGCGCCAGCGTGAGCTGTTGTCCGGCGCGGACGTGGCGATGGACCAAACGTACGACGCCGAGCACGTGCGCGCGATCCACCGGCACCTGTTCCAGGACGTCTATGAGTGGGCGGGGGAGTTCCGCAGCGTGAACATCTCAAAGGGCGTCGGGCGCGGGTTCGGTGACATCAAGACCGGAGAGGTCGACCGGCTGCTCGAGGACGCGCGGACGCGCGTGGTCGGCACCGACTGGTCACGGTTGGACCGCGAGGGGTTCGGGGAGAAGGCCGCGGTCGTGTTCGCCTACCTCAACCAGGCGCACCCGTTCCGGGAGGGCAACGGCCGGGCCGCCAAGGTGTTCATGGAGCACGTCGCGGAGCGCTCACGTTTCACCCTCGACTACGGCCAGGTGAGCCCCGAGGTGTGGAACCAGGCGTCCCAGCTGAGCCAGCCCGACATGTTCGCCTACGACCCCGAGCCGGCCTCGCTGGTGCCGGTGTTCCGGGCGATCGCGCAGCCGCGCACGAACGGCCCGGCGGGCCTGCCGTCGACCCGCTCGGTGCTGCGGGCGTCCTACCCGCAGGCCGCCACCGAGGCGACCAGCCAACCGCCGCACACGGGGCCGCAGACGCGCCGCAGCGGCCCCTACATGCCCGGGCGCGGCAGCGGGCATGGGATGGGGGAGTGAGGCCGTCATGAGCAACGTCGTGGGCTACGCGCGGGTGTCGACGCGTGAGCAGAACCCGGCCGCGCAGGAGGCCGAGCTGCATGCTGCCGGTGCGGTGCGGGTGTTCGTCGACCGGGGCGAGTCGAGCCGCGTCCGGGACCGCCCGCAGTGGCTCGCCTGCCTGGACTACTTGCGCGAGGGTGACACGCTCATGGTGCGCCGGCTCGATCGGGTCGCCGGCAGCGAGACGATGGCCATCGAGACCATCAACGAGCTGCACGCGCGCGGCGTAAATATCAAGTCCCTGACCGAGCCGGACATCGACACCACGACGCCGATGGGCCGTGCGCTGTTCGGGATCGTCGCGGTGTTCGCGCAGTTGCGTGCCGACACGATCCGCGACAACACCAAGCGCGGTCTGGCTCACGCCCGAGCGCACGGTCGTGTCGGCGGTCGGCCATCGGTGATGACCCCGGAGCGCACCGAGGCGGCGCTGCGGATGCGCGCGCAGGGCGACAGCATCGCCCAGATCGCACGCGTGCTCGGAATCGGTGCATCCAGTGTCTCGCGCGCTCTGGCCAAGACCCAGGCCCCGGCGACCATCTGAGCGGTTCCATCGGCACTAGCCCATCTTCCCGATAGCGGCCAGCCAGCGCACGACAGCCCCTGTCCAGGGTGCGGCGTAGCCGCATCACGCAGTGACGCGAAGCGCCTTGACGGGGGGCTGTCGCGCGTGAGGATCGAAGCTGCGGGGGAGAGGGGTGCCACGCACCCCCACCCCGGCCGTGCACGGGCACGCACTCGCCCGACAGGGGCGCGCGTGCGGCCGGTGACGGTGCAAGAGGCCGACGACGGGACGGTCGCAGACTGACCGCGCCCGGTGCCGCTGGGGTGGTGGCTGTGGGTGCACACTCGACGTCGTGCGCAGGCCTCCTCCTGGACGTTCGGTGTGGTCCATCGCGATTGGCGGCACCCGTGCCGGCGGCCAAGTGAGCAGCGGCAGGTCGTCGACCACAGCTCGGCCCTGTACTTAGACGATCGTCTTCGTACGCCTCGGCGTGAGACGCACGCCAGACGATCAGACGTCGATCTCGCGAGAACATCGCTCCCCAGACCGACGGCGAACGCCTTGTCGCAGGGTCGGGCTACTGGACCTGAGGCGTCGACATGTACGCGCGGACGACCAGCACCCACGCGGCCAATGCGGCGAGCGGCGGGAGTACCCAGACGGAGCCCATGCCTGTCCCGTCGTGCACGCCCAGAATCCATGCCGACCCCAGGCCGCACAGGGAAGCGACGACAACAGCCGCGCCAGGCGCGAACAGCAGACGGCGGCTCAACGCCCGCCGCTTGCTGCGCACGGCGCTCAGGTCAAGAAGGTTGCGACGTGTCACCGCGTCCGCGGCGACCACCGCTCCCCCTCCGAAAGCGATGACGAGCACGGCTATCAACGCACCGACGACGGCAGCAACCCGGCCCGTTGTCCGCGCGGTAGTGGCCCGTGCGTAGTACTCACCCTCCTCGGCCACCTGCGCCGCCGGCGCGATCCGGCCGAGCGCTGACCGGAACTGCGCCTGCTGGGTGATCGAGAGATCGCCGAAGTCGAGGAAGGCCACGAGACGGCCATCGCCGGGGACCATCCCGAGCCGCGCCGCCAGTGCGCTGCCAGGGTTGATAACAGCGCCCGGCATGTTCCCTCCGAGCTGCGCCTCACCCGTCGCCTTGACCATCTCCATCCCTACCGCATCAGAGCTCCCCGGCTGGTACACCAAGATCCCGAGAGCCCCATCCTTGATCAGTGTTGGGTCGGCTCGCACCTCCTCCAGGCCCACCGAGTCCGACAGGGTGAGCAGGTTCACCGACGCCGCGGTGTCGTGCGGGGTGCAGCTGCTCGGCGCGTCGATCGTGTCGGTGATCCCAAGGTCGATCATGCAGGTCACCAGAGACGCGCTCGCCGCACGGAACTGCTGCTCGGACTCGCGCGGCAGCACCTGCACACTGACCTCGTGACCTCCCAGTGCGCGGTACGCGGCGACGGCCCCCGCCGCCGCGTCGCCGGGAACCTGGTAGGCGAGGAGAGAACCTGCTGGCTGCGGGATCGCGGAGGACTCAACCGCGGAGATGGCCTCATGTTCCGAGCTGGCAGCAACACTGGTGAACAGCCAGATCGTCCCGGAAGCGGCCAGCACCACCGGGAGCATCGCGACCGTGACTGTCTCCGCGACCCTGCGCCGGGCCACGGAGCGATCAACAAGGCGGGGGTAGCCGACGGCGATCGGCAGGACCAGCGCCGCGAGGCCTCCCCAGATGCCCGCGGCTTGGAAAGGCACTATTCCCGTCATCCACCACAACCCGGTGACGACGACCCATGAGGCTGCCAGCAGCGCCGCACGTGACCGCCGCAGCCGCGGACGCCACCGCACGGCGGACCCTAGTCGCGTCGTCAGCGACGGAGCCACGAGAACGACCAACGCGATCGTGCCAACGCCGCCCACGGCGAACGCCGCGAGGTACGGCCATGGAAAGGCCACCGATGCCCACCATTGGCCCACGAGCGTCGCCGCGGCGTCCCGAGCAAGGACAGTTCCGACGGCACCAATGAGGCTTCCGAGGACGAAGCCCGCCACCAAGGTAACAACGGCGGCGTACCCGAAGATCCGGGCCGCCCGCTCACGCCCCATACCAGCCGCCATCAGCGCATCGACGTCGTCGCGCGTCCGCAATGCCTGAAGCCCCAGGATGGGAAGCACTACTGCAGCCAGGACGGCTGCGGCGGCGTACCACGGAAGTTGAAGACCTCGCATGAGCAGCTTCGACCCCAGCTCACCGTCGTCCGCAGCGCGCAAATCGACTGTGCGGACGGTGAGGAGTTGCTGATTTCCCAACGCGGCGAGCTTAGGGTCCGCGAACACATCAGTGTTCGTCAGGATGAGCGTCGCTGTGTCAATCGGCATCGACTCGTCCAGAGCGAGGACGGTGCTCTCGGCGCGGTCCGACGACGACGCCGTCAGACCGACCACATCGACGGTCCCCGAGGGAAGCTCGATCTCGGAGCCGACCTCAGCGCCGAGCGACTCGGCCACGAACCGTGAGACTGCCACCTCGCCGGGCCTGTCTGGCCATTCGCCGGCGGTGAGCTCCGCCAGCCGGGTGCCCGGGTGGCTCACTGCCCGCACCGTCGTCGGCACCTGCGCACCGTCCCGCGAGGCGACGGCTGACTCGTCCCGCACGTAGACGAGATCGTCGCGGCGGCCCAGCACCGGATTGACGGTTTCGCCGTCCATCACCTGGATCGCGTAGCGGTATCCACCGAGCGATGCGGCCGCCGACGTCTCGATCGCACGCCGCGAGGTTTCGGCGACAATCGCCGAGACGACGAGGGGCACACAGAGCGTGGCGACGAGCGCCGCGGTGAGCAGAGCCTGACGCCACCGGGAGACGATCAGGCGTCGAAGGAGCATCGGAGTCGTCATATTTGCTGGAGCGCCTCGTCTGCCAGTTTGCCGCCACGGAGATGCAGGGTGCGGTTCATCGCGTCGGAGACGATCGGGTCGTGGGTCACGACCACCACGACGACGCCCTGCTCCTCGGCGATCGAAGAGAGCAGTGCGGCGATCCGCCTCGTGTTCTCACCGTCGAGAGCCCCCGTGGGCTCGTCGGCGAGCAACGCCAGGGGTCGCGACACGAGCGCCCGCGCAATGGCGACGCGCTGTTGCTCTCCACCCGAAAGCGTGTCCGGGCGATGGTCCTCGAACCCACCGAGCCCAACGGTCTCCAAGAGACCTGAGATCTGAGCCGGACTGCATCCCTTACGGCTCATCTCAGCGGCGAACGCAAGATTCTCGGCCACGCTAAGGAAGGAGATCAGGCGGTAGTCCTGGTGAACCATCGCGATGCGCGGATCACCAGGACTACGCCTGGACTGGAACTCAATGGCGGACCCGGCGAGCGTCACGGTTCCCGACGTCGGCTGTTGTCGCCCCGCGAGAACCCGGAGTAGCGTCGACTTTCCGCTCCCGCTCGGCCCAGTAATGGCGAGCGTTCCCGCCTCCGCGTGCAGCGATACGCCGTCAAGGGGCCAGGCAAACGTCCCTCTTCGCCCGTATCGCACGGAGACGCCATCGCATTCCAGTATCATACGACTCCCGAATCAGCGAAACGCGTAGTTGACGCTGAGGCTGTCGATGGCACCGACGCCCCACGAGCTGTACTTGCTCACGTTGAGTTGCGTGAACCAAGCCGTGTTGTGATCGGCATAAAGCGAGACGACGCCGTTGCCCTGCGCCTTGGTGTCACCATTTAGAGCGCTGCACCGAGCACCTGTCCGCCAGCTGTCCGGAGCACCGTTCACTACGGTCTTCTCGGGCCACGCTGAGCAGGTTCCACCGAGTGCCTGAGCAGGGGCCACGAAGCCACCTGCGACGAGTGCCACCATGCCGACGATCATTCCGGCGCGGCGTGCCATTAGTCTGTTCAATGCAATTCCCATCGTTGAAAGGAACCGAGATGCAAGCGTCTCGTTTTCATGGCTGGTGCCATTACAGGGGCTATCAAATCACGTGCTGTGACTGGTGTCAACGGTATCCTCCCATCAGTCACAGCTCCATTCATCGGGTGCGTTGAGCCGGTTGCGGATCTGGCTCGAAGCTGACGAGATAGTGACCCGACAGATGAACAAGCGCCTAGCACGCTCGTCGCGACAACACGCGGAAAACTGAAGCGCAAACAATGGCTCATTTGCCCTGTTTTGGTGACGTCCGCGGCGTCGCTCCTCTTGTCGCAGCACGGGGATCTCGCCTTGTACCGGGAGTTCGCCGTCGTGGCGATCTCCAAGTACCTGATCCGGGCACGTTCCACCCGTCGTGCGCGCTCGTCGATCGCGGCCGGGAGGTCGTGTGCCCGAGTTCAGTGCCGGCACAGCTCGACGGCGTTGAGTAGTCCCTCTGCGGACACGTCACGGCGGGCTGAGAGTCCTCGGACGTCGCCCGGGTGGTGCCACCCGGGACGGCCGGCCACACGTACGTAAAGCAGGATCAGCGCGTTGGTCAGCGCTGCGTTGTCGTTGACGACGCGTAGTCGAGCGAGGTAGTCGCCGGGCGCGGGTTTTGGAGGGAGCGAGCCTTTGGTGCGGGGTCTTCTTTGCCGAGCATGTCGTCTCGGCGTGCCGGGGTCGGATCGTCGCGGTTCTGGGCAGCGTTCGTCGTCAGCGTGGACCGCTGGGACCTGTTCGAGCGTGCCGGCACGCTGGTCCTTGTCCCACTCATGACCCTGCTCGGGCACTGCGCTCGGTTGGTACTATCGCGGCGAAACGCGCCGACGGTACGCGCTGGCATCGACCGCTGCGTCGGTCGCGGACTACTCCGGGCTGCCGCCTGAAGCACGCGCGGTGCTGCCCACGGCCGACCAGCTGCGCGACGCCCTCGACCTCGACGACGCAGACGGGTGACCGACCACTAGCCCTAGGCCGTGCACCGCGAGCGGGGGGTTCACGGGTGCGCGTGAGGTGAGGGCGGGGCCTGTGTGCGGGCTACTTCACGCAACGACCGCCGAGGTGTCGGCGCGCTCGGGTCGGTCCGCGCCGGCGGCCGTATCGGCAGTGCCCCGGCGGGCGGCGCGGCGGCGTACGCGGGCTTTCTTGTCGGGCTCACCGAACCCGATCTTGCGCAGCTCGTCCGGCGTCCAGCCGGCGCTCACGGCCGCGTTGTAGGCGCGCACGTCGTCGCGCTCGGCGTCGCCGATGCGTTGGGTGATCGTCGCTTGAAGTTCGGTCAGTTCACGAGTGGTCTGCTCGCGGACGTCCGCGACGGCCTGTCGGGCGATCGCGATGGTCCGGATCGCGTTGAGCCGGTCGTCCTGCAAGGCCTTGGCGCGGGCGGCCGCGTCATCGGGGGATAGGTGCTTTGCCATGTCCTGATTGTACGGATTGACTGGCCCAATAGGACCCTGTTGCACCGCGGTAATGCGCCGATGGTTCTTCGCGCACGTCGGCGGGCCCCGTCTACCGACGTGCGCGAGGAACCATCGGCGCCCCGGGCGGAGCAAGCTATACATTTAGGGGACCTAAATGGCTCGGATCCTCGACTGGTGGTCGCGGATCGAGCACACTGGTCGTGTGGTCCCCGCATGGGGCGGGTCGCTGCGCTGGGCTGAGAACCTGGTGAGGGCGATGAGCGAACCGGTGTCTGAGGGGCGTCTGTTCGCGCGGCGCCGGCGCGCGAATGTTGCCGGTGGTCGCCGGCACGAGCACAAGGTGAAGGTCACTCCGGAGGAAGAGGGTGTGCTGCTGCGTTTGGCGCAGGCGCAACGCGTGACGGTCCCGCGGTTGCTGGTGGAGTCGGCGTTGGCGGCGGCGTCGTCGGAGACGCCGACGGAGCGGCGCAACGCGATTGCGGAGCTGTTCCGGTTGCACCGGTTGTTGGCGGCGATCTCGAACAACGTGAACCAGATGGCGAAGGCGACGAACGCGACCGGTCAGGTGCACGCCGAGCTCGTGGCGACGTTGGGGGCGGTGCGGCGGACGGCGGAGCGCATCGACGCGGCCGTCCATCTGTCCGGTGCCTTCGCCATGGACAAACAGACACAGTCGCAGGCCGCACTTTTCGGCCTCGAGGAACTCGGCGTGCGTTGCCGAGTACCCATCAGACATCCGCACCCCATACCGCTGGCCCCACATCCCGATGTACACCTCCGAGCTGTGCACGCCAGCGAGGTATGCACGGTCGGCGGGCACATCTTGAGCACTGAGTTCGTCCTCGAACATCACCGGTGTCGCGCCGACGCTCACGATCGCGGAACGCACGGCCGCCCGCTCCTCGGGCATGTCGGTGATGAGGCTGGAGACGAACACCCGGCGCCCGGACGCCCATGCGCGTAGGTCAGCGTCGGTGACCTGAAGTGAGGCCGAAACCTGGTCGATAATCAGTGGTGCCGTCATGGGCGCCAGTTGATCACGAGAAGCGGGGCGGCGACCGACGGGCTGCTGGCACGACCGGGGTTCCCGGACGAATCCGACTTACCTCCTCCCTATCGCACATTTGCGGGTGAGAGTTATCCCTCTCGGTGTCGCTATTTCTGAGCGGGGGAGTGCACCCTGCCCATGTTGGTCCGGAACGCAGGCGCTCCAGCGCTCGCCCGCGCCGTGTCTTTGCGAAAACCGGAGTACTTCGCGGGACCACGTCAGCGGGCGTATCTGCAAGTACGCACGAAAGTCCGCTCTTCCGCGTAGTCTCTCCGTATGTCGACCGTCTCCCGCGGGCCTAGTGATCAAGTGGACGACGAGCTGCTCGTCTTGGCTGACCTGCCTGCGGGCTGGGACCTCCTCAGTCGTTCCGCTGGCAAGCGGCCCGAGGACGCCAGCGTTGAGCTCGACGCGGTGCTCGGCTACGTCGACCAGACCCTGACCGACGAGGAACCTCAAGCCCAGCGCGACCCTGATCGGAACGGCACGGCCGGCGGCCGATGGCGCTACATCCGGCACACTGAGACCAAGACTCGGGTGTACCTCCGGCTCCAGCGCCAGGGTGCGATAGCTGGGGAGGTCCGCATCACCGGCGTCGTGTACCTGCCCGGGCGACCCGGCGACCCGATCACCAGCCACCTGCTGCGCGAGTTGCCAACGGCCCGGATCGAAGCGGCGATCAATAGGCGATTCTTCGCCGCGACGCGCACCAACCCGATCACCGGCGGCGAGGTCGAGCTGCCGAGCGGGCGCAAGGTCGCCGAACGCGACTTACTCAAACCCCTCGCCCCGAAGGGGACTCTCGACTTCTACGAGCTCGTCGCGCTCCAGCACAGCCGACTGACCGCCAACGGCGACGTCAACCCGTCCGCGACGATGGCCGAACTCAGTGGCGTCGCGCTCAGCACCGCCCAAGGCTGGGTCGCCAAAGCCCGCACGCGTGGACTCCTGCCACCCGGACGCCGAGGACGCGCCGGATGACGACCAGAGCCGGCATCTGCAGGCAGGCAGGATGTGGCGGTCCCGACCCTGGGTTGACGCGATCTCGGCTCAGAGTCCGAGTGCTTCCGTCACTCGGTCGGTGAGCTCTTCCTCGGTCATCGTGGTGTCGACCTCGATCAGGTGCAGATCGAGGCTCGTCGCTTCGTCGCGGAGGCGCTCGGTGAACATCCGATCGCGCTCAAGGAGGTTCTGCAGTGCCCTGGCGGGATCACTGGTCTTGCCCGCGATCTCACACGATGAGCCCCGGCTCGAGAATGCGGCACGACGGAAGTCCGGCGTCGGGAGTAGCCAGACGGCGTGGTCAGGTGAGTCGAGACGAGGCCGGACGAGGTGTGGCAGCAGGCGGAATCCCTCGGCGATCACGCCTGGTGCTGGCGGTAGATGCACGAGGTCGTCAATGACTTCGTCGAAGCCCTCGCCGCGAAACCAGTGGAACGTTTCGAGCATCGTCTGGGGTGACCGGTTGACCCATCGCTCGTCCATGTCCATGGCGACGAACTCGTCCACGAACGGGGCGAGGTTTGGGTCGCTCCGGTTGGCGTGATCGGAGATCACGTCATCGGTGACGTACAGACGCAGCCCGTACCGAGCAGCGATGCTCCGAGCAACGGTCGACTTGCCCCCGCCGCTCCCGCCACCGATCCAGTAGACGTGGCGCAGCCGTGCGCGCAGCGCTGCTGCGTCGTCAGCGGCGACGTGCCGTTCAACCGGCATTCGGTCCAAACCCTCCGCAGCGCTCACGAGGGTCGACGCGATCGTCGCGGTGCTGTGTGATCTTCACTTCGGGCTGTAGTGGGCGGCTGGGGCGCCGGTCGCTGCAGCCCAGTATCGATCGCCGTAGGACCAGTGCCACCACTCGGGCGGGTAGTTGACCATGCCGGCCCTGGTGAGCGCTTCGCTGAGCACGTCGCGTCGGCGCCGCGCCGCCGCCGAGATGTTCCTCGCAGCGGTGAAGCAGGCGTTTGCGCTGGCCGCCGGTGTGGCGTTGACCCGGGTCCCCATGTCGAGTTCGACACCGTCTTGCCACAAGGTCAGGTCCACGGCCCCTCCGCACGGATGGGGCGCGACCGACGGCGGGGAGACGTGTTTGCTCGCTTCGTCGTCGAGGCGCGACGCAGGCCAGCTCGGGTTGAGTTCGCTGAGTTCTGCTCGGTAGCTCTCGAAGTAGTGCCATTGCAGTGCCACCGGCCGGTGACATTCGATGATCAGGAGCCTCATGCCGTCGGGAAGTGCTGCTTGCGCCACGAGCAGGCGTTCGAGGACTCCGGAACGGAGGCGAGACCACGCACCGTCGGCATCTCGCTTGCGGGTGTCGATCAGCAGACCGCCGTGCACCAGGAGGTCGAGCAAGTCCTCGCCCGACTCGAGAACTGGCACGGCGGCAACGGAGGGATCAGATAGCAAGAGCACGTCGACACCCTACGACCGTGCCAAACGGCCCCCTTCGCCTCGAGCCCCTACTGCGCCTTGGCGACAGCCAGCGATTCGGTGCCGATCGACGGGTTGGGTACGCACCTGGCGACGGTCTTGCGATCAGCGGCTTAGAGCGCAGGCGATCGCAGCGTCGAGGTGGGGGGCAAGGGTGCGGACGTAGGTCGCGGTGAGGTGTTGGTCGTCGCGGTAGACAAGGACGTTGCCGATGACGGGTGGGCAGAGCCCGTTTACGCAGAACGAATTGGTGAGGTCGACCAGGGTGACGGCCGGGGCGTGGCGCGCGGCCTCGACTTGGGCGTCGTCGGGTAGGGCGTCTGCTTGTCGTCGCGCGCAGCTGGCGGGATCGTCTGGTCGCTGGGCGACGCATGCTTGGGTCTGGTCGTCGGGCAGCATCATCGGGTTGTCGCGGATCGCCAGCACGGCCAGGCCTGCCTCGGCGAGACGGTTCCAGTATTCGTTGAACCCTTCGGCCGGGTCGGGGGTGGTGCCGTCGGTGACGAAGGGGACTGCGGTGCGCTGGGCGGTCACGACGAGGTCGATGCTGGGGTCTGCCTCGAGTGCGGTGAGGGTCGCCGCGTTGGCGCGCAGGCACGGTCCGCCGCGGGCGTGATCGGTGACGCGTTGGGCGGAGCTGAATGGGCAGCTGGCGTGCAGGTAGGTGATCACTCGCCAGTGGTTCTGGGTGGCGAGGATCTGCAGGGCGGGCAAGTACTGCTCGGCGTGGGAGTCACCAACCAGGGCGATAGTGGTCGTCGCATCGGTCGCCCCGAACTCGCACCGGGGGGTGGCACCGTCGGACATCGCGCCCTTGCAGTCGCGCGCCACACTCGCCAGGACGTCTTCTCGGGCGTGGTTCGGGTCGGGGACGATCAGGTCGGTGGCGGGGTCGAGCGCCCGGTACCCGTGTTCGTCGATCGCTTCGGCCCCGAGTGAAGGGGGAGGCGTCGCCCAGAATTCCTCGACCGCGTGTGCGCGGGCCTGGGATTGGGCGGCGAGCAGCCCTGCCGGGAGGAACGCCACCGCGGTGCTCACGGTAAGGGCGACGACCGCAACCAACCCCGTCATGCTCGGCGCGGACCGCAACTTCGCGCAGCGTTGGGTGGGGAGCTCGACGAACTTCCGGCTCAGGCTCGCCAGCACCACGCTCAACGCGAGTTGCGCCAGGATCTGCGCGGCGGCGACCGCAGCGCTGGGGTCCGCGGTGTCCGGCCAAAGCACGACGACGGGCCAGTGCCACAGGTACAGGGAGTATGAGATGTCCGCCAACCAGGACACGGGGCGCAACCTGGCGAGCGCAGCGAAAGAAGCTCGGGTTCGGTTGGCGCCGGCCCCGATGATCAGGCACGCGCCCACGACGGGCAGCGCGGCGCCAGCGCCAGGGAACGGCGTGCTGGAGTCGTAGGCAATGGCTGCGGTCGCGATAGCGGCCAACCCGGCCCAGGACGCCGCGGCGCGCACCCGCATGCCAGTGCGGCCGATGGTGGCCGGGCGTAAGGCGAGCAGCGCGCCTGCGGCCAGTTCCCACAGTCGGGTGGGTGTGGCGAAGTACGCGTCCGGGGATCCAGTCGCGGTCCAGGCGACGCTGATCGCGAAGGAACCCGCGATGACCGCGCCCGTGGCGAGTTGGGCGCGGGCGAGCGTGCGGGGGCGGACCGGGTGGGTCCGGCGGGACACAAGGACAGCGATGAGGAACAGGGGCCAGATCAGGTAGAACTGCTCTTCGACCGCGAGCGACCAGAAGTGCTGCAACGCCGTGGGCGCTTGCCCTTGGGTCTGGTAGTCGACGGCGCTGGCTGCGAGCTGCCAGTTCTGCCAGAACCACGTCGAAGCGCGCGCCTGGGCGCTGAGCTCAGCCCAACGCGTCGATGGGAGCAGGGCCAGGCCTGCCGCGACGACCACGACAATGGTCGCCACCGCGGCGGGCAGGATGCGGCGCGCTCGTCGGGCGTAGAACCCGGCCAGGTGTAACCGGCCGGTGCGGTCGATCTCGGCCCGCATCTGACGGGTCATCAAGAAGCCGGAGATGACAAAGAAGACGTCGACCCCGACGAACCCGCCGGGCAGGGCTGCGGGCACGAGGTGGTAGGCGACGACGAGGGTGATCGCCAGAGCCCGAAGCGCGTGCACCTCAGGCAAAAACACCCGAGAGTCTGTGTCGGCGGGCACCTGGCGGCGGACGCGTAAGCGCTCGAGGACCGCACCGGATGCGGGCATGGCAAGCCCTCCCGGGCATTCGGTGGGTGGTCTGGGCGGCGTGACGGCAGCACAAAGGCAGCCGCGGCGGTCGATTGCGGGCCGAAATCAGGTGTCCCGTGCGGGACCCTGTTACCTCACGGGCGGGGGTGAACCCGTTTTACCTGAGAACGGGCCCGGAAATCCGCCGCTGCCGAGCTGGCCAGCCGGCTACCGGCGTAGAGCAACACCAGGGTAACGACACCGAAGGCGCCTTCGGTTAGGGGCAGGTAGTCAAACGTGTTCGGGGTGGCGCGGTCGATGAGCCCGGGAAACGCGATCCGGCACGCTAGAAGCGGTAGAAGAAGAGCGACCAGGAAGGGAAGGACCACCCGTCCGGTCGCCGACCACAGACTCGCGAGAGCGGCAGCGAGGAGGGCTCCGGCGATCAGCCACGGGTGCAGGGGGCTGTAGTTGACGATGTACAGCACCCCGCCGAGGCTGGTCTGGGTGACTCCGAGGCCACCCGCGACGAGTGCGATCAGGACGAGAATGCGGGGCGGCACCAGCCTTCGACCATGTTCGACGGTCGCAGGCCTCGCCAGCAGGCCCACCGCAACGATCTGGACCACCATCCAGCCCGCGTTCATCACCATCGTGCGCTGAAAATTGTTGGTCACCAGCCCGACGAAGAAGGCCCCGAACACGACAGTTCCGGCGGCTGCCGGGAACCGGGCGATCTTCGACTTCCCGATCAACAGACACACGATCGCCGCAGCCCAGAACGCCCAAACCAGCCAGCCTCCATGCATCCACAAGAAGGCACGCAACTCGAAGCTGTTCCGCGTGGAAAAGTAGTCGGGCTGCCCCTGCGGAGCGACCAACCACCGCACGAGCGGCATCAAGAGGTACGTGACCTGGCCCACCGGGTACGCGAGCAACAACGGCACGATGACCGCCAATCCCGCCGCCGCTGTGCGCACCTCCCCGCGAGAGGGCAAGAAGAGCACCCGGATCCACTGACGCACGGCAATGGCCGCGATGTCGAACGCGTCCGCGAATCGGGGCCGGCGCCGGTCCGGTGGGCTGAGCTCGAGCATCACGTCGACCATCTCGCGCTCACGGGCACGGCGATAGGCCGGGGGCAGTGCGCGAAGTAGTCGCCGATAGGAGCGCTCAAGGTCAACCCCGGGTGAACCCGTGGCGGTGGCCGTCATGCGAGCGCACCCGCTACGCCCAGGCGTACCAGGGCAGCCCGCGCCTGGTCTCGGGTCCGCTCCGCTTCAACTTGAAGGACACCTCGACCCTTCTCGGTCAACCGGTAGTACCGGCGCAACCGGGAGTCGACGACCTCCTCGCGATCGACCTCCACCAGCCCCGCGACATCCAGTCGATCCAAGGCCCCATACAAGGTGCCCACCCGCATCGCGACCCGCCCGCCGGAGATCGCATCGACGTCCTTGATCACCGCGTACCCGTGCTGCGGGCCAGCCGCCAACGCGGTCAGGATCAGGAACGATGGCTCCTGCAGATGCTTACTCATGCCGAAACTATACATCCGTCACAAGAGTATGTGCTGAGTAGTCGCCCGGCGAGTCGAACCGCAACGCCTGGACCCCAGCGCTGGGCTGCCGACAAACAACACGTCCCACGGACCCCGGCCCAGCTCGGTGGCAACCATCGGTGGTAACCACTAGTGAGCGACAGGTAAGTGCCGTCAGACCAGGCGACGGTGGATCCTTGACGCTTCGCGACAGACGCCGGGCGGCGTGACGTTGAGGGCGCGCGCGAGGGTTCAATCGTCGCCTCATGGGGTGGAGAGCCAGCCCGCTGTGCCGTCTTGCAGACCGCCCCACGCGAAGAGCGCGCTCGGGGATGCGGCAATGGATGGCGGGTAGTTCGGGTCCCACGGTTCGTCGGGGATCGCCGTCGTCGTGAGTGTGACCGGGTCGAGCAGGGAGTCGCCCACTCGGACGAGGTCGCCCACCACAAGGCGCGGCCATGAGCTGTCACCGGGGGTCTCTGGCAGCCTTTCCCATTCCCCTGTCCGTGGTTCGTAGATCCCTCCGAATGGGTAGGCCCGGCCCCAGTTGCCGACCTCGCCGCCGTCCGAGCCGCCGGGGTCGGGGAACACCAGCCGTCCGCCTGCCGATACCGGGCCCGAGCCGATGACCTCGGTGCCCGGAAGCACCGTCCAGCTCTCCATCGTGGAGTCGAGCTCGGCCAACCGAACGAGAGAGGGAGCATCAGCACCGGGTCTCGCCACTAGGTCCCTGGCCGTCAGGAACATCCGCCCATCGACGACGACCAGTGTGCGGTCGAAGCTCAGTCCCAGCGGGTCGTCGGGCACGCGGTGCCAGCTCGCGGTCTGCGGGTCGAACCACGAGTCCACGGCTGGTCCGGTCTCGTCGGAGCCCGGTATCGACAGCAGGACGTCCCCAGCCACGACGAGGTTCCCGGGGCCGTCGGGGGGCATCGGCAGCGTGCTCCACGTGTCCGCCGTAGCGTCGTAGGCCAGGAAAGCCGACGGCGCACCGGCGTAGCCGCTGGCAGTGAGCACGTAGAGCACTGCGTCGATCACGGCCGTTGACGGGAACACCACCAGCGCGGGCGAGTCCGCGATCGGGGCCCACGTGCCGGACACCGGGTCGAAGGCAGCTCCGTCGCGCAGGAAAGAACCCATCGGGACGGCGCAGTCCGCGGTTGGCGGGCATCGCGGACCGTCGTCACCGCCGACCACGAGGAAGCGGTCGGCGACCCACACCACAGTGGCGCTATACCGTTCTGACAGCGGAGCCTCGGCGACAGCTGACCATCCGGTGTCCACTGACGCTCGCGGTCCCAATACCTCGGGCGAACCGCAGCCGGACGACACGGCCGCAACCGCGAGTACAACGGCTAGCGCTACCGGGAATCGCACGCGACCACCTCTTCCTCTGACCCTGATGTGTCGCAACTGCTCCCGCTCTTGCAGCGACAACGAACGAACGCACGTTGACGACGAAGTCTTGACAACACGCGTGACCCGGCTGCACAGCGGTGGCACTCGGGTCTGCTGCACGAATAGGTGACAGTCGGTCTCAGGCGGCGAGTGCGACCTGAGGGGTGTTGATGGTCTCGTACTCGATGGGGGTCAGTCGACCCAGGCGGGCCTGGCGTCGGCGGCGGTGGTAGGTCCGTTCGATCCACGTGATGATCGCCAGGCGGAGCTCGTCGCGGTTGGCCCAGCGGCGCCGGTCCAGGACGTTCTTCTGCAGCAACGAGAAGAAGCTCTCCATCGCCGCGTTGTCCCCGGCCGAGGCGACTTGCCCCATCGATCCGACCAGGGTGTGTCGGTCCAGCTCGCGCAGCACCTTTCGGCTTCGAAATTGGCTGCCCCGGTCCGAGTGGACGATGCAGCCGGCCACGTCACGACGGCGCTGCACGGCGCTGGCCAGGGCGTTCACCGCGATCCGGGAGGTCATGCGGTCGCTGATCGAGTACCCCACGATCCGGTTGGAGTACACGTCCTTGATCGCACACAGGTAGAGCTTGCCCTCGGCGGTGGGGTGCTCGGTGATGTCCCAGAGCCACAACCGGTTGGGTGCGTCGGCGCGGAAGATCCGCAGCACGCGGTCGTCGTGGGCTGGCGGGCCGGCCTTCTTGCCGTTCTTGGCGCGCTTCTTGCCGAACACCGACCACCACTGGTTGTCCCGGCAGATCCGCCAGACCCGCCGGTCACTGGCGCGCAGGCCGGCCTTGTCGGCTTCGTCGGCCAGCAGCCGGTGCCCGAACTCGGGATCGTCGACGTGGGCATCGAACAGCACGTTCGCCAGGTACGCCTCGTCCAGGTCACGAGCTGTGATCGGCGCGGCGAGCCAGCGGTAGTAGGGCTGTCTGGCGAGCTTGAGTACCCGGCACGTCACCGCGACGGGGATCCCGTCGCTAGCGAGCTCACTCACGAGCGGGTACATCATTTTCCCGGCAGGTGCGCCTGGGCGAAGTACGCCGCCGCGCGACGCAGGATCTCGTTCTCCTGCTCGAGGAGCCGGTTGCGGCGACGCATCTCGCGCAGTTCGGCCGACTCGCTGACCGTTACGCCGGGACGGTTGCCGTCCTGGACGTCGGCGGCCTGCATCCAGTTGCGCAGGCACGACTCGCTGATTCCGAAGTCTTTCGCGATCTCTTTGATCGGAGCATCACCGCGGCGGGCCACGGCCACGACGTCGTCGCGGAACTCCTTGGGGTGGGGTCTGGGCACGGTGCACATCCTTCCAGCGGTGCCCTCCGGCACCACAGGTCAGGTGTCACCTATTCGTGCAGCAGACCCCTCCGGCCGACACGAGACTGACGCCGGGGGAAGCGAGACCACCCCGAGTAGCGCCACACGCATGCGACGGTGAGAACGACCGCAATGCGTTCGCTATGGGAGCCGCCGCGGACACCCACCCAGCACTTGGCGACAGGTACGTGCTGATTCGATCGGACGTGAACGGTAGGCCGAGGGACCAAGTGGGGGGGGGGGGGGGGGGGGACTCACGTTCCGAGACGCCGCTCGCCGCGTGCCCTGTAATGTCGCTCTTGAACCCGCCCAAGGCGTGTCTACCCGGTAAGGGTGCGTCCGACCGCAGCAGTTGAGGGTGGCTGCCCGTTCAAGCCGGGCCGGGCCCGTGACGGGGTCCTCGCGCTGCGGTCGCGATTTGGGCCCCCACCTTGTCGTGCCCCTGCGTCTCTACGACGCCTTCGGCCGCTCCTCGCCGTTCGAGCGTGCAGTCTCACCGAATCCGCCAACGCAGATTGAGGTAGCGATTCCGTTCGCGTGGGGCTTGGTTATGACCTTCTTCTGGTCAAGAGGCGCGGTCACGGAACGACTGGTGTCCGTGTCGGCGATTAGGTCGCTGGCCCATTGTGCGTAGGCGGCGCCGCGGTCGCGGCTCTCGCCGGGTGGCAGGCCCTCGACGGCGGCGGTGAGATGGTCACCGCTGCGGCCGCCGCCACGCACGCACCAGTTCCAACAACCGCTGATACGGCACCTCACCAGGCCAGAACACAACCGCGGTCACCAAGACCAGCCCAGCGAGCCACACCAACCCGCCAGCGCTAGCGAGAGCCCTCGCGACATCGCCCATGCACACCACCTCCGTCGTGAGCGAGGCCGCTCGGGCCTCACCCCGGACCATGCGCAGAACGGATCGCTAGCGTCGCGCCCTCACGAGCCGGCCCGTCGCGAGCCCCGTCCGCGCACCTCGACCACGACCACGACAGCCCGAGACTCCTTCGAGTTCGCCGGTGAGCTCCGGCACGGCGGTTCGGCGCGCGCCCGCATGACCGGCTGCCGCCTAGCAAGGCTTCCAGGTCCGGGTCGATGCCCTGTGCCGTGGTGCGGGCGCTCATCAGGTCACCTCGAACTCGGATGCGTCCCGGGCGAACCAGGGTCGGCTCGCCGATCATCCCAGCCTTGGCCCCCGCACGATTTCACACCCGCAACCGGCGCCTACCGCGAGACGACTTGGGCCTATCTGGACGAGTTGGCGGGACAGGCACTCGCAGGCAATGCGATTTTTCTCCCCTGGCGCGCGGTTCTATGGCGGCGCGTGGAGAATCGACCGAGGAAGCTGACTGTCGCGATAGCAACTATCACTTGCCGAGCGTTCCAGTTGGGGCGCCTTGATCGATCTAGGATATTCTGCATTTTTGTGAGGATTTCAGCCTGCCGAGCGATTGCTTCAACGTCAGAAGCGTGCCGTTCGCGCCGGCCGATCTTACCCGTAGCCATCGACGTAGCCACCCAGGCGGTGAACGTAGCAACCATGAACATGGCGCCAATGTTGTTCGCGCGTTCCGCGGAGCCGGATGATGAAATTTGTGACCCGATGGACAACACGTTGTCCAACTCGAGGCCGAACATCAGTCCACTGAAAGCGGTAAGTCCGGCAGCCGTTGTTCGCAGAATTTCGAGAAACCTGTCATGAAAAGCCAGTGGAATGAGTATCGCGTGTATTGCGACGAGGCCCAAGAGGACTTCGCCCGACGCCCAGAGGCTGGGAAAGGCGGCTGCCCCAACGGATCCGGTCAGTAAGAGAATAGTCGTAGTTCCGAGGACTTCACCTCCAGAGATCGTTCGTAAGTCTCGTAAGTAGTTCGTTCGCATGGTCACACGTGATAGATCGACGACATCGAACTGGATTTGAGGGGTGCGGGCCGACTGAGCCTCGAGGCTAACCGCCCGTGCGCGAGTTGGCACACGAGTGACTAACCGCCGCCTTCCTCGGCCCCGCACCGGCGACACGGCTCTGCTCGAGGTCGTTGGCCCAGGTCTGTTCGGTCACCGCCGCGGCTGCGACTTGCGCATTCCGGGACCGCATACTGGCTATCAGTTCCCGGGTCGGAAGCGTCTCTACTGCAGCAGTGGCCACGTCAGCACCTGCTTGCGGACGGGGGCCTTACGGCGGCGTCGATGAAATTGCCGCCACCTCGCCGAAGTCCAGATTCATTCAACGCGCGGCGTGGTTCGTTGAGCGGGAACAAGCGCGCCGCGCCGGTGATGTCCTGATTTTCGCGCTCACCTGCCCAGCAGATGGCGCTGTCGTTCTGGGCGGCGCCTCGCTCTACGGTGTTGGCCTCGATCAGCGTCGTGCGGGAATCGGGTACTCACTCGCCCCCGAAGCCCCCGCGGGAGGGCATCGCTTTGCACGCTCTCCGAATGCTCGCCGCGTGGGCGTTCGAGACCCTGCGCTCGGAGCGGTTGGAGTCGACGTGTGCCCCGGACAACTCCGCATCAAAGTGCCCAGAAGGAGGGGGTTCCTCCGCGAGGGGGTCCTGCGCTCGCACCAGGTGTTCAAGGGTGCCCGACGCGACTCGGTGCTGTGCTGTTCTCCTTGCGCACCCGCGAAGTCCGATCGGGAGGCGAGGCGAGGACCATGTCCGAGTCTGGTACCGCGACGGCAGCGCGCACGCGGCTTCCCAATCAACGTCGGCTGCGAGCCTTCGGGCTCGGACTCTGGCTCCATGTCATCGACACCCCGACGCCGTTGGGAAACCCTGCTGCCGTCGCCGAAACCTTGTAATGTTGCCGGCTCGAAGGCAGAAGTCATCACCGTCTGCTGAGACAGCGTGCTGGCTTCTGCTGCTGACTGGTCGCTCCTCGGCACCCGGCGTCTGCGGAACCGGAAGAGCTCGGGTCACACCGCTTGAGTCCGGTAGCTTGGCACGACAGGTCCGCGGCGCCGCATCGGCCGTCCGAGAGCGCGGACATACGGATCTTGCTACCTCTTTATCGCATGTTCGCGGGCGAGAAATAGCCCGTAGGACACTGCACCTTCTGAGCGTGGATCTGCACGCTGCCAATGTTGGTCGCCTGTGCCTGGGCAATGGTGAAGCAGGGATTTCGTGGGCTCCTGGACGGTGCTGAGCAACCAGTTGGTCGTGCAGGGTGGACGTTCCATGTCGTTGGGACGTGGTGTCAACATGAGGTAGTTGCTCAAGCGCCCTTTCCGCTCGCCGCGGCCTCATGCTGGCGCCGGATGAAGGGTGCCATTCCTGGCACGGTGTAGGCCACCATGCCGTGGTCGGGTGCGTATATCAGCCCCTTGCTGATGAGGTGTGCCCGGGCTGGCCCGATGCCGCTGAGCTTCTTGCCGAGCCGCTCCGCGACTGAGGTGGTGTTCGAGGCGGCGCCATCATCTTGTGCCATGGCGTGGAGCAGGCGCCGTTCGGCCGGTGTGGCGCGATCCCAGCGTGCGCGGAAAAAGCCTTCGTCTAGCCGGGCGAGCCCATAGGCCACCGCGGCGGCGGCGTCGTCGCAGGTGAATGGCGTGTTGGGTGCGATGTCCCAGATCGCGCGCCCGTATTCCTGCAGGAAGTACGGGTAGCCCTCGGCGGCGTCGACGAGGAGGTCGAGTGCGCCCGGCTCGTAGTCGGAGCCGTACTTCTTCGCTGGCTCGCGGAGCGCCTTGCGTGCGACTTCATTGGGGAGCGCGCCGATTCGGCGGTAGTCGAAGAGCCGTTCGGCGTAGGACCGGGCTTCGCTGAGGACGGCGGGCAGGCTGGGCAGGCCCGCGCCGATGATATAGAAGGGTCGCTCTCGCTGACCGGCCTCGTGCTGGGCCGCGAGGAGCGCGCTGAGGGTCGGCTGGTCGAGGTCCTGCATCTCGTCGATGAACAGCGCGAAGGCAAGGCCCTTCTCCTTCAGTGCCTCCGCAAGGTCCTCGACGAGTTCGCCGATGTCGGTCTCCAGGTCGCCGGAATCCGCCCTGCCGCTTGCAGCGGACACGTCGAGGGAGATGCCTGTGACTCCGACGCTGAACGAGGTGATGCTCCCCAGTGCTGTGCGTAGACGTTTGGAGATGCCTCGTCTGTTGAGTTGGCGGCCGGCGATGAGGAGCTCGCGACCCAGCTTGCGGCGGACGGCGTCCTCCCCTTGTTCGCCTCGTTGGCCCTCGATCGCCGCTACGAACCAGCCCATCTGCTCCGCTCGTCCCCGCAGGTCATTTAGGAGAACGGTCTTTCCCACGCCTCGCAAACCCGAGAGCACCATCCCGCGGTTGGGCATGTGCAGGCGGGTACGTGCCACAGTTGCATCGAACGCCTCGATCTCAGCCTCACGGCCGACGAGCGCGGGAGGACGCAGACCGGCACCGGGGTTGTAGGGGTTCAGCGACCGGTCCATGTAGGAAACTCTAAGGCCGTCTAACGAAAACCGTAGACCCGAGCGGTCGCCCGGCGCGTCTGCCGCGTGCCGATTCTCGGCGAGAGACGGATGCGGTGTCGGTGGGTGAAGACAGGCGCCTAACCTCACCCACCGACTAGCGAATCCCGACTACTTCTCCTTGCGCACGCCCTTGAACGGGACGGGGTCTGCCTTGACGTCCATGAACTTGCCCGAGGCGGTGTCGCGCTTCACCCAGCCGATGGGGGTGCGGATCTGGCTGCGTCCAGTTACCGCACCTACGCGGTGACCGTTGCCGGTGTTAGTTGCCATCTTCGTGCCAACCGATCTGGGCCGAAACCCATAGGAAGCGAGCGGCGCTTCCCCGGCTGAGAGGCTGGCCACGACTGCAACGTGGCCAGACCTATGTACTCTCGAGGTTCACATCCCGACCAAAAGTTGTGAGCCGCGAGAGTCCGGATCGGCGATGAGCCCGGTCTCGGGCTCTCCGTGCTTCACGCGAAAGAGTCAAGACTCTTTCGCGTCTGATTGTACGGCGCGCCTGTGACATGGCCCTAGCTCAGCCACTAACTGTTGTGGATGTCGCCGCCCATGACCACTACATGCTGTGGTGGTCGGCCCGTGGTCACCCGGCTGGGTTTAGCTACTCACTGTGTTGCCCCAAGCGCCGCAGTCGCCTCAGCCTGAGCGGCTGACCGCCGTTCGGTCGCACCCTGGAACTGGAGACAGATACGGTGCCGCCAGATAGCCAGGTGCTGTTGTCACCTCGCCCGGGGTGAAGAACCGTGTGCTGCCATTCGCGCTCCGTTCGACCGGATTCCTCATCGGCTGGGGTGCCGCATGGCTGGCCGACCGAGCGTCGACACGAGCCCGGCATCTGACATCGTGAATGCGAATCTCAGCAGGAGGGAGCAATCCGTGGAGCCGGGTGAGGAGTGGGTCTATCGGCTGCGAGACATGGCTCCGTCGCAGCGCGTGCGTGTCCTCTCGATCGATCGCCGCAAGCACACCACGCGCGTGGTGATCGAGTTCCTCGAAGGGGAACGGGCTGGTGTGGTCGAAGACGTCCCAGCCGGACGGCTGCGCTGCCCCTGGTCACGGGTCGCTGAGCATGACACCCGGATGGCGAACTGGCAACGCATCAGCGGCTACGAGTTCACCCCAGCTGAGGAAAGGGCCGTCTGGGTCGTCGCCGAGCTGCTCATCTCGGAGGAGATCGTCACGATCGACTTCGGCTACGCGCGAAACGCCGCTGGGATCGAGGACGAAGCCGGACTTGAGCGAAGTACGGGCAAGCTGGCGAGGGACTTCACCGATGCGTTTCCGTCGTTCCGTGACGGTGACACATGGTGGCTGTCGGCCGAGGGCACGGTCGCCATCGTGGAGGCCGCCTGCCGTGTTCGTCCTATGCCGATCCTCGAGTGGGTGGTGGCCGAGGAACGCAAGTGTCGGGAAGCATGCAAACGCGGTTCCCCACGGAAGAGCCTTGACGGTGAGGAGTACGACAGCTCGCCGGACAGGGAGTACGCGCTCTATTTGGAGTTCGAGCGTCCGGTCCATGAACTGCTTCGGCAGTGGTGTGGCCACCGGGCAGTCACCTTCCAGGAGCGCCTCGATGCCGCTGAAGCCGAGATCCACCGCCTCGATGAGCTCCTTGCCCGGGCCGCTGATTCCGTCCGCGACAACAAGCTGCCCCACCTCGCCGATTGGCTTGACGAGGAGCACGAACGCGACCGGATCACGCCGCACAACATCCGACCCGTCGTTGAGCGGCCACTTGAGCCCAATGAGATTCCGGTTCGGACCGTGCACCGCAAGGCGTGGTGGCGCTGACTGGAGTTCATCCGATCGCCGGCTTGTCCGTACGTCGTGATGGCGTTGGACCCGGCTGCCTAGGTGCTTGCTGATCCCGAGGTCTCTGGACTCCCAGATCAGTTGAGTGCGTTGTCAATCGGAGCTGCGAGCTCGACCCTGGCAGACCGGCTGCCGCTCGCGCCGTCGTCTCGCGTGCCGCCGCGCAGTCGGGCTACCCCTCGCGCAGGCGGCGGCAGCGGGTGTCTTTGCCGTTGAGGATGTCTCCGAGTTAGCGGCCGGAGCGCGAGACCGCTACCAGAGTTGATTCGGCGGCGGCTCGGCCGGCGTGCAGCGCTACGCGCGCCTTGCGAGGGCGTCGAGCAACGACTGAATCGCCTGTAAGTGTTCGTGGTGGCTGGCCTGGGGCTGGCTGGCAGGGTTGGTGTCGTCGCTCGGCGGCGGGTGTGACCCCTGAATCGCCTGACCCCCTTGGGGTGTCATGCCCGGGATCTGTCCGCTCGGCGCTGGGTGCCGACGCCGACCCTGGCCCACCACGATGGCTTGATCAGAAGCATGTCCGTTGCGGAGATGCCGTCCCCACAACGTGGCTCATTACAGGCCTGCCTCGTAGTGACTTCTCGCCCCGGGCCGACGCCGGCAACGACGTCCGTCCCAACGAGTGAGGAGAACATCGTCGTGTCCAGTTTGCAGGCCATCGTGGCTGGCATCTACCAGTTCGTCGTCGGGGTAGATACCCACGCCGCTACCCACACCTTCGCTGTCGTCGCCGCCCCGAACGGTGCCCTGGTGGATCAGGTCACCTTCCCGACCTCGCCGGCAGGGTTGCGTCGCGCGCTGGCGTGGATCGCGCGGCGCACCGGCGGTGACCTCGACGCCGTGCTGGTCGCCGCAGAGGGCACCGGCTCCTACGGTGCTGTCCTGAGTGATGTGCTCGGCCAAGCGGGCTACCGAGTTGTGGAGGCACCGACACCCAAGCGTGAGCGGGGCCGGGGCAAGACCGACGCCCTGGACGCGGTACTCGCGGCCCGCGCGACGATGGCGACGCCCGTGACGATGCTGCGTGATCGTCGCGCGGGCCAGGTCCAGGCCGCGTTGGCGGTGCTGACCGTGGCGCGTGACCAGCTCAACGCCGACCGGCTGCGGTGCATCAACGCGCTCACCGCGATCGTGCGCAGCCACGACCTCGGTCTCGACGCACGGCGCGCCCTGACCGCACCCCAGGTCGCTGCGATCGCCGGCTGGCGGCGGCGCGACGAGGGCCTCGGCCAGGCGACGGCGCGGGTTGAGGCCGTCCGCCTCGCCAAGCGGATCGTCGACCTCACCGCCGAGCTCGGCCACAACCGCGACCAGGTCACCGAGATCGTCGTCCAGCAGGCACCCGAACTGCTCGACCTGCCTGGCGTCGGCCCGGTCACCGCCGCCGTGATCCTGACGGTCTGGTCCCACCCCGGCCGGGTCCGGACCGAGGCCGCATTCGCTCAGATCGCGGGCACCTGCCCGATCCCGGCATCCTCCGGCAACACGGTCCGCCATCGACTCAACCGCGGCGGCGACCGTCGACTCAACCGGGCGTTCAACACCATCGTGCTCACCCGCATGCGCATCGACCCTGACACCCGCGCCTACATCGACCGGCGCCGGGCCGAGGGCAAGACGACCAAGGAGATCCGCCGATGCCTCAAGCGCTACACCACCCGGCAGATCTACCGCACCCTGGCCGTCGCGCACCCAACTCCCGAGATGATCACCTCAGCGGCTTGACGCGACATAGAAGCATCCTGGGTCTGATGGAGGCTCGGTCTATGGGATTTCGACCAGGGTCTGGTCGCTCCCGTGTGTAGCGTAGAACGCGGTCTCGTACTCCTTGGGGGGTATGCCGCTGAGGTAGCCGTGCAGGCGTTCGTTGTTGTGCCAGTGGACCCAGCCCAGGGTCAAGCCCCCTGGTTGATCGCCAACCGCGCTCGCCAACCCGACGCAACGCTCCCGGCCGGGTCACCGGATCGCGCCGCGCGTCGCGCGCCATCCAGATCGCTCGTTCCCGAAGATCTTCGGGATACTTCTCAGAGCTGCCATGACTCTCATCCTCTCGGGGATTGACAGCCTCCACCAGACCCGGCACGACAGTATGGGCGTGCCGCCTGATCGACCTGGCGGCCTGGTCACGGGTGGCTGGAGCCCCCCGTGACCCATAATTCGATCATGCTTGACTTTGCGGAGCTTGGCGGTTCAGGTCGAAAGCTCGAACAACTGGTGCGCGAGCTTCTGCTGCAACGCGGCTTCGATCCGCAATGGAGCGGGGTAGGACCGGATGGTGACCGCGACCTAACGTTCATTGAGCGTGGTAGCGACCTGCTTGGTTCGAAGCCTCGAAAGTGGCTCGTGTCGTGCAAGGACTTCTCTGCGTCGGGCCGCGCTGTCGGGGTCGACGAAGCGAACGGAGTCCTCGAGCAGGTGCGGCATCACGCGGCACAGGGGTTCCTGCTGGTCTGCACCACCCACCCGACAGCTTCGCTCGTTACGCGTCTTGAGAGCCTTGAGCGAGAGAGTAGCGACGGCCTGGTTGTTCATTACTGGGACGACGTTGTGCTGGAGCGGCTGTTGTCGACTCCGCGGTGCTGGGCAATTGCGCAGCAGTTCATGCCCAAGACCACGGATGCGTGGAAGATATTTGCAACCGACAGCCCGAACCGCTGGGTCGCAGCGCACCGTGGCTACTACTTCCGTCTCAGTTCGCGGACCGCCGGGGGCATGCGATACGACCTCGAGTCGCTCGACCGACGTATCGATGAGATCGAGGCGATTGCGTCCCAGCTCGGGGTCGAGATACGGCTCCGCGCGGTCTGGCACAACGACACGCACGGGAGCGGCTACACCTGGTACCTGGACTGCATCTCGCCTTACGGCGACGACCTGCCAAACCCCGAGACTGTCCTCAAGTCGCTGGGTGACGGAGTCGCCAGGGAGGACGGGCAGTGGCACTCCTTTGACATCGAGCACTACAACGTGAGCCTGAGCGACCACTACGATCGCGACCACTACGAGAGGTACGAGCGTCTTCCTGCGTACTTGTAGTACGCGTCGCAACTGATCATCGCGCATTGCCCGCGCCGACAGCGCTCGGCTTACCCCCTCCCTTTCGTACTTTGGCGGGGGAGAACGTCTCGGATCGCTTCGTCGTGCCGACGGTCGCCGCCGCGATCGACCTCGTCCTGCACCTCGAGGTGGACCGGCACGGGCACCGCCGCGTGCGGGAGATCGTCGGCGTGCCGGGGCGGGCGGAGGCGGGCATAGTCGAGACCGCCGACCTCTTCCACCTCGACGGCGGCACGCTCGTGCGCGGCGACGGGTACCCGCCGCACCCCGAGCGGTTCGCGCGCGCTGGGATCGACCTGCCCGCGCTGCTGCGCGGCGAGCGGTGAGGCGGCGGCGCGCATGGGGGTCGTGGCGGGCCTGCTGCTCGGGACGGGACTGTTCTGCGTGTGGTGGTCGTGGTGGGCGCCGGGACCGCCCCGGCCCCCGCGGCGCGGCGGCTGGGGCGAGCGCACCCAGGACCTGCTCGTCCAGGCAGGTGCGCCGGGGGTCACGCCCCGGGCACTGATCGGGACCTCGATCGGCCTGGCGCTCGTCGTGCTGCTGCTCGGCACGGCGGCGACCCGCTCGCCCGCGATCGCCGCGTGCTTCGCGGCGATGGCGGCGCTCGGGCCGACGACGCTCGTGCGTTCGCGTGCGCGCCGCCGCCGTGCCGCCTTGCGGGACGTCTGGCCGGAGGTCGTCGACCACCTCACCTCCGGCGTCCGCGCCGGGCTGTCCCTGCCGGAGGCGGTCAGCCAGCTCGCCGAGCGCGGCCCGGTCGGCTTGCGCGCGGCGTTCGCAAGCTTCGCGGAGGACTACCGCGCGACCGGGCGCTTCGGCGACTGTCTCGACGCGCTCAAGGCCCGGCTCGCCGACCCCGTCGCCGACCGCATCGTCGAGGCGCTGCGGATCACGCGCGACGTCGGCGGCACCGACCTCGGCCGCCTGCTGCGCACCCTGTCGACGTTCCTGCGCGAGGACGCGCGCACCCGCGGCGAGCTCGAGGCGCGGCAGAGCTGGACCGTCAACGCGGCCCGGCTCGCGGTGGCCGCCCCGTGGATCGTGCTCGCGCTGCTCGCGACCCGTCCGGAGGCGGCCGAGGCGTTCAACACCGTCGCGGGCGGCGTCGTGCTCGCGACCGGGGCCGCCTGCTCCACGGTGGCGTACTGGCTGATGATCCGGATCGGGCGGCTGCCCGAGGACGAGCGGGTGCTCCGATGAGCGCGTCGGCGCTCGGCGCCGCGATCGGCGCGTCCGGCGGGCTCGGGCTGGTGCTCGTCGCCTCACGGCTGTCCGCGCGGCGCGTGCGCTTCGACGATCGTGTCGCGCCATACCTGCGGTCCCCCCGATCGGCGTCGGCGCTCCTGGCCGGGCCCGAGCTCCAGACGCCGTTCCCGACCCTCGAGCGCCTCATTGCGCCCGTGATGGCCGACGGAGTCCGGCTCGTCGCCCGACTCGGCTCGCCGTCCGCCGACCTGCGGCGCCGGCTCGAACGCGCCGGGCGACCCGAGTCGGTCGAGCAGTTCCGGGCAGCCCAGGTCGTGTGGGGCGTGCTCGGCCTCGCCGCGGGACTCGCGCTCGCGCTGATGGCGTTCGCGGGCCGCGGGACCTCGCTCGCGGTGGGCGCCGTCCTCGTCGTGCTCGGCGGCCTCGCCGGCGTGGTCGGCCGCGACCAGCACCTCAGCCGTCAGGTGCGCGGCCGGCAGGCGCGGATGCTCGCCGAGCTGCCCACCGTCGCCGAGCTGCTCGCGCTGTCCGTTGGCGCGGGGGAGGGTCCGGTCGGCGCCCTGGAGCGCGTGGTCCGGACCACGCGCGGCGCCCTCGCCGACGAGCTCGCCCGTACGCTCGCGGACGCGCGCGCGGGAACCCCGCTCACCCAGGCGCTGCGGGCGCTCGCGGACCGGACGTCGCTGGCGCCGCTGACCCGCTTCACCGAGGGCGTCGCGATCGCGATCGAGCGCGGCACGCCGCTCGCGCAGGTGCTGCGGGCGCAGGCCCAGGACGTGCGCGAGTCCGGGCGGCAGGCCCTGATGGAGGCCGGCGGGCGAAAAGAGGTCGCCATGATGGTTCCGGTTGTTTTTCTTATATTGCCCGTCACTGTCGCTTTTGCCGCTTTTCCAAGCCTCGTTGTTCTTCGGCTCGGCCAATGAGTTTTTCGCGTAAATAGGAACAAACAGGTTTGCATTCAAGCCACAGGGAGCGAACATGCGACTTCACCTGGTAGACAGAGCATTGATCGACGGGCCGCGGGCGTTGGCGCGCGACGTGGCCCGCCGGTTGGCCGCGCGCCGGCCGGCCCGCGGGACCGACCGCGGGGACGTCCCCGGGTGGGTGCTGATCACCCTCATGACGGCCGGGCTCGTGCTCGTGCTGTGGGCGGTCGCCGGCCCCGCGCTGAGCGACGTGTTCACGAACGCGATCCAGAGCGTCACGGGTGAGATCGGCGGCTGAGTCGCGCCGTCAGCGTCCGGGCGGCGGCGGCGGCGAGCGCAGCGGCGGCGAACGCAGTGGCGACGAGCGCGGCGGCGGCGAGCGCGGCGACGTCAAGCGCGGCGACGTCGGGTCGGCGATCGTCGACTTCGCGCTCGTCGGCGCGCTCCTGACCCTCGTGTTCGCGGCCCTCGTTCAGCTCACGCTCGCCCAGCACGTGCGCAACACCCTCATCGACTGCGCCGCGCAGGGGGCGCGCTACGCGGCCCTCGCCGATCGCACCCCCGCCGACGGTGCCGCGCGGACCCGCGCGCTCATCGACCTGTCGCTCGCCCCCGGGTATGCCGACGACGTCGCGGCCGTCGAGACAATCGTCGACGGGCTCGCGGTGGTCGAGGTGCGGGTGGCCGCGCCCCTGCCGGTCGCGGGCCTGCTGGGCCCCGCGGGACGGCTGACCGTGACCGGACACGCGCTGGTGGAGCACCCGTGAGCGCGCGCCCGCGGTCGCGCCGTCCGGCCCGCCTCGCTGGCGACGACGCCGAGGCCGGCAGCGCCGTCGTCGAGTTCATCGCAGTCACCGTGCTGCTCCTGGTGCCGATCGTCTACCTCGTGCTGGTGCTCGGCCGCGTGCAGGCCGCGAGCTTCGCGGTCGAGGCCGCCGCGCGCGAGGCCGGCCGCGCCTACACCACCGCCGCGACCCCGGCCGACGGCGCCCGCGGCGCGGTCGCGGCCGTGGACCTCGCGCTCGCCGACCAGGGCTTCTCGGCGGCCGACGGCGCGGACGCGCTCACGCTGACGTGCTCGAGCACGCCGTGCCTCGCGCCGGGCAGCAGCGTGCGCGTCGAGGTCGCGGTCGAGGTGGCGCTGCCGTTCGTGCCGTCGTTCGTCCACTCGGCCGTCCCGCTCGTGATCGCGGTCGACGCCGTGCAGGTCGCTCCCGTCGACGCCTACCGCGGGGCCGGCTGACGTGCGGGCCCGGGCAGGGGCAGGGGAGTCCGGCCAGATCCTGCTGCTGTCGATCGTCTTCGCCGTGCTCGCACTGCTGCTGGTCACCGCGGTGGTCTCCGCGACCAGCGTGCACCTGGAGCGCGCCCGGCTGCTGGTCCTGGCGGACGAGCTGGCGCTCGAGGCCGCCGACTCGATCGACCTCGACGGGTTCTATCGTGGCCGCGAGGCGGTCCCGGACGACGGCGGGGTGATCCCGCTCACCGACGCCGGGGTGCGCCGGGCCGCGGTCGACTACCTCGCCGCCCACCGCGACGTCGTCGGCGACCTCGAGGGGCTGACGCTCGAGCAGGCGGGCACGCCAGACGGCCGGACCGCGCGCGTGACCGTGACGGCGATCGCCCGGCCCGCGCTCATCAGCTGGGTCACGGCGCCGTGGTCGGACGGGATCGCGCTGCGGGCGACCTCGAGCGCGCGCGCCTGGTGAGCCGGAGCGCGGTGGGCTCGACCCGGTGAGCCCGAGCCCGGTGGGCTCCCTGTAACCTGGACTCTCGTGGCAGCCACCGATTTCGCGGCCGAGATCCGCACCCTTCGCAACACCCTCCATTCGATCCAGGCCGTGAGCGACCCGGCCGCGATGCGGGTGAAGATCGCCGACCTGTCTGAGCAGGCCTCGGCGCCCGACCTGTGGGACGACCCCGACGAGGGCCAGGCCGTCACGTCCGCGCTCTCGCACACCCAGAGCGAGCTCGACCGCCTCGAGAAGTTCGGGTCCCGCATCGACGATCTCGAGACTCTCATCGAGATGGCGACCGAGGACGTCACGTCCGACCGCGACGACGTCGCCGCGACGCTCGGGGAGGCGGAGGCCGAGCTCGCCTCGATCCGCACGGACCTCGGCGAGCTCGAGGTCCGCACGCTGCTCAGCGGCGAGTACGACATCCGCGACGCCGTCGTCACCATCCGCTCCGGCGCGGGCGGCATCGACGCGGCCGACTTCGCCGAGATGCTCATGCGCATGTACTTGCGCTGGGCCGAGCGGCACGGCTACCCGACGGTCGTGCTCGACACGTCCTACGCGGAGGAGGCGGGCCTGAAGTCCGCGACCTTCGAGGTCAAGGCGCCGTACGCGTTCGGCAACCTGTCCGTCGAGGCGGGCACGCACCGCCTGGTGCGCATCTCCCCGTTCGACAACCAGGGCCGGCGCCAGACGTCGTTCGCGGCGGTCGAGGTCATCCCGCTGATCGAGGGCACCGACAGCGTCGAGATCCCCGACAACGAGATCAGGGTCGACGTGTTCCGCTCGTCCGGCCCGGGCGGGCAGTCCGTCAACACGACCGACTCGGCCGTGCGGATGACGCACATCCCGACCGGCATCGTCGTGTCGATGCAGAACGAGAAGTCGCAGATCCAGAACCGCGCCGCGGCGCTGCGCGTGCTCCAGTCCCGGCTGCTGCTGCAGCGCCAGGCCGAGGAGAGCGCCGCCAAGAAGGCGATGGCGGGGGACATCAAGGCGAGCTGGGGCGACCAGATGCGCTCGTACGTGCTGCACCCGTACCAGATGGTCAAGGACCTGCGCACGGAGCACGAGGTCGGGAACACGTCGGGCGTGTTCGACGGGGAGATCGACGACTTCATCGAGGCCGGCATCCGGTGGCGGCGCGGGCAGGAGCAGGAGGCCGGGCTCTAGCCTGGCGCTGGGCCGAACGGCTCACAGGCAGGTGAGCGGCGTGTCTGCGGAGCAACGCCGCGACCGTCTGCCTAGTCTGAACACGGCCATGCTCGCGCACGCACCTTTCCCCTACTCTGGCCGACGGCAGCTGTGATCCGCTTCGAGAACGTCACCAAGGTCTACGCGCGCGGCGCGCGGCCCGCGCTCGACCAGGTTTCCGTCGAGGTCGAGCGGGGCGAGTTCGTCTTCCTCGTCGGTGCGTCCGGGTCCGGCAAGTCCACCTTCCTCGAGCTCGTCATGCGCGAGGAGCGCCCCACGGGCGGCCGCGTGTACGTCGCGGGTCGTGACCTCGCGACGCTGTCGACGTGGAAGGTGCCGCACCTGCGCCGCCAGATCGGCGCGGTGTTCCAGGACATCCGCCTGCTGCCGAACAAGTCCGTGTTCGAGAACGTGGCGTTCGCGCTGCAGGTGATCGGCAAGCCGCGGCACCACATCATGACGACGGTGCCGGACGTGCTCGACATGGTCGGGCTCGCGGGCAAGGAGAAGCGCCGACCGCACGAGCTGTCCGGCGGCGAGCAGCAGCGGGTCGCGATCGCCCGCGCGTTCGTCAACCGCCCCTCGATCCTGCTCGCGGACGAGCCGACCGGAAACCTCGACCCGACCACCTCCCTTGGCATCATGCGGCTGCTGGACCGGATCAACCGGACCGGCACGACCGTGGTGATGGCGACCCACGACGACGAGATCGTCGACCAGATGCGCAAACGCGTGATCGAGCTGTCCGCCGGCGAGATGGTCCGTGACCAGTCTCGTGGCGTGTACGGCTCGGCGCGCTGAGGAGCTCTTCGTGAGACTGCAGTTCATCCTGTCCGAAATAGGCCTCGGCCTGCGCCGCAACCTGTCGATGACCATCTCGGTCATCCTCGTGACGTTCGTGTCCCTCACGTTCGTCGGCTCGGCCATGCTCCTGCAGCAGCAGATCTCCCAGATGAAGGACGACTGGTACGGCAAGGTCGAGGTCTCGGTCTTCCTGTGCCCGCGGGACTCCGAGCTGCCCACGTGCGCGGGCGGCGAGGTGACGGACGACCAGCGGGCCGCGATCCAGGACGAGCTCGAGTCGCCCGAGCTCGCGCCGTACATCCAGACCGTCTACTTCGAGAGCAAGCAGGAGGCGTTCGACTCATTCCAGGAGAAGCTCTCGGACCAACCCTGGGCGCAGGCCGTCACGGCCGACGACATGAACTCCTCCTACCGCGTCAAGCTCGCCGACCCCGAGAAGTACCAGGTTGTCGCCGACATCCTGTCCGGCCGGCAGGGGGTCGAGGAGGTGCTCGACCAACGGCGCATCTTCGACAAGCTCTTCCTCGTGCTCAACCGCGCAACCCTGCTGTCCGTCGGGCTAGCGACGGTCATGCTGCTCGCCGCGGTGCTGCTGATCACGACCACGATCCGGCTGTCCGCGATGAGCCGACGGCGCGAGACGGGGATCATGCGGCTCGTCGGCGCGTCCAACCTTTTCATCCAGCTCCCGTTCATGCTGGAGGGTGCGATCGCGGCTACCATCGGCGCGGGGATGGCCGTAGGCGGCCTGTGGCTCGGCGTGCGCTACCTCGTCACGGAATGGCTCGGCACCTCGGTCACCTTCGTCGACTACATCGACACCGGCAATGTGCTGTCGATCGCACCGTTCCTGGTCGCCATCGCGATCGTGCTGGCCACGATCTCGTCGGTGGTCACCCTGAGCCGCTATACAAAGGTATGAGTGCCATGAGACTCCACCGCACCGGGCACTCCAGGCGCAGCCTCGTCGCCGGCGCCCTCGCGACGGTCCTCGTGGCGCTCGCCGCGGCGGCCGGCCCCGCGTTCGCGGACGACTTCGACGACCAGCGCGCCGCGACCGAGGCGCGCGCGGCGGCCGCCGCGGCGCGGGCGGAGGAGCTGGCGGCCTCGGTCGAGGGCCTGAGCGCCGAGCTCGGCCAGGCGGTGCTGGACCTGCAGGCGACCGAGGCGCGGCTGCCGATCGCCCAGGCCGAGCTCGCGACGGCGCAGGCCGACCTCGAGCGCACGCAGCGCGAGGCGGCACTGGTCACCGCGCGGCTCGAGGACGCGAGGTCGCAGGAGTCCAGCATCACCACGACGATCGAGGCCGACGGCGCGCGCGCGGAGGAGATCCGCGCCGCCGTCGGGCAGATGGCCCGGCGCGCGTACAAGGGCGAGACGGCCGCGACGAGCCTGAGCGTCGTGATGGACTCGACCAGCACCGAGGACTTCGTCAGCCAGTACGGCATGGTCTCGACGGCGCTGCGCACGCAGACCAAGGCGCTCGACGACCTCGACCAGATCTCCGCGACGAACAAGAACAGCCAGGCCCGCCTCGCCGCGATCAAGGTCAAGGTGACCGAGCTCAAGGCGGAGGCCGACCAGAAGGTCGTCGAGGCAGACGCGGCCAAGGCGGCCGCGGCGGCGCGCCAGGCCGAGATCGAGCAGCTCATCGCCGACCAGTCCGCCCGCAAGGCGGCCATCGAGGCGATGCGGGCGCAGGCCGAGTCCGAGCAGGCGCAGGTCGACGCCGAGCGCAACACCATCGCGAGCGAGCTCGCCGACATCATCGCCAAGCAGCGCGCGGCCGCCGAAGCTGCGCGCGCGGCCGCCCAGGCCGCCGGCAAGAGCGCCCCGGCGGTCGCCGCGCCGTCGGGCAGCGTGTCCGGCGCGATCTTCGGCAACCCGACCTCCATCAGCCCGATGCACGTGACGTCGGAGTACGGGATGCGCCTGCACCCCACGCTCGGCTACGTGCGGCTGCACGCCGGCATCGACCTGCGCACGTACTGCAACACCCCCGAGTACGCCGCGGCGGACGGGACCGTGCAGTGGGCGCAGAACCGGTTCGGGTTCGGAAACCAGGTCATGATCGACCACGGCACCATCAACGGGAACTCCGTGATGGCGAGCTACAACCACATGACCCGGTTCGTCGTGTCCGGCGGGCAGGGCGTGACCAAGGGACAGCTCATCGGGTACTCCGGCAACACGGGCACCTCGGCCGCCTGCCACCTGCACTTCGAGGTCTACGTCAACGGGTCGACCGTCAACCCGCGCCCGCTGCTCGGGCTGTAGCGCCGCGTCCCCTAGGCTGGGACGGCTCAGACGAGAAGAGGGGGAGGCTGGCAGATGGTCCAGGATTCCGGACGCAAGGTGGTCGCCAGCAACCGCAAGGCTCGGCACGACTACTTCATCGAGGACGTGTTCGAGGCAGGCCTGGTGCTCATGGGCACCGAGGTCAAGGCGCTGCGCGCCGGGCGCGCGTCGCTCGTCGACGGGTACTGCACGATCGAGCGGGGCGAGGCCTGGCTCGAGGGCGTGCACATCCCCGAGTACGTGCAGGGCACCTGGACGAACCACGCGCCGCGGCGCAAGCGCAAGATGCTCATGCACCGCTCCGAGATCGACCGGCTCGAGGCCAAGACGCAGGAGAAGGGGCACACGATCGTGCCCCTGGCCCTGTACTTCCTCGACGGGCGCGCCAAGGTCGAGATCGCGCTCGCGCGAGGAAAGAAGGAGTACGACAAGCGACACACGCTCCGGGAGAAGCAGGACACGCGCGAGGCGCAGCGCGCGATCGCCACCCACCGTGACCGCTGACGGCCGACGGCGTCGCGCGCCGCTGCGCACGCGCCTCGGGCTGGTCCTCGTCGTCGCCGCCGGGGCCTTGGGCGCGGCCGCGCTGCCCGCCCACGCGGCGTCGTCGGGCAACGAGATCACCCGGTACGACGCCCAGGTCGACCTCGCGGCCGACGGCACGATGTCCGTCGCGCTCGACTTCGACTTCGACTTCGGGGGCGATCCCGGCCACGGCCCGTACCTCACCCTGCCCACCGCGCAGCGATTCTCGTCCGAGTACGACCGCGTGTACGAGATCACCGACGTCCAGGCGACGTCCGACGACGACGCCGCCGCGCCCGCCGACGTCGACCTCACCGAGGAGAACGGCTGGCTCCAGATCCGCATCGGCGACCCCGACAAGGATGACGTCAGCGGCGTGCACCGGTACGAGGTGACCTACACGATGCGCGGGCTCGTGAATGCGGCTGACTCGACCAACGCGGGCGACGAGCTGTACTGGAACGTCATCGGCGACCAGTGGGAGATCCCGCTCGCCGACCTTACGGTCACGGTCTCCGGGCCAGCCGCCGTCGACCAGGTCGCGTGCTTCGCGGGCAGCACCGGCTCGGGCTCGGCGTGCGACGACGCGGTCGCCGAGGGCACGGTCGCCCGGTTCGCCCAGGGCGTCGTCTCCCCGGGACAGGCGCTCACGGTCGCGGCCAGCTACCCGGCGGGCACCTTCACGGACGCCGGGCCGATCCTGCGCGAGCGCTGGGCGCCCGACCGGGCATTCTCCGTGACGCCGTGGACCGGCACCGCCGCCGCGGTCGTGCTGCTCGGCGGCCTCGGCCTCGTGCTGGGCCGCTCGCGCCAGCGTGGGCGGGACGAGCAGTACCTCGACCAGGTCCCGGGGCTCAGTCCCCAGGACGGCCAGCCCGGCGCCGTCGGCCCGCGGGACCGCCGGACGCCGATCGCGGTGCACTTCACGCCGCCCCCGGACCTGCGCGCCGGTCAGCTGGGCACCCTGATCGACGAGCGGGCCGACCCGCGCGACGTGACCGCGACGATCGTGGACCTCGCGGTGCGCGGCTACCTGCGCGTCGAGCAGGTCGCCGAGGCCAACGTCGTCGGCCGCGGCGCCGACTGGCAGCTCGTCCGGCTGCGCACGGCCACCGCCGAGCTCGCGCCGTACGAGCGGACGCTGTTCGACGCGATCTTCGACGACCGCAAGCGGATCACGCTGTCCGAGCTGAAGACGACGTTCGCGGCGTCGATGGCCACGGTCCAGAAGGAGCTCTACGAGGACGTCACGACCCGCGGGTGGTTCCGCGGCAACCCGTCGACGGTGCGCACACGGTGGTACGTCGCGGGCGCCGGGCTGCTCGTGCTCGGCCTCGGGCTGACCGTCGTGCTGGCCGCACTCACGCACTGGGGCATCGTCGGCCTCGCCGCGACGGTCGTGGGCGCGGCGGTGCTCGTCGCGGCGCGCTCGGCGCCCGCCCGCACCGCGACGGGCACGGCTGTGCTCGCGCAGACGCTCGGCTTCCGGCAGTACCTCGCCACGGCGGAGGCGGAGCAGCTCCGGTTCGAGGAGGGCGAAGACCTGTTCAGCCGCTACCTGCCGTACGCGATCGTGTTCGGCCTCACCGAGCGCTGGGCGGGCGTGTTCGCGCGGCTCGCGGAGCAGGGCCGGGCGGTGGCGGAGCCGACCTGGTACGTCGGCCCGGGCTACCACGTGGGCGCGTTCTGGCTGGCCTCGAACTCGTTCGGGCAGGCGGTCGAGGGCTTCTCCGCGATCGCGACCCAGTCGATGTCGGCGCCGACGCCGGGGTCGTCGGGCTCGTCGGGGTTCTCGGGCGGGTTCTCCGGCGGCGGTGGCGGCGGAGGTGGTGGCGGCGGCTGGTAGCCGTCGCTACAGGCGCCGGCCGAAGATCGCCAGCAGCCGGGTCTGCGGGTCGTCCGACGGCGCGCTCGGCAGCGGCTCGGCGAACAGCGGGTGCCCGAGCTCCGCGGCGCGATCGCTCCACTCGATGAGCAGGCGGTCCACCGTGAGCGGGTCGATCGTCTCGTCGAGGTGCAGCGCGGTCGCGAGGTCCCAGCCGTGGATCGCGAGGTCGGTGACCAGCTCGTCCAGGTACTCGTGCGCCGCGCGCTCGCCCGAGGACAGCTCGACGGTGCGCCCGAGCACGCCCTGGGTCGCGAAGGCGTCGATCGAGGCCCCGATCGCCCGCCGCCAGGCCGCCACCGGGTCGTCGCCCAGCACGTCGCCGTCGAACGCGGTGCCGACGTCGGCGATCGTGCGGCCGGCGAGCAGCTCGGGCGCCCACAGGTGCTCGGCGGTCAGATGGTTCACCAGCTGGCGGACCGACCAGTCGGTGCAGGGGGTCGGGTCGTCCCAGTGGCCGAGCGCGGCGGTGACCAGGGCGGTGAATCGTTGGGCGTTCTCGCGGTGCAGGCTCAGTAGCTCATCCATGCTCCTAGCCTCTTCCTTCGGCGCACGGCGCGCCAGAGGAACGTCGACGCGCTGAGCCCCGCCCGTGCGGGACTTCTGGACTATGCTGGGGCCCTCGGACTGGGCACGCTTCGGCGGGTTCGGCTCGGGTGCTTGATAAATGCACAGGGGGGTGATCGGTTTCGACGGTGATCGTCGATCCAGGAGAAGCGGGCCGAGGATGCAGGGTTATCTCGTCAACGCTCCCTGCAAAACCAATAGGTGCCGACTCCAATCGCACCGACTTCGCACTCGCCGCTTAGGCCAGTCTGAAGTCCGTTAGCCCGAGTTTGCTCTCGATTCGGTAACTAGCGTCATCTAGAGAGCTTGCTTGCAGCGTTCGTCGTCGGCGCTGCTGGGACTTTTAGGCGACTGGGCCTGTCAGCGGCATGCTTGCTAGATTGCTGGGGCCGAGAAAAGCGCAGCAAGCTGCGCCCGGAGAAGTCCTGGTTCACAGTCATCGGACGCGGGTTCGATTCCCGCCACCTCCACCCCCTGGACCTGCGTCAGCGCAGGTCAAAGTAATGCAGAAGTAGCCATCCGTTCACACGGGTGGCTACTTCTGCGTGTGGGGCCTCGGCGTGGAGGGTGGTGCGTGTCGATTCGCGTCACTCGTAGAGTCGGGCCATGGCGGAAGGCATCGTGACATCGAGCGACGCGGAGTTCCGGGCGATGCTTGCCGGCAGCCCAGAGTCGATCGCCGAATTGGCGATGCTCGCCCGTGGCCTCATCTTCGATGTGCTTCCCCAGACCGTCGAGGTGGTGTGGCCCCACCAGAGGATCGCCGGCTTCGGCACCGGCCCGAAGAAGCTGACCGAGCACTTCGTCTGGCTGGCGCCGCGCTCGAAGCACGTGGCGTTCGGGTTCTCCTACGGCTCTGAGCTGCCGGCGCCCGACGGCCTGCTCGAGGGCACCGGACGCCTGATGCGGCACGTGAAGATCCGCGCGGCGACGGATCTCGCGAACCCGGAGCTGCGTCGGCTCGTCGAGGTGGCGACCACGCATCGCGTACCGCCGCCCCGGAGCGCGTAGGGATCGACCAGCCGGGGACGTCCTGCCGGCAGGAGAGGATGGGGACGTGGACGACGATCGCAGCGCCTATCTCGATTCCGTGCTGATCGGCGGACGGGAGCCCGCGAGCATCGTGGTGGTCGACTACGACGACGCGTGGCCCGACCGGTTTGAGGTCCTCGCCGACCGGGTCAGGCAGGCCCTCGGGCGGGGGGTACGCCGCCTCGAGCACATCGGCTCGACCTCGGTACCGGGCCTGGCCGCGAAGCCCATCATCGACATGCTCCTGGTCGTGGACGACGTCCAGGACGAAGCCGCGTTCGTCCCGGCGCTGAAAGGTGCGGGCTTCGAGCTTCGCGTCCGCGAGCCGGGCCACCGCATGTTCCGGACCCCCGAGCGCGACATGCACCTGCACGTGTACGCCGTCGGCCGGCCGGAGACGAGCGACTACCTCGACCTTCGGGACTGGCTCCGCGTGAGCAGCGAGGACCGCACTCTGTACGAGAGCGTCAAGCGGCGGCTGGCGCAGCAGCAGTGGGCCGACATGAACGACTACGCCGACGCCAAGACCGACGTCGTGCTCGACATTCTCAACCGGGCACGGCTCTGGAGGGCCGGCGCGCGCCCCACCGTCGTCTAGTCACTTCCACGTCCTGGGTACGACGGTCGATCGCCGTCGTCACGGGCCGGTGGGTGATGCGGCGCGCGGAGCAGGCAAGATGGAGACCTCACCATCCGGCGCCGACACGAGAGGAACCTCATGGAGGCAGTGGCCCTCTACCTCGGCGCCGCTCTCGTCGGCGGGCTCATCGCGGTGCTGCTCCGGCTGCCGCCGCTCGTCGGCTTCCTCGCCGCCGGGTTCGCCCTCGGCGCCGGCGGCGCTCCGGACCTGCCGTACCTCGAGTCGATCGCGGACCTCGGCGTCGTCCTGCTGCTGTTCGCCATCGGCCTGAAGCTCGATGTCCGCACGCTGCTGCGCCCCGAGATCTGGCTGACCACCGTCGTGCACATGGCGGTGAGCGTCGCGATCGCGTTCGGCTTCCTCGGCCTGATCGCGGTGATCGGGTTCGGGTTCGTCGCCGGCGAGTCGGTCGGCGCGCTGGCGCTCGTCGGCTTCGCGTTGTCCTTCTCCTCGACGGTCTTCGTGGTCAAGGTGCTCGACGACCGGTCCGACACCACCGCGCTCTACGGGCGCATCGCGGTGGGCGTGCTCGTCATGCAGGACGTCGCCGCCGTCACCTTCCTGTCGCTGTCGAGCGGTGAGGCGCCGAGCCCGTGGGCACTGCTGCTCTTCCTGCTGATCCCGGGCTCGTGGGTGCTGCACCGGATCTGGGACCGCGCTGGCCACGGCGAGCTGCAGGCGCTGTTCGGTGTGTCGGTCGCCGTGGTGCTCGGCTTCGGGCTGTTCGAGCTCGTCGGCATCGACGGCGACGTCGGGGCGCTCGTCGTCGGCGCGCTGCTGTCGTCCCATCCCCAGGCGGGGGAGCTGTCGCGGTCCCTCATGACGTTCAAGGACCTCATGCTGGTGGCGTTCTTCGTGCAGATCGGGCTGCATGGCACGCCGCACCTGCTCGAGATCGGCCTGGCTCTGCTCCTGCTGCTGATCCTGCCGTTCCAGGTCGCGGCCTACGCCGTCGTGCTGTGGCTGATGCGCCTGCGGCGGCGCACGTCGTTTCTCGCCAGCCTGGTGCTGGCGAACTACTCCGAGTTCGGGATCATCGTCGTCGCCGTGGGCGCGTCCACCGGTGTGCTCGAGGATCAGTGGGTCGTGGTCATCTCGCTCGCCGTCGCCTTCAGCTTCGGCGTGTCGGCGATCGTCAACCGCCGCGGCGTCGAGCTCGCGACGCGGCTGTCGCGCCTCCTTCCGGCGCGCGCCAGCGATCGGCTGCACCCGGACGACCGGCTGGTCGACGTCGGCGACGCCGACGCGCTCGTCCTCGGCCTCGGACGCCTCGGGGCCGCGACCTACGCCCGGCTGCGCGACGAGTACGGGCTGTCCGTCGTCGGCGTCGAGCACGACCGCACCCGCGTCACCGCGCTGGAGGACGAGGGCTACGAGGTGGTCCGCGCGGACGCGACCGACCTGGAGTTCTGGACCCGCGTGCAGCGCGCCGGCCGCGTCAAGGTCGCGGTCCTCGCGATGCCCTTCCACAACGCCAACCTCATCGCGCTGACCCGGCTCCAGGCGGCCGGCTTCACGGGAAAGGTCGCCGCGGTCGCGCGGTACGACGACGACGTCGCGGAGCTGCAGCGGCACGGCGCGGACGCGGTGTTCCACCTGTACGGCTCGGCGGGCTTCGCGCTCGCCGACCACGCGGCGGACGTGTTGCTCCAGGGCCTGGGCCCGGCGGCGCCCGAGCATCACCCTCCGGCCCATCCGGGTGACGCGCTGGACGTCCTCAAGCCGCTCGATCGCGATACCGACCCGGTCTAGCGACGGTCAACGCGTCAGTCGATCGCCTCGATGCCGAGCTTCGCGAGCGTGTCGAGGCGATCGCGCATGCCCTGGAGCGCCTCCGGGGAGTGCCCGACCCAGTCCACGACCTCGCCGACGACGCGTAGGGGGCGCCGGGTGCGGTACGACCTCGTCGGATTGCCGGGAAACCGCTGGTCCGTCAGGTTCGGATCGTTCTGGATCGGGCCCGTCGGTTCGACGCGATAGATCCTGCCGGGGCCCTCACCCGCCGCAAGCTCCGCGCCCCAGGTGGCCGCGTCGAGGGTCGCGGTGAGGTAGACGTAGCTCGCCGGCTGGCGCGCGCCGTAGTTCGAGCCGCGGCCCGGCTCGAGCAGGGCCCCCACCGGCAGGTCGGCTTTCGTGCCGTGGAAGAAGGGCCCGGGGTCGGTGACGGCGGGGTCCGTCGGGTCCTCGGCCATGCGCACTCCTTCGACGGCTCACTCCGTGGGGTCGGGCTGCGCGGCCACGAGCCGCTCGATCCGCCGGTCCGGAATCAGCCACAGGGCTGCGACGACGACGTACAGGGCGTACGACAGCGGCGTCCACACGAACGCCATGACGATGCCGAGCGCGTACAGCACCGGGGAGATCTCGCCCTTGCGATCCCGCCCGACGGCGCGGGCGAGCGTGCTGTTGGCTCCTCCTGCCCGGATGATCATCCGGCTCAGCACGAAGTACGCGACACCCGCCATCAACAGGATCAGCCCGTAGAGCGCGGCGGGCGCGGCGGCGCCGTGGCTTTCGCCGAGCCAGCTTGTCGAGAACGGGACCAGCGAGAGCCAGAACAACAGGTGCATGTTTGCCCACATGATCGATCCGCTCATGTGATCGGCGGTCGACATCAGGTGGTGGTGGTTGTTCCAGTAGATCGCGATGTACACGAAGCTGAGGATGTAGCTGAAGATCACGGGGACGAGATGGGCGTCGACGAGATCGGCGAACGTCGCGACGTGCCCCTCCTCGGACTCGGGCACGCGGAGCTCGAGCACCATGATCGTGATGACGATGGCGAGGACTCCATCGCTGAACGCTTCCAGCCGGCTCGTGCGCATGGCGCCGATCCGTCAGGACGTGATGAACGCCAGCAGATCGGCGTTGATCGTCTCGGCCTCGGTGGTCGGCATGCCGTGCGGGAATCCCGCGTACGTCTTCAGCGTCCCGTTCTGGACCAGCGCCGCGGACAGGGGAGCGGAGTCGGCGTAGGGGACGATCTGGTCGTCGTCGCCGTGCATCACCAGGACCGGGACGGAGATCTTCTTCAGGTCCTCCGTGAAGTCGGTCTGGGAGAAGGCCACGATGCCGTCGTAGTGGGCCTTGGCCCCGCCCATCATTCCCTGCCGCCACCAGTTCTCGATGATCGCCTCCGACGGCTCGACCCCAGGGCGGTTGAAGCCGTAGAACGGGCCGGACGGCAGCGCGCGGTAGAAGTCCGACCGGTGGGTGGCCACCTCGACCTGGAGGCCGTCGAAGACGGCCTTCGGCAGGCCGCCGGGGTTGGCCTCGGTCTGCACCATGATCGGGGGCACGGCGCTGATCAGCACCGCCTTGGCGACGCGGCTCTCGCCGTGACGGGCGAGGTAGCGCACCACCTCGCCGCCGCCGGTGGAGTGGCCGACGTGGACGGCGTCGTGCAGATCGAGATGCGCCGTCACGGCGGCGAGGTCGTCGGCGTAGTGGTCCATGTCGTGGCCGTCGCTGGTCTGGGTCGAGCGTCCGTGCCCGCGTCGGTCGTGCGCGACGACCCGGAAGCCGTGCTGGAGGAAGAAGAGCATCTGGGTGTCCCAGTCGTCGGCCGACAGGGGCCAGCCGTGACTGAAGACGATCGGCTGGCCCGAGCCCCAGTCCTTGAAGAAGATCTCCGTGCCGTCGGTCGTGGTGATGGTGCCCATGTGCGTCCTCCGTGAGTCCAGGATGAGGCGAGCGGGTCTCGTCCGCGCTTCGCGGAAAACCCAACAAAGCGGGCGAATCACCTCGAGCATACCGAGCAGCCGATCTCGCGTGCACTACCCGCCTAGGAGTGCACCCGCCTAGGAGTGCACCCGGTCGCGCCCCTGCGCCTTGGCGCCGTACATGAGCTCGTCGACCCGGCGCAGCACCGACAGCGCGGGCTCGCCGGGCCGCAGCTCCGTGACCCCGAAGCTCGCGGTGACGCGCACCCCGACCGCCACGGCCAGCTCCTGCGGCAGCGCCTGCCGGAGCCGCTCGGCGAGCTGGACGGCCTGGCCGTGATCGGTTGCGGGCGCGACGAGCACGAACTCCTCACCGCCGATGCGTGCCAGCACGTCGCCTTCGCGCACGGTGCGGCCAGCTACCTCGGCGACCACGCGCAGCACCCGGTCGCCCAGGTCGTGCCCGAACGCGTCGTTGACCTGCTTGAAGTGGTCGAGGTCGAAGTACACGACGCCGACCGGGTGGGAGTCGCTGACCAGGCCGGACTGGAAGCCGAGCTCGTCGAGCAGGCGGCGCCGGTTGGCGATGCCGGTGAGCTCGTCCAGGTAGGCCATGTCCCGCAGCTGCGATGCGGTGGCGTCCGCCCGCGCGGCGTCGGCCACGGCGGCGGTGACGTGCTCCTTCGCCCGCGACAGCACGAGCAGCAGGACGAGGTACACCCCGAGGTACACGCCGTACCGGGTCGAGACCCAGAGGTAGTCGCCGCTGTCGGGCAGGCGCGAGAGCGTCGCCGCGACCACCGCCGTGAACAGGACGGCGAAGACCAAGCCGTGCACGAGCGCCGTCCGCGTGCGTTGGAAGAGGAAGCCGACGATCAGGCACACGACCACGCCGAGCAGCGGCGTCGGCAGCAGCGAGGCCCAGGCGGTCTCGGCGTCGGGGGCGTCCGCGATCCGGCCGGTCGCGATCACGATCCACAGCGCCTCGAGCAGGACGAGGATCGTCAGGGCCGCGCGGATGGCCCATTGCTGCTTGCGCACGAGGATCCAGGCAAACACCACAAGCGCGGCGCCCAGCGGCGGGTAGCCCCAGCGCACCCACGGGTCGCTGGAACCCTCCCTGAACCAGGTGACCGTGATGATCGGGGCCCCCACCGCGATGCCGAGGACGACGACGCGCCGCGCGAGCCCGGCGAGGTCACCGCCGCGCGGCAGCGAAGGACCGTCGGCTCGTCTCATCGCGCGACCTCACCTTCCCTGCCGGGGCACCGTCCGCGCGGACCTCGCGCGCCCCGCGGGACGCCGTCGGCCCGTCGGGGTGGCACAGTGTCGCACCCCCGCGATCGTTCGCGGGCGCGATGTCCAGCGGTGTCACCCGCACGGCGGCGACCCGGCGGTGGGGACCTCGGCGGTGCCCCCGGCGGTAGCGCCGGCCGGCCGGTCGGTTAGTAGCCTCGGGACGAGTCTGCAGCGACCAGGGAGCCCTGGAGGGTGGCGAGGTAGCCGTCAACGGTGGTCGGCTTGGAGAACATCGGATAGTCGTACTGAATCGCGTTCTCGTGCTCGGCCATCGACGTCGCGCCGACGGCGTCGGTCAGGGTGATGACCTCGAAGCCCTTCTCGTAGGCCGAGCGCATGGTCGACTCGACGCAACAGTTGGTGAGGAAGCCGGCGAGCACGACGGTGGTGATGCCCTTCGAGCGCAGGATGAAGTCGAGATTCGTCGAGCCGAAGGCGTCGAGGCCGCGCTTGCCCTCGATGACGATGTCGGAGTCGACCGGGGCGACGTCGTCGACGATCTCGCAGCCCCAGGTGCCCTTGACGAAGGATGAGGAGTCGACGACGCCCTTGAGGATGCCGTAGGGGTGCGACGTGATCTCGTGGTAGCCGGCCTGGAACGCGATCGGGCTGTGGATGATCGTCACGCCGGCCGCCCGCGAGCCTTCGAGCGCCCTGCGGGCGTTCGCCAGCATGCCCGTCGCCTCCATCGAGCCCTGGACCGCGCCGTGCAGCGACCCTCCCTCGCTGGTGAAATCGTGCTGGAACTCGATCAGGACGAGTGCGGTCGTGTCCGGGATCATGGCGTGCTCCTTGCGGGTCGGGAATCTCCTCATCGAGATTGGGCAGATTGTCGGACAAGTCAGCGCAGGTGACAAGACCTGCAACAAGGCCTGCGTTCTACCTGCCCTGCGCCCTTCCGGTTCTGCGCCCTAGCCTCCGAGGGTCCCCGCCTGCGCCTGGAGGTACCGACGCTCGGGCGCGCGGAGAGTCATCCGCGCGGCCCACCGGTACTCGTCTACTCGTCGAGGTCGAGGTCGAGGTCGAGGTCGAGGTCGAGGTCGAGGTAGGCCTGAGCCCGACCGTCTGGACGGCCGCGGTCAAGGACCGCAGCCGCCGTCGCGATCGGGTCACGCCTCGTCGGCCAGGACCTCGCGCAGCCTCGCCGCGAACGCGGCGGGCTGGCCCGGCTGACCGAACTCGTCGCCGAGGAAGCCGCCGTGGTTGCTCGGGAAGACCGTCAGCTCGAGGCCGAGCGCCGCGGCGAGTGCTGCGGACGTGCGCCAGGTCAGCGTGTCCTTGCTCTCGATGCCTGCGGCGATCACGACCCTGGTCGGCGCGGCGAGGAGTGCCGGGACGTCGGGGCGATAGCCGGTCACCGCCGCCGACACCCCGGACAGCAGCGGGTCGCTCCGCGATCCGTCGTCGCCCGTCGGCAGGCCGAAGGCCGCAGGGTCGGGGGCCTGGCGGCCGAACTCCGGTGTGAGCTCGCCCGACCATGACGTCAGGGCGATGAACATCGCCATGCCCGATCCCCAGCCGCGCTCGTGGTACGCCTCCTGGACTAGACGCTCCGCGGCGAAGGCCTGCTCCGCGTCCGGCAGCATGATGAGCAGCGGCGGCTCGTGCGCCACGAGGATGCGCACATCGGCGGCGTGCGCGGCGACGAGGGCCAGCGAGGTCACCGCGCCGCCGCTGGACGCGAACAGATCGACGTGGCCCGTGCCGAGCGCGGCGATGAGTCGGTGGAGGTCCTCGGCCTGCTGGTCCGGCCGGTGCTCGGCGATGCCGTCGCGCCGAACGCTGCGGCCGAGGCCGCGGGGGTCGTACGTCAGCACGGTCCGGTCGGCGAAGTGTGAGGCGAGCGTGGAAAACCCGCTGGCGTCCATCGGCTGCCCGATGAGCAGAAGCGGTGGGCTGCCGTCCGCGGTCGGCAGCGGGCCGCGCACGTCGTAGGTCAGGGTGGCGCCAGCCACCTCAAGGGTCTCGGTCCTGATCCTCGTCTCCACGTTCGAAACTCCCGTCGCTCGGTTCGAGCCTCCGGTGCGGCGCACCCGAGCACCCGCTCAGCGTCCTGTTCGACCGTGCTGGAGCGTCGGAGTCATCGGTGCGCCGCGCGATCGGGGCCGCGGGCGCGGGCTGCGGCCCGTCTCTACCCGCGGTGCGGCTCGAAGTTGAGGAGTTGCTGGGGCTGCACGTCGAGGTAGAGCTCGCCTCGCGGCCCGACCGGTACGCCCACGAAGATGCGGATGACGTTCATGTTCCGCCGAATGCCCTCGATCCTGAGGAAGTACTCCGCCTGCGCGAAGTCCATCGCGAACGGGAGGCCGACGTGCGAGTCGCTCAAGTCGCCAGCGCGGAGCGTGGTAGTGCTGTTGCCGACGTTGAGGACCATGACGTCACACTAGCCGTCGGGCTCTCGCGCGGTGCACCCGGACCGGTCGGTGTACGGGTACGCCGTGCTGGTCTCGGCCTGCGCGCCGTCGGCGAGCTCACCCGGGCCCGAGGAGGTCGATGCGCTGCTTCATGACAGGTACCAAGAGACCATCGGGGACGCGATCGGTGCCCTCCGGGATCCGTACGGGCCGGCGCTCGCGGCCGTGCTCGCGCACGAGGAGAACGACGCCGCGGGCGTCGAGGCCGTGGGGTTCGCGCCCGTCGACGTCGCGAACGCCTACCTTGGCGCGGTCGCGGCGGCCCTGACCACGACTACCTCCCTCGCCGACTGAGACCGCCCAGGGGCGAGCGCGGAGGCTCCGGGGTCCCCGGGTGCCAGCTCGGCGGGCTGTCCCCGCTACCCCCGGCGCCGGCCCGGCTGTGCGCGGTGCCGCACATCACCCGGTGGCGGAGCGCGCCGACCTCTGGTTGCTGCTCGGAGCCGGACAGCTCGTCATGGGCAACCCGTGGGCGGGCGGCTTGTGGATCCTCGGCGGCCTGGTGTGCGGGTCCAACTCAAACGCGAGCGCAGGCGCCGTCGACGCTCATGCGCCGTCGCTCACGATCGGGAGCTCGACGAAGTCGCCGCAGCGGATCGGCCAGCGCAGCAGGGCTCGCTGGGGCTGCGAGACGCGGGCGAGCCCATCGGCGCGAGCGAGCATCCGGGGCGCGCCGAGCGTGAGGATCTCGCCGCCCATCCGCAGCCGGCACCGCCCAGTCGTGCGGACGTTCTGGAGCCAGTGCACGTTCGGCCCGTGCGTCAGCGCGATGGTGACCGTCTCACCGCGGCGGAACGCCATCAGCGGTGTGTGGCGGACGGCGCCCGAGAGCCGCCCGACGTGCTCCAGGTCGACCATGGAGCCGCGGCCGGCGAGGCGGAGCGCCAGCGGGTTGACGGTTCGCTGGATGAGCCAGGCGACGCGCGGTGCGATCGGCATCGTGACCTCCACCTGGCACAGTGGGACCGTGACCGCCCCCGGAGCAGTGGTACCGAAGCGTAGCCACCCCCGAGCCGACGCGGCCGGGTGCGTGCTCGGCGTCTGGGTGGGGGTGCTTCTCGTCGCGCTCGCGGTGACGTTGGCCTACCCCGACCCTGGCCTGACGGGCTGCACGAGCGCGCAGGCGTGCCCGACGCCGACGACGTGGGCGATCCAGCTGCTGACCGTCACCTGGGCGCCGGCGATCCTCGCGATCCTCGCCCTCAGCGTGCTCTTCGTCGGGCGGACGCGGCGCCTCGCCGGCCCGTCGCGGCGCTCCGCCTGGTGGTGGGGCGCCGCGCTCGCGGGTCCGCCGGCACTGGCCGTCGCGGTGGCCGTCCTGGTCATCGTCGCCGGGGAGATGCCGAACAGCCTGGGCTGATCAGGCAGCGGCGCGCGCGCCGGCCCGGGCTAGGCGTCCTCGGTGAGGCAATCGAAGTTCGCGTCGGTGTCCTCGACCTCGACGTAGAACTCCGACGACAGTGGGCACGTGTCGGGATCGGTCACCCACGAGGCGACCTTGTAGGTGTGGTCGGCGCCGCAGGAGACCTCCTGGAGCATGCCGCCCTCGGAGTCGTTCCAGCAGCTGCCCGCCGCGCCGCCGATCTCGGTTGGGGCGAAGTACTGGAACAGGGCCGTGCCGCCGAGGCCAAGGCAGGCGACCGCGCCGACGCCGACGACGAGCTTCGCGAGCGACGACGGCGTGCCCCCGTACTCGTGGGCGGCCCGGTGCAGGCGCCACGCCCGCCAGAACAGGACCACGCCGAAGAGCACCCCGCCGGTCCAGATGACGCCGCCGCCGGACGACTGGGACGCGACGATCGACGATCCGGCGCCGATGACGAAGCACGCCACGCCGGCGCCGAACGTCAGCAGCGCCTGGCGCTGCGCGGTTGCGACCTCGGCGGCGTGCTCAGGGGCGACCGCGGGTCCGCCGAACGGCTCGGGGGCTGCGGAGAACGATGCCTCGCGCGCGACGACGGCGCCTTGCGGCGCTGCGGCGACGACCGCCCGTGGGTCCCACGGGGGCACCTGCGTGTTGAGGACCGCCATCGGCCGGCCGTCCTCGGACAGCCAGTAGTGCCAGTCCTCGGTCGGCAGCGGGGCCGCCTCGTTGGGCATCCACCCGGGCTCGGGAGCCCAGTCGGCGGGAGGCGTAGGCCAGCGTGGCGGGACGTGGAAGCGCACGGCGCTCTCCTCGGGTGTGGGGCGCGCGGGGTGCGCCGAGGTCCTGATCATGGCCGCCGCCCGGCCGGGATGTGGCTCGATTCCCCGGCAGACTGGGTGATTTCTGTTGGACCGCTGTGAGCTCCGGGCCGGCTCGATGCCTGATTCCACGGGTGAGTCGGTGCACCGGTTGCGGGTCTGTGCACAGGTCGGGTTTCGGGGTGGGGTGCGTGTGGGTGGTCCGTCCTAGTCTGTACACATGTTCGAAGCGAGCGATGACGAGGTAACGGGGGCCCCGGCGGGGGCCGGGCCGGCGGTCGCGGGCGCCACCTCGGTCTCAGTGGATGTGACGTTCGGGCTGTTGCTCGGGCGGGTGATGGCCGAGGCGGGGGCGGCGTTGGCGCAGGCCGCGGCCGCGGGGTCCTGCATAGCGGGGCCGATCGATCAAATCGCGTTGGCCGCCGCGTTGATGGACCAGGCGCCCGGCTCACCGCTGGTGGACCTGCTCGAGGGCCTGTGCCCGTCGGATGTGCATGACGCGGTGTTGATCGAGGCGATCGCCGCCTGGGAACGCGTCACCTCACTCGCTGCGGCGCGGCAAGGCGAGATGATCGCCGAGCTCGCCCGCCGCCGGGACGCGCAGCGGCTGTCGGAGTTCGTGGGTGACGAGGTCGCGTCGGTGCTGGTGATGACCCGGTCGGTGGCGGAGGCAAAGGTCAGCCTCGGGACCTCACTGGCGGCGTGGCCCGCGGTGAATGAGGCGCTCGCATCCGGGGTGATCGATCACCGCAAGGCCACCGCCCTGGTCGACGGCGTCGGGCACCTCGACGACGACGCCGCAGCCGCCGTCCTGGACAAGGTGCTGCCGGTCGCACCGGGATTGACGGTGCCGGCGTTGAAGGCGCGCCTGCGCAAGGTCGAGCTGACCGTGAACCCGGCCGCCGTCGCTGAGCGGCGCGCCCGCGACGCCGCGGACAGGTATGTGCGGGTCAGCCCGGCGCCGGGGGTGATGGCGTGGTTGACCGCGTACCTACCCGCCAAGGACGCGATGACCGTGTTCACCGCGATCGACGCGATCGCCGCGTCCGCCGACCCCGCCGACCCACGCGGGGTGGCGGCGCGGCGCGCGGACGCCCTGACCGACCTCTGCACCGACATCCTCGACAACGGCATCGCCCCCACGAGCGCGCTGCCGGGCGGAAGCTTGAAGACGGAGCAGGGGCGTCGCCCGCACCTGCAGGTGACCGCCGCCGCGACCACGTTGTTGGGGTTGGATGAGGTGCCCGGGGAGCTGGCCGGGTACGGGCCGATCCCGGCGGACCTGGTCCGGGCGATCGCGGCGGACGCGACGTGGCGGCGGATCTTCACCGACCCCGCCACCGGGTGTGTGACGGGGATCGGGCCGCGCGGGTACCGGCCCGGCGCCGACCTGACCGGAACCGTCCTGGCCCGAGACACAACGTGCACGTTCGTGGGGTGCCGGATGCCCGCGTGGCGGTGCGACCTGGACCACCGCGACCCCTACGACCACGACCACCCCGACCTCGGCGGGCAGACCTGCGCGGAGAACCTGCACTCGCTGTGTCGCCACCATCACCGGGCCAAGACCTACGGCGGCTGGCACCCCGACCTCGACGCCCGCACGGCCGACACGTGGTGGACCTCACCAACCAGACACCGCTACAAGCGACCGGCCACCGAGGTTAACCCTGACCCGCCGCCACCCGACCGGCCCTGGCTCCACGAACCCCAGCCCGACGACCCACCCTTCTGAACCGCGATCCACCCTTTTGGGCCGCGATCCGCCCTTCTAGCCGGGCGTGGCGACGGGCGCGGCCGGTGCGACACCGAGAGAGGTCACGATCCGGCGCCCGCCCGGGTGGATGTCGACCGTGGTGACGCTGGCGTTGGCGAGGGGCCGGACGGTGGGCACACCGATCGTGGCGAGGTACGCGAGGAGCGTGACCCCGTGGCTGACGACCAGGACCGGGCCGCCGCCGGCGTGCGCGGCCTCGATCGCGGCGAATGCGCTGCTCACCCGGTCGAGGTAGACGCCGCCCGGCTCGCCCCCGGGCAGCCCGGCGAACGTCCCGCGGAAGACGTCTCGGAACATCTCGAGCGGGTCGACGGCGGCGTAGAGCTCGATCTCCGGTCGGGCCTCGAAGTCGCCGAAGCTGAACTCGCGCAGGCCCGGGTTGGTCGCGAGCTCGATCAGTGGATGGTGCTCGAGGAGGCGTGCCGCGGTCGTGACCGCCCGTGGCGACGGGCTCGCGTACGCGGCGGTGAACGGCACGGCGCGCAGGTGCCGACCCGTCGCGGCGACGCCGGCGACGCCGTCGTCGGTCAGGGGCGAGTCGCACCAGCCCTGGAGCAGGCCAGCCTCGTTGTGGCGAGTCCGGCCATGACGCACCAGGTACAGGGTCAGGGGCATGGAGCCGCCTCAGACCTTCTTCACGACGGAGGACTTGAGCTGCATCGCGCCGAACCCGTCGATCTTGCAGTCGATGTTGTGGCCGTCGATCCCGTCGACGAGGCGGATGTTGCGCACCTTGGTGCCCGCCTTGATCTGGGTCGGGTTGCCCTTGAGCTTGAGGCTCTTGACGATGGTGACGGTGTCGCCGTCGGCCAGGACGTTGCCGACCGCGTCCTTGACGACGCCGTCCGGCTCCGCGCCGGGCTGCGTCGCGTCGTCGGGGCCGGCCACCCACTCGTGGGCGCACTCCGGGCAGACGAGCAGCTCGCCCATCTCGTAGGTGTACTCGCTCGAGCACTCGGGACAGGGCGGCAGGGGTGCGGTCACGCCCTCAGGGTACCGAGGTGGCCGTCCGGTCGGTGCGCGCGCGCAGACGGAGGGACGACTGCAGGAACATCGCGCCGATCAGCAGGCTGATGGCCGCGGACAGGATGAGCCACCCGTCGCCGTCCGCACGCGCGGCGACGGCGGTGCTGACCGCCTGCGCGCCGAACAGGGCCGCGAAGACGAAGCCGGACGTGGGCCGTGCCGTCATACGCCACCACGCGCGCGGCGGCGCGACCGGCTCGCCGTCGCCCCGGAACACTCGCACGGCGATGCCCACCGCCAGGACGCTGGCGACCAGACCGGCGGCGGACACCGCGGTCGTGCCCCACGCGATGCCGACGCTCAGCAGGCCGACGAAACCGGCGAAGTACCAGAGGACGACGTAGCCGATCTTGGTCGAGTCCTGCGTGACGCGAAGGGGCACAGCTGCTCCGAACCTGCGGTGGGCGACGGGCGGTGGGCGACGGGCGACGGGCGGCGGGCGACGGACGACGGGACGGGGACGACGGGATGTCGTGAGCGTAGGGGAGCGGGGCACGCCGCGCCCGGTGGCGCGCTACCCGATCCTCGGCGCGGCGCGCAGCGCGTGGACGTAGGCGGCCGCCGCGTCGGCCCCGAGCGGGCGGCTCAGGTAGTACCCCTGCGCCTCGTCGCAGCCGAGCCGCGTCACGGTCTCCAGCTGCTCGCGGGTCTCGACGCCCTCGACGACGGTGGTCGCGCCGATCGCGCGCGCGAGCCTGACGATGAGGTCCAGCATCTCCCCGTCGCCGGGCAGGCGGCGGGTGAAGGACTGGTCGATCTTGAGGATGTCGATCGGCAGGTCTCGCAGGTAGGCGAGCGAGCTGTACCCGGTGCCGAAGTCGTCGATCGCGACCCGCAGGCCGAGCACCCGCAGTGCGGCGAGCTGGCCCGTGCTGTGCTCGACGTCCGACATCAGCACGCTCTCGGTGATCTCGAGCTGGAGCGCGTCGGCGGGTAGCCCGGTGTCGGCCAGCGCGGCCACGACCCTGTCGACGCAGGCGGCCTCCGCGAGCTGGAGCGCCGAGAGGTTGACCGCGACGGTCAGCGGCCGGCCGGTCTCGTCCCGCCACGTGCGGACGGCCGCGCACGCGGCGCGCAGCACCTGGTCGCCGAGTGCGTGGATCAGGCCGAGGTCCTCCGCCAGCGGGATGAACACCGCCGGGGAGACGTCTCCGTGCCCCGGCCGGTGCCACCGCGCCAGGGCTTCGAACCCGACGACCGCGCCCGGACCCAGCTCACCGGCGTCGGCCGGCCCGGCGAGCGCGAGCACCGGCTGGTACGCGACCGTGATCTCGCCCTCGCTGACGGCCCGGCGCAGGGCGCCGTGCAGCTCGAACCGCTCGTGCGCGCTGGACCGGAGCCGGGGGTCGAAGACTGCGACCCCGTCGCGCCCGGCATCCTTCGCCTGGTACATCGCGACGTCGGCGTCGCGCAGCAGCTCCGTGGCGTCCTGCTCGCCGGGCAGGCAGATCGTGACCCCGACGGACAGCGTCGACGTGACGAGGCGCTCGCCGGCCCGGAGCGGTTCGCGCAGGACGGCGCACGCGCGCTCGCCGACTGCCACCGCCTCGGCCACGTCCGTGACCGAGGCGCACAGCACCGCGAACTCGTCGCCGCCCAGGCGGGCGAGGGTGTCGCCCGGCCGGATCACCGCCGCGAGCCGGTCGGCCGTCGCGCGCAGCAGGTCGTCCCCCGCTGCGTGGCCGAGCGAGTCGTTGATGACCTTGAACCGGTCGACGTCGCAGAACAGCACCGCCACCACGGCGCCCGTCCGCGTCGCCAGCGCGAGGGCGACCTCGAGCCGGTCGCGGAACAGCACCCGGTTCGGCAACCCCGTGAGGGCGTCGTGCGTGCCCGAGCGGTCGAGGGCACGCGCGGACTGGCGCTGATCGGTGATGTCGATGAGCGCGGCGCCGACGCCGATCGTCATCCCGCCGAGGCGCACGGGGAAGTAGCTGGACGTCCACTCGCGCCCGTCGGCGGTGAGCTCGACGCCGTCGACCGGCAGGCCAGAGCGCAGCACCCGCCGCAGGTTGAGCGCGAGGGCGGGTGTCGCGCGGGTGACCTCGGCCGCCGTCAGGCCGAGGTGCCCGGCGACGGGGAGCCCTGTCAGCGCGGCCATCGCGACGTTGAGCCGGCGGTACCGCAGGTCGGGGCCCCAGAACCCCAGCCCGACCGGCGCGGCGTCGACGAAGGTGTCGAGCAGCGCGAGCACCCGGTCCCGGTCCGCGACGGCGGCGCGGTACGCCGTCGCCGCGGCGTGGACGAACGCCGCGATGAGCCCGAGCGAGAAGGCGCGCACGAGCGCGACCGGCGCGGGTCCGTCCGCTGCGTCGAGCGGCACGAGCAGGAGGTAGACGACCGGCACGACGACGGCGACCAGCCGCCCGGCCCGCGGCGTGAGCACGAGGGGGTAGACGGCGACGACGACGAAGAACCACAGCAGAACGTAGCCGCTGCCCTCGTCGCCGAGGGCCATCAGGAGGTAGCCGAGCACGATGATCGTCGCGGCGCGCGCGGCGACGCTCGTCGGCGACCGCCACCCGCACAGCCCGGCGACGCCCAGTCCCGTCAGCACCGCCGCGGCGCCGGTGATCGGCGTGATCAGGCCGTCCGTGGCCTGGACCTGCACCGCGAGGGCGTGCACCGCGAGCGCGAGGCAGGTCAGCGGCTCGAGCCGCTCGAGCCGCTGGGGAACGCTCGGGCGGCGGGGGTCCGCCACCGCGCCCGCGGCCCGCCGTGCGCCCGTGTCGCGGGGCTGCGCTGACATGCATCGAGGCTACGCGCGGGGTCGGCACGGGCCCGGCGTGGTGAACCGGCGCAGACGGGGCGATTCCCGGGCAGAACGGGCCATAGCGTCCCGGTGGGGTCGTGCCCCACCTCGACTTCGGCCTCGACCTCCTCGACGCGGCCCGACCCGGCGCGAGCGCCACGGAGGTCCCCACCGGCCCCTGACGTACGCTCGCGCGCATGCACTGCTCCTACTTCACCGCGGAGCGCTGCCGCTCCTGCGCGCTGATGGAGCAGCCGTACGACGCCCAGCTCGCGGCCAAGCAGCGGCACCTCGAGCTTGCGCTCGGCGGCCGGCCGGGTCTGCACTGGCTGCCGCCGGTCGCGAGCGCCGAGTCGGGGTTCCGGAACAAGGCGAAGATGGTCGTCGGCGGCATTGCCGACGAGCCGACGCTCGGGATCCTGGACGCCGGCGGGCGCGGCGTCGACCTCAGCGCGTGCGGCCTGTACCCGGCCGGCCTGCAGGAGGCGTTCGGGCCGCTCGCCGCGTTCATCGCGCGAGCGGGGATCGTGCCGTACGACGTCCCGGCACGCCGCGGCGAGCTCAAGCACCTCATCGTCACCCGGTCGCCCGACGGCGAGCTCATGGTGCGGTTCGTCCTGCGATCGCAGGAGCCGGTCGCCCGGATCCGCAAGCACCTGGCCGCGCTGCGCGCCGACCTGCCGCGGCTCGCGGTCGCATCGGTCAACCTGCTCCCCGAGCACAAGGCCGTGCTGGAGGGGTCGCGCGAGATCCTGCTCACCGCGCAGGAGACCTTGCGCATGCGGGTCAACGGCATCGACCTGCACCTGCGACCGCAGAGCTTCTTCCAGACGAACACCGAGGTCGCCGCGGCGCTGTACCGGCAGGCGGCGGCCTGGGTGGCCGAGCGGTCGCCCGCGTCGGTCTGGGACCTGTACTGCGGCGTCGGCGGTTTCGCGCTGCACTGCGCCGAGCCGGGCCGCGACGTCGTCGGCATCGAGAGCAGCCGTGAGGCGATCGCCAGCGCGCAGTTGAGCGCGCGCGAGGCGCGCGTGCCGCGGGTGACGTTCCGCGCCGACGACGCCACGGCGTTCGCGCTCGGGGCGCGCGAGGCGCCCGCGCTCGTGATCGTCAACCCGCCGCGGCGCGGGCTGGGGCCTGAGCTCTGCCGCTGGCTCGAGGCGTCGTCGGTGCGGCACGTCATCTACTCCAGCTGCCACGCCGGCTCGCTCGCGCGTGACCTTGCGGCGATGCCGTCGCTCCGGCCGCGCCAGGCCCGGCTGCTCGACATGTTCCCGCAGACGGACCACTACGAGGCCCTCACGCTCCTCGAACGGACCTCCGGCTAGCCCCGGCTAGCCCCGTCAGCCGTTGAAGATCCCGCCGAGACCGCCGCCGCTGCTCTCTGTCCCGCCCTGAAGCACCGACTCGCTCGGCTGGACCAGCACGTACCCCTGGCCTCCGAACGCCATCTGGAACGTCTCCCCGCTGCCGCCGCGGAGCATCGACTTGAGGCCTCCGGTGTCGATCCGGATGTCCATCGTCACGCCGGCGGTCCACAGCACCACGGCCTGCGCATCGCCGAACGTCGGCGCCGTCGCGACGTCGAGGGCGACCGGCTCGCCCTCGGTCGTGATGGCGACGTAGCCCGTCCCGTGCAGGGACACGTTGTACAGGCCGCCGGTCATGGCCGCGCCGCGCGCGTGGATCCGGTTGATGTCCCAGCCGATCGAGGACGAGAAGGCGAGCACGTTGTTGCCGTTGACCGAGATGGAGTCGTTCTCCAGATACATGATCTGAACCTCCTCCGCCCGGTGCGCCACGAACAGCTCGCCCTGGCCCGAGCACTGCATCAGGTCGACGCCCTCGCCGGTGGCCGCCGACTTGAGCATCCGCCCGAGCCCGCCCGAACCCTTGTTCTCGAACTTGACGTCACCCTGGTAGGCGACCATCGAGCCCGATCGAGCCCACACCGGGCCAAAGCCCATCTGGATCTTGAGCAGCTTCTTGTTCTGGAGCGAGAACGGGTCCGGGGACGTGTTCTCCTGGAAGTCCGTGAACAGCGGGCCGTGGATAGTCATTGGCGATCGATCCCCTTGCACCTCGAGGTGGTGGCCGCACGAGTGGGCCCGATCGAAACCCTAGTCAGGTAGCGGCGGCCGTCGGCGCAGGTCACGGTGGTTCGGCGGGTTCCCCGCCGGCGCGATACTGGGCGCGTGCCCACGCGGATGAGCGTCTTCGACCTGGCCGAGCTCGCCGCGGACGTCGGGCCCAACCCCCGCACCATCGGCGTGCTGCTCGAGCTCGAGGGCCCGGCGCCGGACGTCGCCGCCGTGCGCGCCGTCGTCGGCGCCCGGCTGCCACTGGCGCCGCGGCTGACCCAGCGCCTGCGGCGGGTGCCTGCCGGGGCGGGCCGCCCGCTGTGGCAGCGGGTCGCGGTGGACCTGGACCACCACGTGCGCGCGCGGACCGCCGCGGCCGCCGACCTGCTCGAGGTCGCCGCGGCGATCCTTGCCGAGCCGCTCGACCCCGCGCGGCCGTGGTGGACGCTCACCGTGATCGACCTGCCCGCCCGGGGCAGCTCGGCGCTCGTGTGGTCGAGCCATCACGCGCTCGCCGACGGCCCCAGCGTGCTGCGCGCGGTGCTCGCGGTGCTGCAGGAGGGCACCGCCCCGGAGCCGCTTGCGGCGGGTCCGGCGGGTCCGGCGGGTCCGGCGGGTCCGGCGGGTCCGGCGGCGCCCGCGGACAGCGTTCCCGCGCGGCGGGCGCTGACGTTCGAGGCGTGGCGCGCGCGGGTCCCCGGCCGCGGCGCGGTCGCGGGCCTGCCGCGGCGGCTGCTCGAGCTGCGCGAGGTGCGGACCTCGACGGGGGTCCGGGTGCCCGCGTCACGGCTGAACCAGCCGATCACCGCCGGGTACACGCTCCGGGTCGTCGAGGTCGACCTCGCGCCGCTGGCCGGCGGGGCCCGCGCCTGCGGGGCCACGGTCAACGACGCCCTGCTGTGGGCGTGGGCGCGCGCGGTGCACCTGCAGCTGGCCGCGGCCGGGACCGCGCCGGCGCCCGTCGTCGTGTCGTGCCCGGTGACCGTCGCGTCGGCGGCGATCGAGAACCGGGTCGGCACCGTGCTCATCCCCGTCCCGGCCCCGGGGGAGTCGGCGGCGCAGGATCTGCGTGCGCTCGCGGCCGACACGCGGCGGCGCAAGGCCCGCATCACCGGCAGCTCCTGGTGGCTCGCCGCGCAGGTGTTTCGCGCCGTCGGCGCAGTGGGGCTGTACCGCACGCTCGTCGAGCGGCAGCGGTCGATCACCACGCTGCTGACGAACATGCGCGGGCCTGCCGAGGCGCCCCACGTGCTGGGTCGCCGGGTCACGCGCGCGGTGCCCATCGCGACACTGGTCGGCAACGTCGCGACGGTCGCCGCCGCGCTGTCCTGCGGCGGGCGGGTGGTCGTGACAGTGATGTGCGCCCCGCAGACCGCCGGGCTGGCCGGCCGGCTCGCCGCCGACGTCCGCGACGGGCTGGCCACGGTTGCCGGGCTCGCCGGGCCGTCCGGGCTCGCCGGGCCGCCCGAGCCCGCCGGGCCGCCCGGGCCTGCTGCGACCTGACCGCGCCGGCGTCGTCGTCACCCATCGGCACCCGAGGGCGCCCGTTGGCGCGGCGGCGGTGCGACGATGGCTGACGACGCGCGGGAACCGGCCGCGCCGCCGGTCGCGCTAGCACGCGGAGGTCGCCGATGGTCGCTCGGATCAATCTGCTGGGGTCGCCCTCGGTCGAGCGGGCGGGCCTGCCGGTCGCGCCGCCGCGCGGGAGCAAAGCGTGGGCCCTGCTCGCCTATCTCGCGCTCACCCCGGGAGCCGTACCGCGATCGCGGCTCATGGACCTGCTGTTCGAGGAGGCGGAGGACCCTGCCGCCGCGCTGCGGTGGAGCCTGTCCCAGGTGCGGCGGGCCCTCGCGGGCGCCGCCGAGGTCAGCGGCGACCCGCTCCGGTTCGCGCCGAACCCGGGCACGCTCGTCGACGTCGACGTCGTCGCGCACGGCTCCTGGGTCGAGGCGCTGCGCCTGCCCGGGTTCGGCGGTGGCCTGCTCGAGGGGGTGTCGCCGCGGGTCGGGCCGGCGTTCGAGCTCTGGCTCTCCACCGAGCGCCGCCGGGTCGCTGGCCAGACGACCGCGATCTGGCAGGAGGCCGCGCACAGCCGGCTCGCGCGCGGCGACGTCGCCGCCGCCGTCGACCTCGCCGGGCGCCTCGTCGCGGCCGACCCCCTCACCGAGCGCAGCCACGAGCTGCTCGTGCGCGCGCTCGTCGCCCGGGGTGACCGCGCCGCCGCGCTCGCGCGCGTGCACGAGTGCCGCGTGCTCTTCGCGCGCGAGCTGGGCATCGCGCCGTCGCCGGCGCTCGACGACGCCCTGCGCCGGCGCGGGGTAGCCGCGCCTCCGCGCACCGCGGCCGCCGTCGACGCCGCCATCGAGGGCGGGGCGGCGGCCGCGCACGTGGGTGCCTACGAGCGCGCGGTCGAGCTCCTGCGGTCGGCCGTCGACGGGGCCCGGGCGCGCGACGACGCCCCGCTGCTCGCCCGGTCGCTCGGGGAGCTCGGCGGGGTGCTCGTGCGCGGCGTGCGCGGGAGCGACGAGGAGGCGGTGTCCGTGCTGCACGAGGCCGTCGTGCTGGCGACGGACGGGGGAGACCGGGCCGTGGCGGCCCGGGCGGGGCTCGAGATCGGGCACGTCGAGCTGCTGCGGGCGCACTACCCGCGGATGGAGGTGTGGCTCGAGCGGGCCGCCGAGCTCGCCGGACCCGACCCGCGGGTGCTCGCGTGGGTCGGGGTGTACGCCGGGATCGGGCGGACCGACCAGGGGGACTACCCCCGGGCCGTCGCGACGCTGGAGGGCGCCGCCGACGCGGCGCGGTCGGCCGACGATCCGCGGGCCCTGGCCTACGCGCTCACGGCCATGGGCCGCCTCCGGCTGCTGCGGGGCGAGCTCGACGAGGCCGGGCGCTCGCTCGACCTGGCATGCTCGACCGCCGACGACCTGGCCTGGACCTCCTTCCTGCCGTTCCCGCGCGCGCTGCGCGCCGAGCTGACGATGCGGCGCGGCGACCTGGCGGCGGCCGCCGACGCGCTCGACGGGTCCTACGCGCTCGCTTGCCAGGTCGGCGACCCGTGCTGGGAGTCGTACTCGCTGCGCGGACGCGGCCTGCTCGCGGCCGCGACCGGCGACGACGCCCTCGCGCTCGAGCTCCTGATCGATGCCCCGGCGGCCTGCCGCCGCCAACGCGTCACCCACAACTGGGTGGAGGGCCACTGCCTCGACGCGCTGTGCCGGTTCGCGGTGCGGCGCGAGCTGGCGGGCGCCGCCGGGTGGGTCGACGAGCTCGAGGAGTTCGCCTCCCGGCGGGGGATGCGCGAGCTGGTCGCGCGCGCGGCGCTGCACCGCAGCGACCTCGGCCAGGCCGGCGCCGCGGAGCTCGCGGCGGTGCTGCTCGCCGGCCTCGACAACCCGGCGCTCGCGGCCGCAGCCGGGCTGCCCGCGTAGCGGGCCTGCGTCACACGAACGCGCACACGGCCGGGCGCGAGCATCGCCGATGAAGGAGCACGGGCGGGTCCCAGCATGGGCCAGCCCGCCGTGCGAGGCATCCACGCTGGTGTGACGAAGGAGATCGACATGACTGAGGTACTGGACGCGGTCGAGGCCGACCGCGCGTTGAAGGCCCGGCTCCGCGCGATGTGGGCACTGGGCGACTACCCGCAGCTCGCGGCCGACCTGATCGGGGGCCTCGGCCGCGCCCTGGTCGAGGCCAGCGGGACCCGAGCGGGCGACCGGGTGCTCGACGTGGCGGCCGGGGCGGGGAACGCGGCGATCCCGGCCGCGTTGACGGGCGCGACCGTGGTGGCGTCGGACCTGACTCCCGAGCTGTTCGAGGCCGGGCGGCGCCGCGCGGCGGAGCGCGGGGCCGCGGTGACCTGGCGCGAGGCCGACGCCGAGGCGCTGCCGTTCGCGGCCGGCGAGTTCGACCGGGTGCTGTCCTGCGTCGGGGTCATGTTCGCCCCGCACCACCAGGCGAGCGCCGACGAGCTGGTCCGGGTGTGTCGCCCCGGCGGCACGATCTCCCTGCTCAGCTGGACCCCGGGCGGGTTCATCGGGCAGATGTTCGCGGCGATGAAGCCCTACGCGCCGCCGCCGCCGCCCGGCGCGCAGCCCCCGCCGCTGTGGGGCGACGCCGAGCACGTGCGGGGACTCCTGGGCGACCGGGTCACGGACCTCGAGGTCCGCACGGCCAGCGTGCGGGTCGACCACTTCGCCGAGCCCGCGGCGTTCCGGGAGTACTTCAAGGCGCGCTACGGCCCGACCATCGCCGTGTACCGGGCGATCGCTGCCGATCCGGAGCGCGTCGCGGCGCTCGACCGCGACCTGGCGGCCCTTGCCGCCCGGCACGACCGGGGCGCGGGCACCGGCCGGATGGTGCTCGACTGGGAGTACCTGCTGGTGACGGCGCGGCGGGCGACCGGCGACTGAGCAGGTCAGGCCCGCGGGCGAGTGATCGGGCCCGGGTGATCGGGCGACTGATCAGGTCAGGCCTGCGGGCCAGTGCGCCGGCCGGGCGAGCCCGGGCGGCAGGACCGTCGCGGCGTCGCCCCGGGCGGCGTCCAGCTGGGACTGCCGCAGGAAGAGGGTCGTGCTCAGGTCCGCCCCGTCGAGGCAGGCGTCCCGCAGATCGGCACCCGTGACGTCCGCGAGCCGCAGGTCCGTCGCGGCGAGGTCGGCGCCGATGAGCAGGGCGCCGCGCAGGCTGGCCCCGCGCAGGTCGGCCCCGCGGAGCCGGGCGCCGGCGAGGTCGGCGCCGCGGTGGTCGATCAGCCGCGGCCCGGCCGCGGCCCGAGCGTGCGCGCTCGCGCGCACGAGCAGCGGGTTCACCGCCTGGCGTTGCGCGTCCACGTCGACGGCGGCGACGTCGGCGGGATCGCCCCGCGTCAGCGCCGTGATCGCCGCGAACGCGCGCTCGAGGTCGGCGCGCAGCCGGGCGTGCGCCGACCCCGTGGGCGCGAGCGGCAGGGCCTGCGTCAGGTACCAGAGCAGCTCGTGCAGGTCGCGCATCACGGGAAAGACGGTGAACATCTGCCGGGCGGTGGCAGGCGCCGACCGCCAGTCGTGCCCGCCGAACGTGACCTGGGAGACTTGCTGCCCCGCGCCGAAGCAGTCGTAGACCGTGCACCCCCGGAAGCCTCGCTCGCGCAGGCGGGTGTGGATCCCGCAGCGGAAGTCCCCGGCGAGGTGCAGGCAGGGCCGGCCAGCCGGCTTCGTGATCGCGAAGTCGGTCGAGGCGGTGAACGCGGGAACGACGCAGCACAGCGCGAAGCAGCTCGCGCAGTCGGCCCGCAGCTCCTGCGCGGGCGGGCCAGCGGCCGGCGCGGCTACGGGTTGCTCGGTCACGCAGCCCATTGTCCTCGCCGTCAGCCGGGTACGGCCCCGTTGCGCGCGGCGCGGAGCGCGGCGATGTCGAGTTTCTGCATCCCCAGCATGGCCTGCATCACCCGCTGGGACCGCTCCGGGTCCGGGTCGGCGAGCAGCTCGAACAGCACGGGCGGCACGATCTGCCAGGAGAGCCCGTACTTGTCCTTGAGCCAGCCGCACTGGCTCGGCTCGCCGCCGTCGCTCGTCAGTGCGTCCCACAGCCGGTCGATCTCGTCCTGGGTCGCCGCGGGGACGACGAACGAGATCGCCTCGGTGAACGGGAAGCGCGGGCCCCCGTTGAGTCCCTGGAGCTCGAGCCCGTCGAGCGTGAAGGACACCGACATCGCCGTGCCGGCGGGTTGCGGCGCGCCCTCCCCGTACCGGGAGACGCTGCGCACGCGCGAGTTCGGGAAGATCGACACGTAGAACTCGGCGGCCTCTTCGGCTTGGGAATCGAACCAGAGGAACGGGGTGATCGATTGCATCGCGGGGCCTCCGTACGCCGTTGTCATCGAAGCCTTTCGATCGTAGCGGCGCCCGGTCAGGACGCGCTGACGGCCCCGAGCAGCTCGCGCAGCAGGTCGTCGAGCTGCCGACGCCGGGCGGGCGCCAGGGCGGCGAGCATCCGGTCCTGCGCCGCGAGCCCGGCGACGACGGCGTCGTCGACGATCTCGCGGCCGCGGTCCGTCAGCGTGACCAGCAGGCCCCGCCGGTCGGTCGGCGCGGGCGACCGGGCGACGAGCCCCGCTCGCTCGAGCCGGTCGATCCGGCCCGTGAGACCGCCCGACGTGAGCATCAGCGACGCCGTGAGCGCCGACGGCGCGAGCGCGAACGGAGGGCCCGACCGGCGCAGGGTCGCGAGCACGTCGAAGTCGGCCCGGGTGATGCCGAACTGGCCGTAGGCGGCCGTCATCGCGTCTCCCGAGGCCCTCGCGATGCGGTAGATCCGGCCGAACACGCCCATCGACTCGGTCTTGAGTTCGGGGCGCTCGGTCGCCCACTGCTCGAGGATCCGGTCTACCCCGTCGTCAGCCATGCCCGAAGTCTTCCATGCACTCCTCCTTGACACTTGCTTGCAAGTAAGTATCTTACTACTAAGAGACCTTGGAGGCGGGGATGAACGCGACCGGACGCGGCTGGACGATCCTGGTGACGGGCCTGGGCCCGGCCGCCTGGGGGACGACCTATCTCGTGACGACCCAGTGGCTCCCGCCGGACCGGCCGCTGCTCGCGTCGGTGCTGCGCGCGCTCCCGGCGGGCCTGCTGCTCGTCGCGTGGGGGCGGCGGCTCCCGCACGGGACGTGGTGGCTGCGGGCGGCGGTGCTCGGGACGCTGAACATCGGCGTGTTCTTCGCGCTCCTGTTCTTCTCGGCCTACCGGCTGCCCGGCGGCGTCGCGGCGACGCTCGGGGCCGTCCAGCCGCTGATCGTGGCGGGGCTGTCCGCATTGATCCTGGGGGAGCGGCTCACGGTGCGGGCCGTCTGCGCCGGCATCGTCGGCGTCGTCGGCGTCGCGCTGCTCGTGCTGCGTGCGAGCGTCGGGCTCGACGCGCTCGGCCTGGCCGCCGGCCTGGCCGCCGCGGCGGCGATGGCGCTCGGCGTCGTGCTGACCAAGCGGTGGGGTCGGCCCGTCCCGCTCCTGGCCTTCACGGGCTGGCAGCTCACCTTCGGCGGGCTCGTGCTCGTGCCGATCCTCCTCGCGGTCGAGGGCCTGCCGGGCGCCGTGACCGCGGCGCAGGTCGCCGGGTTCGCCTACCTCGGCCTCGTCAACACCGCCTTCGGGTACGCGGTGTGGTTCCGCGGCATCGAGCGGTTGCCCGCCGCGAGCGTCTCCTTCCTCGGGCTGCTCAGCCCCGTCGTCGCGGCGACCGCGGGCTGGCTCGTGCTCGCGCAGTCGCTCTCCGGCTGGCAGCTCGTCGGGATGGGTCTCGCGCTCGGCGCCCTGGTCGCCGGGCAGCGGGGTACGGCCCGCCGCGATCCCCGCTCGGACGCCCGAGATTCACTCGTTCGTGGCACGACTACGCCGGGCTTGGGCCTGCGTCCTCCTGCCGTGATCGCTACGGTGAGCAGCGCGAACACCGGTCTGCCATAGTGACGACGTCGTCGGCCCCATCGATCCGCCCACCTCCGTGGCGTCCTGTCAGCGACATGCCGGCATCCGCACCGCGACCGGGGAAGGGGCGTTCCGTGACCGACGAGACTGCGTTCCCCCACCCGCGCCCCGAGAGCCCCGGGCCGGCCCCCGAGGCGGGCGAGTCGGGCTCGTCCGCGCTGGGCTCGCTCCTGCTGGAGACGGCCAGCATCGAGGCCTACCTGGAGGACTTCACGTCGCGGGCCGCCAGCTACCTGGGTGCCGGCACCCAGTGCGGCATCACGCTGCGCCACCTCGGGCGCGACCGGCGGGCCGCGAGCAGCGACGAGCGGGCCGCGCGGTGCGACGACGTCGAGGTCGCGACCGGAGCGGGGCCGTGCCTGACGGCGATGGACGAGCGGCGCACCCTGACCACCCGCGAGATCTGGCGCGACGACCGGTGGATCGCCTGGCGCGACGCGGCCGAGCTCGAGGGCTTTCGCTCCGCGGCCGCGGTGCCCGCCAGCGCGGGCGGCGGCACCGAGATCGCGCTCAACCTCTACTCGGAGCAGGCGGATCCCTGGGACCCGGAGCGGCTGGTGCGCGCTGCCATGTTCGCGGACCAGATCGCCCAGGTGATGGCGCTGTGCATCAGGATCGCCGAGCAGACCGTGATCAACGCCGACCTGACGGCGGCGATGGCGTCGCGATCGACGATCGATCAGGCGATCGGCATCATCATGGCGCAGAACCGGTGCTCGGCCGAGGACGCCTTCGCGATCCTCCGGCGCGCCTCCAGCCATCGCAACGTGAAGCTGCGCGTCGTGGCGGCGGCCGTGGTCCAGGGCATCACGGGAGTTGCCCCCGCAGCGGGGCAGTTCCGACCCCGGCACGAGAACTAGGTGCTGACCGGCTGGGGCGTTCGTCCCGGTCCGCGCTGTTTGCCCCCGGTTTCCGCCACTGTTTCACCCGGCGAGATCGGGCCAGACGCGTCCAGGGAGGTGCGTTGCTCCGTTCGGGTGACGATACTGGGAGGGCACGACGGACGGCCGCGCGCACGCGTCGGCCGACGCTCCCAGTCATGGGGTGAGGTGTGGAGTTGCAGCTCGTAGCCAAGCCTTCCGCCGCCCGGGCAGGGCGGCACTGGGTCATGCGTGCGGTCCGCTCCCAGGGCGTGCCGACCGAGGCGCTGGACGTCATCGAGCTGCTCACAGGCGAGCTGCTCGCCAACGCCGTGGTGCACGGCCCCGCGGCCGGGGGCATCCGGATCAGGACCTGGCGGTCGGGCCGCGTCGTGAGCGTCGCGGTCAGCGACGAGAGCTGCACGCGCCCGGTGGTCCGGGATCCCGCGCCGACGTCCGCCGGCGGCCGGGGCATGCTGCTGATCGACACCCTTGCGAGCGCCTGGGGGGTCGACGACGGCGGCCCGACCGGCAAGACCGTCTGGTTCAGCCTCGACGTCGGCGCGGCCTGACTCGTCCGCTAGCTCGCCGGACCCGGCCCCGCCGCGAGGGCCGTGCGCACCCAGCGCAGGCTCGCCTCGTCATCCAGCCCGAGCTCGCGCGCCCGGCGGACGTAGTCCTGCGCCGCCGCGAACGCCGCGCGGTCGGCCGCCTCGCCGGACTGCTCGACGATCGTCCCGTTGCGCCCGCCGGTCCGGACCGCGCCGGCCTGCTCGAGCTCGCGGTACGCGCGAGCGACCGTGTTGGGCGCGAGCCCGAGCTCCGCCGCGAGCCCGCGCACCGTCGGGAGCCGGGTGCCGGGGGCGAGGCTGCCGGCGTGGATCGCGTCCGCGAGCTGCGTCCGGATCTGGTCGTACGGCGCGACCGGCGAGCGCGGGTCGATCGTGATCCTCATGGTCGCAAGGGTGCCAGACCGCAGGTCACGGTGTGATCACGGTCACCCGGAGGCCTTGACGAGTATATGTAAGGAAGGTCTACTAACAAATGTGACCACCGTCGCCTTCCCGAGCAGCAGCACCGGCCGAGGGCTCGGTCGCGAGCTGCGGCCGACCTCGAAGGTCCTGCCCGGGCACGCCCGCGCGCACAACCGCTCGATGGTGCTGCAGCACCTGTTCCACTCCGGCCCGACCTCCCGCGCGGACCTGGCCCGCAGCACCTCGCTGACGCGGGTGACGGTCTCGGACCTCGTCTCGTCGCTGCTGGAAGAGGGGATCGTCGAGGAGCTGGGCACCCGGCCCGCGGGCCGGGTCGGCAAGCCCGCGACGCTCGTCGGGATGCGCACGGGCGACTTCCGGATCGTCGCGGTCGACCTCGCCGACGACGCGTGGATGCGCGGCGCGGTGCTCAGCCTGACGGGGGCCGTGGTGACCCGCCGCTCGGTCGCGCTCGAGGGGCGCACCGGCGCCGAGGCGCTCGAGGCGCTCGAGGACCTGTGCCGACTCCTGCTCGCTGCGGCCGACCGCCCGGTGATCGGCGTCGGCATCGGCTCGCCCGGGGTGATCGACTCGCTCGGGACCGTCGTCGAGGCGCCGAACCGGGGCTGGTACGACGTCCCGCTCGCGATGGACCTGACCGAGCGGCTCGGCGTCGCCACGCACGTGGCCAACGACGCGAACACCGCGGCGCTGGGCGAGTTCACCTTCGGCGGCGCGGGCGGATCCGGCCTTTTGGTCCTCACCGTCGGGCAGGGCGTGGGCGCGGGCATCGTCGTCGACGGCGCGCTCGTGCACGGCCACCGGCACGCGGCCGGCGAGATTGGCCACGTCACCGTCGTCGACGACGACGGCGCGGGCGGCCCGGCGCCGACGTGCGCCTGCGGGCGGCGGGGCTGCCTCGAGACGCTGCTGTCCGTCCCGGCGCTGCGCCGCCGGATCGCGGGCCTCGACCGGGACGCAGCCGACGCGGAGCTCGCGGCGGTCGGGCGGGTGCTGGGCATCGCCCTGGCTCCCGTCGTGGGTGCGCTGAACCTCTCCGAGGTGCTGTTCAGCGGCCCGCCGGAGCTGCTCGACGGCCCGCTGCGTGCGGCGGCGCTGCACACCATCCAGCAGCGCACCATGGCGGTCATCGGCGCGGAGCTGCAGATGCGGATGGCCTCGCTCGGCGAGGACGTGGCCCTGTTCGGGGCCGCGGTCCTCGTGCTGTCCGGTCAGCTCGGGGTCACGTGACGACCCCGAGCCGACCGCCTGCAAGTCGGAGTACCAGCACCGCGGCGACGCCGGCCGGCGTCACCTGAACCTGGGAGGGACCCCAACGTGAAGATTCTACGTTTCGTGGCCGTCGGAGCAGCGGCGACGCTCGCGCTCACCGCCTGCAGCTCATCGACCGACACGCCGGAGGGCGACGGCACCTCGGCCGGCGCCGTCGAGGCGGCGGACATCACCCTCTGGCTCGCGGGCGGTGACACCAACGACGATCTCCGGGCTTACCTGGTCGACACCTTCGCCGCCGAGAACCCCGGCTCGACGCTCACGATCGAGGAGCAGCCCTGGGGCGACCTCGACGCGAAGCTGACGACCGCCCTGCCGGACGCCAACAACACCCCGGACGTCGTCGAGGTCGGCAACACGCAGTCGCCCACGTACACCAACGTGGGCGCGTTCCTCGACATCAGCGACATGTACGACGAGCTCGGCGGCGACGACCTGCTGCAGTCCTTCGTCGCGGCGGGCGAGGTCGACGGCCTGAACTACACGTTGCCGTACTACTTCGGCTCGCGGTACATGTTCGTGCGCAAGGACGTCTGGGCCGAGGCGGGCCTCGAGATGCCGACGACGCTCGACGAGTTCAACTCGTCCGTCAAGGCCATCGCCGCCGCCAACCCGCGCGGCATCGACAACTTCTCCGGGTTCTTCCTCGGCGGCCAGGACTGGCGCAACGGGATCTCGTGGATCTTCGCCAACGGCGGCGACCTCGCGACGAAGGACGGCGACGAGTGGGTCTCGACGCTGTCCGACCCGAACTCGATCACGGGCCTCACGCAGCTCCAGGAGATCTACGAGAGCGCCTCGAACGCGCCGGCCGACGCCAAGGACGCGAGCCCCTGGCTCTACCTCAACGACACGGACGAGGCGATGGACGCCGACGGCGCGGTGACGGCGAGCACGTCGCTCGCGGCGGCGACGATCATGGCGCCGGGCTGGGCGCACTGGTCCATCGGCGACCTCGTGACCGGCGAGGACGGCAAGCCCGCACGCGAGTGGAACGACGCGACGTTCGGCGTCCTGGTGCTCCCGGGCGTCGACGGCGAGCCGGCCCCGGTCTTCGCGGGCGGCTCCAACATCGGGATCTCGGCGAAGAGCGAGCACCCCGAGCTGGCCAAGGCGCTGCTGCGGATCATCTTCTCGGACGAGTACCAGCAGCTGCTTGGCGGCGCGGGCCTCGGCCCGGCCAACCAGACCATGGTGTCGTCGCTCGGCGACGACCAGTTCGCGCAGGCGCTCATCGCGTCGGCGTCCAACTCGAAGCTCACCCCCGCGGCGCCCGGGTGGGCATCGGTCGAGAGCTCGAAGGTGCTCGAGGAGTTCTTCAGCAAGATCTCCACGGGCGGGGACGTGACCGCGCTCGCGCAGGAGTACGACGAGAAGATCACGCCGATGCTCAACGGCAACGCCGGATAGCCGTCGTGCCTGCGCTCACCCGCGCGGCCCCGCCGCCGCCGCCGCAGACGCGGCGGCGGCGGCGGCGGACCGTCGTTCCCTACGCGCTCGTCGCGGGCGCCGTCGCGATCCTGGTGCTCGCCATGGGCTACCCGCTCGGGTGGCAGGTGGTCACGTCGCTCAAGGAGTTCGGGCTCGAGCAGCAGTTCGGCCAGCCGGCCGAGTTCGTCGGGCTGCGCAACTACGCCGCGCTCGCGACGGACGGGTACCTGTGGACCGTCGTCGCGCGGTCCGTCGCGTTCTGCCTCGTCAATGCGGGGCTCACGCTCGCGGTCGGGATCGGGATCGCGCTGCTCATGAACGCCGTGGGCCGGTTCCCGCGACTCGTGCTGCAGATCTCGATGCTGCTCGCGTGGGCGATGCCCGTCGTCGCGGCCATGACGGTCTGGCGGTGGCTGTTCGACTGGCGCCGCGGCGTCGTGAACTGGCTGCTCGACGCGGCCGGCCTGCACGGCTTCAGCGGGCACAACTGGCTCGAGCGGCCGGCGTCGTTCTTCCTGGTCGCGACGATCATCGTCGTGTGGATGTCGGTGCCGTTCGTCGCGTTCTCGGTCTACGCCGGCCTCACCCAGGTCTCGGAGGAGGTGCTCGAGGCCGCGCAGCTCGACGGCGCCAGCGCGCGCCAGCAGCTCACCGGCATCATCCTGCCGATGATCCGCCCGGTGCTGTCGATCGTGCTGCTGCTGCAGCTGATCTGGGACCTGCGGGTGTTCGCGCAGATCAAAATGCTCCAGGACGCGGGCTCGACACCGAGCGAGACGAACCTGCTCGGCACCTACATCTACCAGCTCGGGACCGGCAGCTCGGACTTCGGCATGTCCTCGGCGGTGTCGATCTTCGTGCTCGTCCTCACGGTGGCGCTGAGCTCGTTCTACATCGCCGCCCTGCTGCGCGAGGAGGAGACATGAGCACGACCGCCGCCCCGGTGGCGCGCGCCGCAGGCCCCGCGGTCGGCGCGCGCGGCGCGAGTCCCGCGCGCGGCCGCCGCCGCGGCAGCCGCGGCAACCGACCCCGTGGGCACGGCACCCGGACGCTGCTGGGCGCCGTCGCCGTCGCCGTGGCGCTCGTGTGGGCGTTCCCGGTCTACTGGATGGTCAACTCCGCGCTGCTGTCGAACGTCCAGCTCCAGTCGCTCACCCCGACCTTCACGCCGTTCGGCGGCTCGCTCGACAATTTCACGGCCGTGATCAGCGGCTCGAGCTTCCTCACGGCGCTGCGCGTCAGCCTGTTGGTGAGCCTGGTCACCGTCGCGGCGGCGCTCGTCCTCGCGTTCTTGTCGGCCCTGGCCATCAGCCGGTTCCGGTTCCGCGGCCGGAAGTCGTTCATCGTGGCGGTCCTCGTGGTGCAGATGCTGCCCGCCGAGGGGCTGTTCATCGCGCAGTACAAGCTCGTGGGCAGCCTGAACCTCCTGAACACGGTGCTCGGCGTCTCGATCATCTACATCGCCGCCGTCGTGCCCTTCACCATCTGGATGCTGCGCGGCTTCGTCGCCGGCGTCCCGATCGAGCTCGAGGAGGCCGCGATGGTCGACGGGCTCGGCCGGACGCAGGCGTTCCTGCGGATCACGCTGCCGCTGCTCGCCCCCGGCCTCGTCGCGTCGGGCGTGTACGCGTTCCTGCAGGCCTGGAACGAGTTCACGGTCGCGCTCGTGCTCATGCAGACGGCCGACATGCAGACGCTGCCCATCTGGCTGCGCACCTTCCTGCAGTCCAGCGCGGCCCGGGAGACCGACTGGGGGCAGGTGATGGCGGCCTCGACCCTCATCGCCGTCCCCGTGATCGTCTTCTTCCTGCTGGTGCAGTCCCGGATGACCTCCGGCCTGGTCGCGGGCGCGGTGAAGGGCTGACGTGGCCGGCTCCGCGCGCCCCGGCCCGCCGGTCATCGGCCTCGACATCGGGGGCACCAAGGTGCTCGGCGTCCTGCTCGGCGCCGACGACGTCGTCGTCGGCTCGGTCCGGCTGCCGACCGTGCGCGGGGTCGACGGCGTGGTCGCGACCGCCTCGGCTGCGGTCCGCGCGCTGCTCGCGGGCGCCGGCATCGCGCCCGGCGCCGCGGGCGAGGCGGTCGCCGTCGGCGTCGGCGTGCCGGGCGTCGTCGACCCCGCCGCGGGAACCGTCGCGCACGCCGTCAACCTCGGCCTCCCGGGCGAGGCCACGCCGCTCGCCCGGCTGCTGAGCGGGTCGCTCGGGGGCGCGCCCGTCCGGGTCGAGAACGACCTGAACGCCGCGGTGCTCGGCGTCGCGCGCGCGCTGGCGGCGACCGACCTCGCGTTCCTCGCGCTCGGCACCGGCATCGCCGCGGGGCTGCTGCTGGACGGCCGGCTCCGCCGCGGCGCGTTCGGCGCGGCGGGGGAGATCGGGCACCTGCCGTACCGCCTGGACGGCCTCGTGTGCCCGTGCGGGCAGCACGGCTGCCTCGAGCTGTACGCCTCCGGCGCCTCCCTCGACGCCCGCTGGCCCGCCGCCGTCGGCACGCCGCCGCCCGCGGCGCTGTTCGCCGCGGCCGCCGCGGGCGACCCGGCGGCGACGGTGCTGCGCGACGAGTTCGCCCGCGCCGTCGCGGCCGCGGTGCGGATCCTGGTGCTGACGACCGACGTCGAGCACGTGGTGCTGGGGGGCGGGGTGAGCGAGGTGGGCGAGCCGCTGCTCGCGGCCGTGGTCCACGCGCTCACCGTGCAGGCCGGCGAGTCCGCCTTCCTCGGCTCGCTGAACATCGCGGCGCGGGTCCGGCTTCCCCCGGCGGGCAGCCCGGTCGCAGCGATTGGCGCCGCGCTCGTGGCGCGTGGGACCGTGGCCCCATGGAAGTAATCATCGCCAAGCCCGACGAGCTCGCACGCCTCGCTGCCTGCGCCTACGAGCAGCTCCTGCGACGTCGTCCCGACGCCGTCCTGGGACTCGCAACCGGATCGAGCCCGCTCGCGGTGTACGACGAGCTGGTGCGGCGGCACACGGACGAGGGGCTGTCCTTCGCGCAGGCCCGCGCGTTCAACCTCGACGAGTACGTCGGCCTGCCGGCCGAGCATCCCCAGCGGTACCTCAACGTCATCCGCCACGACTTCACCGACCGGGTGGACTTCGCGCCCGGCGCGGTGCAGGGCCCGGATGGCCTCGCCGACGACCTCGCCGCGGCGTGCACCTCCTACGAGGACGCCATCGCCGCGGCCGGCGGTGTCGACCTGCAGATCATGGGGATCGGCACCGACGGGCACATCGCGTTCAACGAGCCCGGCTCGTCGCTGGCCTCCAGCACGCGCATCAAGACCCTGACGGAGCAGACGCGCGCCGACAACGCCCGGTTCTTCGGCGGGGACGTCGACAAGGTGCCGCAGCACTGCCTCACCCAGGGGCTCGCGACCGTCATGCGGGCCCGGCACATCGTGCTCGTCGCGACCGGCCGGTCCAAGGCCGACGCGATCCACCAGCTCGTCGAGGGGCCCGTGAGCGCGATGTGGCCGGGCACGATCCTGCAGCACCACCCGCACGTGAGCGTGCTGGTCGATACCGCGGCCGCGAGCCGGTTGCAGCTCGCGGACTACTTCCGCAGCACCTACGCCGCCAAGCCTGCCTGGCAGGGCCTGTAGCCCGTGGCCCGCGGCGGGCGCGGTCGATCGCCCGTGGCGGGCGCGGTCGGTCGCGCTTGGCGGGCCGTCACAGGGGCGTCGTAGACTCGTCGCCATGAGTGAGCCGCTTCCCCCCGTGCCTGGTCCCGACGATCCTTTCGGTGAGCAGCCGGGGGGTGGCACGGGCACGTCGACGAGCGTGCTCGAGCGTGAGGAGACGGCGCAGGAGGTCGAGCCCGGCGACCACGAGCGCTTCGCGCACTACGTGCGCAAGAACAAGATCATGGACTCCGCGCTGTCCGGAAAGCCCGTGATCGCGCTGTGCGGGAAGGTCTGGGTCCCGGGCCGGGACCCGAAGAAGTTCCCGGTCTGCCCCGTCTGCAAGGAGATCTACGACGGGCTGCGCAGCCCCAAGGACGGCGGCCCCGGCAGTTCCGGCGGTCCCGCCGGCTCCGACTCCTCCGGCGGAAAGTGAGCCCCGGGACCCGTCCCCCCGCTCGCCCCGCAACGGCTGCCTCGTCGGCAGCGGCGTCTCACCTGTCACCGGCCTTTCCTGGTCGCGCGCCGTGGGGGACCGCCGAGAAGCTGCGCGCCTGGCAGGCCGAGGCGATCGAGGCGTACCGCGCGCGCGCGCCGCGGGACTTCCTGGCCGTCGCGACGCCGGGCGCGGGCAAGACGACGTTCGCGCTGCGGATCGCGACCGAGCTGCTCGAGGCGGGGATCGTCCGCCGGGTGACCGTCGTGGCCCCGACCGAGCACCTGAAGAAGCAATGGGCCGACGCCGCGGCACGGGTCGGCGTCCGGCTCGACCCGAACTTCCGCAACGCCCAGGGCCGGCACGGCGCGCACTTCGACGGCGTGGCCGTGACGTACGCCCAGGTCGCGATGAAGCCCGCGCTGCACGCCGCGCGGACCTCGGCGGCGCCGACCCTGGTGATCCTCGACGAGGTGCACCACGGCGGCGACGCGCTGTCCTGGGGCGACGGCATCCGGGAGGCGTTCGAGGGCGCGACCCGGCGGCTGTCCCTGACGGGCACGCCGTTCCGGTCGGACACCGCCGCGATCCCGTTCGTCACCTACGCGCGGGACGAGCACGGGATCCGCCGCAGCGCGGCCGACTACAGCTACAAGTACGGCGACGCGCTGCGCGACCACGTGGTGCGCCCGGTGATCTTCCTGACGTACTCCGGCCAGATGCGCTGGCGCACCAAGGCCGGCGACGAGGTCAGCGCGCGCCTGGGCGGGCCGCTGACCAAGGACATGACCGCGCAGGCGTGGCGGACGGCGCTCGACCCGAACGGCGAATGGATCCCGTCCGTGCTGGCGGCGGCCGACCGGCGCCTGACGGAGGTGCGCCGCAGCATGCCCGACGCCGGCGCCATGATCATCGCGACGGACCAGACCGACGCGCGCGCCTACGCGGGCCACCTGGCCAGGCTGACGGGCGAGTCGCCGACCGTCGTGCTGTCGGACAACTCGGCCGACAACGACGCCTCGGCCGCGATCGACGCGTTCTCGGCCGGCACCTCGCGTTGGCTGGTCGCGGTGCGCATGGTGACCGAGGGCGTCGACCTGCCGCGGCTGGCGGTCGGGGTGTACGCGACCTCGACCTCGACGCCGCTGTTCTTCGCCCAGGCCATCGGCCGGTTCGTCCGGGCCCGCCGGCGCGGCGAGACGGCCTCGCTGTTCCTGCCGAGCGTGCCGCAGCTGCTCGAGCTCGCCAGCACGATCGAGCTCGAGCGCGACCACGCGCTCGACCGCCCGCTCACGGTCGAGGAGCAGGGGGACCTGTACAACCCGGAGGACGCGCTGCTGGCGGCCGCGAACCGGGCCGACGCCGGCTCCGACGCCGTCGGCTCCGACGGGCTGCAGGGCGCGTTCCAGCCGCTGGAGGCGCAGGCGTCCTTCGACCGCGTGCTGTTCGACGGCGGCGAGTTCGGCACGGGCGCCGACGTCGGCTCGGCGGAGGAGCTCGACTTCCTCGGCCTGCCCGGCCTGCTCGACGCCGATCAGGTCACCACGCTGCTCAAGCAGCGCCAGGCCGCGCAGCTCACGGCCAAGCGCGGCCGGACCCCGGTCGAGCAGGTGCGCTCCGAGGCGGACCACCGCAAGCTCGCCGAGCTGCGCAAGGAGCTGTCCGCGCTCGTGTCCGCGTGGGCGCGGCGCAGCGGGCAGCCGCACGGCTCGGTGCACACCGAGCTCCGCCGGCGCGGCGGCGGCCCGGAGGTCCCGCTCGCGACGGTCGCGCAGCTCGAGCAGCGGGTCGCGATCGTGCGGGACTGGTTCGTCGGCAAGCGCTGACCCGCGCTCGCCGGAGGCGGAGGCGAGCCCGTCAGGTGTCGAGGCGGAGCGTGACGGTAGGGATCGCGGCGTCGTCGGCGGAGAGCCGGCGGGCGCCGCGCGGCAGCTCCGCGCGCGAGGCCGCGTGCCGCTCGACCGCGAGGTGCACCCCGGCCGCGCCGGTCCACCGCGTGTCCACGGCGCCGCCGACGACGAGCGGCACGTGCAGCGGGCGCAGCGAGTCGACGTCCTCGGCCCACTCGACGACGGCCGCGTCCGGCCCGACGACCAGGACCTCCTCGACCGCGCGCCCGGTCGGGTCGAGCCGGCGGGCCGCGCTCTTGCGGCCGCCGACGCCCACCTTCGCGACCGACGCCTTGGCGACCGGCTGCATCGTGCCGTCGGCGCCCTCGCGCGAGACGAGCTTGTAGACCATGCCGCAGGTCGGCGCCCCGGAGCCGGTGACCAGCGCGGTCCCGACGCCGTAACTGTCGACCGGCGCGGCGGCCAGGGCCGCGATCGCGAACTCGTCGAGGTCGGACGTGACCACGATCTGCGTGTCGGTGGCCCCGAGCTCGTCGAGGTGGCGCCGCACGTCCTGCGCCAGCGAGAGCAGGTCGCCCGAGTCGAGCCGGACCGCGCCGAGCGTCGGGCCCGCGACCGCGATCGCCGCCTCGACCCCGCGGCGCACGTCGAACGTGTCGATCAGCAGCGTCGTGCCGATGCCCTGCGCGGCGATCTGCGCGACGAACGCGGCGTGCTCGTCGTCGTGCAGCAGCGTGAACGCGTGCGCGGCGGTGCCGATCGTCGGCAGCCCCCAGCGCCGGCCGGCCTCGAGGTTCGAGGTCCCGACGAATCCGGCGATGACGGCGGCGCGCGCGGCCGCGACCGCCGCGTGCTCGTGCGCGCGTCGCGAGCCCATCTCCATCACGGGCCGGTCGACGGCGGCGCTCGTCATCCGGGAGGCGGCCGACGCCACGGCGCTGTCGTAGTTGAGGATCGACAGCACGAGCGTCTCGAGCACGACCGACTCGGCGAACGTGCCCTCCACGACGAGCACGGGCGAGCCGGGGAAGAACGTCTCGCCCTCGGCGTAGCCCCAGATGTCGCCGGTGAACCGGTAGTCCGCGAGGTAGCCGAGCGTGCGGTCGTCCACGACCTCCTGCGCGGCGAGCCAGTCCAGCTCGGCCGCGCCGAACCGGAAGTCGGCGAGCGACTCGAGCATGCGGCCGGTGCCCGCGAGCACGCCGTAGCGGCGCCCGGGCGGGAGCCGGCGCGTGAAGACCTCGAACACGCAGTGCCGGTGCGCGACCCCGCTCGCGAGCGCGGCCTGCAGCATCGTGAGCTCGTATCGGTCGGTGAGCAGAGCGGTGCTCGGGCGCGGGGAGAGGAGGGTGGGCAGGGCGCGGGCGACGTCGTCCGGCAGAGCCGAGGGCTCCGGTGCTCTCATGGGGTTCACCGTAGGCCGTGCCGGGGCGTGCTTCGTCCCGATCGGTGTGGAAGCCGCCACCGGGGGCGGCGCGGTCCACCTACAGTGGGGTGGTGCCCGTCCAGACCTCACCCGCCCAGGACGTCTTGCCCGGAGAGGACACGCGGCTCGCCGATGCGTGGATCACGCTCGTGTGGAACGACCCTGTGAACCTCATGAGCTACGTGAGTTACGTCTTCCGCTCGTACTTCGGCTACCCCGCCGCGCAGGCGGACACGCTCATGCGGCAGGTGCACGAGGAGGGCCGGGCGGTCGTCTCGACCGGCAACCGCGAGCAGATGGAGGTCGACGTGCAGGCGATGCACTCCTTCGGCCTCTGGGCCACGCTGAGTCAGGGCGGCGCCTGATGCGCGGCTTTCACCGCACGGCCGGGCGTTACGTCGCCGGCCTCGACGGGTCGGAGCGCGAGGTGCTCGCGACCGTCGTCGCCGACGTCGCGGAGCTGCTCGGCGCTGAGCGGTTCGGCCAGGACCCGGACGCCGCCCGCGCGGCGGGCGCCAGCGAGGCAGCGGCGGCGTCGCAGCCGCTGCTCGGGCTGCGGATGAGTTCGGTGGCCGTGCCCGCCCCGGTCGACCCGGCGGTGCACCGCCTGCTGCCCGACGCGTCCGACGACGATCCCGCGCTCGCGGCCGAGTTCCGCCGCCTCACCGAGGGTGACCTGCGCGGGGTCAAGATCGAGCGGCTGCGGGCGTTCTGGCTCGCCCTGACCGCGGCGCCACCCGGAGGTCCGAGCCGGCGCGGCACGTCGGACCTCGTCGTCGACCCCGCCGAGGCGGCCGAGGTCGCCGCGACGATCACGGACCTGCGCCTCGTGCTCGCGGACCGCCTCGGGATCGAGACCGAGGAGGACTCGGACGCGCTCTACGCCGCGCTCGAGCGCACCGAGGCCGCCGACGGCGTCGCGGACGACCCCGACCGACCCGGCCGGGACGTCCTCGCGGACGAGATCCGCGAGTACCTGGGCTCGGTGTACGCCGCCCTGAGCTGGCTGCAGGAGTCCCTGCTCGCCGTGATGATCGAGGACCTGCCGTGAGCCGACCCGAACAGTTCCGCCCCACGACGTTCGAGGCGGTCACGGACGCGCCGATCGGGATCTTCGACTCCGGGGTCGGCGGGCTCACGGTCGCGCGCGCCATCCTCGACCAGCTCCCGCAGGAGGCGACCCTCTACATCGGTGACACGCTCAACTCGCCGTACGGCCCGAAGCCGCTCGCGGCCGTGCGCGCGCACGCGCTCGAGGTCATGGACGACCTCGTCGACCAGGGCGTGAAGATGCTCGTCATCGCGTGCAACAGCGCGTCCGCGGCCGTCCTGCGCGACGCGCGCGAGCGGTACACCAAGCGCCGCGGGCTGCCCGTGGTCGAGGTCATCCTGCCCGCCGCGCGGCGCGCGGCCGCCGCGACGAAGTCCGGCCGCATCGGGGTCATCGGCACCCGCGCGACGATCGAGTCCCGCGCCTACGACGACGCCTTCGCCGTCGCCCCCAACCTGCGCCTGACCGCGCAGGCCTGCCCCCGGTTCGTCGAGCTCGTCGAGGCCGGCATCACCTCGGGCCCGACGGCGCTCGCGATCGCCCACGAGTACCTGGACCCGGTCCGGGCGGCCGGCGTCGACACGCTGGTGCTCGGGTGCACCCACTACCCGCTGCTGACGGGCGTCATCTCGTACGTCATGGGGGACGAGGTCACGCTCGTGTCCAGCGCGGAGGAGACCGCCAAGGACGTCTACCGGACGCTCGTCGCGCATGAGCTCGAGCGCTCGCCGTCGGCCGAGCCCCCCGAGCACCGCTTCCTCGCCACCGGCGACACCGCGACGTTCCTCAAGCTCGCGCGCCGGTTCCTCGGGCCCGAGGTCCTCGCCGTCGAGCCGGCCGGGGCGCTGCGGTGAGGCTCACGGTCGTCGGCTGCGCGGGCTCGTTCCCCAGCGCCGAGTCGGCCGCGTCGAGCTACCTCGTGGAGGCCGACGACGCCGAAGGTCGCACCTGGCGCGTCGTGCTCGACCTGGGCAACGGCGCGCTCGGGCCGCTGCAGCGGTACTGCGACCCCGCGACGGTCGACGCGTTCGCGATCTCGCACCTGCACGCGGACCACTCCGCCGACCTCGTCGTCCTCGGCGTCTACCGCCGCTACCACCCGGCGGGCACCGGCGCGGGCACGTCCGTGCCGGTCTTCGGCCCGGTCGGCACCCGGGGCCGGCTCGCGCAGCTGGCCGGGACCGACCCGGCCACCGACGTGAGCGGCCACCTCGACGTGCGCGAGTGGGTCGAGGGCGCCGGCGTGGACGTCGGCCCGCTGCGGCTCGAGCCGGTCGCGGTGCGGCACCCCGTGCCCGCGTTCGGGATCCGCGTCATCGGGCCCGCCGAGGGCGACCCGGCGCGCCGCGTGGTCCTCGCCTACAGCGGCGACACCGACTCCTGCCCGGGCCTCGACGCGCTCGCGGCCGGGGCCGACCTGCTGCTGTGCGAGGCCGGCTTCCTGGACGGCCGCGACGACGCCGTCCGCGGGGTGCACCTGACGGGCCGGCGTGCGGGCGAGGCGGCGGCCGGCGGCGGCTCGGCGCGGCTCGTCCTGACCCACCTGCCCGCCTGGAACGACTCGAACGTAACGCTCGCGCAGGCGCGCGCCGCCTACGCGGGCCCGACCGAGCTCGCCCGCCCGGGGGCCGTGTACCCGATCTGACGGGCCCGGCGCGCGGGTGACGCGCCGTACCCTGGGGCCATGACCTCAACACTTTCCGGCGCCTCGCTGCGCTCCGACGGCCGCCGTCCCGACGAGCTGCGCCCGGTGACGATCACCCGCCGCTGGCTCGACGCGGGCGAGGGCAACGTCCTGGTCGAGTTCGGCAACACCAAGGTCCTGTGCGTCGCGTCGTTCACGGCCGGCGTGCCGCGCTGGCGCAAGGGTTCGGGCGAGGGCTGGGTGACGGCCGAGTACGCGATGCTGCCGCGCGCGACCTCGACCCGCTCGGATCGCGAGTCGGTCAAGGGCCGCGTCGGCGGGCGCACGCACGAGATCTCCCGGCTCGTCGGGCGCTCGCTGCGCGCCGTCGTCGACGTCAAGGCGCTCGGCGAGAACACGATCGTGCTCGACTGCGACGTGCTCCAGGCCGACGGGGGCACGCGCACGGCCGCGATCACCGGGGCGTGGGTGGCGCTCGCCGACGCGATCGCCTGGGGCCAGCGCCAGGGCGCGATCAAGGGCTCCAAGCCCGTCCTGCTCGACTCCGTCGCGGCGATCAGCGTCGGCATCGTGGACGGCGTCCCGATGCTCGACCTGCCCTACGTCGAGGACGTGCGCGCCGACACCGACATGAACGTCGTCGTCACCGGCCGGGGGCAGTTCGTCGAGGTGCAGGGCACCGCCGAGCACGCGCCGTTCGACCGCGACGAGCTGAACACGCTGCTCGACCTCGCGCTGGGCGGCACGGCCGAGCTCACCCGCACGCAGGAGCTCGCGCTCGCGACGGACCCCGTCCCGCGCGGATGACGCTCACCTCAGGCGGCGCGACGCGCGGGCGCGTCGTGCTCGCGACGCACAACGCGCACAAGGTCGGCGAGCTCCGCGCGATCCTCGCCGGCGTCGTGCCGGGGCTCGGGGCCGGCGACGTCGTCGGCGCGGCCGAGCTCGGCGCCCCCGAGCCGGTCGAGGACGGGGTGACGTTCGCGGCGAACGCCCTGATCAAGGCGCGCGCCCTCGCGGCGTTCACGGGCCTGACGGCCGTCGCGGACGACTCGGGCCTCGCCGTCGACGTGCTTGGCGGTGCGCCCGGGATCTTCTCGGCGCGCTGGTCCGGGCGCCACGGCGACGACGTCGCGAACCTCGAGCTGCTGCTCGCACAGCTCGCCGACGTCGGGCCCGAACACCGCGGCGCGCAGTTCGTCTGCGCGGCGGCGCTCGTGACGCCGGAGGGGTACGAGCGGGTCGAGCACGGCTACCTGCGTGGGACCCTCGCGACCGTGCCGCGCGGCGAGCACGGGTTCGGGTACGACCCGATCCTCGTCGTCGCGGGCGGCACCCGCACCAGCGCGGAGCTGACCCCGGCCGAGAAGAACGCGATCTCGCACCGCGGCGAGGCGTTCCGTGCGCTCGCGCCCGTCATCGCGGGCGTGCTGGCCGGCCGGCGCCCTACGCCCGGGACGGCGCCTGCGTCGCCCGCGCCCGGCCCGCGCTGACCAGCACCGCGATGGCCCGCCAGCCGAGCAGCAGCACGCCGAGCGAGGCGGCCGCGACGAGCAGGAACGACGGCGCGAGCCCGCCCCCGGTCAGGCCGCGCAACGTCATCCCGCCCGCCCAAGTCACCGCCCACACGGTCACGCCCTGCGGCCAGAGCCGGTGCGGGGCCCGCCAGGCGCGCCCCATGGCCCAGCCGAGCGCGGCCCCGGCGAGGAACGGCCAGGCGACGGTGACCACGCCGACCACGCCGCCGTCCTCGGCATGGGACGCGCGGCCGACGGCCGCGAAGGCGAGGATGCACGCGGTGTCAGCGACTGCGGCGAAGGCGACGGGCACGGTGAGCACGGTGGCGGGGGAGGGCAGGCGCATGAGCCGCACGCTACCGGCGGCGCCGCCGCGGGGCCGGTCGTGAGCGTCGACCCCGCCGAGATCGCGATCGCGCCGGGCGCCGTGCACCTGGTCGCCGACGCGGTGAGCTTCGCGTACCCGGGCCGGCCCGTGCTCGACGCCGTGACGGTCGTGGCGAGCGCGGGCCAGCGCCTGGGCGTCGTGGGCGAGAACGGCGCGGGCAAGTCCACGCTGCTGCACGTGCTGGCCGGCGACCTGGCGCCGCAGGCGGGCGCGGTCCGCCGGGCCGGGACCCTCGCGCTCGTGACGCAGGAGCTCGTCGCCGCGCCGGGCGCGACCGTCGGGACGCTCGTCGACGAGGCCCTCGGCGCGGTGCGCGCGGCCGCGGCCGAGCTCGACGAGGCGATCGAGAGCTTCGACCACGACCGCGGGGACCTCGCGGCGCTGACCGGCGCGCTCGCGCGGGTCGAGCGGCTCGCCGGCTGGGACGCCGACCGCCGCATGGACGAGGCCCTGACCCGGTTCGGGGCGCCGCGCGAGACCGCCCGCGAGCTGGCCCAGATGAGCGTGGGGGAGCGGTACCGCGTCCGGCTCGCGTGCCGGGTCGCGCAGCGGGCCGACGTGCTGCTGCTGGACGAGCCGACGAACCACCTCGACGAGGCCGGGATCGAGTACCTGACGGCGCAGCTGCGCGACTGGCCCGGCGTCGTCGTCATCGTCACGCACGACCGGCAGCTGCTCGACGACGTGATGACCGCGATCCTGGACCTCGATCCGACGGTCGACGGCCGCCCGGCGCTGTACGGCGCGACGCGGTACGCGACGTACCGGTTCACCAAGGACCAGGCGCTGCGCACGTGGCGCCGGCGGTACTCCGCCGAGCAGCAGCGCCGCGCGCAGCTGCTGCGCCGGCTCGACGAGTCCTACGAGGGCCTGTCGGACGCGTGGCGGCCGCCGAAGGGCAGCCAGAGCCACGGGCGGGCCACGCACGCGCGAGTGCACGTCAAGGCCGCCGACCGCCTCGTGCGGCGGCTCGAGGCCGCGGCCGTCGAGGTGCCGGAGCCGCCGCTCGCGCTCGCGTTCCCGGACCTGCCCGCGATCCCCGCGCCCGCGCCCGCGCCCGCCCAGTTGCTCGAGGTGCGCGCGCCGCTCGTGCCCGGCCGGCTCGACCTCGCCGGCACCCAGATCGGGCTGCCGCCGTGCGGGCGGCTCCTGGTCACCGGCCCCAACGGGTCGGGCAAGTCCACGCTGCTCGGCGTCCTCGCCGGCGCGGTGCCGCTCGCGCGCGGCGCGCGGACGATCGCCCCGGGCGTGCGCCTCGGCGTGCTCGCGCAGGACGATCGGCCCGACCCGGCGGGGCTCGCGGCGTCGGCCTCGGGCTTCGACGTGTTCGCGCGCGCCGCGCTCGACCTGCTCGCCGCCGGCGCGCTGGACCCCGACCAGCTCGTGCCCGTCGCATTCCTCGGGCTGCTGACCGAGGCCGACCTGGACCGGCCGCTGGTGGAGCTGTCGATCGGGCAGCGGCGCCGGTTCGAGCTGGCCCAGGCGCTGCTCGCGGCCCCGCACGTGCTGATCCTGGACGAGCCGACGAACCACCTGTCCATCGCGCTCGTCGACGAGCTGACGGCGGCGCTGCGCGCGACGTCGGCCACCGTCGTGGTCGCGACGCACGACCGCAAGCTCCGCGCCGACCTCGCCGACTGGCCCGAGCTCAGGCTCGGGCAATCGTAGGTTCTTGCCGTTCTGGCAACAGGGGTGGCGTCAGCGGGGCGCGGCGGGGGACGGTGTGCCCATGACTGAAACCCCCGCAGCTGGATTGCTCGCTCCCCACGCTCCCGCCCCCGGCGACGCCTACGTCGGGGATCCGGCGGTGCGGGCGGAGTGGGACCGGCGGTACGCCGACCGGCAGCAGCTCTGGAGCGGTCGGCCCAACGGGGCGCTCGTGGCCGAGGTGGCGGGGCTCACTCCGGGCCGCGCGCTCGACGTCGGCTGCGGCGAGGGCGCGGACGCCGTCTGGCTCGCGCGCGGCGGCTGGGACGTGACCGCGCTCGAGGTCTCGGGCGTGGCGCTCGAGCGGGCGGCCGGGCACGCGCGCGACGCCGGGGCAGCCGTCCGCTGGGTGCACGCCGGCCTGGCGGAGGCGGCGCTCCCGCCCGGATCCTTCGACCTGGTCTCCGCCCAGTACCCCGCCCTGCTGCGCACGCCCGACGCGGCGGCCGAGCGCGCGCTGCTCGCCGCCGTCGCGCCCGGCGGCGTGCTGCTCCTCGTGCACCACGCCGGGATGGAGAACCAGCCGGCGCGCGAGGGCGACGTCGACCCGGCCGACTACGTCTGGCCGTCGATGGTGGCCGAGCTGCTCGACGGTGCCTGGGACGTGGAGCTGGACGAGCAGCGGCCCCGGATCGCGCCCGACGGCGGGGCCGGCGCGCACCACACCGCCGACGTGGTGCTGCGCGCGCGCCGACTGAGCTGACGGGCGCCGTCGGCAGGGGCTAGTGCAGGCGGCCCACGTGCGCCATCGCCTGGCGCAGGAGCGTGCCCGTGCCGCCGGCCATCTCGACCTGAACCTGCTCGCTCGTGACCTCCTCGGGGGTCAGCCATGCGAGGTCCAGCGCATCCTGCTGCGGGGTGCAGTCGCCCGCGACCGGCACGATGTACGCGAGGGACACGGCGTGCTGGCGCGGGTCGTGGTAGGCGGTGACGCCCGGGGTCGGGAAGTACTCGGCGACGGTGAACGGCTGCGGCGAGGACGGGATCTGCGGCAGGGCCATCGGGCCGAGGTCCTTCTCGATGTGGCGCACGAGCGCGTCGCGTACGCGCTCGTGGTACATCACCCGGCCCGACACGAGGGCCCGCGACATGACGCCCTCGGGCGTGACGCGCAGGAGGATGCCGACGGCGATGACGTCACCCGAGTCGTCGACGCGCACCGGGACGGCGTCGACGTACAGGATCGGCAGCCAGCCGCGGGCGCGCTCGATGTCCGCCTGGCTGAGCCAGCCGGAGGGACGCTCGGGTCGGGGGAAGTCGACGGTGTCGGTCACCTAGCCGTTCTACCGTGCGGGCGCGCCGGGCGCCGCCCCCGACGCGCCGAACCGCCGACTCGCTCGCCCTCGCCGTGCTCGCGGCGCGAAGCGTCGGCGGGAATAATCAGGGCCCCGTAGACGTCGTACTGACCGGTTGACACGCGATGACAGGAGGGCCACATGGCCACGCAGGAACTGACCGAGACCACCATCGAGCAGGCGATCAAGGACAACGACATCGTCCTGGTCGACTTCTGGGCCGAATGGTGCGGGCCGTGCAAGCGGTTCGGCCCCGTCTTCGAGGCATCTTCGGAGCAGAACCCCGGGGTGCTGCACGCCAAGGTCGACACCGAGGCCGAGCAGGGTCTCGCGGGCGAGCTCGGGATCACCTCGATCCCGACGCTGATGGCGTTCCGCGAGGGAGTCCTGGTCTACAGCCAGGCGGGCGCGCTGCCCGGACCGGCGCTGGCCCAGGTCCTGACCGCCGTCCAGGCGCTCGACATGGACGACGTGCGCGCGCAGATCGCCGCGCAGCACGACGGCGCCGCGACCCCCGAGGGCGCGCACCAGTCCTGATCACGGCGGGCCTGGTCGGCCGACGTACGCACTGACCCGCGGGTGCCGCCTCTGCAGGCGGCACCCGCTCGGCCGTGGTCGTTCGGGTCGCTGGTCATTCGTCGGTGCGGGAGACGGGATTCGAACCCGCACGCCCGAAGGCACGGCGACCTAAACGCCGCGTGGCTGCCATTTCACCACTCCCGCGGGGGCACTGCTCCCCGTCGCGCAAGCCTTGCACACCCGGGCCGGGCCGTCAGCGTCGTCGGGCGTCAGGCGATCCCGAGGTCGCGGCGGAGCTTGGCGACGTGGCCCGTGGCCTTGACGTTGTACTGGGCGAGCTCCACGGTGCCGCTCGGGTCGAGCACGACGGTGGACCGGATCACTCCCGTGACGACCTTGCCGTAGAGCTTCTTCTCGCCGTAGGCGCCCCACTGCGTGAGCACGGACCTGTCGAGGTCCGACGCCAGGGGGAACGTGAGCCCGTCGCGCGCGGTGAACTCGGCCAGCGCGCTGACGGGGTCGGGGGAGACGCCGACGACCGAGTACCCGCTGCCCTGCAGTGCGCTGAGGGAGTCCCGGAAGTCGCACGCCTGGGTCGAGCAGCCGGGGGTCATCGCGGCGGGGAAGAAGTACACGACGACGTGCTGCCCCCGCAGCTCGGACAGCGTGATGGTCCCGCCGTCGGCGGTCGGCAGGGTGAAGTCGGGTGCGCTGTCGCCCACGGCGAGACGGGTGGTCATGGCAGCAAGCCTAGCGATGCCCGGATGGCCCCGGTTTCCTGTGAAAGCGGCATGGGCCATTCGGCGTTTGCGTTTGCGGGGTGGGACCGGTGGGTGGTGCTATAGGGGCGACGAACGGAGGTGGACGGGATGGGCGACGCGAACGACGCCACCGTGCACGGCCCCACCGCACCCGTGACCGCCGAGGCCGGCAACGCTGCCGAGGACCGACTTGGGCCGGATCCGAGCGATGACAACGAACCGATCGACCCGGAACAGATCGACGCCGCAGCGACGGCGGCGCAGATCTCGCCGCTGGGCGACGAGGTCATGAGCCTGCTCGCCGAGCACATCCCGCTCGCGCTGCTCGTGGACCTGGCGGCTGCGCCGTCCGACCGGGCCTCGACCGAGATCCTGCGGGCCGAGGGGCTGCCCGACGAGGCGTGGTGGGAGCAGCCCGAGGGCGACTCGCACCCGGCGGCCAGCGGGTTGCCCGAGGAGTCCGCGGACGAGGGCTCCCGCAAGTTCACCTCGGCGTGACGTGCGCCACGTCCGTCCCTCCTGGTTCGTTGGCGGCCGCGGGGCAGTGGTAGCGTCTTGCACTGCGCGCCATTAGCTCAATTGGCAGAGCAGCTGACTCTTAATCAGCGGGTTCGGGGTTCGAGTCCCTGATGGCGCACCAGCAAGGGCCTCTCACCTGCAGTTATGCGGGCGAGAGGCCCTTTTTCTTTTGCGAACTGACCCGGGAGCGTTCGAATTCCGGGGTGCGCCGCCACGAGCCACGCGCCACGATGGGAGCTCAGCCCGCCGCGACCAGGGAGAGCCATGACTGCCGCCGATGATCTCGACACCCTCCGCTACGACGTCGTCGTGCTCGGCGCGGGGGCGGTCGGCGAGAACGTCGCGGACCGCGCGAGCCGGACGGGGCTGAGCGTCGTCGTCGTCGAGGCCGAGCTGGTCGGCGGGGAGTGCTCCTACTGGGCGTGCATGCCCTCCAAGGCGCTGCTGCGGCCGGGGGCGGTGCTGGCGGCCGCGAAGGCCGTGCGCGGCGCCGCAGGGGCCGTTGCCGGCGGCGTGGACGTGGCCGCGACGCTCGCCCGGCGGGACGCGATCGCGCACGACTGGGACGACGCGAGCCAGGTCGAGTGGCTCGACGGCGCGGGGATCGACCTGGTCCGGGGTCGCGCCCGGTTCACCGGGCCGCGCACCCTCGCGGTGACCGACGACGACGGCGCGGTCCGCACGATCGTCGCCGCCCGCGCCGTCGTGGTCGCGACCGGCAGCGGACCGATGGTCCCCGGCGTGCCCGGACTGGCGCAGGCGCAGCCGTGGACGAGCCGCGAGGCCACCGCCGTCCAGGACGTCCCGGAGTCGCTCGCGATCATCGGCGGGGGAGTGGTCGGGGTCGAGATGGCGACGGCGTTCGCCGACTTCGGTGCCCGCGTCACCCTGCTGGTGCGAGGGGACCGGGTGCTCTCTGGCGCGGAGCCGTTCGCCTCGGCCGCCGTCGCCGACGGGCTCACCGAGCTCGGGGTCGAGCTCCGGTTCGGGGTCGAGGTGACGCGCGCGGTCCGCGACGACCACGGGGTGACGCTCACCGTGGACGAGGGCGAGCCCGTCGTCGCCGCCGAGGTGCTCGTCGCCGCCGGCCGGCGCCCCCGCACGGGCGACCTCGGCCTCGAGGCGATCGGGCTGAACCCGGGCGATGCACTCGCGGTGGACGACACGCTGCGTGTCACGGCGGTCGACGGCGACTGGCTCTACGCCGCGGGCGACGTGACCGGCCGGGTCGCGACCACGCACCAGGGCAAGTACGACGCGCGGGTCGTCGGCGACGTCATCGCCGCGCGGTTCGGGGCCGCCGGGGCGGGCGACGGGCCGACGGGCGCGGCGACCGCGGCCGACGTCGACGCCGCGCCCGATTGGAGCCGGTTCCGGGCGAGCGCCGACCACGAGGCCGTCCCGCAGGTGGTCTTCAGCCGCCCCGAGGTCGCGTCGGTCGGCCTGACGGAGGCCGCGGCCCGGGCCGCCGGCTACCCGGTGCGGGTGCTCCACCTGTCGCTCGCGTCCGTCGCGGGCGCGTCGGTCAGCGCCGACGACTACGCCGGCGCGGCCACGCTCGTCGTCGACACCGACCGCTCGGTGGCGCTCGGCGCGACGTTCGTCGGGCCGGAGGTCGCGGAGCTGCTGCACGCTGCGACGATCGCCGTCGTCGGGCAGGTGCCGCTCGACCGGCTCTGGCACGCCGTGCCGGCGTACCCGACCGTGAGCGAGGTCTGGCTCCGCCTGCTCGAGGCGTACGGGCTCTAGCATGACCAGGACCGACCGCCCGCCGAGCTGGGACGAGCGCGCCACGCTGCTCGCGATGCTGCAGTACACGCGGGACACCGCCCGGGCTAAGTGCGAGGGGGCGACCCCGGCCGCCGTCGCCGCGACGCCGCTCGTCACGTCGCCGCTGATGTCGCTCGGCGGCGTCCTGAACCACCTGCGTTGGGTCGAGCACTCCTGGATCGAGAACCGCTTCGTCGGCGGACCCGACCTCGGGCCGTGGACCGACGACGAGCCCGACAAGGAGTTCTCGATCGGCGCGCAGACGCCGCTGAGCCAGCTGCTCGCGGAGTACGCCGATCAGGCCCGGCGCACCGACGCCCTCGTCGCCGGGCTCGATCTCGACGCCCGGTCGGTGACGCCGCTGAGCTCGGGCGAGCTCCCGACGCTGCGCTGGGTCGTGCTGCACCTGATCGAGGAGAATGCCCGCCACAACGGGCATCTCGACGTGCTGCGGGAGCTAGCGGACGGCGTGACCGGGGACTGACGACTCGCGGTTCGACAGCTAGCCGGCCAGCGCGGCGTCGGAGGAGAAGACCAGGCCGAGCGCGATCGTGCCCTGCTGCAGCGCCGTCTTGGTCAGCGGGCCGCCCGCGTCGAGCGACGTGAACTCGGCGATCTGCAGGCCGTAGGTCTCCTCGAGGCCGGGCTGGCAGAACGGGCGCTCCGGGCACTCCGGCGGCCCGCCGAGCACGAGGCCGCCGCAGGTCTCGGCCAGCTCGGAGAGCGTCGTGACCTGGTGCTCGTCCGCGAAGGCGGTCGTGACGGCGAAGGTGTTCTGGTCCTGCGCCGCCGCGGGCGTGCCGAACGTCAGCCCGACGGCCGTGCCGAGGGTGACGAGCTCGGCGAGCGTCGCGTCGACGTCGGAGCTCGCGAGCGCGGGCGCGTCGGCGCCGTTGGCCTGCTTGTTGAGGTACTCGGTGAGCGTGCCGACGTACTCCGGGACCATCGTCAGGGTGCCGTCCTGCAGCGCCGGGGCGTATGTGTCCCGGTTCCCGATCGTCTGGGTCGTCGCGTCGTAGCCGGCGGAGCGCAGCGCGCCCGCGTAGATCTCGGCGAGCGTCGCGCTCTCGGAGAAGTTGGCGGCTCCGACGACGACCGTCTTGCCGCCGCCGACCATGTCCGCCGCCGCGAGCCCCTTCGTCTCGAGGTAGTCAGCGGCGACCTGCGTCGAGGTCTGCCGGTCCACGTCGACCGCCTTGTTCAGGCCGATGAGCGTCTCGGTGTCCAGGGTCGCGGACACGGCGTCGAGCAGCGGGATGAAGTTCGCGTCGCCCTCGATCGCGGCGGCGTTGATCGCCGGGACGATGTTGTCGGCCGTCTGCAGGCCCAGGTCGTCCTCGAGCGCGACGAGCGAGTCGCCCGCGACGGGCTCGCACGTGGCGAGCGCGGCCGCCGTCGAGCCCGAGCTCGAGGTGTCCGTCCCTCCGGACGACCCGGCGTCGCCGCAGGCCGCCGTGAGCAGCAGCACTCCCGTCGTCAGGGCGGCCAGGGTCATAGTGCGTGCTCGCATGGAGGACTCCCAGGTGTCAGGCCGCGACGTGCGGCACCGACGATCATTCGATCTCGGATATTCGGACACGGCAACCGCTCTCGCGGGTCGTCGCGGTCACGGTCAGGTCACGATCCGGTGGCGCCCGCGGCTCGCGTCGCGCGACGGCCGGCGCGGCGCGGCGTGCGCATCGGCCGGGGGGTGAGCAGGCGCTGGCCGCCGGCGAGCAGCGCCTCGACCGCCAGGCACAGCACGATGACGAGGAAGCCGCCCGCGAGCACCTCCCCGAACCGCCGGGTGGCGAGCCCGGAGATGATGATCGGCCCGAGCCCGCCGCCCCCGACCAGCCCGGCCAGGGGGACCGTCGCGATCACCTGGACCGCCGCCGTCCGCAGCCCGGCCCCGATGAGCGGGAGGGCGAGCGGGATCTCGACGAGTGCGAGCGACCGGCGCCCCGACATGCCCATGCCGCGGGCCGCCTCGCGGATGTCGCGGTCCACCTCGCGCAGGCCCGTGAAGGCGTTCGTGAGGATCGGGGGGATCGCGAAGATCGCGGCGGCGAGCACGACCGGCCGGTTGCCGAACCCGATCGACGTCGAGGCGAAGATGAGCAGCAGCGCGAACGTGGGCAGCGCTCGCGAGGTGTTCGCCATGACGACGACGAACGATCCGCCGCGGCCGCGGTGGCCGAGCCAGACGCCGAGCGGGAGCGCGATCAGCGCGGCGAGCAGGACGGCGAGCACCGACATCGTCAGGTGCTCGGCGACGCGCGCCGGGATGCCGTCCGGGCCGGTCCAGTTCAGGGGGTCGTTGAGCCAGACCAGGGCGTCCGCGACGGCGTTCTCGTTCCCGGTCACGACTGCGTCCGCGTCCGGGCCCAGGGCGTCGCGAGCCGCCCGGCGGCGGCGAGCAGCAGGTCGGCGACGAAGGCGATCGCGAGGCACAGGATCGTCGCCGTCATGATCTCGGCGCGGTAGTTGCTGTTGAAGCCGCGGAACATCAGCTGCCCGAGGCCGCCGTAGCCGACGATGACGCCGATGGTCACCAGCGCGACGGTGGTCACTGTAGCGAGGCGCAGGCCGACGACGATGGACGGCAGCGCGTTGGGTAGCTCGACCGTCAGGAGCAGGCGGATGCGTCCGTAGCCGAGGCCGCGGGCCGCGTCACGGATCTCCGGGTCGATGCCCTCGAGCCCGACCAGGATGTTGCGCACCAGCACGAGCATCGCGTACGCGACCAGCCCGATGAGCACGGTCGTGCGGCCGATGCCCGTGAACGGGGAGAGGATCGCGAACATCGCCAGCGAGGGGATCGTGTACAGGATCCCGGCCAGGCCCAGCACCGGGCCGGCGAGCCGCGGACGGCCGAAGGCCAGCGCGGCGAGCGGCAGCGCGATGACGAAGGCGATGAGCACCGCCTCGACCGTCAAGGTCACGTGCTGCACGAGCGCCTCGGAGATGTCCGCCCAGTTGGTCTGCACGTAGTCCCACGAGAGCCACGGGTTGGCTGGTGCGGACGTCGTCACCGCCAGGACGCTACCCGCGCCGACCTCGCGCCGCGAGCGTCCGGCACGGGTAGCGTCCCTGTGCATGAGTCCAGCAGCGCCCGTGATCCGCTTCGAGCGGGCCCGCAAGGAGTACCCCGACGGCACCGTCGCGGTCGACGGCCTGGACCTCGAGGTGTTCGAGCACGAGATGCTCGTGCTCGTCGGGCCGTCCGGCTGCGGCAAGTCCACGACGCTGCGGATGGCGAACAGGCTCGTCGAGCTCACGTCGGGCCGCGTGCTCGTCAAGGGCGAGGACATCGCCACGAGCGACCCGGTCGCGCTGCGCCGCCGGATCGGCTATGTCATCCAGAATGTGGGGCTCTTCCCGCACCGCACCGTCGGGCAGAACGTCGCGACCGTGCCCGCGCTGCTCGGGTGGGACAGCCGGCGCACGCGCGACCGGACGGCCGAGCTGCTCGAGCTCGTCGGTCTCGAGCCCGCGATCTACACGCGGCGGTACCCGCACCAGCTCTCGGGCGGCGAGCGGCAGCGGGTCGGGGTCGCGCGGGCGCTCGCCGCCGACCCGCCCGTGCTGCTCATGGACGAGCCGTTCGGCGCGGTCGACCCCGCCGGGCGGCGCCGGCTCCAGCAGGAGTTCTGGCGCATCCAGCGCGAGCTCGGCACGACCGTGATGCTCGTCACGCACGACATCGACGAGGCGGTCCGGCTCGGCGACCGGATCGCCGTCTTCAGCAAGGGCGGCCGCCTCGAGCAGCTCGCCGACGCCGTGAACCTGCTCGCCCGGCCCGCGACCGCGATGGTCGCCGACTTCGTCGGGGCCGGCCGCGCCGTCCGGCTGCTGGGGATCGGCGAGCTGACGGCCCCCGACCTCGAGCCCGTCCCGGGTGCCGCCGCGACCGACGTCGCGCTGTCCGCCCCGCTACTGTCGCCGGCGGCTGCCCTGCGGGTGGGCAGCCGCCTCGACGACGCGTTCGCGGCGCTCGCGGCCTCGGGCGGGCGCGCGGTGCCGGTCTTGGGCGACGACGGCGCCGTCGTCGGCCAGGTCACTCCCGACGGGCTGCTCGGCGCCCTGCGGCGCATGACCGCCGACGTCGACGAGGGCGACGCGGCCGACCGCGTGGTGGCCGGCTGACGCGCCTCGCGGCGATCCCGGCCCGCCCGGCGCAGCCGTTGGCGCGCGCGGCTCGGTAGCCTGCAGGCATGAGTGCACCGCGCGTCGCCCTGGCCACCTCCGCCGACTTCCCGAACCTGGACGCGGACGACGCGCCCCTGCTGCCCGCCCTCGCGGCTCGCGGCGTCGACGCCGTGCCGGCCATCTGGGACGACGCCGAGGTCGACTGGGACGCGTTCGACCTCGTCGTGGTCCGCAGCACGTGGGACTACGCGCCGCGCCACGACGAGTACCTCGCGTGGGCCGCACGGGTTCCCCGGCTCGCGAACCCGGCCGAGGTCATGACCTGGAACACCGACAAGTCCTACCTGCGCGAGGTCGAGGCGCTGGGCCTGCCCGTCGTCCCGACGATCTGGCTCGACCCGGCCCGCAACCTGACCTCGCGCGCGGTGCACACCCGGTTCCCCGCGAGCGGCGAGTTCGTGATCAAGCCGACTATCAGCTCGGGTGCGCGGGACACGGGCCGGTACCAGTCCAACTACGCCGACCAGCGCGGGCTGGCGATCGTGCACGCGCGCGACCTCCTGCGGGCCGGCCGGCACGTCATGGTCCAGCAGTACCTCGGCCAGGTGGACACGGTCGGGGAGACGGCGCTCGTGTACATCGAGGGCCAGTTCAGCCACGCCGTGCGCAAGTCGGCCCTGCTCGAGGGCCCGTACCGGGCCGATGGCGTGCACAAGGAGGAGATGACCGCGCGGGCGGCGGCGGACGACGAGCGCGAGCTCGCCGATCGCGTCATCGCGGCCATCCCTGAGCTCGTGCCGGCCGCCGGCCCCGGGCCGCTGCTGTACGCGCGGGTCGACCTGCTCCGCAACACCGAGGGGGCGCCCGTGCTGCTCGAGCTCGAGGTCACGGAGCCGTCGCTGTTCCTCGGCCTCTCGGACACGGCCGTCGACCTCGTCGCCGACGCGATCACGGCGCGCGCGACGCGCTGATCGGCAGTGCGCGACGCGCTGACGCGCGCAGAACGAGGAATGGCGCCCGGCTCGAGGAGCCGGGCGCCATTCACTGTGGGTGGCTAACGGGACTTGAACCCGCGACCCCCTGGACCACAACCAGGTGCTCTACCACCTGAGCTATAGCCACCATGTCCCCGGCATCACTACCAGGGCCGACCAGAACTATACCGGCTGCGCGGGGATGCTCGGGCGGATTCGCTGCGAGGTCGCTACGCCGTCGGGACCGAGCGCGCCACGGACGTCGCCACGACCTTCGCCGCGATCGCCTTGGCGGTCTTGGAGTCCGGTCCGGGCTGCGCGACGAGCAGGGCCGCGCGGTAGTAGCGCAGCTCGTCGATGCTCTCGAGGATGTCCGCGAGGGCGCGGTGCCCGCCGTTCTTCGCGGGGGAGGAGTAGTACACCCGCGGGTACCAGCGGCGGGCGAGCTCCTTGATCGAGGAGACGTCGATGACCCGGTAGTGCAGGTAGCCGACGAGGTCCGGCATGTCGCGCTCGAGGAACGCCTTGTCGGTCCCGATCGAGTTGCCCGCGAGCGGCGCCTTGCCGGACTCGTCCACCCACGTGCGGATGTACGCGAGCACGGCGGCCTCGGCCTCGGCCAGCGTCGAGCCGGCGTCGAGGGTCTCGAGCAGGCGGGACGACGTGTGCATGTCGCGCACGAAGTCCCCCATCTGCTCGAGGGCGGCCGGTGGCGGCGAGATCACGATGTCAACGCCCTCGCCGAGGACGTTGAGCTCGGAGTCGGTGACGACGGCGGCCACCTCGACCAGGGCGTCTGCGGCCTGGTCGAGCCCGGTCATCTCGCAGTCGATCCAGACAATTCGGTCCGCGCTGGTGCTGGTGCTGTTTACGCTCACCGCACCAGCCTACGGTTCCCCACCCGCGGCCCCGTCGACGCTCGTCGCGCCGGACCCGCGCGGACTCGCCGCCACCGAGGCGGCAGAGGCGGCCGAGGCGGGGGGCATGGCGCCGGCGAGCTGCGCCGCGGCGACGACGACGAGCGCGGTGCCGCCCGCGGCGAGACCGGTCGCCAGGGGTGCGGCGCCCGACCACGCCATGACCGCTCCGGTGCCGCCGGCGGCGGCGAGCGCCAGCACAGCGCGGTCGAGCAGGCGACGACGGCGCGCGCGGTTGGCGGCGGGCCCCGCCGCAGCGGGGTCGGGGACGGGCCCGGAGGCGGGCTCGGGCGCGGGCTTGGGGGCGGGCTTGGGGGCGGCCGTGCCGCCCGAATGGCGGCCCATCAGGGCAGCGCGCCGTGGTGGCGGACGGTTTCAGGCACGTCCACATGGTGGCAGATGCCAGCGGGCGCGCCGGGCCGGTCGGCCCAGCGCGCCCGTGGCGTCCGGTCTTTCTGCGGTGGTGGCGTGCGCGTCATTCGGGTGCCGGGCCGCGGGTCAGCGGATCAGCATGAATGGCGGCGTGAATGCGGCCGGAACGCGGTCGCGGTGCTTCGTGGCCACGAACTCGAGGCGTTCCTCATAGTCCCGCAGCCACAGGAATTCGGGAATGGGGGCGTTCATCGCGTGCACTGTCCTTCGGGTTGAGGGGGGTCGTAGTGTCGGGCCGGCCAGGCCCGCCGAGCTCACCGCGGTCCCGCCAGACAACCACCCCACCCCCGCCCGGCGCACGTCTTTATTTGCCGGCGCCTCGAAACTTCCGAGTGCCCGGCAAACTTCCGAGTGCCCGGCAAACGTCCGGCCGTTCTGCAAACCCGGAAGTTTGCAGAACAGCCAGCCGTTTGCAGAACGGGAAATGGCGGCCCGGGCGGAATGGGGCTCAGACTGCGTGGTTGGGGCGGAGCAGGGTGGTGGGGTCCGCCGCCGCGCGAGCGCGGGTCAGGCGGGCGAAGGCCTCGGGGGCGAACCCCGACGCAGCGTCGACCGGGGTCTCGGCGAAGTTGAGGTACTGGCGGCCGTTGAGCCACGGGGCCAGCCCCGCCACGAGCTCGTGGGCCTCGCGCTGGCCCGCCGCGCTGATCTCCGGGGTCATGGCGACCGTGCCGGCGAACAGCACGAACGCGCCGTCGAGACGGTCGAGCGCTCCGCCGCCGGCCGCGGGCCGGGCGAGGGCGCCGCCGAGCTGGCGCAGCTCGACCATGAACAGCCCGGACCCGGAGCCGGGGCCGGCCGCCGCGAGCAGCGCGCGCTGCCCGGCCGCCGGCAGGTCCCGGAGCACCGCCGAGCTCGAGACGCTCGGGGTCGGTCCCTCCGGGTCCATGTGCAGGCGCACCAGGGACGCGGCGGGAACGCGCGCGAACGTGTCGATCTCCGGCGCCAGGTCGCGCAGCCCGGCGATCATGGCGGCGCTCGTGGCGTCGTCGGCGCCCACGACCGCGCCGTCGATCACGACGATCTGGCGGCCGCGCAGCGCCGGAGGCAGTTCGGGCAGCGGCGGCAGCTGCAGCAGGCGCAGCGACGTCGTGACGGCGTCGGGCGCGTCGGCCGTCCAGTCGACCCACCGCTCGAGCACCTCGGCCGCACGCGAGAGGTCCCAGACCAGCATGCCGGCATATGCGTCGCGGATCCGGAACAGGTCGAACTCCAGGGTGACGACGACGCCGACGTTGCCGCCGCCGCCGCGCAGCGCCCAGAAGAGCTCGGGCTCGTGCGTCGCGTCCACGTGGACGGTCGAGCCGTCGGCGAGCACGAGGTCGGCGGAGATGAGGTGGTGGGCGGCGAGCCCGTGCGCCCGCGCGAGCCAGCCCATCCCGCCGCCGAGCGAGTAGCCGACGACGCCGACGTCCGGCGCCGAGCCGTGCAGCGCGGCGAGGCCGTAGTGCGCCGCGGCGTCGACGACGTCGAGCCACAGCGCGCCCGCCTCCACCCGGGCGCGGGGCGCCACCGGGTCGATCCAGACGCGACGCATCGCCGACGTGCGCAGCAGCACGACGTCGTCGAGCGCGCCGAGCGGGCCGGCGTTGTGCCCGGTGCCCTGCGGGGCGACCCGCAGGCCGACGGCCGCCGCCGCGCGCACGATCTCGGCGACCTGGGCGGCGTCGGTGGGAACGGCCACGGCCGCCGGGCGCTGGTCGACAGCGGCGTTCCAAGCCGCGCGCGCCGCGTCGTACTCGGCGTCGCCGGGCAGGTAGACGGGGCCGCCGCACAGGTCGCGCAGCGCCCGGGCCCGCTCCGGGGCGGGGACGGCGGCGGTCAGATCGAGACCGGTCAGGTTGGTCCGGTCGGTCAGGTCCGTGCTCATGAGGGTGCTCCACAAGGTTCTCGCTGGTGCGCGGCCGGCCGGCTCGCTGTCGCGGGGCCGAACCACGGGGTCGAGGCGGAGGAGTCCTGCGGGCCGATCCAGATACGCCGCGCGTGCGGGCCCGCGACGAGATCGGTTGATCAACTGCGCCTCGACTGCCGAGAACGCTGGTCTGCGCCCCCAATATCGACGAGATCGTTCGGAGTGAGCGTCGGCGCTCGGGTCGCGGTCTGCGCGCGCCCGCGTACCGTTGCCCAGATGCCTCGACCCGCACCGCAGGACCCGCACCGGCCCACCCCCGCGCCAGCGGTTCGCCGCTGGGCGCTCGCCGCCGCGACGCTGGCGCCGATCGGGATGATCGGCGGCTGGACGCTCGCCGCCGCGCGCCAGGAGTCGGACTTCGACGCCGTCCGCGAGACCATCAGCGCGCTCGCGGCCCAGACCGCGACCCTCCCGGTGATCATGACCGCCGGGCTCGCGCTGACCGGCGTCGGGCACGTCGCGACCGCGCTCGCGCTGCGCCCGGCCGCGCGGCCCGGTCGGCTGCTGCTCGCGGCCGGGGGAGTGGCGACCGCGCTCGTCGCCGCCCTGCCCGTCGATGCCAGCCCGCGCGCGCACGGGCTCGCGGCGGCCGTCGCGTTCGGGGCGCTGTCGGTGTGGCCCGTCGCCGCCGCGCGGTCGGGGACCACCGGCGTGCTCGGGCGGCGCACCGGGGCGGTCGCGACCGGCGTGCTGCTCGCCCTGCTCGCCTGGTTCGTGGTCGAGCTCCAGGGCCTCGGACCCGACGACGGCGCCGCGACCGGTCTCGCCGAGCGCGCCGTCGCGGCTGCCCAGTCCCTGTGGCCGCTCGTCGTCGTCCTCGCGCTGCGGTCCGCGCGGGGCGGTCGCCGGTCGACAGCATCGGCCCGATGACGCCCGACCCGCCGTCCCGCTCGACCACTCCCGGCAGCATCGGCGCGATCCGGCGCCGGGCCGTGCAGGGGTACGCCGCGCGACCCCTGGCGTGGGCGGTCGTGATCGGCGCGCTGCTGTTCGTGGCCGGCCTCGCGGTGTTCGCGGGCCTGCTCGACGCGGTCCAGGAGCAGGACGACATCTCGCTCGCCGACCGCCCGGTGCTCAGCTGGATGCTCGCGAACCGCGGTCCGACCGCGACCACGGTGTTCAGCGCCATCACGCTCGTGTCGGGGCCGGTCGTCCTGCCGGTGATCGTCGCCGTCGCCTGCCTCGTCTGGGCGCGGGTGGGGCGCGAGCGCTGGCGGCCGCTCGTGCTCGCGGGCGCGATGCTGGCCTCGACCGCCGTCTCGCTCGTGATCAAGGACCTCGTCGCGCGCCCGCGGCCGCCGATCGACGCCCGGGCGTTCGCGCGGGCCGAGCTGACGGCGTCGTTCCCGTCGGGCCACACGATCGGCGCGGCGACGCTGCTCCTCGTGGCCGGCTACCTGGTGGTGAGCCGCGGCCCGAGCGTCGCGCGGGTCATCGGCTGGGCCGCGGGAGCCGTGGTCGGGATCCTCGCGGTCGCGCTCAGCCGGCTCTACCTCGGCTACCACTTCCTCACCGACGTCCTGGCGGCGGTCGCGCTCGCGGTCGCGATCGGCGCGGTCGCGATGGTCGTCGACCGGCGACACGCGCTGCGTCGCCGCCCAGAGTGCCCCCGGCTGGACTCGAACCAGCAACCTACGGAGTAGGTAGTTGGTGCTCATCGCGCCTAATCGAGAGCCATGCCAGCAAGTCTCCCAGGTGCACACCCGCGCTCAAACTCTCACGCTAGACCACATCAGCTCGTCTCCAATCCGGGGAGTAAGTGGGGGACGTCAGAGGTAAGTGGGGGACACACGGGTGATGCTCCCGAATCGCCGGAGGCGACGTACCGACGTGCCACCGATGCATGAGGTCCGCTACGCCCCTCCGTGCGACTCGGTACGGTGCGCATGTGGATACAGGAAACTGGGTTGCGCTCGTCGTGGGGCTTGTCGGTGTCGTGGGTGGCTTTGCCACGGCGCTGATTTCGCAGAGGCAACAGGCGAGTGACGAGCGGAAGCGGATCGAAGCATCCCGCAGAGATCGAGAGTCGGAGCGATGGCTTGGCGATAGGCGACAGGCATACGCGGATTACCTCTACGGGATCGGCGCTCTGACGGACCCAATTCACACTCAGGAGTTTGACCTGCACCATGGGCTCGCGGAACCTGAGTCGGAGCCGACAGTTGACGGAGCGGCTGAAGGCCCAGAAGCGTCCGAACAAATTGACCCGCGACACGAAGTGCTCATGCGGGCACTTGGAGAGATCCGCCTGATCGCACCGAGCGCGGTGAGTGAAGCTGCGAGCGAGCACGTAGCTGTGCTCCGCTCGCTGTCTTGGACGGCCACGCTCTGTTCCGCCTATCGAGTCCCCGAGAGCACCGAGCACTTCGAGCGACTACTTCAACAGGTTGACCAAGAGAGCGAGGACGCGCATCGCGCCGGGGAGGCAGTTCTCGCTGTCATGCGGGCCGATCTGGGTGACGGCATCGGCGTGCTTCCTGCTCGTGTCTAGCACCCGTGGTGCTCTCACGCCCCATTGACCTAGAACGCTGGCAAGGCCACGGATGCGGGCAAAGCGGTGGGCTCGGGGACCGCTTTGCCTTCCCCCTGCCTGGCCTATCGCAACGACGATGACGAACACGTTGACGACGACGAACGCGAGCGCTCTAGCGTTGCTCCTCCTTGGTCGTGGTGGGAGCCCCGCCTGCTTGCCCGGTCCGTACGGTGGGGTATGACCCCCTGAGCGCGAAGTTCCCTACCGCATCGTCTTAGCACGGCAGGCTCGGCGGAAAATGGGAAGGTCGCGAAGCGACAGGCTCACGAGCCGCACTACCGACTGCGGCTGTGCCCTGGCAAGGGGCCTGAGCTGCTGACACACGAGCATTGCGTCCTCCCCAAAGCGCCATTGCGCGGTTGGAGCAGATGCCCTAAACGGGGCCTTCCCTCTGGTCCATGAGCGCACAAAAATGCCCCCGTCCGCGTTGGTTAGTCGCGGACAGGGGCATCCTTACGCCGTGGTGTCGATCTGGTCGAGCGGAACGTCCGGGTTGCGAAGAATCCAGAACAGGCGTTGAAGCGGTGAGAGCACCCTCGGAAGTCGAGCCCTCAAGCTGTCGTAATGCTTGTGATCGACGCGGCACATTGGCAAATATCGGGCGGGACTTCCCGAGTAGACTGAGCCGGCCTCCCTACCTTTAATCTCGCACATCTCTAGGATGTCGCTATGATCGTAAGCAAATTCCTCGGCAGGTTTTCCACAGCGGATACATGTCAAGAGATTTGCACTGCCCTTCACCCGTGCTACGCGATGATGCGCCGAGCTATACGCGATCGGTCCAGTCTTGAATCTAGGGTCGATGTGGTAGCGCCGATCGGCACAGTTGACAGTGACCCCAGAAGTGAGATTCCCCAATTGGATGCGCTTGGGTTCACTGCCACATTTGCACTCGCACAGCACAAATGCTGATCCTCGACACCTCTCGGTAATCGTGAGCTCACCGAAAACCTTTCCAACGTGGTGCTTGACCGTCACAGTGCCGCCAACTCGGCCATCACGTCGCCGGGGTGGAACTGCGCTCGCAGGGCCTCTGCTGCGCGCTCTAGCTTGTCAGCGCGGGCAAGGGAACGGGCGGCGCGCTCACGCTGTGCCTGGGCGTCACGCACGTTGCGCTTTGCTTTCTTGTCGCGCCATTCCCACCAATCCTCCATGAGCATCCGACACCGATGCCCGCAGAAGCGGTATACCAATCCGTCTTCCCCCATCGTAGGGATGGGCAACGCGCACCGTAGACAAATGCCAATTGCGGCGTTCTCGTTCATTCTGTTCTGACCTCATTGTTTGTCGGGCGGTCGCCCGTGTCATTGCTGGGGTAAAGATTGGGGGCGCAGTCATGGTGGCTGCGCCCCAATCTCCCTACTCGGCCGGTTGTGGCCTATTGCCTCACCAGCTTGCGGACTCCACGGTCCGAACGCGAGCGCGCCCGTATTCGCCATCGACAGCGAATCCTGCACCCTCGGCCCCATTGACGAGAGCTTCGCGGACAAACTCCACGACATCGGCCGTCTCGATGGGGTCGCCGTCGAAAAGGATCACGTCAACCATTGTGGAGCCAGAGCCGAGAGTGACCTTGCCCAATCCGAATCCGCTGGTAATACCGATGAAGTTCTTGACACCGGCTGCCTTCGCATCTGCGATTGCTGCCTTGATCGTTCGTTCCTGGGACGCGGAGACTTCCGCCAGTTCGGCAAGTGCGGCCGCAATCGCCTTGGCTGCCTTTTCGTTCGCCTTGATCTGTGTCTCGGGATCGACAATCACCGCGACAGCAGACGCCCACCGTTCGGCAACCAGTGGCGCAAGTGCCGCGTCTGCGGCGCTAACGACTGCCTCGGCCGCGAGCGCGAGCATTCCCATGCGCGAGACATCCCCGGTTGCGGCCATGAGATCGAGGCCGGTCACTGTCGAGTCACCGGACAAGAGCCGGTCGTTGAGGGCAGCCTCGTGCTCGGTCGCGGTCGTGACAGCGGCCAGAGCGTCGGCGTGACGCTGTACGGCGACGGTCTGCGCGGCCTTCGCAGCGAGGTACTGAGCGTCGGCGGACGGGCTGACGGTTGTGGTGCTGGTCCTGGTTGCCACTGTGTGTTGTTCCCTTGCTTGTGGGGCCTTCGGCCCCGTGGTGCCCAACGGCGAGATTGCTGCTGGGTCGGTCTGGGTATTGCGTCTGGGTCCTGCGGGTGGTGGGCCTTCGGCCCGACAGTTCGTTGTTCCTGGCCCTGTCGAGGTAGGTCCTGCGGTGGTGGGCCTTCGGCCCAACAGCGGGTTGTTCCTGGCCCTGGTCTGTCCCCGCCGATGCCCCGCACCTGGGCTGGGCGCTTGCCCCTTAAGAACATCAAAGAGAGCGACCGGTATCGGTGCAGGTCAGGGCCTCGCGAGAACGCGATTGTTGACCGTAACGATCAAGTCGTTTGACCGTTACGGTCAACTTTTGGCTGTTTCCTTGACCCTTAAGGTCAATCGGAAACGGCTTGCTTCCGGCTCGTGGCTCGTGTCCTGTCGTGGACCTTGCAGGCGGCGAGCCCGATGCCGCCCGAGATGGCGTGACCAGGCACCACGAGGCAGGACGACTGCGAGGCCGCGCCGAGCAACCCGCGCTCGATGCAGACCTTGATCGCACGGGAGACTGTCGCAGGAGCGGGTTCGCTGATCTCCCCTGTGCTGCGGTCTGCCGTGAGCAGCATCGCGCGGAGCTGTCCAGGCCCGAACGTTGCGTGTCCGCGTCCGTTGTGGAATCCGTTGGCGGCGGCCATGACCTGAAACCACATCGGGAACATGGGGTTCCCGATCCGCTCCTGCCAGGCGTCCTGGTAGTGCTGGGACCACGGTCGGACTCCCCGAGGTCCACTCACGTCGTCACGATGCCCGCGAAGCTCGCCGCGAGGTCATCGTCCGACAGTTCGGCCGCGCTCCCCGAGGGCACAACGTCAGCGCGGACATCGAGCGTGAGGCCTTGGCCGGTCAAGCCGAGCGCATCGAGCACGGCGGGCGCGAGCACGCCGATCCTGCCCGTCCGCGACGAGCCCGGCTCAATGCGTCCCTCGCCCTCCAAGTCAGCGATGGCATCCGCGACGAGCTGCGGCGAGAGCCCCGTAGCGCGCTCGATGTCGCCCACGCGAAAGCTCGCGGGTGGCGTCGAAGCCAGTGCGTAGAGCAGGACCGCTGTCGTCGCGAGCTGGTCGCTGCGCGCTCGCTCGGATTTGGTCATCGAGGCTGCCAGGCGCAGGGCCTTGCGGTGAAGACCCGCCCACGCGCTCAAGGTGGGAGTGGTACGGTAGTCCGTGGTCATCGGTGTGCGCTCCAAGGGGTCAAGAAGGGGCCCACAAGGGCAATGGCGCGCCTTGGGGGTCGTTCTGGAGTGACTGGGCGGGGTCGCCTGTCGCGAACCTCTACGGGCCTGTTGCGGGCTCAGCCGGGCGCGAGCCAACCCCCGCGAGCGGGAACGCGCAGGCCGTTGCCGAGCAGAACAACACGCCGCTCGCGGCAGAGCGTGAGGTCGTCAGCGAGACGAGCGGCCACCGTGGCCCGCTGCCCCAGACTCAGCCCGTCAATAGCCGCGAGCGCCGCAACCTCGGCGTCGGCGTAGACCGCGAGCGCGGTGCCACGCGGTGAGGTTGGGGCGAGCACTAGCCCGGCCTCGACTGGTCCCACTTGCACACCCAGACGAGCGGCAGGCTCGCGCAGATGGTCGAGAGCACCGACCCCGGCGAGGTAGCGAAGCTCGCGCGCTGCGATGTAGGCAACGGCGCGGCCACGTCTCGCGGCGTCGGCAAGGTCACGCCCGAACGGAGCGCGGCCACGCCTGAGGGCAGAGGTTGGGCTCGCGGCGGCTCGGATTGCGAGCAGCTCGACGGCGCTCACGCTGTGGTCATCACGAGCGAGGCCAGCTCGAAGGCTTCTATCTCCTCAATTCTGTATCGGACGCGGGATGCGAGCTTGACGAAAGCGATGCCGCGTCCGGCCGATCGGTCGTTTGCGAGGGAACCGGGAGACACCTGCCAGCGCGCGGCGAGGTCTTCGGTGGTGAGAAGGGCAAGTGGATTAGGCACTGGGGGAACTCCAAGCGGAGGTGCTGCGGCTGCGCCTGTCGGCACCTCCGGTGCGCCCGTGGACCGGGCGCTCATGGTTCCCTCGTGTCCTTCTGCTAGGCGGCTCGCATCCGAGCCACAGGCACTCCGAACGGGTGCGCCTGGCGTCAACATTAGGCCCTACACCCGGCGGGTCGACGACACGAACCATCGCTCGCTTCTAGTTCATATGGATGCAAGATGTATGCCCAGGTCAGAGATACATTCACCTCTGAAAATGTCATGCTCAACCGCAAAATTCTTCATCCGAAAGAGTGAACGCCAAGCCTGGCTTATCATCCGCGAACCTTGCCGGGAGCGCTATCAGCGCATGGGAGATGCGCGCACGCGGCCGTCGAGCTGACCAATGGAAAAATCGGGGCCGCGCCCACGACTGAAGCCCTAGAACCTGACTATCTGTACCCCGGAAACGTGCTAGGTTCCTCCTAGGTTGTTCAACGAAGGGGGCACGGACCGATGGCAAGACCTCGCACAGCACTTGGTACGGCAGGCGCAATGACGACGGTCGGACAGGTGCGGGTCGATGGGCGATGGATCGAGCCGCCAGAGGGCACCAAGCCGACGCGCTGGCGCGCCCGCACCAAGTTCCGTGACCTTGACGGCAAGCTCCGCGATGTCGAGCGGTTCGACAAGACGAAGGCCAAAGCCGAGGCCGAACTTAAGTCGGCACTCGCCGTCCGCGTCACGCCTCGCGCGTCCAACGTGCTCCGCGCAGATATGTCTGTGCGGGATGCGGGCGGGATTTGGCTGAGGAGCACCGCGCGGCCCGAGGCGAAGCTTGCCCCCCGAACCGTGATGCTTTACCGGGAGACGTGGGCGAGGTACGTAGAGCACGGCGCAATCGCAGACCTGACGCTGCGCGAGGCAAACAAGGTGTCCATCCTTCGCGGCTTCCTTGAGGGCATCGCAGACGAGCACGGTTCCGGCTCGGCCAAGAGCACTCGCTCCGTCGTCTCGCTTGTGCTGAGCATGGCTGTGCAGGACGGTGTATTTGACGCGAACGCGATGCGCGAGATCAAGACGCCGAAGGCGAACGCGCCGATAGCCCGTGACGGTGTGCGTTCTGCCGCTCGCGCCAAGCGTCTCGCAGAGCAAGGTTTCAACGCTGAGGACATTCGACGTGACACGACGCGGGCGCTCACTCGCGACGAGCGAGACCAGTTCCTCGCGTTCGCTGCCACGGACAAGGCTGCCAAGCGTGCGGACGTTGCCGACCTGGCGCAGTTCATGGCTGGCACCGGCGTACGCATAGCCGAGGCGCTAGGGCAGGCATGGGCCGACATCGACCTTGAGGCGGGCACCGTGCGTGTGCGGGGGACCAAGACGGACGCCTCGCGGCGCACGCTGGCCCTGCCGCCGTGGCTGGTCGATGTCCTCACGGCTCGCCGGGCGCTCGGCATCGAGTCCTCGGGCCTGGTCTTCCCCTCTACTGCCGTCAAGCGGGCCGGGCTGCCGCGTGACGCGAGCGCGGCCAACCGCGCGCTTCGCTCCCTGTTCGATCGCGCAGGTTTCCCCTGGGCCACCCCTCACAGCTTGCGGCGTACTGTGGCGAGCCTGATTGACGACGCGGGCCTGTCCATCGCGCTCGCGGCCAACCAGCTCGGGCACGCTGACCCGTCGATGACGGCCCGGATCTACCTGGGCCGCAAGAGCGATATGAGTCGCGCGGCAGCCGTCCTGTAGAGCCCTCCCCAGAGGCCAGGTCCCCCGTAAGTGGGGGGTAAGTGGGGAAAGAGGCCATCATGGCTCGGCCTGATCGTGCATACCACCAGGTCAGAGTGCCCCCGGCTGGACTCGAACCAGCAACCTACGGATTAGAAGGCCGTTGCTCTATCCATTGAGCTACGGGGGCGCATCTCCCAGCCTAGACGGCGCGGGCGTTTGGCCTGATCACGTCGCCGGGGGAGGATAGGCGCCGTGAGCTACTCTCCGGAGCACGACGTCACGGACGTGGCCGCCCCCCCGGCACCCGTGGCGCCCTCGTTGTTGGACGCGGTCCGTGACCTGCGCCGCGACGTCGAGGCCACGTCGTTCCCGCTCGACATCGACGGCGTCGACGCCGCTCGGGCGTCGCGCACGCGGCTGCTCGACCAGCTCTCCGACCACCTGCTGCCGCGGCTCGCCGAGCTGTCGGCGCCGGCGATCGTCGTGCTGGCCGGGTCGACCGGCGCGGGCAAGTCGACGCTCGTCAACTCGCTCCTGGGCACCGAGGTGTCCGAGGCGGGCGTGCTCCGCCCGACCACGCGGCAGGCGGTCATCGCGCACCACCCCGACGACGGCGAGCTGCTCGCCGGCCATCCCGTGCTCGAGGACGTCAAGGTCGTCTCGCACGAGTCCGTCCCCCGCGGCGTCGCCCTCCTCGACGCGCCCGACCTCGACTCCGTGCTCGAGTCGAACCGGGCGACGGCGCACCGGCTGCTCGAGGCCGCCGACCTCTGGCTCTTCGTGACCACCGCCGCCCGGTACGGCGACGCGCTGCCGTGGCAGGTGCTCGCGGGGGCGATGGAGCGCGGCGCGTCGGTCGCGATGGTGCTCAACCGGGTTCCGGTCGAGTCGCTGCCCGCGGTGCGCGGAGACCTGCTGGTGCGGCTGCGCGAACGCGGCATGCAGGGCGTGCCCCTGTTCGTCGTGCCCGACGCCGGCCCGCAGCAGGGCCCGCTGAGCACCGCCTCGGTCGCGCCGATCAAGCGCTGGCTCACGATGCTCGCCGGCCCTGACCGCGCCCGGGCCGTGATCGCCCGGACCCTGCGCGGCTCGCTCGGCGCGCTGCGGCCCTGGGTCGATACGCAGGCGGACGCCGTCCAGGACCAGGTCGACGCGGCCGACGCGCTGCGCGCAGCGATCGGCGCCGCCCTGAGCGGCCCGACCGATGCGGCGCGGGCGGCCGTGCACCGCGGCGTCGTGGCCGACGGCGCGGTGACCGCCCGCTGGACCGAGCTCGTGGCGGGGGCCGGCCGGTTCGCGCACGTCGTGCGCCCGTCCGGGCGCATCCGCGCGGCGCGGCGCCGCACGACGCGGCTGCGCGAGGCGTCGGTGGGGCCGCTCCTCGCGGACCTTCAGCAGGCCGCCGTCGCCAACCTCGAACGCGCCGGCGCCGCCGCCGAGCGCGAGCTGCGCGAGCGACTCTCCGCCCGCGGCGCGCCGGACGGCGCGGCCGGCTTCGTCGCATCCTGGCCGTCGGACGACCGCCGCTCGGCGCGAGCCACCCGTGCCGACTCGATCGCCACGGCGTGGATCGACGGCGCGCGGCTGGCGGTGCTCGCCGCGCTGGCCGAAGGTGACCCGCGGGCACTCAAGCGGTCCGCCCGCGCCGCGAAGGCCCTGGGCGACCGCGCCCTCGCGGCGCTCGTGCTCGCCGCCGCGGCCGGCCTCGCCCCCGCGGCGGAGCTGCTCACCGAGCTGCTCGGCGACGCGGGCGACGCGCTGCGCGATCAGCTGCGCGCCGAGCTCGAGGCTCACGCGGCCGCCCAGGTCGAGGCCGAGGGCGCCGCGCTCGCCGCGCTGCTCGACGTGCCCGACCTCGCCGCGGACGCGGCCTCGCGGCTGCGGCTGCGGTTCGCCGTCCTGCGGGGCCTGACGTGACCGCGACCCCGGCGGCGTCGGGCGCCGCGTCCGGCGAGACGACCGCGCTGACCGCGCGCGTCGACGACGTCGTGCGCGCGCTCGCGCTCGCGGACGGACGCCTCGACCCGGACGTCGCCGACCGCATCGCGGCGGCGATGGCCGGGGTGCGCGAGCGGCTCGCCCTCGGGGTCGACCACACGGTGGTCGCGCTGGTCGGCGGCACGGGCTCGGGCAAGTCGAGCCTGTTCAACGCCGTCAGCGGCCTCGACTTCGCCGACGTCGGGGTGCGCCGCCCGACGACGTCGGAGGTCACGGCGTGCGTGTGGGGGACGACCGCCTCGGCGCTGCTCGACTGGCTCGGCGTGGCGGCCGACCGGCGGATCGAGCGGGAGAGCGCGCTCGACGCCGACTCCGAGGCCGCGCTGCGCGGACTCGTGCTGCTCGACCTGCCCGACCACGACTCGATCGAGGACGCGCACCGCGAGGTGGTCGACCGGCTGCTGCCGATGGCCGACCTGCTCGTGTGGGTCGTCGACCCGCAGAAGTACGCCGACGACGCGCTGCACTCCGGGTACCTGCGTCGCCTCGTCGGCCACGAGGACGCCATGGTCGTCGTGCTCAACCAGATCGACACCGTGCCGGTCGACCTGCGCGGCCGGCTCGAGGCCGACGTCGCGCGGCTCCTGCGCGAGGACGGCCTCGTCGGCGTCCCGGTGCGGACCGCGTCCGCGCGCACCGGCGACGGCGTCCGCGACCTCCGCCACCTGCTCGCCGACGTCGCGGCCCGCCGCAGCACGGCGGCGGTGCGGGTCGGGGCCGAGATCGCCGACGCCGCCGCGCTCCTGGGCCACCAGGTCGCGCCCGGCGAGGCGACCCGTGCCGAGCTGCCGGCGTCGGCGGCGGTCGACGCGTTCGCGCGGGCCGCGGGCCTGCCGGCGGTGGCCGCGGCGCTCGAGGCCGTCGTCCGGGGCGGCGGCCGCGCCGTCCCGTCGTTCGGCGCCGTGCAGCCCGACACCGTCGAGATCGCCCGCTCGAGCTGGCTCGGGGCGGCCGGGGCCGGCCTGCCCCCGCGCTGGCAGGCGGCGCTCGCGGAGCGGCTCGCGTCGGCCGACGACCTGCGCCGCGGCGTCGACGCGCGGCTCGCCGACGTCGGCATCGCTGCCCGGCGCTCGCGCGGGGCGCTCGTGCTCACCCTCGCCGCCGCGGTGGCCGCGGTCGGGGCCGTCGCCGCGGGCCTCGTGGCTGCCTGGCCGCTGCTGAGCGGGGGAGCGGGGTCGGTGACCGACGGCGTCGCGCTGCCGCTCACCCTCGCACTCGTCCTGCTCGCCCTCGTGCTCGGCGCGACCGCGCTGCTCGTGCGCCGACGGGACGCGCGCCGGCGGGCCGCGATCGTGCAGCGCGACGGCCGCGCGGGCCTCGACGAGATAGTCGAGCGGCTGCTGGTGGTGCCCACGCTCGACCTGCTCAGCGAGCACCGCGAGGTCCGCGAGCTCGCGGTCGCCGCGGGCCGCCGCGAGCCACCCCCGGCCGGTCTCGGCACGGGTTCGTCCCCAGCCTGACCGCACGCCCGCGCGCGCCCGGCGGGGCGGGGCGCACCCTCGCACGGACGGGCCGGCACCGGTCGGCCGCGGGCGAGGAGGAACGACGATGAGCACGAGCGACCTGAACCTGACCCTCGTGGGCTGGGTGGCCACCGGGCCGAAGCTGTACAGCGGCCCGGGCACCACCCCGTTCACCAGCTTTCGGATGGCCAGCACCCGCCGCCACTTCGACCGGGTGCGCGGCTCCTGGGTCGACGGGCGGACGGAGTGGTTCACCGTCAAGTGCTGGCGGCAGCAGGCGCGCAACGTCGCCGAGACGCTGCGCAAGTCGGACCCGGTCATCGTGACCGGGCGGCTCGCGACGCAGGAGTGGACCGGCCCCGACGGAACGGCCCGCACGACCCTGGTCCTCGACGCGCTGGCGATCGGCCCCGACCTGACGTTCGGCAGCGCGAAGTTCGCGCGCACGATGCACGTGGCCGACGCCGCCACGGAGGTGGCCGACCAGCCCGAGCCGCCCGCGAACGGCCAGGACGGCCAGGACGGTTCGGCCCACGGCGACGGCGTTGACGGCGACGACGGCAGCGACGACGGTGGCGTCGGATTCCCGGCGCTGGACGACCCGTGGGCCGGCGGCTCCGGCGACGGCGACCTGCCGGACCCGGCGGAGGACGAGCTCGGCTCGCTGAGCGCCGCGCGCTCGATCACCTAGGCTGGGGCACCGACCCCTACCCGCCGCAGTGCCGGGCGGGCGGGCGGACCCCATCTTCGAGCACAGGGCGGACGATTAGCCAGTGGCTGAGTTCATCTACACCATGTACAAGACGCGCAAGGCGCACGGCGACAAGGTCATCCTTGATGACGTCACGCTGAACTTCCTGCCCGGCGCCAAGATCGGCGTCGTCGGCCCGAACGGCGCCGGTAAGTCGACGATCCTGCACATCATGGCGGGGCTGGACCAGCCGTCCAACGGCGAGGCGCGGCTCTCGCCGGGCTACACCGTCGGCATCCTGCTGCAGGAGCCGCCGCTGAACGAGGCCAAGACGGTGCTCGGCAACGTCGAGGAGGGCGTTGCCGAGATCAAGGGCAAGATCGACCGCTTCAACGAGATCTCCGCGCTGATGGCCGAGCCCGACGCCGACTTCGACACGCTGCTCGCCGAGATGGGCGAGCTGCAGGAGGCGATCGACGCCGCCGACGCGTGGGACCTCGACGCCCAGCTCGAGCAGGCCATGGACGCGCTGCGCTGCCCGCCGCCCGACGCCGACGTGTCGGTCCTGTCCGGTGGCGAGCGGCGCCGCGTCGCGCTGTGCAAGCTGCTGCTCGAGAAGCCCGACCTGCTCCTGCTCGACGAGCCCACGAACCACCTCGACGCCGAGAGCGTGCTGTGGCTCGAGGCGCACCTCGCGCAGTACACGGGCGCCGTCCTCGCCGTGACCCACGACCGGTACTTCCTCGACCACGTGGCCGAGTGGATCGCCGAGGTCGACCGCGGCCGCGTGTACCCGTACGAAGGCAACTACTCGACCTACCTCGAGAAGAAGGAAGCCCGCCTCGAGGTCCAGGGCAAGAAGGACGCGAAGCTCGCCCGCCGCCTGCGCGAGGAGCTCGAGTGGGTGCGCTCGAGCGCGAAGGGCCGGCAGACGAAGTCCAAGTCGCGCCTGGCGCGGTACGAGGAGATGGCGTCCGAGGCCGACCGTCTGCGCAAGCTCGACTTCGAAGAGATCCAGATCCCGCCGGGCCCGCGCCTGGGCTCGATCGTGATCGAGGCGAAGGACCTGAACAAGGGCTTCGACGGGCGCACGCTCATCGACGGCCTCTCGTTCACGCTGCCGCGCAACGGCATCGTCGGCGTCATCGGCCCGAACGGCGTCGGCAAGACGACGCTCTTCAAGACCATCGTCGGGCTCGAGCCGCTGGATGCCGGCCAGCTCAAGATCGGCGAGACGATCCAGATCTCGTACGTCGACCAGGACCGTGGCGGGATCGACCCCGATAAGACCCTGTTCGAGGTCGTCTCCGACGGGCTCGACTACATCAAGGTCGGCAACGTCGAGATGCCGTCGCGCGCGTACGTCGCCGCGTTCGGGTTCAAGGGGCCCGACCAGCAGAAGCGGGCCGGCGTGCTCTCGGGCGGTGAGCGCAACCGCCTCAACCTCGCGCTGACCCTCAAGCAGGGCGGAAACCTCCTGCTGCTCGACGAGCCCACGAACGACCTCGACGTCGAGACGCTGGGCTCGCTCGAGAACGCGCTGCTCGAGTTCCCCGGCTGCGCCGTGGTCACCTCGCACGACCGGTGGTTCCTCGACCGGGTCGTGACGCACATCCTCGCGTACGAGGGCACCGAGGAGAACCCGGGCAACTGGTACTGGTTCGAGGGCAACTTCGCCTCCTACGAGGAGAACAAGATCGAGCGGCTCGGGCCCGACGCGGCGCGGCCGCACCGCGTCACCTACCGCAAGCTCACGCGCGACTGACGGCCGGCGCTCGACGTGACACGCGCGCACGAGCCGGAGCCGGCCCGACCCGACGCCGAGCTGCTCGCGGCGCTGGTCAGCCTGCGCGGCGCCGTGGCGGAGGTCCGGCTCGCGCTCGAGCAGGCGGACGTCGCCCGGGCGCGCGCGGACCGCGTGCTCATGCTCGACCAGCTCGACGACTACCTGCTGCCGCGGGTGCGGGCGGTCGGCGCACCGCTGCTCGTCGTCATCGGTGGGTCGACGGGCGCGGGCAAGTCGACGCTCGTCAACTCCCTCCTCGGGGCGGTGGTGAGCGACGCGGGCGTGCTCCGGCCGACGACGCGCGCGCCCGTCCTGGTGCATCACCCGCTCGACGCCGGCTGGTTCCGGGGCGACCGCGTGCTGCCCGGGCTCGCCCGGATCACCACCCCCGGGGCGGGTGCGGCCGCGGCCGGAGCAGGTGTGACCGCCTCCGCGGCGAGCGTGGCCACCCCCGCGGCGCCCGGCGACTCGCCTGGCCGTGAGCTGCGGCTCGTGGGGTCGGTGGCCGTGCCGCCCGGCCTGGCGCTCCTCGACGCGCCCGACATCGACTCCGTCGTCGAGGAGAACCGCCGCCTCGCGACCCAGTTGCTCGGCGCCGCCGACCTGTGGCTGTTCGTCACGACGGCCGCCCGGTACGCCGACGCCGTCCCGTGGGACCTGCTCGAGACCGCGGCCCGGCGCCGCACCGAGGTCGCGATCGTGCTCGACCGCGTCGACCACGGGGCCGGCGAGGCCATCGGCACGCACCTGCGGCAGATGCTCGTCGAGCACGGGCTCGCGGCCGCGCCGGTCCTGATGATCGGCGAGACGCCGCTCGAGGACGGGCTGCTGCCGGCCGACGTCGTCGCGCCGGTCGCCGACTGGCTGACGGCGCTCGGCGTCGACGCGGGCGCCCGCGCGGCTGCGATCGCCCGCACGCGCGACGGCGCGACCGCCGACGTGCTCGTCCGGGCCGCCGGCCTGGCCGACGCCGCCGACCTGCAGCGCGACGCGGACGCCCGGCTGCGCACGATGGTCACCACCCCGTACGGTGACGCGCTCGACGCCGTGCTCCGCGCCACCTCGGACGGCACGATGCTGCGCGGCGAGGTGCTCGCGCGCTGGCAGGACGTCGTCGGCACGGGCGAGATGCTCCGCGGGATCCAGACCCGGGTCAGCCGGGCCCGGGACCGGCTCGTCGCGGCCGTCCAGGGCAAGCCCGCGGCCGCCCCCGAGCTCGCCAACGCCATCGGGCACGGGCTCGAGGCCGTGGTGCTCGACGCCGCCGAGGACGCCGCCGACCGCGCGCACGCCGCGTGGCGCGCCGATCCGGCGGGCGCCGCGCTGCTGGCCGGGATCGGGCTCGCGCGGAGCTCGGCAGAGCTGCGGTCCCAGGTGGCGGCGGAGATCCGCGGCTGGCAGTCGGACGTGCTGGAGCTGGTGAGCGAGGAGGGCGCGAGCAAGCGAGCGACCGCCCGGGCGCTGTCGTTCGGGGTCAACGGCCTCGGCGCCGCGCTCATGGTGATGATCTTTGCCGCGACCGGCGGCCTGACGGGCGCCGAGGTCGGGGTCGCCGGCGGGTCCGCGCTGCTCGCCCAGCGCGTCCTCGAGGCGGTCTTCGGCGACGACGCCGTGCGCCAGCTCGCCCGGGCCGCGTCCGTGCGGCTCGCCGAGCGCGTGCGCGGGGTGCTCGACGGGCAGGCCGCGCGCTTCCTGGTCGAGCTCGACACGTTGGGCACCGCGCAGGCGAGCGGGGCGGCGCTGCGGCTGGCCGCCGGGCAGCTCGCCGGGGCGCTGCGCCGTGCGGAGCAGGAGCAGGCCGGCGCCACGGCCCGGCCGGCGGGCGGCACCCCCGGCTCGGCGGCCGGCAGCGGCCTGCGCGGCGCGGGCCTGCGGCGCGCGGGTGCGACCGGCGCCCGGGCGGACCGGGACCGCACGGGCACCGACCGCACGGGCGCCGACAGAACGGGCGCCGACAGAACGGACGCCGTCCACGGCGGTGGCCTGCGCGGCTGGTGGCGCCGCCGGCGCAGCGGTCCGGGGCAGCGATGAGCCCGCGCGGTCCGGACCTCGCCGTCCGCGTCACGGCGCTGGAAGAGGCCATCGCCGCAGGCACCGGTCGCCTCGACGCGGCGGACCTGGACCGGGCGCGCGACGCCGTCGGCCACATCCGCGAGCGGCTCGACCTCTCGCCCGAGCACACGGTCGCCGCGCTCGCCGGCTCGACCGGATCGGGCAAGTCCTCGCTCCTGAACGCCCTCGCGGGCGAGGAGCTCGCCGAGGTCGGCGTGCGCCGGCCCACGACCGGCCACCCCGTCGCGGCCGTCTGGGGCTCGGCCGGCGCCGCGCCCCTGCTCGACTGGCTCGGCGTGGACGAGCGCCGATACCTCGAGACCGCGGGACCGGTGCCGCCCGGCCTGGTCCTGATCGACCTGCCTGATCACGACTCCGTGGTCGTGGAGCACCGGCTGCGCGCGGAGCGGCTGCTCGACCGCGTCGACCTGTACGTGTGGGTGGCCGATCCGCAGAAGTACGCCGACGCGGCGCTGCACGAGCAGTACCTGCGACCGCTGGCCGGGCACGGCGCGGTCGTGGTGCTCGTGCTCAACCAGGTCGACCGGCTGACCCCGGCGGAGCGGGATCGCTGCGTCGCGGACCTGCGGCGCCTGGCGGTGCAGGACGGGCTCCGGCGCGTGCGCGTCCTGCCGGTCTCCGCCCGCACGGGGGAGGGGATCGACGCGCTGCGTGCGCTGCTCGTCGACGCGGCGCAGCGCCGGGCCGCCGCGACCGCGCGGCTCACGGCCGACCTGCGGGTCGAGGCCACCCGGCTCGCGGACGCGTGCGGCGACGGCATGCCCACCCGGGCGCGCCGCGCGGCCCGCGACGAGCTCGTCGGGGCGCTCGAGGAGGCGGCCGGCGTCGGCGTCGTCGTCGACGCCGTGCGGGTCTCGGCGGCGCGGCGGGCGCGGGCCGCGACCGGCTGGCCGCCCACCCGCTGGCTCACGCGGCTGCGGTCCGACCCGCTGCGGCGCCTGCACCTGGACCGCCCGGCCGCGCGACCCGAGCTCGCCCGGACGTCGCTGGTCACGCCCGGACCGGCCGCCCGCGCCCGCGCCGCGATCGCCGTCCGCGCGTACACGGATGCGGCGACCGCCGGCGCCCCCGACGCGTGGGTGCTCGCGGCCCGCGAGCGCGCCGCGGCGGCGGACCTGCCCGACGCGCTCGACCAGGCCGTCGCCGGCACGCCGCTGGACGCCGAACGGCACCCGCGCTGGTGGCGCGCCGTCGGCGCGGTCCAGTGGGTGCTGCTCGCGACCCTCGCGGCCGGGCTGGTCTGGTTGACGGCCCTCGCGGCGGCGGCATACCTCGGCCTGCCCGACGCGACGACGCCGACCTGGTCCGGGCTGCCGGTCCCGACCGTCCTCGCCGTCGGCGGCGCGCTCGCGGGCATCCTCCTCGCGCTCGGCGCGCGCCTGGTCGGGGGAGTCGTCGCGCGGCGCCGCGCCGCGCGCGCCCGCGTCAGGCTGCGGGCCGCGGTGGCGCGGGTCGCGGACGAGTTCCTGGTCGGGCCGGTCGACGCGGAGATGGGCGCGCTGGACCGGTGCCGCGCGGGCGCGCGGATGGCGGCGGCATGACCAAGCACGACGACGAGAGGACACGCCCGAGATGACTCGGCTCAGGATCCCGGTGCAGCTGCGCTGGTCCGACATGGACGCGTACGGCCACATCAACAACGTGCAGATGTTCCGGATCCTCGAGGAGGCCCGGATCGCGGCGTTCTGGTCGCACCCGAACCCGGCCGACGGCGGCTGGCCGACCGCGGTCATCGACGCCGGGGTGGGCGCCGCGACGACGACCCTGGTCGCGAGCCAGGAGATCGAGTACCTGCGGCCCCTCGAGTACCGCCGCGAGCCCGTGACCGTCGAGCTCTGGATCGGCCACCTCGGCGGGGCGAGCATCGACGTCTGCTACCAGGTCGTCGACGGCGGCGGCGACGGCACGGTCGACGGCGTCGCCGCGGGCACCGGGGCCCCGGTGGCCGAGGCGCCCTACGCGCGGGCGTGCACGACGCTCGTGCTGGCTGACGAGGCGACCGGGTCGCCCCGGCGACTCACCCCAGCGGAGCGGGCGTCGTGGACCCCGTTCCTGGGGCCGATGGTGCAGCTGCGCCGCCGGCGCCCGGCCGCCCCGAGCCCGCAGGCCGTGGGCCGCTAGCGAGCTGCTCGGCGGCGAGCGCGATCCCGCGCTGCATGCCGCCGAAGACCGCGCCGTGGAACGGCACGATCGACCGCCAGTAGAGCTGGCCCGCGAGGCCGTGCGGGTGGAAGAGCGCGCGCTGGGCGAATACGGTGGCGCCCGCGCCGTCGTCCTCGACCCGGAGCTCGAGCCAGGCGAGGCCGGGCAGCCGCATCTCGGCGCGCAGGCGCAGCAGCGTGCCCCGGTCGACCTCCTCGACGCGCCAGAAGTCCACCGCGTCGTCGACCTGGAGCTCGCGCGGGTCGCGGCGGCCCCGGCGCAGCCCCGGGCCGCCCGAGAGCTTGTCCAGCACCCCACGCACGCGCCAGGCCAGGGCCCACGAGTACCAGCCGCGCTCGCCCCCGACGGATTCGAGGACCTCCCACAGGGCCTCGGGCGTCGCGTGCACGACGGTGCGGCGCTCGTCGACGAACAACGAGCCGCCCGCCCAGTCCGGGTCGCTCGGCAGCGGGTCGCTCGGGGCGCCCGCGAACGACGCCGACGTCCAGCGCGTCGTGACGTCCGCGTCCTGGATGCGCTCGAGCGCGAGCCGCAGGGCCCGCTCGAAGGTGACGAGCCCGTCCGGCGGGTCGGGCACGTACGCCTCGATGTCGTGCTCGTCGCAGACGACCTCGTGGATCAGCGACTCGACCAGAGGCCGCGCGAGCCCGGACGGGACCGGGGTCACCAGCCCGACCCACAGGCTCGACAGGCGCGGCGTCAGCACCGGGACCTTGACGATGAGCCGCCGGGGGAGCCCGGCCGCCGCCGCGTAGCCCTGCATCATCTGGCGGTACGTCAGCACGTCCGGCCCGCCGATGTCGAACCCCCGGCTCACCTCCGGCGGCATCGCGGCCGAGCCGACGAGGTAGCGCAGCACGTCACGGATCGCGATCGGCTGGATGCGGTTGTCCACCCACTTCGGCACGGTCATCGCGGGCAAGCGTTCGGTGAGGTAGCGCATCATCTCGAACGAGGCCGAGCCGGAGCCGAGGATGATCGCGGCCCGCAGCACCGTCGTCGGAACCCCGGAGGCCAGCAGGATCTCCCCGACCTCGCGGCGGGACTCCAGGTGCGGCGAGAGCACCTCGCCCTCCGGGAACAGCCCGCCGAGGTAGATGATCCGGCCCACGCCGGCCTCGCGGGCGGCGCGGCCGAAGGTCAGGGCGGTCGCGCGGTCGCGCGCCTCGAACTGGGAGCCGGAGCCGAGCGAGTGGATCAGGTAGTACGCGACGTCGACGCCCTCGAGCGCGCCGCGGATGGTGTCGAGCTCGCTCGCGTCGGCCTGGACGACGTCGACGTCGCCAAACCACGGGCGTCCGCGCAGGCGGCCGGGATTGCGGGCGATCGCGCGGACGCGGTGCCCGGCGGCGATCAGCTCGGGCACCAGGCGACCGCCGACGTAGCCGGTCACGCCGGTCACGGCGACGGTCAGCGGCACCGCCGACGCGGCCAGGTCGGGCGTGACCACCTGCGGGTGCGCGCCGCGGTCGGCGTCGCCGCTCGAGGGCAGCTCGGAGGGGACGGGTTCGATGGGCATGCCCTCAGTCTCCGACCTATCGGCGCAACCCGCACCCGGGCATCGCGCAGGTCACGGGACGCGGAACATGCCCTCCTGGGCGATGCTCGCGACCAGCGCGCCCGACTCGGAGTACACCTTGGCCGTCGACAGGCCGCGGCCCCCCTGCGCGCTCGGGGAGCTCTGGACGTAGAGCAGCCACTCGTCGACGCGAACCGGGCGGTGCCACCACATCGCGTGGTCGAGGCTCGCGACCGACAGTCCGGGGCTCACGAAGCTGAGGCCGTGCTTGCGGAGCACGGGCTCGAGCACGACCTCGTCGCACGCGTACGCGAGGAGCGCGCGGTGCAGCAGCTGGTCGTCGGGGACGACGCCGCGCGCCCGCATCCAGATCATCTGGCGGTCGGTCGGGTCCTCGGCCGGGCCGAGGTAGAGCGAGGCGTCCACGTGGCGCAGGTCGAAGGCGCTCTGGGCGACCCAGAACCGGGCCAGCGGGTGGTCGATCGGCCCGAGCACGTCGTGGGTCGAGTCGAGGTCCTCGGGCCGCGGCGCGGCCGGCATCGGGTCCTGGTGCTCGATGCCCTCCTGCTCGTGCTGGAACGACGTGATCATCGACAGGATCGGCTCGCCGCCCTGGATCGCGTGGGTGCGCCGCGCGCTGAACGAGCGCCCGTCCCGCAGCCGCTCGACCGCGAAGGTGATCGGGTGCTCGACGTCGCCGGGCCGCAGGAAGTAGCCGTGCAGCGAGTGCGGCAGCCGCCCGTCGGGCACCGTCCGCCCGGCCGCGAGCAGCGCCTGCGCGAGCACCTGTCCGCCGAAGACCCGCCCGCCGGGGCGGTGCAGGCTCGGCCCGCTGAAGGTGTTCTCGCCGTCGCTGCTCAGCTCGAGCGCGGCCAGCAGCCGGACCATCGGGTCCGTGGGGAGGGGTTCGGTCATGCGCACAGACTCACGCGCGCGGGGCCCGAACGCCAGCCCGACACGGCCGCAGTGGCGTCCCTCACGTCGCGCCCACCCGGCGCCGGGCTCGCGGGGTCACTCGTCGAACGTGTTGATCATCGAGTGGGCGGCGCGCTCGAGATAGTCCCACAGCTGCGCCTGGTGCAGCGGCGCGAGCCCGAGCGAGCCGACGGCCACGCGCATGTGCGCGAGCCAGTGGTCGCGCGCGAGCGGGTTGACCTTGAAGGGCGCGTGCCGCAGGCGCAGGCGCGGGTGGCCCCGCTCGGCCGAGTACGTCGTCGGGCCGCCCCAGTACTGCTCGAGGAAGAGCGTGAGCCGGACCTTCGCGGGGCCGAGGTCGGCGTCGGGGTACATCGGGCGCAGCAGCTCGTCGGTCGCGACCCCCGCGTAGAACGCGTCCACGAGCCGCACGAACGTCTCGTGCCCGCCGACGGCCGCGTAGAACGACGCGGGATCAGGCAGGGCGTCGTTGGAGGGCAGGGCGTCGGCACGTGCGATGCGGTCCACCGCGCCATCCTCGCACCCGTTCGGGTGGGCGCAGCAGAACGCCCGAACGGGCCCGTCCGTGGGGACGGGCCCGCCCGAGCGTCGGACGGACGGTGCGGCTAGGCCGGGGCGGTTCCGGCCGGGGTGCCCGTCGAGGCGGCGGGCTTCGACGCTGGCGCGTCGACGTCGTCCGGCGGCTGGTCGACGAGGAGGTTGTCGGTGATGTCACCGTCCGGCTCGCGGCCCGGGGTCCACAGGTTCCACTTCGTGATCACGAATCGGAACAGGAAGTAGTACACGACTGCGTACCCGAGCCCGATCAGCAGGAGGAGGACGGGCTGCTGAGCGATCCGGAAGTTCAGCAGGTAGTCGATCGCGCCGGCCGAGAAGCCGAACCCGGCGTGGATGTCCAGCGCGTTGACCAGCGCGAGCGACGTGCCGGTGAGGACGGCGTGGATGACGTACAGCGGATAGGCCACGTACAGGAACGAGAACTCGAGCGGCTCGGTCACGCCGGTGACGAACGAGACGAGCGCGGCGGAGCCCATGATGCCCGCGATCACCTTGCGCTTCTCGGGCTTGGCGGTGTGCACGAAGGCGAGGGCCGCGGCGGGCAGCGCGAACATCATGATCGGGAAGAAGCCGGTCATGAACGTGCCGGCCGTGGGGTCGCCGTGCAGGAAGCGGGCGATGTCGCCCTGCCAGACCTGGCCGGTCGCGTCGGTGTACTCGCCGAACTGGAACCACGGCAGGGAGTTGAGCAGGTGGTGCAGCCCGATGGGCACGAGCAGCCGGTTGGCCGTGCCGTACACGAACCCGCCGAGGACGGTCGAGCCGGTGACGAACTCGGCGACCGCGGTGAGGCCGGAGTCGAAGACCGGGTAGATCAGCGCGCCGATGACGGCGACGACGATCGCCATGCCGGCCGTGACGATCGGGACGAAGCGCCGGCCGCCGAAGAAGGCGAGGTAGGCGGGCAGCTTGATCCGGTAGTACTTCTGGTACAGCAGCGCGGCGATCAGGCCCATGACGATCCCGCCGAGCACGCCGTAGTTGATGAGCTGCTGGGTCTCGCCCTCGGCGGCCTCGCCGAGCACGTAGGGGGAGAGGGCGTCCGACACGCCCTTGAAAACGAGGTACCCGATCAGGGCGGCGAGCCCGGTCGAGCCGTCGGACTTGCGCGCGTAGCCGACCGCGACACCGAGGGCGAAGATCATCGGCAGGTTGGCGAACAGGGCGTTCCCGGCGGCGCCGAGCGTGGCGGCGACGGGGAGCAGCCAGTCACCCCACGCTCCGGCGAGACCCGTCACACCAAGCATGTCGTCTTGCCCGAGCCGGAGCAGGAGCGCGGCCGCGGGCAGGGACGCGATCGGCAGCATCAGTGAGCGTCCGATGCGCTGCAGCTGGGCCATGCCGGGAATCACCCGCTTCTCGCGGGCTACGGGGGCGGTGGTGGCAGTCATGGGCGAGTGCACTCCTCGAGGTGTGTGCGGGGCAGGGTCGCCGATGAGCACCGGCGCTCGCTGGTCCAGTGAGACGAACGATGAGACGAACAACTCATTCGACTCGGTGCACTAGATGTCTGGACCAGTTGGTGCCAACCATGATGGAATGAGGCTTCCGGTGTCAAGACCGGCCCGGGAACCCGATGGCGGGTGAGAGGCAGGGGTGGGGCAACGGTGCGTCCCTCGGTGCTGAAGTACGTCCGCGTCCGCGACTACCTGCGCTCGCTCGTCACGCACGAGCTGGCGGTCGGCGACGCCATCCCGTCCGAGCGGCTGCTGTGCGAGCGCTTCGGCGTGTCCCGGATGACGGTGCGCCAGGCGGTCGACGCGCTCGTCGTCGAGGGCCTGCTCGCGCGCGAGCAGGGCCGCGGCACGTTCGTCGCGCCGACGAAGCTCGATCTCGAGGTCCGGCTGGCGTCCTTCGGCGAGGAGATGCGCCGGCGCGGGATGGAGCCGTCGTCGAAGGTGCTCGCGGCCGAGCAGGTCGCCGCGTCCTCCGACATCGCCGACGCGCTCGACCTGCTGCCGGGTGAGCAGGTGTTCTACCTGCACCGGGTGCGCTACGCCGACGGCGAGCCGATGGCGATCGAGCAGACCTGGGTGCCGTGCGGCCTCGCCCCGGGGCTGTTCGACGACGGCGCGCCGCCGAGCGTCTACGGGGAGCTGCGGCGCCGGGGCCTCGAGCCGGACTGGGGCGAGGACACGGTCGCGGCGACCGAGGTCGACGCGCAGGACGCGGAGCTGCTCGGCCTGCGGGCCGGCAAGGCCGTGCTGCGCCTGTCGCGGCGAACCTTCGCGGGCGAGGTCGCCTGCGTGTACTCGCGCTCGTCCTACCGGGCCGACCGGTACGTTCTGTGGGTGCCCTTGCGGGCACCGAGACCCGCGCTCACACCACGCTCGACGGAGGCCACGGGATGAACGGCAGCGGACGCGTGATCAGCCAGGCCGCGAACATCCTCGCGGCGCTCGGCGGCGTGCGGAACATCGTCGACATCGAGCCGTGCACCACCCGGCTCCGGTCGGAGGTGCGCGACCCGTCGCTCGTCGACGTGGCGCAGCTGCGGGCGGCGGGCGCGCACGGGGTGATGATCTCGGGGCGGGTCGTCCAGGTCGTGGTGGGTCCGAGCGTGGACACCCTCGCGACCGATCTCGAGGAACTGATGTGACTAGTCTTGACGCGCGGCACACCGGCCGGCGTCGGTCCTGAAGGAGCACACGCGATGAGCAAGGCAGAGCAGATCCTCGCCGCACTAGGCGGAGACAAGAACATCCTTGACCTGGAGCCGTGCATCACGCGGCTGCGCGTCGAGGTGCACGACCCGTCGCTCGTCGACGAGCCCGCCCTCAAGGCGACCGGCGCGTTCGGCGTCGTCCGCTCGGGCAAGGTCGTCCAGGTCGTCGTCGGCCCCGAGGCTGACACCCTCGCGTCGGACATCGAAGACCTGCGCTGATGGCGTCGCCGCTCACCGTGCTGGCCCCCGTCGCCGGCACGGTGCGGGCGATGGCCGAGGTTCCTGACCCGGTGTTCGCCGGCGAGATCGTCGGCCCGGGCCTCGCGATCGACCCGAGCCGCGACGGCGTCGTCGACGTCGTCGCGCCCGTCGCTGGGAAGATCGTCAAGCTGCACCCGCACGCGTTCGTCATCCTCGCCGACGGCGGGCGCGGGGCGCTCGTGCACCTCGGGCTCGACACCGTCCAGCTCGGGGGCGTCGGCTTCACGCTGCACGCCGCCGAGGGCGACACGGTCGCGGCCGGCGACGTCGTCGTGAGCTGGACGCCAGCCGACATCGAGGCGGGCGGCCGCTCGCCGATCTGCCCCGTGGTCGCCCTGCAGGGCAAGCCGGAGGCGGTCTCCGGGCTCGTCGCGCCGGGCGCCGCCGTGCGCGCGGGCGAGCCCCTGTTCGTGTGGTCCTGACCCCCGACGACGTCGCGGGCCTCGCCGCGCGGCTCACGCCGCGCGGCGCCGGGCTCCTGCTCGACCTCGACGGCACGCTGCTCGACAGCGAGCCGGTGCACCGGGAGGCCTACCGGACGTTCTTCGCCGGCCGGGGCTGGCGCGTCGGCGACGACGTCATCCGCCAGTTCTCGGGCCGGCGCGCGGCCGAGGTGTTCGCGGCGCTGCCGGGCCCGTGGACCGGCCTGGACCCGGCCGAGCTGACCGACGAGGTGCTCAAGGTGCTCGGGCGGTCACGCCTGCGGCCCGCGCCCGTTCCCGGCGCGGCGCGCCTGCTGGCGGCGTGCACGCGCACGGGGCTGCCGGTCGTGGTCGTGACCTCGGCGACGCTCGCGTGGGCCGCCGGCGCGCTCGAGCTGCTCGGGGTCGCACCGGGGTCGGTGCCGCTCGTCACGGCGGAGGACTGCGCCGCGGGCAAGCCCGACCCCGAGCCGTTCCGCCGCGGCGCCGAGCGCCTGGCGCTCGCGCCCGCGGGCCTCGTGGCGGTCGAGGACTCCCCGGCGGGCATCGCCTCGGCGCGCGCGGCCGGCGTCGGGCACGCGATCGGGATCACCACGAGCCAGCTGGCGGCCGTCCTGGTCGCGGCGGGCGCGGCGCAGACGATGCCGGACCTGACGACGCTAGTTGCGGCGGTCGAGCTGCCGCAGCCGCGTCCGAGTCCCAGGAGCTAGGTCTCGCCGGAGGCGGCAGTCGCCCCGCCCGACCCACCTCCCATCGGCCGCAAGTCCAGCACGACCAGAGTCCGCCCGACCGGAGTCCAGCACGACCAGAGTCCCGCCCGACTGTGGGCAATCGGCTCCATTGCCGGCGAGTGTGGTCCAACTGCGGGTTGGCGGCGCTCCCGGGGGACCGATTGCCCACACCCGCGGCCGTGGGGACCGATCGCCCACATTGGCTGGCTGGCCGCAGGCGGCGCGCGTCAGCCGTCAGCCGTCGGAGCCGCTCGGCGTCGGGGTCGTCAGCGCCGTCGTCGGTGGCTCGGGCGGCTCGGGCGGCTCGGTGCTCGCGGAGCTCGCGGTGGTCGGCGCCTCGAGGACGTGCGGCGGCCGGTCGCGCTCGACTACGACCTCCCGCCGCGCGAGCGCGAGGTCGATGCCCTCGGCCGCCAGGAGCAGCCGGATCCGCGCGCGCAGCGCACGCGCGACGTCCCACTGCAGCGACGGCGCCGTCTTCACCAGCAGCCGGAGCATCGCGCCCTCGGCGGTGAGGTCCTCGATGCCCGCGACCTCGGCGTCGTCCAGGAGCGCCGGGCCCAGGTCGGCGTCGGCGGCGACCTCGGCCGCGGCCTGCAGCAGCAGCTCCTGCACGCGGGGCACGTCCTGGTCGGCGAGCACGCGGACCTCGACGACGGCGCGGGACCAGCCCTGCGTCATGTTGCCGACCCGCAGGATCTCGCCGTTGCGCACGTACCAGAGCGTCCCGTTGAGCGACCGGATCTGCGTCACGCGCAGCCCGACCTGCTCGACGACGCCGCTGGCCTCGCCCACGTCGACGACGTCGCCAACGCCGTACTGGTCCTCGGCGAGCATCGAGATGCCCGCGAGGAAGTCCTTGACCAGCGTCTGCGCGCCGAAGCCGAGGGCCACGCCGACGACGCCGGCGGAGGCGAGCAGCGGGCCGACGTCGACGTTCAGGATCCCGAGGATGAGGACGATGACCAGCGCCCCGACGAGGAAGGTCGCGGCCGAGCTGAGCGCCGAGCCCATCGTCTGCGCCCGCTGCGCGCGGCGGGCGGCCGCGAGCGGGCTGGCGTCGGGCTGGGCGCCGTCCTGCCGCAGCCCCCGGCTGATCACGTTCCCGGCGCGGCGGCTCATCGCGGGGCCGCCCTCGACGAGGTGCCGCACGGTGCGCGAGATGAACCGCCGCAGCAGCGCGAGCGCGATCGCGCCGATCACGAGGATCAGCGCGATCTGCCACGCGGGCTGGATGAGAGCGTCGAACCAGCGGGCCGTCGAGTCGAGGTTCTCCTGCAGGCTCGTCGCGGGCGTGGTCGGGCCGGAGCTCGGGTCGGTCGCGCTGAGCGCGCGCGAGCGCAGGACGGACAGGGCGTGCGTGGGGACGAACATGGCCAGCAGGGTAGCCGGGACTCCTGGGCGGTCCCCGTCCCGCGCGGTGCGCGCTGGCCGCGGGGAGCCTCTGGCAGGATTCAGGGGTGCCAGCACCGACCGAGGACGTACCGGAGCAGCTGTTGCTGCTCGCCCAGGCCTATGGGGTCGTACCTGACTTCTGGGGCTTCGACGGCTCGCACAAGCTGGTGGCGCCCGGGACCTTGATCGCGGTGCTCGCGGCGCTCGGCGTCGATGCGTCCTCGCCCGAGCGGGTCGAGGTCAGCCTGCGCCACCACGACGACGCGCCGTGGCGGCAGCCGGTTCCGCCGGTCGTGGTGCTCCGGCTCGGCGAGTCGCCGCGGGTGCCCGTGCACGTGCACGACGGCGACTCGGTCGAGGTCTGGCTCGAGCTCGACCCCGAGGCGGGCGGCGGGCGCCGCGACGTCGCACAGGTCGACGTCTACACCGAGCCGCGCGTCGTCGACGGCCGGCGCGTTGGGCGAGCGACGTTCGAGCTCCCCGCGGACCTTCCCCTCGGCTGGCACACGCTGCGCGCCGCCGGGCCGAGCGGGCCCGCCCGCTGCCACGTCGTCGTCGTCCCCGACAAGCTCGAGCTGCCGCCGTCGCTGCGCGAGGGCCGCGCCTGGGGCTTCATGGCGCAGATGTACTCGGTGCGGTCGAAGCAGTCGTGGGGCGTCGGCGACCTCGCCGACATCGCCGACGTCGCGTGGCTGTCCGCGCGCCGCTGCGGCGCGGACTTCCTGCTGATCAACCCGCTGCACGCGGCCGAGCCCGTCGCGCCGATGACGCCCTCGCCGTACCTGCCGACGACGCGGCGGTTCGTCAACCCGCTCTACCTGCGCGTCGAGGACATCCGGGAGACGGGCTACCTCTCGTCCGCGGACCGCGCGCTCATCGAGTGGGCCGCCGAGTCGGTGGGCGCGCTGGACGCCGACGGGGGCCCGATCGACCGCGACGCCGCGTGGACCGCGAAGCGCAGCGCGCTCGAGGTCGTGTTCCAGGCCCCGCGCTCGGCCGTGCGCCAGGCGGCGTTCGAGGAGTTCCGCGCCGATCAGGGCGAGGGCCTCGAGGCGTTCGCCCTCTGGTCGGCGCTGACCGAGAAGTACGGCCCGGCGCAGGACTGGCCGGCCGCGGCCCGCGAGCCGGCGTCGGAGTTCGTGCGCCAGGCGCGCGTGGACCTCGCGGACCGCATCGAGATGCACTGCTGGCTGCAGTGGGCGTGCGACGACCAGCTCGCCGCCGCGCAGCGCGCGGCCCGCGACGCGGGGATGTCGATCGGGATCGTGCACGACCTCGCGGTCGGCGTGCACCCGCAGGGCGCCGACGCGTGGGCGCTCGGCGACGTGCTCGCGACCGACGTCGGCGTCGGCGCGCCCCCCGACATGTACAACCAGCAGGGTCAGAACTGGTCCCAGCCGCCGTGGCGGCCCGACGCGCTCGCGCGCGCCGGGTACGTGCCCTACCGCGACATGCTCCGGACGGTGCTGCGGCACGCGGGCGCGCTGCGGATCGACCACATCCTCGGGCTGTTCCGGCTGTGGTGGGTGCCCGCGGGCGCCGAGGCCGACCGGGGCGCCTACGTGCGCTACGACCACGAGGCGCTCATCGGCATCCTGTGCCTCGAGGCCCACCGCGCGGGCGCGCTCGTGATCGGTGAGGACCTCGGCACGGTCGAGCCGTGGGTGCGCGACTACCTCAGCGGCCGCGGCATCCTGGGCACCTCGGTGCTCTGGTTCGAGAAGGACGGCGCGGGCGCCCCGCTGCCGCCCGAGTCGTACCGCCGGCTCGCGCTCGCGACGGTGACGACGCACGACCTGCCGCCGACGGCGGGCTACCTCGCCGAGGAGCACGTCGCGCTGCGCGAGCGGCTCGGGCTGCTCACCGAGCCGGTGCACGTCGTGCGGCGCGCCGCCCGGCAGGAGCGGGCGGCGATGCTGGACGCGCTCGACCGCCGCGGCCTCGTCGGGCCGGACCCGTCGGAGCGCGAGGTCGTCGAGGCGCTGCACCGGTTCGTGCTCGCGACGCCCGCGGTGCTCGTCGGGGTCTCGCTCGCCGACGCCGTCGGCGAGCGGCGCGCGCAGAACCAGCCCGGCACGGACACGGAGTACCCGAACTGGAAGGTCCCGCTGGCCGACGGCTCGGGCCGCCTCATGGGCGTCGAGGACGTCTTCGAGAGCGCCCGCCTGAACTCGCTGGTCGCGGCGCTCCACCGCGGCGCGTAGGCGTCCGGGCAAGCGACGCCGCACTCACGGCCCGGGCGGACTCACCGCCCGGGCCGCTCCGCCGCCAGAAGTCAGTCGCGGGCGCGGTCGGCGGCCTGGGCCGCGAGGGCGCGGCGGACCGAGTCGCGGTTCTCGACGACCATGCGCCGCAGGCCCGGGTGCCGGTCGCCGAGCTGCTCGAGCCACGCGTCGGTGACGGCGAGCAGGTCGACGCCCGGGTGGGCCGCGAGCTCGGCCGGGTACAGGCCCGTCGCGACGTCCTGCGCCATGTCGCTGCCGCGCGTGGCCCACACGTGCTCGAGCGCGTCGAAGTACTTCTCGACGTAGGGCACGAGCAGGGACCGGTCGAGCACGTCGGCAAACCCGCCGATCGACGTCTCGAGCAGCGCGTTGGGCAGCGTGTCCAGCTCGACCATCGCGTGCCACGCGGCGGCCTTCGCCTCGGGCGTCCCGATCGCGGCCCGCGCCCCGGCGGCCTCCCGCTCGCCCGACGCAGTCGCGTCGTCGGCCAGCGCGGCGTCGATCTCAGCCGAACCCGCGCGCCCGCCGACGACGAGCGACGTGAGCAGCTCCCAGCGCAGGTCGGTGTCGATGGTCAGCCCCTCGAGCGTGCGGGAGCCGTCGAGCAGCGCGGCGACGACGTCGAGCTGGCCGGGCGTCATCGCGCGCGCCGCGAAGGCCTTGGCGAGCTGGAGCTGCGCGTCGCTGCCGGCCGCGGCGCCCTGCGCGAGCTCCCACAGCCGGTCGCCGGCGGCCTGCGAGGCGGCCACGCGGTGCTCCTCGGCCACGTAGACCTCGAGCGTCGTGGACAGCTGGCGCAGCAGCACGAGCAGCACCGACGAGTCCGTCTCGTGCGCGAGGTTGCCGAGCACGAGCTCGACGAAGTCGCGGCCCGCCCACTCGCCGTCGCGCGTCATGTCCCACGCCGCCGCCCACACGAGCGTGCGGGGCAGCGACTCGGTGAACGAACCGAGGTGCGCCGTCGCCGTGGCCAGCGAGGTGGGGTCGAGCCGGACCTTCGCGTACGCGAGGTCGTCGTCGTTGATGAGCAGGAGGTCGGGCCGGCGGCGCCCCACGAGCTCGGGCACCTCGGTGCGCGCGCCGTCGACGTCGAGCTCGATCCGCACGGTCCGCGCGAGGCGCGTCGCGCCGTCGTCGGCGTCCACGAGGTCGTAGCCGCCGACGGCGAGGCGGTGCGGGCGCTGCACGGGGTGCTCGGCCGGGACCTCCTGCAGCACCGCGAACGAGGTGATGACGCCGTCCGCGTCGGTCGTGATCTCGGGGCGCAGCAGCGTGACGCCCGCGCGCTCGAGCCAGCGGCTGGACCACTGCGACAGGTCGCGCCCGCTCGCGGTCTCGAGCTCGACGAGCAGGTCCCGCAGGGTCGTGTTGCCGAACGCGTGCTTGGCGAAGTAGGCCTGCACGCCCGCGAAGAAGTGCTCCTGGCCGACCCAGGCCACGAGCTGGCGGAGCACGCTCGCGCCCTTGGCGTAGGTGATGCCGTCGAAGTTGACCTCGACGTCGGCCAGGTCCCGGATCTCGGCGACGATCGGGTGCGTCGAGGGCAGCTGGTCCTGCCGGTACGCCCACGACTTCTCGAGCGAGGAGAACGTGGTCCACGCGCCGGTCCAGCGCGTCGCCTCCGCCGCGGCCAGCGTCGACGCGTACTCGGCGAACGACTCGTTCAGCCACAGGTCGTTCCACCACCGCATCGTGACGAGGTCGCCGAACCACATGTGGGCCAGCTCGTGCAGGATCGTGATCGCGCGGCGCTCGACGGTGGCCTCGGTGACCTTGGACCGGAAGACGTAGGACTCCCGGAAGGTCACGGCGCCCGCGTTCTCCATCGCGCCGGCGTTGAACTCGGGCACGAAGATCTGGTCGTACTTGTCGAACGGGTAGGCCCGGCCGAACGACTTCTCGTAGAACGCGAAGCCGATGCGCGTGATGTCGAGGATGTTGTCGGTGTCGAGGTGGCTCGCGAGCGAGGCGCGGCAGAGCACCCCGAGCGGGATCGTCCGCCCGTCCGAGCTGGTGAGCTCGCCGGTCTCGCGCGCGTACGGGCCCGCGACGATCGCCGTGATGTAGCTCGAGATGGTCGCGGTCGGCGCGAACGTCCAGCGCGCGGCGGCGGGGGAGGCCGGGACGGCGACGGGCTCGGGCGTGGCCTGGTTCGACACCACGGTCCAGTGCGCGGGCGCCGTGACGTCGAACGTGAACACCGACTTGAGGTCGGGCTGCTCGAAGACGGCGAACACCCGGCGCGAGTCGGCGACCTCGAACTGCGTGTAGAGGTAGACCTCGTCGTCGACCGGGTCGACGAAGCGGTGCAGCCCCTCGCCGGTGTGCGTGTACGCGCAGTCCGCCACGACACGCAGCACGTTCTCGGCCGCGAGGTGCTCCAGCTGGATCCGCGAGTCCGCGAAGGCGACGGCCGGGTCGAGCGCGACGCCGTTGAGCTCGATCTCGCGCACCGTCGGCGCGATCAGGTCGATGAACGTGCTCGCGCCGGCCGCGGCGCTGAAGCGGACGACCGTGGCCGAGGTGAACGTCGTCGGCCCCGCGGTCAGGTCCAGCGTGACCTGGTAGGACGCGACCGAGAGCAGCGCGGCACGCTCGGTGGCCTCATCGCGGGTCAGGTTCTCAGCGGGCACGGCGGGGACTCCTCAGGCGAGCGGACGGGACCGCGGAATCATCCCACGGCGGCCCGCGTTGGCCCATCGGAGCCGTGCCACGCCCCGCCCGTCGACGTCAGGACCCACCGCCGTGCCGATCACCCTCGCCGTTCCGGACACCTCTGCCGTACCCTCCGACGCCGTCGCCCGCGACGCCGTCCCCGTCGTCGACCTGTGGTTCGACCCACTGTGCCCGTGGGCGTGGATGACGTCGCGCTGGCTGGACGAGGTCGCCGGGCTGCGCGAGATCGACCTGCGCTGGCACGTCATGAGCCTCGCCGTGCTCAACGAGGGCCGCGACCTGCCCGAGACCTACCGGCGCATGATGGACGGCGCCTGGGGCGGCGTGCGCGTGATCGTGGCGGCGGCCGAGCTGCACGGCGAGAAGTACATCAAGCCGCTCTACGACGCGATCGGGACGCGCCGCCACCCCGGCGGGCGCACCGACGACGCCGCGATCCTCGCCGAGTCGCTCGCGGAGGTCGGCCTGCCGGCCGAGCTGGCCGCCTACGCGACGTCGGACGAGTACGACGACCAGCTGCGCGCGTCGCACGCGGCCGGGATCTCGTTGGTCGGCGAGGACGTCGGGACGCCCGTGGTCGCGATCAACGGGGTCGGGTTCTTCGGGCCGGTCATGACGCCCGCCCCGCGTGGCGAGGACGCCGCGCGGCTGTGGGACGGCCTCGTCCTCATGACCGGGGTGCCCGGCTTCTACGAGCTCAAGCGCACCCGCACGGCGGGGCCCGACTTCACCTGAGCCGGCGACGCGGGCCGCGGGGCCGAGGTGACGGCGCGCGGCGCAGCGTGTGATGCTGTCACCTCCGCAGACGCGCGCCCCGAAGCGCGTCGCGAGCACAGGAGAGCTACGTGATGGAGCAGTTGCCGGCCGAACCGAGTACGCCTAGCCGCGGGCTCAGCCCGCGGATGAAGGCGTTCATCGCGTTCGACGCGGTGCTCCTGCTCGCGTTCGTCGTGGTCCTCGGACTCTTCCTGTCCGGCGCGATCGGGGGCTCGGGCGAGCCCGATGCCGACGCCACCGAGGACCCCCGACCCCTGGCGGGCGCGACGGCCGCGCCCGAGAGCCCGGCCGCCGCCGAGCCGTCGACCGACGCGGGCTCGACGTTCGCGCTGCCGAGCGGCAACATCGCGTGCGAGATCACGGCGGACGCCGCGACCTGCACCATCGCGAACACGACCGCGCCCGCGGCCGAGGCGCCCGACTGCGCCGGGTCGGTCGGCCCCGTGCTCACCGTCACCGCCGAGGGCGCGGACACCCCGTGCGTGGAGGGCGCGCTGCCGGGGGCAGCCGCGCCGGGCACGCCCGTGCTCGAGTACGGCCAGTCGATGACCGTCGGCGAGTTCACGTGCACGAGCTCGTCGACCGGAGTGACGTGCAAGCACGACCCGACCGGCAAGGGCTTCAAGCTCGCGAAGGCCGGCTCCGAGCTGTTCTAGCGGCTCACCAGATCCGGACGCGCTGCTCCGGGGCGAGGTAGAGCGCGTCGCCGGGCACGACGTCGTAGGCCGCGTAGAACTCGTCGATGTTGCTGAGCACGCCGTTGCAGCGGAACTCGTTCGGGGAGTGCGGGTCTGTCGCCAGGCGCCGGATGACCTCTTCGTCGCGGCCCTTCGACTGCCACGCCTGGGCCCACCCGAGCAGCACGCGCTGCAGCCCGGTGAGCCCGTCGATGACGGGCGCGGACTCGAGCGGCCCGCCGAGGGCGAGCCGGTACGCGGTGATCGCGATCGAGAGCCCGCCGAGGTCGCCGATGTTCTCGCCGATCGTCAGCGCCCCGTTGACGTGGTGCGATCCGCCGAGCTGGACGGGGGAGAACGCGCTGTACTGCGCGATGAGCGCCTTGGTCCGGGTCTCGAACTCGGCCCGGTCCTGGGCCGTCCACCAGTCCTCGAGCCGGCCCGCGCCGTCGTACTTCGACCCCTGGTCGTCGAAGCCGTGGCCGATCTCGTGGCCGATGACGGCGCCGATCCCGCCGTAGTTCACCGCATCGTCGGCCTCGGAGTCGAAGAACGGCGGCTGCAGGATCGCCGCGGGGAAGACGATCTCGTTCATGCCCGGGTTGTAGTACGCGTTGACCGTCTGCGGGGTCATGAACCACTCGTCGCGGTCGAGCGGGGTGCCGATCTTCGCGAGCTCGCGGTCCTGCTCAAACGCGCAGGCGCGGCGCACGTTGCCGACGAGGTCGTCCGGGGCGACGACCAGGCCCGAGTAGTCGCGCCACTTCACCGGGTAGCCGATCTTCGGGGTGAAGGAGTCGAGCTTGGCGAGCGCCTTGATCTTGGTGCCCTCGCCCATCCAGTCGATCGCGGTGATCGACTCGCGGTACGCCTCGATGAGGGTGTCGACCAGGCGGGCCATCCGGTCCTTGTGCGCCGGGGGGAAGTGCCGCTCGACGTAGACCTTGCCGACCGCCTCGCCGAGCACGCCCTGGACCAGGCCGACGCCGCGCTTCCAGCGGTCGCGCACCTCCTGCGCGCCGCTGAGGGTGCGGCCGTAGAAGTCGAAGTTGGCCTCGACGAGCGCGGTCGTCAGGTACGGGGCGCGCGCGCTGATCGCGTGGTAGGCGAGCCAGGCCTTCCAGTCGTCCAGCGACTCGCTCTGCCACAGCGCGGCGAAGCCGCGGGCGTACGACGGCTCCCGCACGACGACGTCGTCCAGGGCGCCGGCGGGTGCCCCGAGCGCGAGCACCCACGCGTGCCAGTCGAAGCCGGGCGCGTCCGCCGCGAGCGCCGCGAGGGTCGTGGGGTTGTACGTCAGGTCGGCGTCGCGGTCCTGCACGACGTCCCAGTGGGCCGCCGCGAGCTTGGTCTCGAGCGCGACCACGCGGGCGGCGCACGCGTCCGCGGCGCTGCCTGCGGCGTAGCCCCCGAGGGTCAGCATCCGCGCGACGTGCGGCTGGTAGGCCGCGAGGATCGAGGCGTACCGCTCCTCGCGGTAGTACGACTCGTCGGGCAGGCCGAGGCCCGACTGGGCGAGGTACACGACGTACCGCGTCGGGTCCTTCGCGTCGTTGTCGACCCAGAACCCAAGGGCGCCGGCCGCGCCCGTGCGCTGCAGCGTGCCGAGCGTGCCCGTGAGCTGCGCGCTGGAGTCGGCGGCGTCGAGCAGCGCGAGGTCGGTCCGCACCGGTGCGGTGCCGAGGGCCTCGACGGTCGTCTCGTCCATGAAGCTCGCGTACAGGCTCCCGATCTGCGCCTCGACGCCCGCGGCGGCGCCGGCGTCGGCGTCCACGGCGGTCGTGGCGGCGTCGGTGATGATGTCGCGCACGTGCTCCTCGGCCTGGTCGTGCAGCGCCCGGAAGGCGCCGTCCATCGCGCGGTCCGCCGGGATCACGTGCGAGGAGTTCCACCGGCCGTTCACGTGCGCGTAGAGGTCGTCCTGCGGACGAACGGCGGGGTCGAGCGCGGTGATGTCGATGCCGCTTCGGGCCATGAGAGGAGCTTCCTTCGTCCGGGCGGGTGCGTGGCACCCAGGGTGTTCCGCTTGCGCAAGCCTAGGTGACCTGCTGCGCGCGCGCGCGGGTCCGGGCCGGTCGGTGGGCCCGTGAAGTGCGGCAGGATGGGTCCATGCGCATCCACATCGCCGCGGACCATGCCGGGTACGAGCTCAAGGAGCACCTGTCGCAGCATCTGCGCGCCGCCGGTCACGACGTCGTCGACCACGGGGCCCACGGGTTCGACGCCGACGACGACTACCCGGCGTTCTGCCTGGCGGCCGGTGAGGCCGTGGTCGCCGAGCCGGGCAGCCTCGGCGTCGTGATCGGTGGCTCCGGCAACGGCGAGCAGATCGCCGCGAACAAGGTCGCCGGCGTGCGCGCGGCCCTGGCCTGGAGCGAGGAGACCGCACGCCTGGGCCGCATGCACAACGACGCGAACGTCGTCGCGATCGGTGCCCGGATGCACTCGCCCGACGACGCCCTCGTGCTCGTCGACACGTTCCTGGCCGAGCCGTTCAGCGGGGACGCGCGCCACCAGCGGCGCATCGCGCAGCTCGCTGCGTACGAGGCCGCGCGCTAGCACGTCCCTCTGCTCCTAGAACGTCCAGCTGCACAGCGGCGCGACGGGCCAGCCGAACGCCGTCGTCGCGCTCGCCAGCGCGCCCGGGCGGTGCTCCGTCACGAGGCCGGCAGCCGCGAACGCCGTGAGCGACCGGCCGCCCAGGTAGGCCGCCCCGAGCTCGCGCACGTCGACCGTGAGGTCGGCGGGCTCGGTGCTCGGCGTGACTTCCGCAGGGAAGCCGACGACGTCGGTCCCGCCCGTCCCGGTGCGCACCCGCCAGCGCCCCGCGTTCGCGGGCAGCAGCGCGTCGGTGACCTCGAACACGGCGTCCAGCGGCGCGGCGTACCGGCGCGCGGCGAGCGCGGTGGGCACGTCCAGCAGGCGGATCCAGACGTTGTCGGCGATCCGCGGCCGCGTGACCCGCACGTTGACGAGCAGGCTGAGCAGCACGTCGTCGGCCGCGAGCTTGGGTGACTCGATCGTCGACATGAGGTCGAGGTCGAGCACGAACGACCAGAGCCGGTGGGTCGCGGCGGGGTCCACGGCGACGAGCTCCGCGACCCGGACGACCCCCTGCGGCGAGAAGTCGACCCAGGCCTCCTTGCGGCGCAGCAGCGCGTACCCGCGCACGTCGTCGCCGGAGCGCACCGTCACGATCTGCTGCTCCTCGGCGCCGTCGCGGCTCGACGGCGGGTCGGCCAGGAACGCGGCCTGCAGCGGGGCCGTCGTGCGCTCCAGCCAGCCGGGCCGGCCGGCGCCGGCGCGGCCGTGCACCCGGTGCACGAGCTCGCCGTGCGCGGCGGCGGTCATCCGCTCGAGCCGCAGGGTGAGGTCCGCCGACCCCGGCACGGGCCGCAGGGCCGCCCCGCGCCCGAGCGTGACGTGCAGGTCGTCGGCCGCCGAGCCGTACCCGAACCGGCCGTAGATCGCCGGCTCGGCGGCGAACAGCGCGGAGACCGCCTCGCCGCGGGCGAGCGAGCGGTCGAAGTGGGACGCGATCATCGCCGTCAGCAGGCCGCGGCGGCGGTGGTCGGGGCGCACGCCGACCCACGTCAGGCCGGCGCAGGCGGTGACGGCACCGGGCACCGGCAGGGAGAACGGGTAGGACGAGTGGATCGCGGCGAGCGTGCCGTCCGCGTGCTCGAGGCCGGTGGTCCGCGTCCAGTCCAGCGGGACGGGGAACGGCGCCGCGTCGTCGGGGATCGGGCTCGCCGGGAACGCGGAGCGGTCGACGGCCAGGACGTCCGCCCGTCGGGCGGCGGGCAGGTCGACGGGGCGGTAGCCGGCGGGGGCAGCGGCGGTGGTGTTCGTCATGGTGCCCATCGTTGTGCCCCGCGACCTGCGAAGCGAGCGAATTGCCCGGCCGCCGCCCGCACGCTCGCGCCCACGGTCGGATCGGCCGGGTGCGCGGGGCACCACCGGCGCGTGTTCCTGGGTACCCTCACGGCGTGACGACCCCCGTGTCCCGAGCCCCGCAGCGCTCGGACCTGACGCGCCGCATCGCGGTGCGCATGCGGGGCGCGGGCATGTCGCTGCACCTCATCGGGACCGTCGCGCTCGTCGCGCTCGTCGTGCTGACCGGGCTCGGCATCGAGCAGATCCGCGCGTGGGTCCCGTCGTCGTTCCTGCTGCTCATCCTGCTGGTGGCGGCCTTCCTGCTCGGCCTGGCCGGGACCGCCGTCGTCTGCCTCGTGATCGTGCTCGAGTTGGCCTACCTGCAGCTCGTCGTGGGCGCCGAGCTCGACCCGGGCGTGCTGATCGTGCACGGGCTCGCGCTCGTGGCCGTCCTGCTGTTCGTCCGGAGCCGGGAGCGGCTCGGGCTGAGCGGCGCGGCCGGCGGCATCATGCTCGTCGACCTGCGCGACCGCCTCGAGGCGCACGGCCGGATCCCCCCGCTGCCGGCCGGCTGGCGGGTCGACAGCGCGCTGCGGTCCGCCTATGCGGAGGCGTTCTCCGGCGACTTCGTGGTGGCGGCGCGGGCCGACGGCGGGCGCCTGCTCGAGATCGGCCTGGTCGACGTCTCCGGCAAGGGGCAGGCCGCCGGAGTTCGATCGCTCCTGCTCTCCGGCGCGTTCGGCGGCCTGCTCGGCGCGATGCCGAGCGAGCAGTTCCTTGCCTCCGCCAACGCCTACCTCATCGGGCAGGACTGGGACGAGGGCTTCGCGACCGCGGTGCACGTCGCGGTGGACCTCAGGAGCGGCGAGTACTGGGTCGCGACGGCGGGCCACCCGCCGGCCGTGCACCTGCACGCCGGGTCGGGGATTTTCGAGGTCGTCGACACGGTCGGCGGGCCCGTGCTCGGCGTCGTCGACGACCCGACGTTCACGATGCACAACGGCGTGATGCTCCCGGGCGATGCCCTGATGCTCTACACCGATGGGATGGTCGAGACCCCCGGGTCCGACCTCGAGCTCGGGATCGACCGGCTCATCGGCGTCGCCGAGCGGGTTGTTGCCACCCGGCGCGGGGGAGCAGAGGCTGTCCTTGCGGGCGTGAAGGCGGGCGAGTCCGACGACCGCGCGCTGGTGCTCATCTACCGAGATTGAGGGTGCACGTGGACGAGGACTACCTCGAGGCGGTGCTGGACCTTGTCCAGACGATCCCGTCGGGTCGGGTGATGACGTACGGCACGGTGGCCGAAGTCGTGGGCGACCGGCTGGTGGCCGACGGGGGCCGCTGGCGAGGTGGCCCGCGGCAGGTCGGGCAGGTGCTCTCGCGGGCCGGCGGCGGGGTGCCCTGGTGGCGCGTCGTCAACGCCGCCGGCGGCCCGCCCGCCTCACAGCTGTCCCTGGCGCTCGCGACGCTCGAGCGCGAGGGCACGCCGCTCGCGGCGCAGGGCATGCGGGTCGACCTCCGCGAGGCGTTGTGGTGGCCGGCCGACGAGGCATCGCCGAGCCTGGCGACCCTGCCGCCCGACGATCCCCGCCCGGTCGCCGAGGTCTGACCCGCCGACACCACCCTCAGGCCCGGGTGAACCGCGCCGACGCGATCGGGGCGGGAGTGACGCGTGTGACTCAGGTGGCATCCCAGGAGTCCCACCGGCACCACCCGTCACTCGCGCGTCGGGCAGGTTCGCCTGCGCGCCCGGGCGTGCAGGCGCGGACGTGTCGAGGCCAGATTCAGGCCGGTGCTCGCGCCGTGCGCGCGGAGCACGTGACGGGTGGTGCGGGTGGGGTTGCTGGGACGTCCCACCGGACGATCGAGCCACTCGGGTCACATGCTCCGCGCGGAGAGTGGCGAATCGCCGCGCGGACGGTGGCGAATCGACGCGGAGGGTGGCGAATCGGCGTTGTCGAGCCCGCTAGCGCGGGGCGTTCAGCGCCGCGGCGACCACCGCGAGCGAGCTCGCCTCGCCCTGCACGATCAGGGTCGTGACGGCCGTCGTCCGCCAGGCCGCGAGATCGGCCGCGATCTTCGCCGGCGACCCCACGAGCGCGACGTCCTCGACCAGCTCGAGCGGAACGGCCGCACTCGCCTCGGCCCGCCGGCCCGCGAGGTAGTGGGCCTGGATCTCGTCGCAGGCCGCGCCGTAGCCGAGCCGCACGAGCACGTCCCGGTGAAAGTTCGCCCCCTTCGCCCCCATGCCGCCGGCGTACAGCGCGATGAACGGCCGGACCACGTCGGCGGCGCGTTCGACGTCGTCGTGCACCACCACCGGGACCGTCGCGCTGACCTCGAACTCCTCTACCGGGCGTTGGTTGCGCACGGGCGGCGCGGCGGCGCGGCGGGCGAAGCCCTCGGCGAGCAGCTCGCGGTAGGTCTCGTCCACGCGCGGCGAGTAGAACAGGGGGAGCCAGCCGTCCCCGATCTCCGCCGACAGCGCGATGTTCTTGGGCCCCTCGGCGGCGAGGTGGATCGGCAGGTCGGCGCGCAGCGGGTGGACGGTCGAGCGCAGGGCCTTGCCCAGGCCCGAGCCACTGCGCAGGGGCAGCGAGTAGAACGCGCCGTCGTAGGTGACGGGGGCCTCGCGCGCGAGCACCTCGCGCACGATCGCGACGTACTCGCGGGTCCGGGCCAGCGGGCGCGGGTAGGGCTGGCCGTACCAGCCCTCGACCACCTGCGGGCCGGACGCGCCGAGCCCGAGCGTGAACCGACCGCCCGAGAGGTGGTCGAGCGTGAGGGCGGCCATCGCGGCGGCGGTCGGCGTGCGCGCGGACAGCTGGGCGATCGCGGTGCCGAGCCGGACCGTCCGGGTCTGCGCGCCCCACCAGGCCAGCGGCGTGAGCGCGTCGGACCCGTAGGCCTCGGCGGTCCAGACCGAGTCGAAGCCGAGCCGCTCGGCCTCGAGCACCGCGTCGAGGGCCCCGGGTGGCGGGCCGGCCGACCAGTAGCCGGTGTGGTATCCGAGGCGCATCGGGGCTCCTTCATCGCAGTCATCTCGACGTCGAGATACCCCATGGTGCCCCACGCGGCGCCCTGCCGCTGCGAGATCGGCCCGGCCGCCGCGGGATGGGCCCGGCACCGCGAGATCGGCCCGGCCGCCGCTAGATGTAGATCGCCGGGTCGTCGATGTAGATCTCCGCGACCTGAGACGACGGCCGGTGCCGGATGCGGGCCGGCACGCCGACGGCGATCGCCCCCGCCGGGACGTCCGTGATGACGACGGCGTTCGCGCCGATCTGCGCCCCGGACCCGATCCAGACCGGGCCGAGGATCTTCGCGCCCGCGCCGACCACGACCCCGTCGCCCAGGGTCGGGTGCCGCTTGCCGTGGTGCATCGCCTTGCCGCCGAGCGTCGCGCCGTGGAACAGGGTCACGTCGTCGCCCACCTCGGCCGTCTCGCCGATCACGACGCCCATGCCGTGGTCGATGAACAGCCGCCGACCGATGCGCGCCGCCGGGTGGATCTCGACCCCGGTCGCCGCCCGGGCTGCCTGGGAGAGCAGCCGGGCGGCCAACCGCAGGCCGGGCTCGCGCCACATCCGGTGCGAGAGCCGATGGATCCAGATCGCGTGCACGCCGGGGTAGCCCAGGGCCACCTCGATCACCGTCCGCGCTGCGGGGTCACGCCGCCGGGCCACCTCGAGGTCCTCGCGCAGCACGGTGAGAAACCGCCGCAGGTCGGGCATCAGTCGAGCAGATCCGCGTACAGCACCGAGGTGAGGTAGCGCTCGCCGAACGACGGGATGATCACGACGATGAGCTTGCCCGCGTTCTCCGGGCGCTTCGCCAGCAGGATCGCGGCGTGGATCGCGGCGCCGGACGAGATCCCGACGAGCAGGCCCTCGCGCTTGGCGGCGTCGCGCGCCACGGCGACGGCGGTCTCGGCGTCGACGTCGATGATCTCGTCGTAGATCGTGCGGTCGAGGATCTCGGGCACGAAGTTCGCGCCGATGCCCTGGATCTTGTGCGGGCCGGGCGCGCCGCCGTTGAGGATCGGCGACTCGGCCGGCTCGACCCCGACGATCTGCACGCCGGGCTTGCGCTCCTTGAGCACCTGTCCCACGCCCGTGATCGTCCCGCCGGTCCCGATGCCAGCGACGACGATGTCGACCGCGCCGTCGGTGTCGTCCCAGATCTCGACGGCCGTCGTGCGCCGGTGGATGTCGACGTTCGCCTGGTTGGCGAACTGCCGCGCGAGGATCGCACCCGGGCGCTCGGCGACGATCTCGTTGGACTTGTCCACCGCGCCCTTCATGCCGCCCGAGCCGGGCGTGAGGATGAGCTCCGCGCCGAACGCGCGCAGCAGAGCGCGCCGCTCGCGCGACATCGTCTCGGGCATCGTCAGCACGACGTCGTAGCCGCGGGCCGCGCCGACCATCGCGAGCGCGATGCCGGTGTTGCCGCTCGTGGCCTCGACGATCGTGCCGCCGGGCTTGAGCTCGCCGGACGCCTCGGCGGCGTCGACGATCGCGACGCCGATGCGGTCCTTCACCGAGCTGGCGGGGTTGTAGAACTCGAGCTTGCCGACGACGGTCGCGTCGATCCCCTCGGTGAGCTTGTTGAGCCGGACCAGGGGAGTGTTGCCGACCAGCTTGGTGACATCGTCATAGATGCGAGACATGGATCCTCATGGGGACGGGCCGCGGTGCGGCCGGGGTGGATGCAGACTGAACCGAACGAGTGCCGTGGGTGTTCCGCGGGCCGGGTGGGCCGGGATCGACGACGGGGGTGCCAGACGGGCCGAGCGCTGGGGGGCCGTCCGGATCTCACCCGTTCGGGTGGTCACGCAGGACGGGACGAGGCCAGCGCTCTACAGACAGCGGCAGGCGGGCGCGAGGCGAGCGCACGAGCAGGACGTGCCATGGAGCTGAGCCATCGCGCGTCCCTCCTCAGGTTGCCTCGGCGTCGGTACCGCGACGGTAGCGCCTGCGCCCGGACCTGGCAACGCGGGTCCGCGGGTCGACGGCTCCCAGCCTCCTCCCAGGAGAGACTGAACTACTTGCGTGTTCACCTATTCCTCGACGATCGGACCTGTCCGTGCGCAAGAAGCTGCTCATCGCCCTGATCGCTGTCGCCGTCGTTCTCGTCGCCGTCGTCGGCGGTACCGCGCTGTACGCGAGATACGAGAACGGCAAGGCGCCCGAGGCGCTCGGGCTCTCGACCGCGACCTCCACCCCGAGACCGACGGCCGACGGCGCGGGCGACGCCGACGGCGCCGACGGCGCCGACGGCGCCGGGACGGCAGCCGGCGACCTGTCGGGCGCGTGGACGGTCGGCGACGGCTCGCAGGCCGGCTACCGGGTCGACGAGGTGCTGAACAACCAGGACGTCACCGTGGTGGGACGCACTGACGACGTCGACGGAACCGTCACGATCGCGGGCACCGACCTGACGGCGGCCGCGGTCACCGTCTCGATGACGACTGTCGCGACGGACAACTCGGGCCGGGACGGGCAGTTCCTCGACATCCTGCACACCGCCGACTTCCCGACCTCGACCTTCACGCTCACCTCGCCGGTCGACATCGGCGCCATCACCGCCGGGGTCGCCTCGGTCCAGGCCACCGGCGACCTCACGATCGCCGGCGTCACCGCGGCCGTCACCGTCGACCTCGAGGCGCAGACGACGGCGACGGGCGTCGAGGTGTCCGGGTCGATCCCCGTGTCCTTCTCCGACTACGGCATCGAAGCCCCGGACCTCGGCTTCGTGAAGGTCGAGGACGCGGGAACGGTCGAGATGCTGCTCCAGCTCACCAAATAGGGCCCACTGCGGACGTAGGGTCAGCGCGTGAGCACTCGGCGCAGGTGGCATCGCCCGGCGACGCCGCGGCGTGCCTGGCTCCGGGCCTGCGGGGCCGCGCTCGCCGTCGTCGCCATCGGCCTGGCCGTCGTGGCCAGCCGCACGGGGCTCGAGCCCTCGGGTGCGGTCGCCGCCGGGGCCGACGACGCCGGCGCGACGGTCGTGCGGTTCGCGGCGGTCGGCGACTCGATCACGAACGCGAACAGCGCTGACTTCGCCGGGCTGCGCGTGGGCGATGACTCGTGGGTGAACTTCGCGACCGGGCCGGAGGTGGCGTTCGTCGGGGGCTGGGCCCGCGGCGGCGCGCAGACGGCTGACATGGTCGAGCACGCCCGGGCCGTCGAGGCGGATGTGCTGGTGATCATCGCTGGGACGAACGACCTCGCGCACGGCGTGTCTTTCGAGGCGACGACGGCCAACCTCGTGACCATCGCGCGGGCCGTGGGCGCGCCGCGGGTCGTCGTGTCCGCCATCCCGCCGCGCGACGACCGACCGGCGTCCGCGCGCGGGTTCAACCGCGAGCTCGAGCCGTTCGTGCGCGCGCAGGGCTGGACCTTCGTGGACGCGATGGTCGGGCTGCGTTCGGACGACCGGTACGGGCCCGGCATGACGACCGACGGGCTGCACCCGTCGCACCGGGCCGCCGAGATCCTCGGCGTCGCCCTCGCCGGCGCCATCGTCGGGTGACCTCCGGCGGCGGCGGGCCCGGCGCGTCGACGGGTGGGCACGTGATGACGGCTGACGACCTCGTGGGCGCCGTGCGGGGTCGACGCCTGTGCTACGAGCTTGCGCTGCGAGGCTCGAACGGCGACGACGTCCGAAGCGCCATGGGTGCCGAGGCGAGCCGGGTGCACGCGGCACGGGGGGACGGCGGCCGCACCGTCCTCTACCTCGTCGCGGCGACGACCGACGAGCTCGCTCCGGAGCCGCGGCCCGCACGCGCACTCAGCGAGGTGCTGGCCGACGCCGCTCCCGGCGCGACCGTCGGCCCGCGCGAGCTGCTCGCGGCGCTGGCCGACACGGTGACGTCCGCCATGGGCTGGCAACCGCCGGACGCCGAGGACGTCGTGCTCACCCACCCCGCGGTCCGGGCCGGGCTGGGCCGGATCGCCGACGCCGTCCTGGCCGATCCGCACGCGGCGTGGTGGTCCGAGCCGGTGGCCCGCGAGGCTCAGGTCCGCATCCGCTTTGAGCCGGCGACCGTCGCCCGCGCCCCGCGCGGCACCGCCGCCGAGCGGTTGCACCGGTGGCGGGACGGCGTGCTCGAGGAGGAGCGCGCCGCCGTCGGCGGGACGTGGTGGGTCACGCCGGCGCTTGCCGGGCTGGACCTGACGACGCGCGCGCTGGGCGACGCGGGGTCCGCGTCGCTGTGGTTGACGGAGGACGAGCAGGGCTGGGAGTCCGCGGAGCTGGTGCCGTGCGCCGTCGACGTCGATGCCCGCGTCCTGGAGATCGACGGGCCCCAGGCCTGGGCGTCGCTGGTGGCGACGTATCCGTTGACCGTGACCTCTTCGCGCGGGCCCGACTGGTTCGGCACGGTCCCGGCGCGCGCCGGCGACTGGACGATCCCCGACTGGTCGGCCGTGTCGGCGGACTACGACGGGGTGCACGTCAGCGTGCTCGCCTGGCTGACGACCTCGGGGCAGGCCGTGCCCGTGGGGCGCGGCGCGACGACGACGTTGGCCGGGTGGGACCCGGACGCCACCTGGTGGCTCGGCGATCGCCTGCGGCCCGCCGAGACGCATCGCGAGTGGGTGCGCCGGGACCGAGCCTGGCTCCCCACCGATTCGGCGCGCTGATCGACCCCGCTCAGCGCGAGTCGATGCTGCGGAAGAAGTCGACCAGGGTCGCTGCGAGCACGTTCGGAGCCTCCATGGCAACGTAGTGACCGACGCCGTCGAGCGTCACCGACCGAAGGTCGCCGGCGACGACGTGAGCGAGGGTGTCGGCGGTGAAGCCGCCCCCGCCCGCGCCGACGGCGAGCACCGGCATGGTCAGCGGGTGCGCGGCGGCGAGGGCCGTGATGTCCGCGCCCTCGCGAAGCATGGAACGGTAGAGGCCGCTGGCGCCGCGGAAGCCGCCCGGTCGCGAGTACGTCCTGACGAACTCGTCGAGGTCGGCGTCGGTGATCGCCCCGGGGGTCGCGCTCATGGCGGGGAAGGCGAACTGGCCCAGGAACTCGCGCTCCCGGCCCGACAGGAGCAGCTCCGCGATGCCGGGAGCGGCCAGGACGCCGATGTGCCAGGCCCCACCGTGGGTGACGTCTGCCAGCGCCTCGAGGCCGAAGCCCGGCAGTCCCATCTCGATCGCGGTGAGGCTGCGCGCGTCGAGAGGGTGAGTGGTCGCGAGCCGGAACACCGTCGCCCCGCTGATGTCCTGCCCGGTCACGTGCATCGGGCCCACGTCGAGCCGCTCGATGAGCTGGTGGAGGTCCTCGGCCGAGGTCGCGGAGTCGTGCTCGCCGGGACCGGTGTCGGAGTCACCGAAGCCCCGCAGGTCGACAGCGAACACGCGGTGGTTCGCCGCCAGCAACGGGATGACCTTGTGGAACGTCCACCAGGTCTCCGGGAATCCATGCACCAGCAGGACAGGGGAGCCGTCGGTCCCGGCCGCCACGTAGTGCAGGTGAGTCCCGTTGACGTCCACGCGGTGGTGCGTGGCGCCCGGCAGCAAGGCCGTCGTTGCGGTGGTCATGATGCTCTCCCTTGTTGGACAACTAGGTTGTCGATAATAATAGACAACCTGGCTGTCGTTGTCGAGGGCTCGTCGTACGCTTGCCGCATGTCCCGCTCAGGTGCCGACCTCGCGTTGCTCCTTCTCGGCGGCTTCCGTTCCCTGGCCGACGCGGCCCAGCTCGAGCTGGCCCGTCGCGGGCACGAGGACGTGCGACCCGTGCACGACTTCGCGATCCGCGCGATCGCCTCGGGCGCAAGCAGCGCGTCCGAGCTGGGCCGACGTATGTCGGTGTCGAAGCAGGCTGCGGCGAAGACGATCGCGGTGCTGCAGGACCGTGGGTACATCGCCCGCGAGGTCGACCCGACGGATGGGCGCCGCATGCGGCTGCACGTGACCGAGCGGGGGTTCGCCATGCTCCACGAAGCCGAATCGATCTTCGACGACCTGCGCGATCGTTGGGCCAAGCAGATAGGCGACCACCAGCTCAGGGAGCTCGAAGCCCAGCTCTCGGACCTGGTGGGCAGCGCACGCGTGCGCCTCGACGCGCCGGGCTGGATCGCTGCCGACGACCCTGCCGAACCCCACTAGAGGATTGTCGACAGCGACGAAGAGCGGCCGTGCACAATGGGGGATGGACTCGCACGGCCCGACCGCCCACGATGACGCCAGCGACGACGGCGACGCCGACGCAGGCCCCGACGCCGTCGTCGGCGAGCCGCATCGGCCGCTGCCGTTGCCGGAGCGAGTCCGGTCCGCGCTCGACTTCCTGCCGCGCCCGGTCCGGTGGGCCGTTGTCGGGCTCGTGGGGAGCACCTTGGTCATCGCAGGGATCGCGATGCTCGTGCTGCCCGGCCCGGGCCTGCTCACCGTCTTCGCGGGCGTCGCGATCCTGGCCGCGGAGTTCACGTGGGCCGAGATCTTGCTCCGCCGGATGAAGGCGGCGGGAGTGGCCACCTGGTCGCTGGTCCGTCGCAAGCCGCGCCCCGGGCCCACTCCTTAGCCGGGTCTTGGCGACCTCGGCGTGATTCTCGGGGGAGCCGCGTCGCGGCCCGAGCTCTCGCTGCGGGCCCGGCGCCGAGCGCGCGGTCGGGCGGCTCCTGTCGAAGGAACTCCCGACGAGTGCTCTCCTCGTGCGGGGTCCAGATGCCCGCCCAATCACGGTGCCAGTGCTCGAGCCCTCAGAGGATTAGGAACGCGCCTCGAACTAGGAAGTCCCCGGTCGGTGGACGACGCGTAGGTGCCCGGCCATCAAGCGGCGGAGACAAATGCGGCTATGAGTGTCAGGGTGTGAGTTCCGTGCATCATGTTCCTCAGTGGGCGACATCCGCCTGCTCAGCCTCACAATTCGGCTGAACGATGAGGAGTGCCGCACGATGGTCGCTATGCACATTCCGGAACCCGGGCCTCTACCTCTGGACAAGATCACGGCCGACCTGCGTCGCCTCGCCGGCGATCTCGCCGACCGGTTCACCGGCGTCGCAACGGTCGCCCAGGATAGCGACACCGGCGTTGTGGAGGGAGCCGATGTAGTCCCTACAGCGCAGGGGGCGGTTCGTGTGTGGTGGATGCACTCGGCGGAAGACATCATCGTTGGGGTCGGCGACGCACCGGGGTGGGAACTGCCGCGGACGGCGGCAAGCGTCGAGGTCGTGCGAGCGATTCTGGATGCGGCGGCAGCTGGCCTCGTCGAGGTGGGTAAGGGTCGGGGAATTACAACCTACCGGGTGCGAACACCGGACGGTGAGGCGCGTGAGGACACCCATGAAGGGTTCCTCGGCGTATTGTTGACGATGCCCTGGAAGGCGCGTTTGCGTTGGGAGAACGCGACACCTTTCGCAGCAGGGCTTACTCATAATTGATAGCGGGCGCCGCTGCCTAGGCTGCCGCAGGTACTCTCTTGTTGATGCTGGCTTCTAACTGTCGCCCAGCGCCGAGTGCGTGCTGTCGCTCTGTGGCGAGCGATCGCCAGCGTGTCCTTTGAAGTGAGTGGATCACCGGGAACCCTTCCGCTGACACCGCCGAGCGCTTCGTCAGAGCGGCCCTCGACCACATCGACGCCGATCTTGGTCTTCCCGCTCGCGGGTCGAGGTCGCGACGAAGCCTGAGCCGGAATGCGGACCACCACGGTCAAGAAGCGGACGCTCATCGCCTACGACGTCGACGAGTCAGGCGACGAGCTCGTGGTCGTCCTCGGTGTCTTCCCTGGTGGCCACAACTGGGAGGCAGTCTTGCGGGTCGAACCCATGACCACGCTCGGGCCGCCCTGCGAGATCCCGACAGACTCGCCCACGACGACAGCACCCGACTACTGCGCCGTGACGCCGTCGTGCTCCAACGCGCCATCGAAAGGCGAGCTGGGGCCGCCAGTACACCACCGACGGCCTCGCTCGGCGATGGCCCGCAATGATCCGTCGCCCATTCCTACAACGCGCAGAACGAGCCTCGTTGAACGTCAGCTTCTCCGCTAAAGGAAGGCAAGACCGCAACGCAATTGTCGGTGAGCAGTGTGCGCAGAGATCTGCCACGCCGCCCCCGCGAGCGAACACCCACAACGTGCGAAAGATCCGGGTGAGCGTCCTGAGTTCCCGTTAGACGCGAAGGCTCCGCAAGCCCGCACGGATCTCGCTGACCATGATCTCGGGCTGCTCGAACGCTGCGAAGTGTCCGCCCTTGTCGGCCTCCCCGTAGTGGATCAGGTTGGTGTAGGTGTCGTCGATCCAGCTTCGGGGCAGGAGCGGGATGTCGCGGGGGAACACGGTGACCGCGACCGGCAGCGTCAGCTTGGGGCCAGCCATGCTGCCTGCCTTGTTCTCCCAGTAGATGCGGGCCGACGACGCGGCGCTGTTCGTGAACCAGTAGAGCGATATCGC